>JBEKNJ010000056.1:0-41215 GCA_049522955.1 Acidobacteriaceae bacterium
CTGCATCCCTATCCTGACGTGCGCTTCGACGCCACCCATCCAAGGTAGGAGCCGTGTGCGGTAGTACCGCTCGCACGGATCTGTACGGGGGGCAGCTAGCGATAGCTGTCCCTACCGTGACCGAAAGGTACCCCAAAGAATTAAGCACGCTAGGTTACGCAACGTCTTCACGATGGGGTACGCTCCGTCTGTCCCTCCAGAGTTCAAGCCGTTCTCGTGGTGATTGCTTCGTCTGTTCCTTCAATCTGATCCCGGCGGCAAGTTTTCACAGCTTCCAGACGGGAATGGCACTTTTCGGAACAGTTCTGAAAGTACCAGTCCCGTCTGACGCATAAATGTTGGAACAATGACCGTTTCTTGTGTTTCCCCAAGTGCCACTTCCGTCTGTCCTGCCTTTCTCAGAACAATTGCGTAGCGGTCTGGCATTGATGTAGACTGTCTACCTCTTGATGTAGAGGGTCTACGGCCTATGGCAAAAAGTGGTTATCAGAACAGGATTGAGCTGCTGCAGGGGACCCTGGACATGCTGGTCCTGAAGACGCTGCAGTGGGGTGCTCAGCATGGGTATGGGATCAGCCAGGCGATCCGGGCGAGCTCGGGCGAGGTGCTGCAGGTGGAGACGGGGTCGCTGTATCCGGCGCTGCATCGGCTGGAGCGGCAGGGGTGGGTGACTGCGGAGTGGAAGAAGAGCGAGAGCAACCAGCGGGCGAAGTTCTACAGGATTACGGCGCTGGGCAAGCGCCAGCTGGCGGCGGACTATGAGCGCTGGGGCAGGATGGTGGCGACCATTGAAGGTATTATGGGCGCGAATCGGGGCGAGGCATGAGCATCTTTCAATACTTGCGGAACGTGCTGCGGCGCAACAGCGATCTGCAGGAGGAGATTGAGACTCACCTGCGTATGGCGGTTGCCGAGCGTGTGGCGCGGGGTGAAGCGCCGGCGACGGCACGCAGGGAAGCCATGAAAGAGTTTGGCAATGTGCCTCTGGTGGCGGACGTGACTCGTGAGCGGTGGGGATGGTTGCGTATGGAGCGGCTGCTCCAGGACATGCGCTTTGCCCTGCGGCAACTGCGGAAGACGCCGGGCTTTACTGCTACAGCAGTGCTTACACTGGCGCTGGGGATTGGGGCGAACGCTGCGATCTTCACGCTGGTGAATGCCGTGCTGTTGAACCACCTCCCCGTGGCCGATCCGAAAACTTTGGTGCGCATCGGTGATCAGAACCAGTGCTGCGATACAGACGGTGCGCGTGACGATGGAGACTATGCCCTCTTCTCCACCGACACCTACCAGCACTTCAAGAAAGATGCGCCTGAGTTTGAAGACCTGGCGGCGATGCAGGCGGGCTTTTACGCCTACCCAATCACCAGTCGGCGCGATGGTGCTGGCAATGGAACGGGTAGCCTGGCACATTCGTCGATGGGCGAGTTTGTCTCCGGCAGCTACTTCCATACCTTTGGGTTGCAGCCACAGGCAGGACGCCTCTTGAACGATGCCGACGATGGGAAGGGCGCGCCGCCGGTCGCTGTTATCAGCTACCGGGCGTGGATGAACGAATACGCCGGCGAGGCCTCGGTAGTGGGCAGCACCTTCTGGCTGAATACCAAGCCGGTAACGGTGGTTGGCATTGCACCACAGGGGTTCTATGGAGACCGGCTGGCGACTTCGCCGCCTGATTTTTATCTGCCGATAAGCCAAATCCTTGCTCTGGAAAATGCGCAATATGCAGGCGTTCCGGAAACCAGGTGGCTCTATATCGTGGGACGCATCAAGCCCGGCGTTGACCGTGGCGCCTTGCAGGCGAAACTAAGCGGACAATTGCGGCAGTTGTTTGCGCCCCACAAGGACTTTTCCTCCGTGTCTGACAAGCCGTTGCTGGCCAGGGCTCATGTGGTTCTCACCGATGGCGGCGGGGGTGTGCAGTCGATGCAGCAGGATTATGGCTCCAACCTGAAGCTGTTGCTGTGGATTTCCGGGCTGGTGCTGCTGATAGCGTGCGCAAACATTGCCAACCTGCTGCTCGTGCGTGGCATGGGCCGCAAGGCGGAGATGAGCGTGCGCACGGCGCTGGGTGCGGCCCGCAGCAGGATAGTCGCCCAGTTGCTCACCGAGAGTCTGGTACTGGCTCTTCTCAGCGGGATAGTCGCGCTGGTTGTCTCTTACCTTGGAACGCGGATGTTGCTTGCCCTGGCGTTTCCGGGTGAGCAAAACGTCCCGATCCATGCGAACCCATCGTGGGAGGTGCTGGCATTTGCGCTTGCTGTCTCCATCGTGACCGGTGTGCTCTTTGGCGTCGCACCGGCGTGGATTGCGGCGCAGGCCGAACCCGCCGATGCGCTGCGCAGCGGCACCAGGACGACGACGGGCGGTGCGTCTCTGTTGCAGCGCAGCCTTGTTGTGCTGCAGGCAGCGCTCTCTCTGGTGCTGCTCATCGGGGCTGGGCTATTCGCCCGCAGTCTCAGCAACCTGCAAAATTTTGACATGAAGCTGGAGTCGAAGAACCGCTATATCGTCCACATTAATCCGCAAGCTGCGGGATATCTGCCTTCGCAGGTTGCAGCGCTGTATCGGACGATGGAAGATCGCTTCCACGGTGTGCCGGGGGTCGTGAAGGTTGGTATCTCTAGCTATACGCCAATGGAGGACAACAATTGGGGTAACAACGTTCAGATTCAAGGTAAGCCGGACTTGAATCTGAACGCTTCGTTCGTAAAGGCCAATGCGGAGTACTTCGACTCCGTGGGGACGCATGTGGTGATGGGGCGCGGAATCGGCGTTCAGGACACACATACCGCCCCCTCTGTGGCTACGGTGAATCAAGCGTTTGTAAAAAAGTTCTTCAGCCCCGGCGAGAATCCGATTGGGCAGCACTTCGGAGACCCTGGAACGAATGGCACCGGAGACTTTGAAATCGTTGGCGTGGTGGAGGACACGACTTACACCAACGTGCGATGGAAGAACCACGCGATGTACTTTTTGCCCATCACACAGAGGCAGGCTTCCGACAAGCAGCCCACCGATGAGGACATCGAGCTTTATGCCGGAACGATCGTGCTCGAGACAGCGCAGCCGATGAACGACCTGGAGGCCATTGCGCGCAAAACGCTGGTTACCATAAATCCCAACCTGACGGTAGTGAAATTCCAGACCTTCGACCAGCAAATCGCTGGCCGGTTCACCCAGGAGCGGATGATTTCGCGGCTGATGACGTTGTTTGGTGGGCTGGCGCTGTTGCTGGCGTCGATTGGGCTATACGGGGTGACGGCTTACACCGTCGCTCGACGAACCTCGGAGATTGGCATCCGCATGGCGCTGGGAGCAAAGCGCGGCAGCGTGGTGAGCATGGTGCTGCGCTCGGCGCTGCTACAGGCAGGGCTCGGCATCGCCATTGGGATTCTGGTTGCAATCCTGTGCGCGCGCTATGTGCAGACGCTGTTATATCAGGCTTCCAGCCTCGATCCGGCTGTCCTGGCTGGTGCCATTGTCATACTCACGTTAGCAACCTTCATCGCAGGGGTAACTCCGGCGCGTCGTGCAGCTTCGATTGAGCCAGTGCAGACCCTAAGGGCTGAGTAAGAGAAAGGTCATCACTCTCGCGATCGGGTCAAATGTTTACTCAGCGCGTCAGTTTGGTTGTCAGAAACGATGTGGGACGAAACAACCCCCATTTGCGCCGTTGTTTCTGTTCATGGGACGATTAAGGGGACGGAAATACCCCCCCGACGGTAGTGCTCGCATAGTGAGCCTTATCTTAGGACGCAGAACCGTTGCACCGACGGCCGATTTCGTTGGGGGTAGTTCGCCAGTCCGTCCCCTCCTCTTCGTCTCCCTTATTCCCCGATCTACCGGGCAGCCGCGCCGAGGTGTTTGTCGAAGAAGGCGCTGATTTCGCTGAAGGCTTCTTTCGTTTCCGGAGCCTGATCGTTGAACTGGTATTGAGCGTGCGATTGGCCTTCGAAGACCTGCAGTTGCGCATCGACGCCCGCCTGGCGGAGTTTGCGATGCACGCGAACGGTGTTGCTCAGCAGCAAGTCGCGGGTGCCGGTGGTGAGGATGGCAGGCGGTAATCCCTGCATGTCGCCGTAGACCGGGGAGATGAGCGGGTCGGCCAGATCGTGGCCGTGCGCATAGACCACGGTGGCGGCGTGGCAAAAGCCGTCGGGGGAGACGAGAACGTTGTCGACCATTTCATTGGCGTAGAAAGAGTCGCCGGTCTTGGTCGCATCCGACATGGGTGTGCCGGGCGCAATGGCACCGGGCATGGGCAGGCCTTCCTGCTTGGCGCGGAGCATCATCTGAAGCGTGAGTGCACCGCCCGCGGAGGTCCCGAAGACCGCGATGTTCCTGGGATCGGTAGTCTTGAGGGCCGCTTTGTACAAAGTCATGGCATCGTCGAGCGCGCCGGGGAAGTAGGCCTCGGGAGGCATGCGGTAGTCGACGGAGATGACCTTGAAGTGACCGAAGCCGGCCATCATGATGGCTTCCGATGTTCCAGACTCACCCGGATTAAAGACATAGCATCCGCCGTGCAGGTGAATGAGGAGCTTGTCCTGGTGTTCGGGAGCAATGACATCGGACATCACAATAAAGACGCGCACGCCATCCATGGTGTCTGCTTTGACGGAGACCTGGAGGCGCTGACGCAGGGCGGGGAGAGCCTGGACCGCTTTGGCTGCCCTCGCATCGGCGGCCTTTCGCCACTCTTGGCCTGTCTCCCACAGGCGATCCCAATCCCGATTGAGCGGAGCCGCGATGAGCTTTTGCATTTCCGGGCTGACGTCCGTTGGGACGGGGAGAGATTTGGCGGGCACTTGCAAGGGCGTATGGTCGTCAGACTGCGCACCGGCGACAGTCGAGGCCAAAGCTGTGCAGAGAAGGGTCAGGATGTTCGTTCGAATCACGGGTATCCTCTCGACTCACTCAACTACCTAAATATATTTCAATGGGGCCTCCGCGGATTCATCTGAATCTGCGGAGGCGATTCAATGCATTGGCACCATCGTCCCGTTCGGCCAAAGGCCCGGTTACTCAGAGCACCAGTTAGAAGGGCTCGGATACAACTCGCCAGATCTTGAGAGAGGATCGGGGTATGTTCTTTCTGGCCGTCAGGGTATAGCCTTCTTTCCATTCTCTTGCTCTGGCTTGGTTACGAAGGGAACTACATGATTCGTTCATCTTCAATCCGGGAACCGATTCTGCTGAGCATCGTTCTTATGGCGTCGTTTACGGCTGGCGCCGAAGTACCTGGGTGTGGGTATCCGCCCGGGTCACACGTTCCCATGGTGGCAAACCTTCCTTTTACCGCCGATCTCGTGGTGGAACAATGGAACGACCTGCCTGACGGGAGCGAGGGACACCATTTTAAAAGGGTATATTCCATCGCTCGGGACAACGACGGCCGGGTTTCAGCGAAAGGGTTGGGCTACACGACTCATAGCGGCGGTCGCACGGCGTTCATTATGGAGATTTGTGACCCGATTGCGGGCACCACGACGTCCTTCGAGGAGTGCGTGCAGGATGCGAACGATCCTACCTCTTCAGACGGCTGTGCCATCGAGAAAGTGGCAAAGGTGTGGGCCGCTCCTCATCGAAATCCTGATTCCGGGCCGCCGGTATTTCCTGATCCGTTCAAGCCGTTACCGCCGCATCACTCGAGTGATCTCGTGCCGCGATCCGGTGAAACGGTGGGCCTCGGCGGGAAGGCAATGGAAGGGATAAAAGTGCATGGTTATCGCAATGTGGGGCCGTCTCGTCTTCACTGTAATGGTGTGCAGCTCACCACTACGAAGGAATGGTGGCTCTCTGAAGAAACCGCTTTAGAAGTCTCAGCTACCACTCGCACATCGGGCCCGGCATCTCTTCACTTAGCGTGCTCGGGCACAACCACCATCGAATTGACGAATATACAGCAGATCGACCCGGAGCCGGAATTATTCCAGGTTCCGTCGGACTAAGAAATCGTACGGCAGCCGACGATCAAACCGCAGTATTTACCTCTTCGCCAAAAACCCGGTGACGCACAAACCCAGTGACGGTATAAACAGACGGAAGTGATTCTAAAGCTTAAGCCCCAATGTCAAAGCAACGCCGTGATTTCAACGGATTCGCAAACCGTCTCGAAACCTACCCTTTGTGAGACGTCCCGCATCTCCAAGAGGCACTCTCGTTCATTCGATGAGCCATCATTGGATCGAAGGTTTTGTGGACATCCATGATAGGTAATGGTCAACGGGAAACGGAGATTCCCGTTGACCCCGTAAGTTTCGGGGACGGTAAGTTTCGGGGACGGATAGCTCAACCCCCTGGGGGGGCCGGGCTCTACAATCGCGTTGAAAACTTGACCGGCGTGTTTGCTCCTCCACAAATCGCACCCTTCAAGCACAGGGATCGCTGGTTCAGGAGAGATTTGTGAAAGCGAGCGCTATTCAGTCGCCAGTTCGCCGAAACGGTCCGCAGTTCGCTCCGGGCCTCAGTCTGTAACGTAGAGAACACTTCGTTTCCGCGGCTGCGAAGAAGCCGAAGCGCGGAATTTCGCAATAACGTGCTTCGAGATGTGTTTCGCAGTAAATTTGGCTCCATAAGCAAAACGCGCTAACGGCCCAAAAGAATTAGACGACGCAAGTCCGACCATGTACAGGCCGGGCACTGACGTTTCAAAGTTGCGCGAGAGGACCGGCGTATCTTCCACTTGATCGATTTGGCGGCGCAATGCTTCGTCAAGAAATCCCAGCCGTTCAACCGAGGTATGATAGCCCGTTGCACTGATGACATGATCGACAATCAACTCAGCAGCGCTTCCATCTTTCTTGACGATCTTAAGATGAACCTTGCCATCTTCTATGGCTGCAGACTGGACTCTGCAACTAAGGTGCAAAGGAAATTTGCCAACTACCTTGTCACGCACGAACCATCCCGAAGACGGACCAAGATGCTGCCTGACGAAACGGAAGCGAAACTTTTGAGGCATGAGATGAAACGCCAGAGGAGCGTCGGTGGCTAAGCGCGAGCTCCATCCTATCCCAAGGCCAGAGCGGGGGTATCTCAATCTTTGCTGGAGTGGGCGGGGCTCTTTTGCCTTTGTATGAAAAGCGATCTCTGGCCGCCTCGAAATTAACTGTACCTGGGCACCCTCTTCATTGAGGATTGCGGCAACATCAATCGCCGACGAGCCGGCGCCCAAGACCACGACTGACCTTCCGCGGAAGCTGCTCAGGTCATGATGCTGTGAGCTATGCGACACGTGGCTGCCAGGTAAATCTGCAAGAATTGGCGGCAGGTAACTGAAATGTGTAATGCCTGTAGCCAGGATCACACTGCGAGCATGAAGAGTCTGCCCGTCGGCGGTCTCGACTTCGAAGCCTTCAGACGTACGGCTTACCGAAGTAACATCCGTTTGTTCCAGCATCGGCACCAGGCGCTTCTGAAATTCGAGTCCGTAGGCAACGAAGACTTCAAGGGGAACGGGAGTACCGATGTCATCATAAGGTAACCCCATCTCTTCGCAATAATGCCGCAGAGTGAAACAGGAATCCGGATCATAGAGGTCGGAGGCGAACCCTTCGGACTTCAGGTGCATGCCTTTGGGCATGTGGCTGCGCCAGCTTTGCATAGGGGAGCCAAATATTCGAAAGGCCACGCCGCTCTTTGCCAGATGCGCGGCGATCGAGAGACCATATGGTCCCGCTCCAACGATGACAGTATCTAGGGTCATTACTCTTTCCAGCCTCCACATGGCAGCGTAGGGCCTTGGTCCTGGCTGGTCTATCTTTTTTAGCAGACAAGTGGCACTACAGTTTGTGTCTCGTGGGTACCTAAGCTTTGAGGGTCAGACTCAGACCCATGCGGGTGCGACTGAACACCAGTTATATTCGCTTAAAGATGACCCTCTTGGAAGACGACTCCCCGCCAAAAATTTTGATTTGTGCGACTCTATGGTGGCCGTCCTCCGCCCGCCTCGCGATGGCATTTCTTCGCCATCACTGTAAAGTTACCGCCCTGTGTCCCAAGGGCCACCCCCTTCGTTTTGTCAGGGGAATAGATACCATTTACGACTATCAAGGCCTCACATCGATTCGCTTGCTTCGGGCTGCAATACGCGCGGCAAAGCCTACACTCATCGTGCCCTGCGATGACGTGGCAGTCTGGCAATTGCAGGCCCTTCACGCAAGCGAAACCGACCTGCGCCCGTTGATTGAACTTTCCATCGGCGCCGCCGCGGCATACCCGTTGATTCAACACCGGGCCGAGGTATTGCGAGTCGCCCAGAGTCTTGGTGTCCGTGTGCCATTGACTTGCGCCCTTAATTCCGCCGAGGATTTGAAGGATTGGAAATTTGACAAGCCCGCAGTTCTAAAGATGGACGGAACGTGGGGTGGGGAGGGGGTAACAGTTGTACATTCTCGTACGGAAGCAATCCAAACCTTTCACGCCGCTCCAGATTCGATGAAGACCTGGAGGGCCTGGAAGCGTTATGTGGTCAATCGCCATTACTTTGCTTTCTGGACCTGGGGGAGACGAGAGACCTCGAAAATGACGATCCAGCAATTTATCCCTGGCCGGCCAGCAACCACTATGTTTGCCTGTTGGCGCGGAGAGGTTCTCGCTTCCAGCACAGTCGAGGTGCTAATCTCACAAGCGCCTACAGGGGCAGCCAATGTTGTCCGGGTGATCAAACACGACGAGATTGAGAATGCTGTTCGTTTGCTCGCCCGAAAGTTGCAACTGAGTGGGTTTCACGGCCTGGATTTTGTTCTTGAACAGGACACTGAGGCAGCCTACCTGCTTGAGCTAAACCCCCGCGCCACGCAGCTCGGTCACCTGAACCTATCCGTACACGGCGACCTGGCCGGCGTGATGGCTGGAAAGCTCAAAAATGAAGCACGCAGGATCTCTTCCGAGAGTGAGATCTTGAACGGTACAATCGCGTTCTTCCCACATGCATTTAAGACAAACCCCGATAGCGTGTACCTGCATCAGGGCTATCACGATGTCCCGTGGGAACAGCCTGCTCTTGTGCGTGAATTGTTGGGCAAATCCTGGCCAGAGCGGCAATGGCAGGGCCGTCTCTACGGCTATTTGAGTTCGCATTCCACGTCTCTTCATAGGCAGCCGGATTCCCTTAGAGCCAATTCAGGATCTCGCGTGGGCAGCTATGATACCCCAGCAAAACTGCCAAAAACTCCTGGTCATGGTTTGCAGGACGATGCGATACAGAGAGCGCCGGGATAAACCGGCACATTGTAGGGGATGCAAAGCCAAGGAGATAAGGAGGAGATAAAAGGAGATATGGAGATGCGGGACAAACGGAACGTTTACCTGCGATTAGGTACGAACGAGAAAACGTCCCGTCACCGGGTGTAGCAGATCCCTCGGCCTGACTACAAGGCTGAAGTCCATAATGGCCACGAGGACACGGCAAGACGTTCACCGTCAAAGGGTATCCTACGGCTTAACCCGGTTAATGCTTTCCGTGACTTTCAGCGAAAGCTCCCTCATCCTCTGTTGGTGCTCCCACCATTCCTTCTGCATGTTGATCGTCACTTGCGTCGCCTGGCTGGTGTACTGGCCATGCGAAGCGAGGATCTGGCCACCGATGGTCATGGCTTTGTTACGAGTGCTATTGCAAAGATAACGTCCCCCGATCCTCGATTTATCTGTCCACCGTCTGCCCGGGGTTCCAAAGGGCAGCGGCCAGGCACGTAAAAGCTGTCTCAACTTAGGGGGTCACCCCAGGGGGTCACCCCAGGACTTAGTTCGCTTACTTCGCTTTCTTCGCACATTTTCTACACGCAACACCGACCGAACTGCCGTTCGCTGCAACTGTCCCTCTTTTTCGCTGTCTCAACAGAGGGGTCCACTCCGGTCCCGAAACTCCCAGCAGAGGCATAGGCAGCCTGGAATCTCGGGGGAAAAGCTTATTCCTCAAAAAGCTGCTTTCAATTAGGATGTGGACGACCCTTCTGCCACTCGACGGTGCCTCCTGATGACCGATTACGAATATGTCCTGGATAACACTTGGAAAGCCGCTCAAGACCGGTTGGCGCAGCTAGAGGGAATGTTTAACCCATGGAGCATACGGCACCTGTGCGAGGTCGGAGTTGACGCAGGATGGAAGTGTTTAGAGTTGGCTGCCGGAGGTGGATCGATTGCTGGCTGGCTCTGCCGGCGGGTAGGCCCGGGTGGACAGGTGGTGGCGATGGACCTCGAACCACGTCTCCTCGGAGCGCTTGCGATGCCCAATCTCAGAGTGGAGCGTCATAACATTCTCACCGATCCGCTCCCAGAGAATGCATTCGATCTTGTGCATGCGCGTGCGCTGTTGACATTTCTTTCAGAACCGAAACAGGTTATTCGGAAGATGGTTTCGGCACTTAAGCCAGGGGGTTGGCTCTTACTTGAGGAGCCAGACTATATTTCCGCGATTCCCGATCCATCCATGACGGCGGAGGCAATCGAGCTCTCCAGGAAGGGATGGGATGCGTTGTTCAGTCATCTCAAATCGAGAGGTTATGACACGGCCCTTGGCAGACACTTGTATTACGACGTAATCGCTACCGGCCTTACGGAGGTCAAGGCAGAGGGTCTTGTCCCTATGCAACTCGGGGGAACACCGACGGCCCGGTTCTGGCGCATAACATTTGAGCAGGTGCAAAGCGAATTGCTCGCCGCTGGATTGCTGACCGAATCCGAAGCGGGTGAGTATATAAGGCTGCTTGAAAGTTCTGAGTACCGTTGGCTGTCACCCACGGTGATGTCGGTGTGGGGACGCCGGAGGTTGGCGGGACAGGAAGATGTTAAAAACTGAAAGCAGGACGCAAAGCTTGGTGACCGGACGGGAAGTCCACTGGGACGGATTGAAGGGACGGGACGGAAATACCCCCGACGTTAGTGCTCGCATGGTGAGCTTTATCTTAGGACGAAGAACCGTTGAACCGACGACCGATTTCATTGGGGTAGTTCCGTCCGCCCCTTATCTCGAAGTACCAGTCCCGTCAGCTGGCCACCAAATTCCATCCGAGGCGAAAGTAGGATTGACTCATCACCATGAGTCAAATACACTCCCCCTATGGCTAAACGGTTGCAAGTCATCCTCCAGGATCCTGAATACAGGGAAATACAGCGGGTTGCGCGATCACGGCATATGTCTTTGGCGGAGTGGGTTCGCCAGGCGCTGGAGTCCGCACGCAGGCAGGAGCCGCTGGGCAGTGCAGGCAAGAAGCTTGACTCAATTCGGATCGCGGTGGAGCACGAATATCCCGCTGGAGACGTTCAAGACATGCTTGCTGAAATCGAAGCAGGCTATGGATCGGGCACGCGCTCGTGATTTTCGTTGACTCTAACATCCCGATGTACCTTGTCGGCGTATCTCATCCGCATAAAATCGAGGCCCAGCGAATGCTGGAAAAATTCATCAGAGATCGCCAAAGATTGACGACGGATGCGGAAGTGCTGCAGGAAATACTTCACCGCTACGTGGCGATCGATCGCCGGGATGCAATCCAACCAGCTTTCGATGCGCTGCTGGGCGTCGTCGATGAGGTTCTGGCAGTAGATAACAAAACAGTCGAGCGTGCAAAACAAATTGTTCTGGAGTATCGACGCCTCTCTGCTCGCGATGCAATCCATCTTTCGATCATGGAAAGGCACGGCATCGAACGAATTCTAAGCTTTGATTCAGGGTTCGACTCCTTCCCCGGTATTACGCGGTTATCGTAAGCGAGTCTTGTCCGCGAAGAGAAGCAGGACCGACGGAGTTGGCACTAGAGAAAGAGCATTTGCGCCAATCTAGAGTTATCAACCTCTGTCCCTTCAACCTCGAACCTCGGATTCGCCTCTCAGGACTGATCAAACCGGCATTTTCCGCTTGCTGTATTCGCGGCCGACAATCGCCGCCGACTCAGGCGCCTCGAGCACCATCGCACCGTCCTGGATCTGTTTGACGACATAATCCGGGCTGTTCTGATCTGCAGTGCCGGCGTTGAGGAACATGACCTTGTTCTTCTTGCAAGCATCCAGAACGGCCTGCCTTACCTTGACCATCTCCGGCCGGGTTCCTACATCCACCTGTGAGCCGTCTTCAGGAAAGATGGAAAGGCCGTAGAGCCAAAAGCTATGGTCGCCCGGCCCCCATTCCGCCATCGAGATGCCAGGCAACGCGAGTGTCTTGTCGACATCAACATCGGCAAAGGTGTCTTCGATCTTGACCCCGAAGATCATCTCGCCTTTCGGATTGAGCGGCCACAGATCGGCCACGTGCAGGTACTTATTGTGGTTGACACCCCAGATACCGGCCGCAAAGTTCGCACTGGAGCCGCGAAGACCCCGCATTGGCAGCTTAGGTACACCCGGATAATCAAACGGATAGCGCATCGCCATCTGGGTCGCGACCTGGATCGCCCCGGCATCGCGCGCGTGGCACATATGAATGCCATGGACGCCGCAGTCCAGCAGCTGTTCCAGGACCCAGGTGTTCGCTCGCATATAGGCCGGGTCGAGACCGATAATGCCCGTCTCCACAAAGACGGCCGGCGTACGGTGGCCACTGCGCGTCGGGCCGCCGTCCACAAGACCGCGCATGAACTCGCGCAACCCCGCAAAGTCAAGCGCCCCATGCTCCATCTCGCAGTTGATGGCATCCATGTAGGTCCGTGCCATCTTGATACCCTGCGCATAGCTGTCCACGCCCGGTCCCATGCCGGAGTTGCCGTAATAGATCGGTTGACCATCTTCCCACAGCTCAATCGCCTTATTGATGCGGCGTGGCTTGTAGTTCAAGTCGACCGACGAGGGCTGAGTATTGCTATTGACCGATGCGCTGGCCCCCCGTCCACCGCGACCACCGCGGGCCGGAGCCTCTTGCGCCATGACACCCGTGGCTGCCATTCCCACACCAATGGAGACGCCCGCCGTAAGTAGATCTCTTCTCTTGATTTTCATGTTTCCAGCCTTCCTGGAACTGCCACCGCGAGGAAATGGACGACTCACCACACTAAGGCATTTCGCTACCGCCGTGCAATTCTTAAGGAAGACCCCGCGTTCAGTTTGGAGTTTTGTGGTCAGGAGTTCGACTGAATTTCTGTGCGCCCGAGTTGGTTTTTGTCTGAGGGAATCTCCAACGAAGTGTCGCCGGGAAGTGAAATCGCAGGATAGACTCTCTGCATTCCCCGTGGAGGTGTTTCGCTTGAAGACGAGCGCTTTCTTCGCCAGTCTCTGTGTTTCGCTGGTACTGCGGATCGCCGCACAACAGCCCGTTTCGCAACCGGCGGATGTTCTAAAGCCCGCTGACAACCTGGTGATCGAAAACATACCGCCCATTCCGGTGAAGCTCGCCGAAGAAGTGGCCCGTTATGGCGAGTCGCGAAGCGCAACCCTTTTTGGATGGCACCCGATCCGACGGGAGATTCTGATCGGAACCCGCTTCGCCGACACAGTACAAGTGCATTCGGTGGCAATGCCGGGCGGAGCGCGGAGACAGTTGACTTTCTATCCGGACCGAATTGTGAGCGCTGCCTGGCTGCCGGCCGGCGACTCGTTCCTGTTTCAAAAGGACGCCGGCGGCGGAGAGTGGTACCAGATCTACCGCTACGATGTGCCTAAAGGAGCCGTTACGCTTCTCACCGACGGCAAGAGCCGCAATGATTCGTACCTGCTGGCACACCACAGCACAAGGATTGCCTACAGCTCTACGCAGCGCAACAATAAGGACACCGACATCTGGACGATGGATGCGGCCAACCCCGCATCGGCACACATGCTGCTCCAGGTGGAAGGCGGAGGATGGACGCCTATTGCATGGTCGCCCGACAATCAGCAACTGATCGTGATCCAGTACATCTCCATCAACGAGACGTACCTGTGGCTGGTGGATGCGACTACGGGCGAGAAGAAACTGCTCACGCCCAAGGGCTCCGGCGAGACGGTAGCCTACTCCGCGGCAAGTTTCAGCCACGATGGTAAGGACCTCTATGTTGTGTGCGATCGCGACAGCGAGTTTCAACGGCTGGCGCGCTTTGATCTTGCGACCATGAAGCCAAAGTTTCTCACCACCTCCATCCCCTGGAATGTGGACGGCATGGACGCCAGCGAAGACGGCAAGTCAATCGCCTTTTCAACCAACGAGAACGGCCTCAGCAAGCTCTATGTGCTGGACGTGAGGACGGAGAAGTACAGGCCTCTGAGCAACGCGCCAATGGGGGTCATTCAATCGCTGACATTCCACCCCAAGGGACGCGATCTTGGCTTCACGGTCGATGCTGCACGGTCGCCGGTTGACACCTATTCCATTGACATCGTGACCGGGAAGTTAGACCGCTGGACGGAGAGCGAAACCGGCGGTCTGAACGCGGCAAACTTTGTGGATCCGCAACTGGTGACCTGGAAAAGCTTCGATGGCCACGAAATCAGCGGCTTTCTCTACCAGCCGGATGCGCGGAAGTTCCCCGGCAAGCGGCCAGTCGTCATCGCCATCCACGGTGGACCCGAGGACCAATATCGTCCGGGCTACCTGGGCCAGCAGAATTTTTTGATGAGTGAGCTGGGCGTGGCCATGATCTTCCCCAACGTGCGAGGGTCGGATGGCTATGGCAAGAGCTTTCTCAAGCTTGACAACGGCTTCCATCGCGACGACTCGTACAAGGACATTGGCGCGCTGCTCGACTGGATCGCTACCCAGCCCGGGCTGGATGCAAGCCGTATCATGGCCTTTGGCGGCAGCTATGGCGGACACATGACCTGGGCCACGGCCGCCTTCTATGGTGACCGGATCCGCTGTGCCTTGCCGATCGTCGGAATGTCAAATCTCGTCACCTTCCTCGAGCACACCGAGGCCTATCGCCGCGACCTGCGCCGCGCGGAGTACGGCGACGAGCGCGATCCTGCTATGCGCGCCTACCTCGAGAAGATTGCCCCCATGAATCACCTGGACGCGATGCACATGCCCATATTCGCGGTGGTGGGCAAGAACGACCCGCGCGTACCATGGACCGAATCGCGGCAGATTCTCGACAAGCTCAATGCGCAGGGCACACCGACCTGGTTCCTGATGGCCAATGACGAAGGGCACGGCTACGCAAAGAAGAAGAATCGCGACTTCCTTTTTGATGCCGAGGTGCTGTTCATCCAACGGTATCTTTTCTAATGCGGTTGTCAGTTTGGCAGCAGCTATTTCGCCACGCTGAAACTGACCACCCAACTTTCCTCCGCCAAACTTCTAAGGCCACTTAACATTCAATGCATAGATCTGTGAGCTGTCAGCAGCGCGAGTAATGATGGGCGAACCGTCTGCCGAGACGCGGAGTTGTGTCCAGGAAAGATTTGCCAGCCGGGTAAAGCCCTTTAAGGCAGTCAGGGTTTCCAGATGGTGATCGGCTACGCGAAGCCGCCGGAGAAGCGGCTCGGGCCCCGCAGTCGCTAAAACGACATACCTTCCGTCATGGGTGACGACCCAATTGCTGAAACTGCCAGTGAGAAAATCGGTCCACTTTCCGGCTTTACGATTGAAAGTGACCAGCTTGCTCAAGTCCCTGGTGCTTGCAAGAACTAGGTTGTTGTCGATCCACACAGCGCCGACCTTATCAGTCGATGAGGGAATCGGCGTTCTCGTTCCTGAAAGCGCATCCACGATTTCATAGTTGAAAGACTTGCGGTCCGGGGAAATTTTCGCAAGGACAAGCGATCTTCCGTCCGGAGACCAAACCGGAAACTGGGCCAGCTCAACGATCTTCCGCGGCTCTCCTCCGCTCACATCAACAACGAAGGCGTCATAGTCATAAGAGCCAAACGCCACCTTCGTCCCGTCGGGAGAGATCTGTGGCTCCCAGACTTCCATGGGTGGGTAGGTCAGTTGCATGCGGTCGGTCCCATCACTGCGTCTGCGCCAGAGCGAATGTTCGGGGTAGGAAGCGTAGGCTGCCCATGCTCCGTCGGCAGAGTAGGTCAGATCGCTGGCCGACTCTCCCGGAAAGATCGTCGCGAACTCACGTGATTTGAGGTCGTAGCGAACCAGCTCGGCCCGGTCTTTGTTGGCGACGGCAAAGATTTGGTTCGGGTCGTGGCTGGAAATGGCCTCTGAGTAAGAAAGAGGTCCAGTGGTGAGCCGCATGGGCTTATCTGAGGGGCGGAACAGTCCGCCCTTGGTAGCGAATGCCCAGATATCGCCCCGGCTGCCGCTCTTGGAGATATAAAGAACATGGTTTGCGTCCGCGCTCCAGCGAAAGCAGCAGTCGCCTCGTGCACCTTTTCGGATATGCCTGAGACCCGTCCCGTCGGCGGCGATTTCAAGTATGTCAAATGTGCCGTCGGCTTCGGGCGCCCTTAATATGAGCACCCGCACACCATCCGGGGAAGCTTCGACATCGCGCACACGCCCGGGAAAAGAAACGAGCTTGCGCGTGCCAGAGCCATCTTTGGCGGCGATGAAGACATCGTTTCCATTCGTAAGAACAACGCGGCCATCGGGAAACAAGTCGAGCGCTCCCGCCCAGGATAAGCGGAGTTGACGGGGTTCGCCCGCCGGGAGCGGAAGCAAAAACAGACCGCCGGGTGAGCTGATCACTGTTGCTGAATCAACCAGCAACGTGGAGCCGTCTCTGGTGGCGCCAAAAAGCAGGGGATTAGGAAGCTTGGTTTCAAGGGGCGCGACCGAGCCGCCGGTGACGGAGACCTGTGCAATCGTAGTGGCTCGTTGCGGTCCCTCGTTGAAATAGATCCGCGATCCGTCGGTAAATAAATTGGTCTTGAGCTGGCCATCTTCGGTCAGTTGGGTGATCGACTCCACCACCGGGACCGGTTGCGGGGTGCGCCACCAGGCAATCACGAGTGCTGCGACGGCCGTCAGAACTCCCGCAGCCACTAGCCAGAACCAGCGCGGACGAGAATTCTGGGCCATGGCAACAGCCGGGCTGCTGCCTGAATCCGACAGGGCATCGAGGGCAAAGGCAAGATCCGAAGAAGACTGGAAGCGCTGTTCGGGGCTTTTCTCCAGACAGCGTTGCACCACCCGCTGCAGGCCCGGTGGAGCAGCCTTGACAACCTGCGAGATGGCGGGCGGGTCGTCCTGCAAAACGGCAGTCATCGTCTCGGCGGATGTCGATCTTGCGAACGCCCGCTTGCCGGTCAGCATTTCGTAGAGGACTGCGCCTAAGGCGAAGATATCGGCGCGAGGATCGGCAGCTTCTCCGCGCACTTGTTCTGGAGCCATGTAGCCCACGGTGCCCATGACCGTACCAGGGTTCGTGGCGCTAGCCTGCGTCGCGTCACTGTTATGTTGCTCGGGTGGCGACTGCATCAGCTTGGCAAGGCCAAAATCCAGAATCTTGATCCGGCCGTCTTTGGTAACAAACAGATTCTCCGGTTTCAGGTCGCGATGCACAATTCCTTTCTCATGGGCGGCTGCCAGTGCATGAGCTATCTGCACGGCGTAGCCTGTGGCCTTGCGGATGGGAATGGCGCCATGCCGCAGTTGTTCCCGAAGTGTTTCGCCTTCCAGCAGCTCGCAGACGAGATACGGCGAGCCTTCAAAAGTACCAAGCCCGTGCACAGCCAGTATGTTTGGATGATTGAGTGCTGCGGCTGCCTGCGCCTCTTGGGTAAAACGGCGCAGCCGGTCGGGGTCCCGCGAAACAAAGGATGGCAGGACCTTGATGGCGACATCCCGCTTCAAAACCGAGTCGCGAGCGCGGTATACCTCGCCCATGCCGCCCGCACCCAGGAGGCTGAGAATCTCATAAGCATCGATCTTTATTCCCGCTGTGAATGCCATAGTGCCGCGGATGACAGCAATGAGAGTGTAGGCGGATTCTAACAGCTTCCTTTGGGTCGTTGCCTTAGGTATCCGCCCCGTCCGACCTCAAATCTCCCATTAGCTGCCTGGATGGATAGGCCCGCAAAGATCGATGAGAGATACCGGGTAGGAGGATACGATCCTCCCGCTTTTCACGGGCCATCAAAAGTTCGGTCTTCTGGATGCGCGGCCCGTATGCGTCTACAGACTTGTGTAGTTCCGCTTCATGTTTCTTCGCGGCAGCCGCCATCACTTCCTTCTGCTTTGCGAGGTAGATCTCCCTGAACTCCTGCCCGATTTGGGGTGTCAGACGTTGCAGCCTTGCCCACTCCTCTGAGCGTGGCGTTCACTTTTCCATGGAACAGGCTTCAAAACCCTCCCGGTTGCACAGCAGGTCCAGCTTTACCTCTCTTTCTTCATCATGGTCCGCTTTCGCCTCCTTATGCTGACCGAGATGGGCATAAGCGTCGCCCCGCTCCTTGTAGATTTCGGCTTGGTTTTCGGGGACGAGTAGACCGAGATCCAGGATCTTCGTGTAATCCGCGACCGCTTCCTTATATTGATGTTTGCGCTCCTCAGCCTTGGCTCGGGAACGATAGGCATACCCGAGATTGTTGCTGGGATCGTGCCAGGCTGATTCAGGCGCGGCAATGGCGACCGTTAGATCCGCAATCGCCAGATCCTCCCGGCCCGCCTGCTGGTCATCGTCTCCGCGACGATAATAGATGTCGGCCACTCCGAACAGCTCGGCGGGCGCACCGGCAACCAGTGGCAACGCGGAGCTGTAATCGGCCAAGGCAAGATCGCGATGGCCCTGTTCATCATAGAGCTTGCCGCGCCCGTAGTAAGCACCCGCATAGGTAGGGTCGAGGCTCAGCGCAGAGCTGTAATCAGCGATCGCTGCGGTGGGGTTATGGAATTCAGTGTGCTGGCCCCTGGCGAAGTAGGTTTCCGCCGTTTCCTTCGCATCGAGGGTGTTAAGCTTGAGCGCCGCGGTGAGATCCGCGATCGCCTTGTCCTCGCTGTCCTCGGCCTCGCCGCGACTGCGATAGGCTTCGGCATTGCTGGGATCGGTCGCAATGGCTGCTCCAAAGTCCGCGATGGAAGCGTATTCATCTTCATCCGCGCGGTGCTCAGGGTCTTGGTATGCTGCGGCTGTGTGGGCGATATCTCTCTCGATTCGCGAGCGATATTGATAAGCCCGCCCACGATAGTAATAAAGGTAGCTTTTCTCCGTGGCCGTAAGCGCCGGATCCTTCAGCCTGTCGGTTCTGAGCTGGATCGCATTGGTAAAGAGCCGGACGGCTTCCTCGGTATGATGGGCGTTGGCGGTCAATATGGCGTCCCGGATATCGTCGACGCCGGGAACTCTCTGCGCGCTTTGCTGAGCGGGACAGGAAACGGCTCCTGCCACAAGAGCAACAAGAAGAATCGCTTTCATGGATGCCTCCGAGACCACCGAAAAATCGGCTATGTCGATAGAGGCGTGAACGCTGGCGTCTCCTGCTCACCAGCCTCTCTTGAAGATTACTCGTCGAAGATTATTCGTCTGACAACCAAACGTCATGCCTCGCGAAGGGCAATCATCGGGTTCACTTTCGTCGCGCGCCGGGCTGGAAGGTAGCTGGCTAGAACGGCAATGGCAAACAAAAGTAGAGGTACGATCAGAAACACAGCCGGATCATGGGGGCGCACCCCATAGAGCAAACTTGCCATCATGGACGCAGTGGATGCAGAAAAGACCAATCCGGCAACGATGCCCACGCCGGCAAGCGCGACCCCCTTGCGTAAGAACATTCTCAGAATGTCGGCCCGCCGCGCGCCCAAGGCCAAGCGGATACCGATCTCGCGCGATCGTTGGCCGACCATATAAGCCAACAAGCCGTAAATTCCGATGGAGGCCAGAAGCAACGCCAGTCCAGCAAATCCGCCCACCAGATCGGCAGAAAAACGGCGTGAAGCCAGTGACCGATCAAGGATGTCGTTCATAGAAGAAACATTAAATACCGGCAAGCCGGGATCAATGCTCTGGATTTCATGCCGAATCTGTGGTTCGAGCAGAGTCGTGGGCAGAGACGTCCGCAACGCCACGCTCACTTGCTTGCTGGGGTCTTGATAGGTCGAAACATAGATGTGGGGAACGCCATCGATGTCGAGACCGTCACTCTTGATGTCCTTAATAATACCCACGACGGTCGTCCATGGCTTGGTAGGGTCTTTTCCGAACCGCACTCGGCGGCCCAGTGGATCGCGATCCGGCCAATACTTACGAGCGGTGCTTTCATCGATGATGGCCACCAGCGGTTTGCCATCTTCATCACCCTCGGTGAATGAGCGGCCGCGTAGGAGCGTCGCCTGGAACACCTTGAAATAATCAGGGCTTATCCGAATTCTCTCGGCGCGCAGATCCTGCGAGGACTCGACCGGTCTATCTTCAATCGCCAGGCGTTCCGTCTCTAAGCCACCGACCGCGTTGGGGTTGCTATTGGTGGCCGGGAGAGATGAGGTGATTGCGGCGAGTTTCACTCCCGGAATTGCCTTCATGCGCCGCAGCAACTCACGATCAAAGGTGGCCTTACCAGGAATACCGAGATACGGATCCGTCTTCGGATCGTTGGGCACTCCTAGCCACGTGTTTGCCGTGACCACCTGAGTTGGATTAAAGCCCGGATTTTCCTGCAACAGATCCCGCAGCGTACGTAGCAGCAAGCCGGCTCCGACCATCAGTATGACGGCAAATGCCAGTTCAGAAACGATGAGAACATCGCGCAATCGGCCGGTCTTGGTG
The DNA here is from genome assembly GCA_049522955.1 of Acidobacteriaceae bacterium. Taxonomy (GTDB): domain Bacteria; phylum Acidobacteriota; class Terriglobia; order Terriglobales; family Acidobacteriaceae; genus PALSA-350. Next base: position 20,568 of record JBEKNJ010000056.1, read on the forward strand.
CTGTAGCCGGACCCTCGACCGCCTTCACGAATGGCCGAGGAGAAAGCGACTTTTGCCGAATGAAGCGCGGGAGCAAGTCCAAACACTAAGCCCGTAAGAATGGAAATCAGCAGAGCGAAGGCCAGCACCACCCAGTCGATGCGTACTTCGTTGAGCCGGGGAATGTTCGAAGGCACAAAGCGCAGGATGAAACGCAAAGTACCCACCGCGGTTGCGATTCCCGCGGCACCGCCGATGAGCGACAGCAGCATGGACTCGGTCAGCATCTGGCGCACCATGCGGCCGCGGCTCGCCCCCAGCGCTAACCGCATCGCCATCTCTTGTTGCCGCCCCGAAGCGCGCGCCAGGAGCAGATTGGCAATGTTCAACGATACGATGAAAACGATCAGGATGACCGCACCGAGTAACACCAGCAGCATGGGCCGGACCTTGCCCACCAAAGTTTCCTGCAACGGTTGAATCTCAATTGTCCATTGCGCCTGCGGCGGGTAATCGGTGGGGAAGTCGTGGCGCAATTCGTCGGCCATCGCAGTGAGCCGCGCCTGAGCTTGGGCCAGTGTCACGCCAGGCTTAAGCCGTCCGATTCCAGATACCAGAATGCGGGTACTACGCATTGGCTTGGGAAAGGGATCTCCGCTGAATCCGCCGGCGCCAAACACGTCCACGTCGCCGGAAGTCGTCGGTCCAGGATGGCGAAATCCGCGTGGCAGAACCCCAATGATTGTCGTGGGATCACCGTCGATCCGGAGGGTACGGCCGACAACATTCGGATCGGCGCCATAGGCACGGCGCCATAGGCCATCGCTGATCACTGTCTCAAAAGCGAAACCAGGCGCGAAGTCCTGCGGACCAAACAACCGTCCAATTTGCGGGGTCACCCCCAGCATGGAAAAGTAACTAAAACTGCCATTGACTGCCTCGACACGCTCGGGTTGTTTGACTCCGGTCAAATTCTCGCTACCCTCAAAAATCGGGGTCACATCTTCAAATACACCCGCTCGCATCAGCAGGTCATCCAGTTCGGGCTTGGAAAACCTGACGTCTCGCAATCCTACGCCGGGCTCGTTAAAGAAGACTCGTACCAAACGATCGGGATCGCGGTAGGGCAGGGAACGCAGCAGCACGGCATCCACGATGCTGAAAATGGCCGTGTTGGCTCCCACGCCCAGAGCCATCGTTAGAATCGCAATTGCCGCAAAGCCCGGCGACTTCACCAGCATGCGCAGCGTGTAGCGCGCGTCCTGCAACAAATTCTCCATCAGCGGCAGCCCCGTTTCCGCGTGATACTTTTCGCTCACCGCCTGCACCGCGCCAAGCTTCAGTGCGGCCTGCCGCCGCGCCTCGACGGGCGACATGCCGGCACGCAAATTTTCCTCCGTCTGCAAGGCCACATGCTCGGCGATCTCCTCACGGAGGCGCTGGTCGGCGCGTCTTCCGGTGGTGAAGTTCGAGAGGCGAATGAAAAAGCGGCGCAGGAATCTCATGGCAGGTCCTCGCCTTTGACCTCAAAGAAGCGTGCGATGATCGCCGCGGTCCGCTGCCAATCGCGGGTCTCCGCCTGCAGCTGTTTACGGCCGGGTTTTTCCTTCATGGAGGGACCAACCTTTAGGTTTCCCACAGGAATGATGGCACGGTCCCTTTTGGAAAGCAACAGGACATTTTGCGTTGCCCCGAATCTCCCGTCTTTTTAGCTCCCAACAACCAATGTCATCGCCATCTTCTGTGTGGTTGTGCCGTCGGGACGGAAGTACCCCCGACGGGAGTGCTCGCATGGTGAGCTTTATCTTAGGAAACAGAACCGTTGCACCGCCGGCCGGCAGCGTCATCGCAGCCAGATCACCGCAAAAAACCTCATTCTGCTCGCAACATGATCTTTGGATCGATGCGCGAGGCACGTAGGATCACTGGCAACGCAAACAGCAGAGCGATCGCCAACAAGACGAGTGCCGGAGCAGTGAGCATAATTGGGTCACTTCCTTTCACTCCATACAACAGCGTCTCAACATAGCGCACCGAGGCAAGCCCCAGGGCCGCGCCGATCACAGCTCCCAGCGTCACCATCAGGAAGATCCGCGACGTAGCGTGCCAGGCGATGTCGCCGATCCGGGCACCGACGGCGATACGAATTCCAAATTCGCGCTCCCGCTGCTGCAGGGAATAACTAAGCACTCCATAGAGACCAATCGCTGCCAGCAGCAGCGCTACGAAGGAGAAGAAGGCTGCCAGCATGGCGAGGAGACGTTCACGGATGGTTTGCGCGCGGACGAGTTCCTCCTGGGTGCGGAGATTGCTGACGCGGAAGCCGGCACGCGCTTGCGGAATTGCCTTGCGCAGAACAGAGGCGAGCGCGAGTGGATGGGAGCCAGACGTGCGGACGAGAAACGTCTCCTCAGTTTCCCCCTGCGCAACGCCTTGAGCATTCACTTCGTGAAAAGGGATGTAGGCTACCGGCACAATGGCGTCTCTGAGGTTGCCATAAGGAGCATCCGCAACCACTCCTACCACCTGGTAATGATTTTCCCGCTCTTGAAAGGTCTTTCCGATCGGATTCTTTCCATCAAAGAAGGTGTTGACGAAAGCCTGGTTGACCATCGCCTGACCTGGAGTGGTGTCGCCAGCACGAAGATCCCTTCCGTCGAGCAAGGGTATCTTCATGGTCTCTGACCACCCCGGGGAGATTGCGAGTAAGTAAGTGGACAGGGCGCTCGGAGGTCCCCCTCCTACCGAGACGAAGTTACTCCAGGCGCCGCCTGACAAGAGCGGCCAGCCGGCAATCGCAACTCTCTCTACCCCGGGGACATTTCGTAAGCTGTCGGCGATTTGATCCCACACCACAGGGAGTTGGCCTTGTTGTGTAACCACGTCGAGCAAGAGGAGATTTTCAGGAGAAAAGCCCAGTGGCTTATTGGACAAGCTCTCGAAGGTCCTTACGAAGAGTCCTGACATAAAGATCACGAGGAAGCAAAAGGCAACTTGCGCCGCAATCATGCCGTGCATCAGACGGCGCCGGGAGTGAGGATCGTCGTCACCCCCCTTGAGCGCGCTGACCGGCTTGACCGCGGAGGTGCGGAGCGCGGGGATGACTCCGAAGAGCAGCAAGACGAAGAAGATCAACCCGGCAGCAAAACCGAGAACTCTCCAGTCCGCGTAGAGAAGCAGTCGCACCGGAGTGTCGGATGACTGGATCATGGTCACGACCAGCGGAGCCGATCGCCACGCGAACAGCGCTCCCAGGCCGGCAGCCAGCGCGGCCAGCATAGCGTTTTCTACCAGGAGCATGTGCACCAGGCGGCCTCGTCCTGCACCGATGGCTACACGAAGTGCCATTTCCCGCGATCGCGTTGCCGACTGAGCCATCTTCAGGTTGGCGACATTGGCGCAGGCAATCAGCAGAACCATGGCCACAAGGATGCTAAGAATGCCGAGGGCTTTGCGGTATGCGTCCTGAAGGGTCGAGATGCCGGCGCCCGCAGGTTCCATCAGCAGGGTCGCGTCGATGATCTTCTGAAAAAATAACCTGGTCGGGCCAGTAAATCCCTGGGCCCGTTGCTGTTCGAAAACTCGGCTGATTGCGCTCAATTTCTGGCGGAGTGGTTCGAGAGCGGTATCGGGCTTGACCAATACCAGCGTTCGAGCCCACGACACGTCGGATTGGGTGACCGCAGGATGCATCATCACCGGAAGAAAAATGTCTATCATGGTGCCCGGCTCGGTACCGGTAAATGGCCCGTTGACGACTCCTGTGATCTGATAGAGCTCCTTGCCGATGCGCAGCGTTCGACCAACGATCTTCGGGTCTTGCCCGAAGCGTTGCTTCCAGTAGTCGTAGGAGAGAACGGCATAGGGAGCAGAACCCGGGGTTCGATCATCGTTTTCCGCCAGCAATCTGCCGAGAGCGGGCCGGAGGTCGAATGCCTGGAACATCGAGCCCGAGACGTACTGGACATTCGCCTTCTCCATATCCTGGTCAGATCCGTAGGTTAAGTCGGTTCGGCCGCCAGGGGAGACTGCGATCAACTGCGCCTGGTCCTTTACCGCATCGCGCATGAGGTTGAACGAAGGATAGGCCCACATGTCAGATCGGATGGGTTTGCCCTGCAGCGTGAATACCTCACGCGAGATGGCGTAGAGACGCTCGGCATGGGCCACCGGCAGAGGGCGCCAGAGCAGCGCATCGATGAGTCGAAAGGCTCCGATGCATGCGCCCATGGCGAGAGCCAGTGAAAGGATGGCGACGGCCGAGGTCACTTTGTTTCGTTTGAGCTGCCTGTAATCCAAAAATGATGTCGGCAAGAAGCAACCCAAGCCACCCCAGAGTCCGGATTTCATAGCTGCTCTCTCTCTGCCGGCGCTGCTGGTCGTTGCGTCCAAGAGCGAGCCGTGCTTCGTCCGGATCGCGCCCTTGCTCAATCGCTTCGGCGATGTGAGACTCCATCTCTTCCGCGATCTCACGGTTGAGCTTCTCTCCGCGAAAAACGTTGGCGACCCTTGACCAAAGTGACATATCAGACCGTCCTCAAGACTCGATTAATGGCGGCGGAAGCCGACAGCCAACGAGATTCTTCGATCCCCAACTGCTTCTTTCCGGCGGCTGTCAGCTCATAGATGCGGGCCCGTCGCCCGGTCTCCTTCTGGATCCATTCCGCGCGAATCCACCCGGCTTCTTCCATGCGATAGAGAGCAGGGTACAGAGAACCCTCCTCAATACGCAGCAGCTCGTCGGAACAGTCCTTGACTGCGGCCATGATGCCGTATCCATGCGTTCTCGGCCGGCGCGAAAGGATCTTCAGCACCAGAAGATCAAGGGTCCCCTGGAGGGAATCAGGTTTTCTCATACTCAGAGGACTATATATAGACGACTATATGTGATGTCAAGGGTCTTGCTTTGATCCAGGGGAGCGGGTTTTCTGTAAAATTCGACAAAATTGACCTTTTATCGCCTCAGCTGCGGGCCGGGCAGGGAAGCCTTTCCCATGGGGAAGGAGAGGCTGAATCGTTCAGCGCAGGTCATGTCACAGGTGAAACTTGTCAGCGTCGACTTTGCCAGCCGGAAGACGACAACCTGTGCAAAGCATCGTACTTGACCGTCCAGTTGAACCTGGTAAGAAGCTTCTAGTTAGGTGGGAGCCCTCTGCTTTAGCAGAGGGAAGCGACGCTTCAGCGTTGCGGAAAAGGGTTGGACTTTGATTATGCGCTTGAGCGCTGGCCTCAAAAATCCGGAGCCTTGCGCACCATGAGCTGAGCTAGACGGTCACCTTGTGGTAACCGCTTCGACCGTTCCATATCAAGGTGCTTCGCGTCAGACCGTAGGCCTCACAGATAAGGTCCGTCGCATCGTTGCAGTTCGGAAGCTTTGAGGGATCAGCGATCGCCTTAAGCAAATCTCCGCAGGCCCGCGGACTCGAGAAACTTGTTCCCGATTCTGATGACAACGAAACCAAATGCGACATGAGAGGAGCGCCTTCTTTCGGCCCCCCACCATAGATTGCCGAGGGGCCGCGCGATGAGTTTACCCATTGCTGGCCGTACGAATCATTCCCGGCCACACTGATCACATGAGGATCGCTCGCCGGAACTCGAACCGTTCCGTCAGCTCCGCCCTCGACGAATGTGGTTTGGGGTTGCGGTTCGCACACCACGATCCATGCGTTCACGGTAACGTCGACGGTGCTTTCCAGCGCAAACTCAATCTCAAGGGCCGGCATCGCGCCAGAGGTACCGCTGATGGAAAACGCAAGGCAACTGAGATCGTTCCTGCACCTGGAATGGAAAAGTGCCTGTGCTATGAAGCTCGACGGAAGTCCCATCCTTACGAGGTTCAGTATATTTCCCGACTTTCCGGATCGGATGCGAGCGGTACCGCGGTGAGCTCGCCCTCCCGTTGCAATCAGTTCGAAGACGTCGACTTCAACAAACACAGTCGATGCGACCGGTTCGTACCACCAAAATTCGACCAGCAGGTCCTGGCATCGGCGTCCGGTGAGAATTTTCAGATAGTCTCGGGAACCGGCCGATAGCTCCCTCTTCGCCGCCAAACCGCTCCCACCATCATTTCCTGCCGCGACGACGACGAAGCGGTCGCGAGGACGGCAGAGCTTGGTCGCTATATATTCCTCCAGGGGCGAGTCGCCGTTGTGCGGACCGACATGCGTGCCCAGGGAAATATTGATCGCTGCGGGAAGATTGTCGCTATTGAGCTGGGGTTCGAGCGCCAGAACCGCGTCGCACAACTCGACGCTCGTCGCCTGATCGAAACAGCCTTTACCGGAAGCGATTGCCGTGGCCGGCCGCCGAACCAGGGCGCAGCTTACCGTCGTATCGGGCAGTAGCGTGCCCAACCGCGCCAGAAGAATCGAGAGAACCTTTTCGGCGTGTTCGGAAAGTTCGATGTTACCCGTCACGGTATGGCGTAGACGTCTGTTGTAATCGTCTAGTCCGTGCTTAGGATCCTGGCCCAGATCGATGATTGCCACACCGCACTTGGCGGATCCCGGGTTCGGAGCGGTGAGCTGCAGATCCCGGTAGCAGTCTTTGTCGTATCGTGTGCCGCTGCCCTCCGTCCGAAGGGGCGTACCGAGATCAAGATAGTATCTGTCGGCCGGCTCATCGCGGACCTCGGCAAAACTGTTCGCAAGCACATCGACCGGAACCCGGCCCCAGAGATATACAAAGCCCTCGGCGCGGTCGCTGGTGATGTATTCCCGGAACGCTCCTAACTCGATGTCCGAAGCTACACGTCCTACCACCGGCAGCCGGGACCATTCCAAGGGAGCGGGCCCCAACGCCGTCCAGGTTTCCCATTCAAAATCAATTGGCGTCAGCTCAAGGGGGGCCCATGGAAAGGAGACCAGGCGAGAGGCCATTGCGGATAGGCCGGAATCGCCGCCAATGTGGGTGCTCTCTTTCCGTTGCCGTTCCGAGAGGACGTCTTGCGCGATGCTTTGAAAGAGCATTGCGGCCAGGCTCGGACTGAACATGCTCACCGTCCCACGACGACACTCGGCCCCTTATACGGACTTGATCCCCACTTCGAAGTCAACCGAGCTAAATCTCAGCGTCCCGTTCACCGGTGAAGTATCAACGAAGCCCAGTTTTTGTAATCGGGGTAGGGAAAGGTCAAACCAATCGTCGTCCAGGGCATCCCGGGCCTCGTCTATCTTTTTGTCACTCATCCCTAGATACCAGGCGAATTCTTTCGCCTTTGGATCTGCGAGGAAGTTCTCAACCTCCTTCTTCAACTGGGCGGGTGGTACGCCCTCGCTCGCGAAGTGGTCCGAGAGGATCACGGCCGTTACGTAGTCGATGGGGTGAATCCTCTGCACCAGAGACTCGAAGAGCGACTGGACGGCAGCAGTTGCCTCCGCGCCAAACTCCAACCATGACCAGACCTCAAACGGCGCGTGCATTGCTTTTGCGGCGGAGACAACGGCCTTGCTCGTCTCCCACGCCGCCTTCAGTGCATGTCCAAGATGGAATCGAAGGTTAACCCCAGCTGCGAATGCTTGAGGAGTTGTGGCGCCCGCCTCGACCGCCGGCGGTACGATGGCCGCCATCCAGAGAGAATTCAACTTTGCCTTCTCTCGCTCAATCGACCGTAGCTGTGATGCGACGTCTTCCCTTGTCATGGCAGACTCCATTCGACGGAAGGCCCGCGCCGATTCTACCGCGATTCAGCAAACGATAACGACAAGTTTCATGGACCGGGGGTACTGCACCGGACCTGCGCCTGGTTTCTGCAATTGACTGGACGGTTCCAAATCTCGCCAGAGATAGGTATCCTTGTCGCTGTATCGGGCCTGCCCTGGGTTGTTCACTTCTCAATAATTAGGATAAGGAGATCCGATGAAGAATCGCATGATGTACCTTCCCTTGTTGTGCCTGCTTGCAGCCTCCTCTTTGTTCTCTACCTCCGCTCGGGCGCAGAACGGGGGCGGTTGGCAGGTGGTGAAGGCGGATTGGGGCGTGGGCAACCGTTGGATGGACGTCACGAATCAGGTCCGCAGGCTCCTGAACGGCAACGGTGTCATCGTGGTGAACAACGACAACATGGGCGGCGATCCGGCCTATGGAGCCTACAAAACTTTACGCATTCAGGCCACCAATTTTCGCGGCCAATCACAGCAATTCACTTACAGGGAAGGTTCCACCATCAATGCCGGCCAGTTCTCCAACAATGGCCGGCCAGGGGGTCCTGGATATCCAGGGAATCCCGGATTTCCACCACCGAATCCCGGTTATCCCGGCGGCGGCAACGGCTCGCTGCAAATCACGCGCGCATACTATGGCCTGAACAATCGGACCATGGACGTAACCCAACTTCTTCGTGGTATGGTGCGGAACGGAACACTCGCTGTGCCGGTGAACAACAACAGCATGGGTGGCGATCCCGCTCGGGGCGGTGACAAAGTGCTCACCGTCATCTATCGCTACCAGGGACAGGAGCGAACCTCCACCGTAAAAGAGGGAAATTTGCTCAGAATTCCGTGAGGGTTTTGAGCAACTACAGCTCTCCGGGCTGAAGAGCCTTGGAAAACTCTGCACCGGGCCCGGAAAACACCTAGTCTCATCGGGGACGGGCCTTTTCGGGGAAGGAGAGAATTTATCTCAATGAGTGTCGCGTGCACACTAAGCGCGGACCCAAGACAGAGCGATTCAAATCCGGATGCTTAGCAAACCCTTCCAACGATGGGCAAAACGGCCTCGTTAACATGAGGGGGAAATTCTCTCCGTCCTCGAAAAAGGCCCCTTTCCTGGTTGGCCTGATTCGCCTCTTGAGTGTGCCCTCACATCCCAATTCTTACCGCCCGCAACCTTCTGTGTAGTCCCTGTGTGTAAAACACAAACTCTGTCTTCAACCTCGTGTTTCCCGCACCGCCGCCGATAGATCCCCTAAGTAAGCATCTTGGATCGGACTGGCACATTGCGATGAGTTGGATAGTGAAAGAAATACCCCCTGACACTCGGTGGGCGAGGGCTAACTCTAACATTGAATGGATTGTAGGCATTGCAGCACCGGCGGTGTTTTCGGCGCTGCTAGTAGGGTGCGGTCTTTCTCTGAATCCATCCGCAGGTAGCCAAAGCCCTGGGACATCTTCCTCAGGAACGGGCTCAGGAGGGGCGTCGGGACCAGTGGTTCCCGCTCCCGGTTCCATGGAGCCGCTCACTGGATGTGCAAATCCCAATACGGGCATCTCCAACGGCGATTGGGGCACAGGAACGGACCCGGTCTACACCCTCGTGGACAACACCGCGCCTGTTGTGGGCGAACCTATTTACACTTCAAATGCGATTTTTTGGACCTCTCGCGAAACTGCGCCGGGGCAATCAATCCTGCTGACGGGCGCTTTCACAGATGCGAAGAAGAGCGTCCGCATAGCTGTCATTCCACCCGGGGCGGTTCATTGGCAATCACTGGTTCACGGAAGTTCTACGACGCTTTCTGCTACCCAACAGGGCACGACGGGGCTCTCGTTTATTGTTCCTTCGAGCTTCCCTGTCGGGGTTTATGGATTCGAGATCAACGATCCCTCGGCTCCCGCCGTCCTCGGATTGGCAAATGTACCTTCATTGAACTGGGCGATTGGGGTTCCTTCGATCACAGATCCCGGCAAGGCACTTCAGCATGAAGTCTATGATTGCGGCGTCGAGGCGGGTGGCATCTTAAGACTTTTCGGAAAGAATTTCACACCATCCAACCGAGTCGTTCTGCAATCGTCAAGCGGTATTGCCTATTCCCTTGCACCATCGAAACTTGACAGCAATTCCATTGCCGCGCCGGTGCCCGCCATACTTGCTCCTGGAACCTACAGTGTTTGGGTTGGAAGTTCTCCCTGGGATGTGACTTCAAGTGCAGCTGGTCAGATCATCGTCCATCTGCCGCCGCCAGTCAGCGTACTAAACGTCTCCTGTCCGAATTTGGTTGGCGATGGCGTCACTGACAATACCAAGAGTCTTCAATCATGCCTCGATCGGTACGCGCCCGTCAGTTCCAGGGAGATCGCTTATATAAACATTCCTGCTGGCAGCTTCGTACTCACCGGAGGTGTTACAGGGTATCCCTTCGAGGTCCTTGCAGGACTGTCACCCACTTTGAGTAACTTCATCGGGCAGCCAAGAGGTAAACCACCCACAGCGTGGTTCAACATCCCTCAACACTTCGGCATGACAAACCTTTCCTTGAAAGCCCCTGCAAACCCTAATCTCCTTCTCAGCTCGGGCAGCACTACAGGAAATCCTCTGACTTCTGGACATCTGTTCTTTAGCAATATCGATTTCGAATCGACCTCCGACTCGTCGAATGGAGCAGAAATGATGTTCTTCCTCGCGGGCCCCGACCTTCAGGTCTACAACTCGTATTTTCTATCCAACTCCAATCAGGCTTTCGACATTATATTCGGCGATGGAGGCATAGTCTCCGGTAATCACATGGTTCTAAATAATTGGACGGGTCTCGGCATCAGTGACACTCAGAACGTCATCTTTGATGACAATCTTACTGACTCCCAAAACCAACCTGGGCAAGGAAATGACGGACACTCCGGCGGCTCTGGCCTTAGCGTAAGTCGGGCTAATGGTCAATATGGACCGTCCGCGCTGTCTCGCAACATCTATATCGGCTACAACACTTTTCAGAATATGGGCTCAGTAGATCAGCAGGTGATAACCAACGACGGAGATGGGGGAGCGTATTTGGGGCCGGTTGCTTCCAGCACAGCAAGCACGGTAACTCTCGCCGATGACCCTGCGTGGAACTGGATGGGCACAACAAACCCTCAAGCGGCAGTTATAGCGATAGCCTTCGGGGCCGGAGTAGGTCAATATTCTTTCGTCCAAAGCTACAGTGGCAGAACAATTAACCTAGTAACTCCATGGAAGGTCCTGCCCGATAGGACCTCCGTCATCGCTATTACCCAATATGAACTCAACATGACAATCGCGCACAACACAATAACAAATACCCTGGGTGCCGCAATTGTCTTAGGCGATGCGCTGGAGGGCGTGATTGAAGACAATGTGCTGACCAACGCAGGCGGTGGGATCCTCATTTCTGCGTTCGGCCCTTACGGTGGCCCCGCAGCATACGGTCCCGTGATGAATACTGACGTTCTTCGCAATACGCTGGCAGTCGGAGAAGGCAACTTCATTGTTCGAGATTTCGGACCTAATGATTTTGTTGGGATCGGAATTCAGGATTTTCCCGGTTGCGCCGTCTCGGGACTCATGATCCGTAATAACACGGTGCCATCGGTCAATGTTATTTACAACACGGACGGAGTCAATGGAATCAGTGCGAACCTCATAGAGCAGAATCAGGCAAACTGGCAACCAACATTTCCCACTCCAGGGTTGCTCGTACAGGACAATTCACCTCCGCCAGATTGAGACAGCGTGAGTGCTGACAAGGGCGGCTTCTCGCTGCCATAAAGGGTCTGGAAAGTTCAACTGCAAACTACTAGAGCTATACCTGCTCGTGGATGATAACGAGGTTCGCGGCAAGTCCACGTTGAGCCAGAGTGACCCCATGATTCAAGGAGCCATGGTATGTGTCAACACAGCGATGCTATGGATCACCGAGGACTAACCGGGCGCAGACAACCTGCTCTGCCCCGGGCGTTTGCTGTCTTGTGTGTGGTACTTGCTAGCCTCGGGGGAATCATCTTCTCCATCGGTTGCACAACTGGGCACGTTGAAAAGCCGCCCATTGGTCCACCATCGATAGTTTTTATCGGCGACAGCATCACGGAGCTTTGGGGCGATGGGCTGGAAGGTCCTGAGTTCTCGGAGCACCCTAATTGGATAGACAAAGGGATAAGCGGCCAGAACAGCAATCAGGTGCTGGCACGATTTCAAACGGACGTGATTGACTTACAGCCAGATATCGTACATATCCTTGTAGGCACAAACGACGTCTATCCTGGCTGGACTCTAGCACCGTCTTCAGCCAGCGCCATCAACTCACCGGCCAATGTTGACGCGATGGTCCAAATGTCTCAAGCCAACGGCATTCGCGTTATTCTGGCCACCATTCCACCCTGGGGTTGCGAAGCATCCAATTGCACCTTAGCTGAAAATGCCGATCCGACTTTAAGCCGGTATGACCGCATCCGCACTTGGAACGCCTGGATCGAACAATACGCTTTGTCACAGGGAATTCCGGTGGTTGACTATCACTCTGCGCTCGCGTCTCCGGACGCGGAACATTATGTGCCAGAACTAACCCTTGACGGCGTGCATCCTAGCGCGGCTGGATACGTGCTCATGACGCCGATGGTTGAAAAGGCCATTGACGTGATCTCTAACGTGTACCCAATCAACTAAACTCCGGAAAGTTTCGGAGACGAAAGTCAAAGCACCTGGTCTTTCGCAAACGGAGGGAACTTTTCCCAATGGGTGTTTGTGTGCACACTGAGCGTGGACCCAAGATAGAGCGACTCAAATCCGGATGATTAGCAAACCCTTCCCACGATGGGCAAAACGGCCTCATTAACATCAGGCGGAATTTCGTCCATCCCCGAAGAAAGGCCAATCTCGGAGTGGAGGTGTTCCTTAGGCGGTTATATGGTCCCCATAACTCCGCTGAAGTGATCCCACACAGAGCCATGACCCAGGTAACGACGCCTTCTTCAGCTCGCAAGGAGTGCAATTGACATTCCGCTTCCGTGACTTGACCATGCCTTTAATGGGCTTTTGTTTCGGGTGATCAATTGCCAGAAGGTAAACAGCAATGCAGACCTTCCAGTGTTCTTTGTTTCGCTTTGCAAACGATCAGAGCGGCCAGGACCTTATCGAATACGCACTGATTGTAGGGGTGATTGCCTTGATTGCGGCATCCGCGATGAAGGGTTGCGGAAGTGCGGTCGGAAATGTCGTCCTTGGGATCATCGGCAAGATGGCCTCACAATTCTAACTTTGCCAGAATACGATGTGGGTCTCGCTGCCCTGTTTCTCAGTGTCTCGGTTTTGAGGTCCACACCCGTCCGTCCCGGTTTTATCATGGTTTTATCCCCGGTCTTATCCGTAACGAGTCCATCGCTCTAAATTCTGGTGTGAGCAAAAGTGATCAGCAGACGGACGAACGCGGGAACATACTTGCTCACATACCCCTCCTGGATGCTTGCGGGTGGGAAATCAAATCGAAATGCCAGCGTAAAGCTGCTGGCGCTCTTGCTGTTCACGGAAAAGCTACTCGCGTCCGCGGCGGCTCGGCTTCCTGGTTGCACAGGCAGCTTAAGACCGGATGCAGCAAGACGCCTTTGAGCCGGAGATCCACATGAAAGTTGAGGAGTTGATCGGACGCAAGGTGTGGATAAAAAGTGACCAATTCCGGAGTGTCCCAGGTCAAGTAGAAAGTATTTCGAATGCCGTCAACCTCGACGACATCAAGTTATCCGTCTCTCAGAGTACGTTCAGGATCGAGATGTCTTCTGGAGGCGTAATTGAGATCCTCGGTTCCGATATCTCAAAAATCGATCATGCCGGCTAAATCCAGGAAAACCATCCACCATAAATGTAAGTAGCGAATGTAAGTAGCGCTATGAGGCTGTGTTTTGGCGCGCAGCGTCGATGTCGTACGCTAGTTACCGCGCGCTAAACCCAAGGACCCGTGTTCTAAAGCAGATGAGTTACCGAACGGCTATCAGAGCGGTCTGCTGGTGGTGATGGTGGCGCCGGTGATGCCGAGTGACGACCACGTGGTGATAGTAGCGGCGGTGGTGGCGGTGATGCCGATATGGCTGCGCAAAAGCCCCGGTCGTGAAGAGCATAAGCAGGACAAGTAATAAATACTTCTTCATATATCGGACGGTAACGAATGCCTACAATAAGTGTCTGTGCAATAGCGCTCTTATTTATAGCTTTTACACTTAGCTAACAGACCACCTGATCCCAATCGGCGCCGCCGAATCTCTGAACAACCCCGTGGTGAGCAAAATTGACCAGTACGCGGACCGGCGCGAGGAACATACTCTCTTAAACACCCTCCCCGGGTGCCTTAGGTTTCTGAATCACTCGAAACGCCAGCGCAAGGTTCCCGGCCTGCTGGCGCTTTTGCTATTCACGGAAAAGTCACTCGAAAGAGGACCTATGTGTCTTCCAACTCAGTTCCGCGCGTTTTCGTCGTTGACGATGAACATGTCATCGCTTCCACTCTTGCAGCGATACTAGAATTGCACGGCTATTCTGCAACTTCCTTCACCTCTCCGCTGGCGGCCCTGGCCGCTGCCCGTTCAGAAGCGCCTGACCTTCTGATATCGGATGTCGCGATGCCTGACCTCTCTGGGGTGGATCTCGCGATCCAGATGAAGGCTCAATACCCCGAGTGCAGGATTCTTCTCTTCTCAGGACAAGCGATCACCCAGGATCTACTCAAGGATGCCCGCGATCGGGGCCACAGCTTCCAATTCCTTCAGAAGCCTGTTCACCCGTCCGTAATGCTCTCGAGGATTGGCGCACTCGCGGCGGAGAGCCGTCGTGCCGGATTGAGGCCGTCGCCAGAGCCCCTCCCTGCATTAGCGGTGAAACCTTCGTCGCGGATCCTTCGCAGGGCGCGACGCACCCGTACATCATGAATGAACTCCTCCGCCCCTCCGTAACCAGCAATCCAGAGAGCCAGGCGACCTCTTGCCGTGAATATCAGGTATTGAAACAGGAGTACGAATCGGCGTTGCGGGAAAGGACGCTCTACGAATCCGGGGGTGCGGCTTCGATGCAACAGGCCATTCGATATGAAGGTGAGGCGAAAGCCATATCTGCCGCTGCCGGCGCTTGCTTAATGGCTCATAGTAAGGGCTGCGCGGTTTGCCAGAGCGACAAGGCATGATGGTCGCGGCGGCCGCGGCGGTGCCGGCGCTCAAGAAGGTGCCACCTATCACGCAACCGGTGCGGGCGAGCTAGAAGCCGTTTTCGACTCTCTTGGCCATTTCAAGTGCCGTCTCAACCTGTGCCATCACCTTGTCCGTAACCAGTGGGGGCGCTCCAGCCAGATAAAAGTCCCTTAGCCGCACCAGGGCAGCCGCCAACACCTGATTGCTCTCGATGAGCCGGTTCATAAAACCTTCTCTCCGGGCATAGGTGTCCTGCGGTTGCGAAATCGCAATCGCCTTGCCAGGGTTTTTCGGCGCGCTCATTGGGAACTAGGATGGACCCCAACTGCGAAGTGCACCACTGTCGGCGCAATATGGCGTGCGGTCGGCGCTATATTGCGTCGGGATGTGGGGATAACCATCGATTCGCTGGAACGGACATTCGGTCTGACCCTACGCAGCCCGTTCCCTTAATTCCCGCAAATAAATTGCTATTGTGAGCAAAATTGATCACATGGATCGTGCTCCAGGTGGAACGATCCTCGTAGCAACCGAGGTTAGCAAATGGTTAACAAGCGGTCCGGTGGGGAAGATAGCACACTTCTAACCCAGGTTCAGCGAGGCGATCTCCAGGCGATAGCCCTGCTTTATGACCGCTACGCGAGCGTTGTCTATTCCGTAGCCCTCGACATTTTGGACGATCCCGCGCTCGCAGAACAAATTGTGTCAAACATCTTCCTGGAAGTCTGGCGCAACCCAAGGCGTTTTATCCCAATCGCCGGCAGCCTTTCCCCTTCGCTCGCGCTCGTTGCCCGCATGCAGGCAATCAAGATGGGAACAGATAAACCATCCTCGCCTCTTGCGTTTGCTCCGCCTTACGGTCTCGCGAGTCCCCAGAGACGGAATGTGACGCGCGACGCAGCACGCGCGTTAATCGATAACCTGCCTGTGGAGCGGCGGATCATGCTGGAAAGAATATTTTTTCCAGGAAGGAATCGATCAGGGAATACAGAGCTGGGAAAGGGTTCGCTGAAAACTGAAGAAGGCCAGGGCGAGCTTGTTTCGACCTTGGCGGACACTGGTCTTGAGGTGCTCGACCTATACAGTGACCCTGCGTTTGCGCAAAGGCAGCAACACGTTCGTGATGTCGCGCTGCAGATCGAAGGCATGAATCGCCTGGCCAGCGCTTTTGCTGATAGTCCCGCAACCATCCTGCAGGAGTTAGTGACCGCCGCGATCGATCTGTGTGGCGCCGATAGTGCCGGGATCAGCGTCGAGCGCACGGGCGGCACTGACGACAACTTTTGGCATTGGGTCGCGACCGCGGGACAATACTCCGGCTTTGTGGATGCAAAACTGCCGCGTTACCCCAGTGCCTGTGGCTTGACCCTTGAGCGCGGGCGGCCGCAGATCTTTCGTGTCACCAAGCGGTTCTTTGACTTGATGGGTGTCCAGGCTCCTACGGTGACCGATGGCATGCTGCTGCCATGGCAGGCCGAGGAGACGCGTGGAACCATTTGGATTATGGCGCACGGAAGGACCGAAGCCTTTGATGGAGAGGACTGCAGGATGATGCAGGCGCTGGCAAACTTTGCCGCGACCGGCATGAGACTGCAAAGGCAACAGAGATTGCTCATGGAGCAGGCAAGGACTACCGCGGCAGCGGCCATGGCGCATACTCTCGCGCATCAGATCAACAACCCTCTGCAGGGGCTGATGCAGACGGTCTTTCTTGTCGGTCGAGGGGGTGCGGAATCCGGCGTCTTCGCCCAGCAGGCAATGGGAGATCTTATCAGGCTCTCCGACCTTGTCCAGCAACTACTGTCTCCTGCTGGCCAACTTCAGGACAATCAACCGCGAGAGTAGCGTTTCGTGGAAACATGGGGTGGTTAGGGTTTCCCGAAGCGCTTTCCCTCAATCTCAGCCAAAAGTAATCAGCCAGCTAAGGAATACTTTGGCCTGTTGTGGCTTTGACCGCGGCGCTCAGCTGGGTAAAGGAGTAGCTCCCCCAGGGACCCATGGTGTAGGTCTTTTTCAAATACTCCTGAGCGTTCGTACGGTTTTTGGGGGTGGGCTTAAAGCCGCCGTTCCGCAACCAGCGCAAGTAGCCAATACTGCGAATCTGCGTGTTCAGGCAGTTGTTCCAGTCCTGGTCGTCGTTGATCCCGTAGGGAGTCTCGGCGAAGGCGTGCTCTTTCATGGTCTGGCATACCTTGCCGGCCGTTGATTTAAGCGGCTTATTGCTCCATACGTATTCCTTGGCGATGAAATCATAGTCATACTGACTGTTTGTGTTCTCGAGCGCGTTGTGAACGGAAGTCGGAAGCGGTGCAGAGCTCCTGAGTGCGGCGCCTTGTGTTTGACCAGTCGCAGATACCGTACAAAGCAACCAGAGCCCTACGATCATGCCCGGACCAAATGTTGTTTTCAATCGTTTGTCCTCCCTATATTTTGAAGTTGAATCAAGCGGCGGAGATGTCCTGATTGTGGCAATCCGCTCGCCATGGATCTGCGCACGAAAAAGAACAGGCGCAAGATCTTTGCACGGATAATAGTGCATCTTTCGTGTTAGGGGAACGAAAAACCACGCACATCGGGGGAGCCGAGTTAACTGCGGGAGACCGCGTAAAAACTACCAGCCGCGCGGCAAGTTATTTGGCTTCATGCACTTCTGCCATTGTCGATGTTTCGAATTGGGCGCCGCCCATTGCTTGACCAGGTTCCTGCGTAGTACACACCTGCGGCGGCAGGACGATGAACCACTGTGAGGCGAGATCCGGTCTGCAGAGGGGGCAGCCGAAATCG
The DNA here is from genome assembly GCA_049522955.1 of Acidobacteriaceae bacterium. Taxonomy (GTDB): domain Bacteria; phylum Acidobacteriota; class Terriglobia; order Terriglobales; family Acidobacteriaceae; genus PALSA-350. The sequence continues at coordinate 38,174 of JBEKNJ010000056.1, forward strand.
CGAAAGTTACAAATAAAGGGAACAGACACTGCCTCTTTTGGTGGAGGGGGGAAACCGGCCTCCTCCTCTAGGATCAAAGGACGGCCATGAGCCCCGGGAGCCCCTGTGAGAGTGATTGCTTTGCTGTTTGCAGTTCTGATGGTGGGCGTCGGGTCGGGCGAAGCGAAGGTTGCCTGTAAATTACCGATGTACATTCAAGCGCCGCACGTCCCGGGCGAGGTCACCACGGAAACGGTGAACTTGTTTCTTTACGGCCTTAAATCAGCGGTGACGCAACATCAGGGATGCGTCGTTGACAAGATGGCCGATGCCCGTCTAGGCCTTTATGTCACAACCCTGAATCTCGTCAACGCTGAGGGACACAGCGACGCCTCCGTGATCGCGGTGGCGCTGGCTGTTCCGCTGAATGGCGTCCCAGTCTATATGGATCACTACGTGCTTATTCTCCGTGAATCGGAAGCCGTCGACGGGCAAGTGAACGCGTTGCTCGAAAGTATCGGTCAGACCCTGGACAGGCATCCCTCACCCGGTCAATGATCGGGGCCTGATCCGCGGGGACTCAGCCATATTGCGCCGTATGCCCGTTCCCGCCAGGTCCCTCCACTGCGCTACCCGGATTTCCTGTTGGACTTGGTGGCGTTGTAGCAATTCATGCGCCCTTGTCTAGTGCAGCGTGGCAGGAAATCCGGGGGAGCGTAGCGGAGAGCCTGCCCTGAGCGAAGTCGAACGGGGATCTGCAGTTCAACGGACCCCTCGTGGAAACGCGGAATACTGCCCTCAAACAAAAGTGTCATCCCGACCGGAGCGTAGCGTAGTTGGAGGGACCTGCAGTTTCCGTCCATCCCCTCACGAAATCCTCAATAGAAACGCCGCCCTCCCCTTTGTCATCCCGACCGGAGCGTAGCGCAGTGGAGGGACCTGCTGTTTCCGTCCATCCCCTCACGAAATCCTCAATAGAAACGCCCTCCCCTTTGTCATCCCGACCGGAGCGTAGCGTAGTGGAGGGATCTGCTGTTTCCTTCCATCCACTCACGAAATCTTCAATAGAAACGCCGCCCTCCCCTTTGTCATCCCGACCGAAGCGTAGCGTAGTGAAGGGACCTGCTGTTTCCGTCCATCCCCTCACGAAATCTTCAATAGAAACGCCGCCCTCCCCTTTGTCATCCCGACCGGAGCGTACCCGGATTTCCTGCCACACTGCACTGGACAAAGCCGCGTGTGCGCCTTTCTGTTAGGGAAAGGCGCATGAAGTGCATCAATGCCACCAAGTTCCACAGGAAATCCGGGGGAGCGTAGTGGAGGGATCTGCAGTGCGCCCTTAGGGCTTCTCAAATGCTGGAGTTCTCACGCAGACTCCAACGTTCCCCTTGCGCAATCGTCATCCTTACAGATCAATACTCACGGAACCGGCTGGGGACTCAGCACCAAAGTCCGCTCCGCCACCGACTCCACCTTCGACCGGCTATAAAACACCGGAAAATACTCCCCCCGAGCCCAAAGCCCATACAAGTCACGATAATGAGGACTATCCACATCCCCGGACTGCCCCGGGCTATTCAACCCGACCGAGTTATCCCAATCCTCAGTATCCGCAACAATCTTGAACGACCCACCTGTAACCTGGTTATCGCCAGGCCCCGCGGTAGCCGTCACCGTAAAAGCATCCCCGCCCCGAGGAGCATGCCCCACGTCAAACTTCTCCTGAAGCTCCGAACCCAACGCCCCGCTCAAAGGGCTAAAGATCCGTGCATAGTGATACCCGCCCAGCCTCCATTTCGACATCTCCGGACCGAATCGTCTGGATAGCTCCGCCACCCCCTCCTCCAAACTCTTCCGCAAAACCTCATCCCTACCGGCAAGAGGATCCGCCCCGAACCGCCCATCCGGCGCATACATCCAGCTAACAATCTTCACCATAGGCGGCGTCATCGGAGCAAAAAACTCCGCCGCCTCTTTCGGAATCACCAACTCCCGCACGTTAGCCATCACCCGCCGCTGCCACATCTCATAAATCCCCGCCTCCACCGAATCCTTATCCATCACAAAATCCCAACGGAGCAGCCGCGAAGCCGCCTCCTTCGTACCCGCATCCCTCATCTCCACCCCGCGCAAAAGCGGAACCAAACTCCGTGCCGGAATCGAGAGATCGCTGTTCTGCAACTGCACCATATCGGCAACCGCAAACCTCCGTCCCGACCCCAGAAACTCCGCCACCCGTTGTCCCCGATACGGATCCGCCCACACATAATGCAGAGCATCGCGATGCGCCCACCCAATCGGAATCTGGTAATCGTTCGACGTGTTATAGAAACCCTTTTCCGGATTCAACACATGGGGCAGCTCCTTAATAGGCAGAAACCCGTCCCATTCATACCGGCCATCGCCAGGCACCGGCACCAGCCCGCTCCAGTTAGGGCGTCTGGGTGCGATGGCCACCGCCTGGTAACCAATATTCCCCTCGCGATCCGCCCACACCATGTTCTCCGCGGGAATCCGGCTATAACTGCAAGCCTCCTCAAACTCCTGCCAGGTATGCGACTGGTCCATGCGCAGGCTTGCCAGGTAGGGCGCCCCGCCGGTCTCCCGCCACGCCGCGCGCACCGCATACGCCTTGTGATGGACCTTGTCTTCGAACACCACCGGGCCGTGCCGCGTATATTTCAGTTCCACCGCGCGCGGCGCTTCGCCTTTCACGGCAATCGATTCCCGGATAACCTTCATCCCCTCCCATCCACCCGCGTATTTGTACTCCAGCGGGTTGGCGGGGTTGGTGTCATACACATACAGGTCTTCGCTATTAGTGCCGAAAATCGTAAGTCCCCACGCGCCCGATTCATTGTGGCCGACGGACACGCCCGGCAGCGCAGGCTCGCCGCCTCCAATCACGTTCCACCCGGGCGCCACCAGGTGAACCCAGTAACGCAGCGACGGCGCGCTCAAATCGCGATGCGGGTCGTTCATCATCATCGGATATCCGCTGGCCGTAAGCTTTCCGCTGACCACCCAATTGTTGCTGCCGATCCCTTGCCGAATATCCTCGAA
>JBEKNJ010000057.1:0-44598 GCA_049522955.1 Acidobacteriaceae bacterium
GCAAACCGGCTGGCCGCCCTCTCTGAAGAAGCGCGCGAAGCCGTCGCCGCAGCCAGTGGTCGAAGCGCGGGAAGGTTGACCCTGGGCGCTTCGCAAACCATTGGGCAATACCTGCTGCCCCAGTTGATCGCGGGCTTTCTCAAGGAAAATCCCACGGTCGAGATCAGTGTGCTGGGCGGCAACACGCAAACCATACTCGAAGCGTTGGTGGAGCACCGGGTGCAGCTGTGCCTGATCGAAGGGCCGGCGATGCGCAGGGATGTACAAGTGGAAGCCTTCATGGAGGACCACATGGTGTGCGTGGTGCCCTCGGGGCATGAGTGGGCGGACAAAGAAGTAGATGTAGACCAGTTGCAACAGGCGAAGCTGGTGGCCCGGGAGCTGGGTTCGGGGTCGAGGAGGATCGTCGAACAGGCACTGGAAAAAGCCGGAGTCGACGTGAAAAAACTGCGGCTGGTGATGACGTTTGATTCGACAGAGGGTCTTCTCAGCGCGGTAGAAGCAGGATTAGGGATCGGCTTTGTGTCGCGCTGGGCAGTTCGCAACCAGCTTGCATTGGGAACACTGAAGGTGGCAAGAGTGCGCGGCCTCAATCTGGCGCGAATGTTTTCGCTGGCCACAGTGGCCGGCCCCGAGCCTGCCGGGATCGCCCGCACCTTCCAACGTTTTGTCCTGCAGCACGCAGAGCAGTTAGCCCCACGAGCGACCGGCCGAAAGCCGAAGGCCTGAGTAGATAAACTGGTTTTAGCATCTTTCCCTTCCACAGAGCGTGGGGTGCCCCACGATTCTTGGAAGGGACAAAGGAAATCCGGGGGGGCCGAGTGTCTCAGATGGATATGTAGTTGAAATAGATCGCGGCCAACGAAGCGCCGGCAACGATGATCCAGAGGCTGACGCCCTGAACGAACGGACGCACGCCGACTTGTTGCAGAGTCTTCTTCGAAAGGCTGGTCCCGATCAGGAACAGCGTGGCCGTCAAGCCAGCCTTGCCGAGATGACTCAGCGTGCCATACTGAGGGGCAAAATGTGGAACGTATGTGGCCGCCGCGGCTGCAAGACAAAACAGGAATATGAACCACGGGATCGTCACTTTAGCCTGGCGGTGAGAGCGTCCTGACCGGGCCATGTAGGCTGCCGCAAGCAGCGACACCGGAACGATCCAAAGGGCACGTGCCAACTTTACCGTGGTGCCCACCTCGAGCGCCTGGTTTCCATACCTGGCGGCAGCGCCAACCACCGAGCTGGTGTCGTGAATGGCCAGCGCAGACCACAGTCCGAATTGATTCTGGCTCAGGTGCAGGGCGTGGCCAATCGCCGGGAAGGTAAGCAGGGCAACCGAATTTAGCAGGAAAACAGTTCCCATGGAGACACTGATCTCTTCCTGGTCCGCTCCAGTGATCGGCGAAATGGCGGCGATAGCACTTCCCCCGCAAATGGCAGTGCCCGCGGAAATGAGAAAGGAAGCTTTCCCCGCGACCTTGAGCAGACTACCAAAGAGCAGCCCGAGCAGCATGGCGCAGCTGATGCTGATCGCGGTGTAAAAAAAGCCGGAGCGGCCGGCGTGCACCACCTGTTTTAAATTCATGCCAAACCCGAGTGCAACGACAGAAGCCTGCAATAGCAGTTTGGCCAGCGAATGGCTCTCCAGACGGAACGGATGCTCCACGGTGAAACCAAACGCAATGCCGCCAGCAAGCGCAACGGCTGGGGAAACAACGCCGCTGGCTGCTAAAAGGAGACATACGAAAAAGATCGTCCTGCTTTGCATACATTTACTTTCCCGCGATCAAGCCGGAGGGGTCCAAACAGAAATAATGATGAGCAATAAGCCGGGTGACTTTCGCTTATCTTTCGCCTATGCTGGGGTTGGTGACGCGAACTCTCAAAAACGTCAGCGCGGCCGCGTTGCGCTGCGAACTCAGCAGTCGCAACACCGCCAGATCTGCCGCGTTGGCGGTAGAAATGAGCTACGGCTCGGTGCCGAGCATTGTCTACGCCGAAGACGAAAGGGGGCAGCACGGCAACTTCCTCCCTGCCTCATACCGGCGAATGATGCAGCAACCCGGATGGAAAGCGCGTCTGGCCAAGGTCTATACCGGCTCGCGATTCCTGCCCAGGAAGACAGATCGCACGCGACGCGAACTCGAATGCGCCAACAGCTCCGACGCGTTGCTCATGAACATTTTCTGCTACCCGGGAATCGTGCGCCGCTCGGCGCTGTGTTCCCTGCTTGGGATCGAGCCTGGAATTCTTCCCACCTTTGGATTCAGACCGCGAATTCCGCTGCAGAATGGTGCGGATGATCGCAGCGAGATAGACCTCAAGCTGGGAAAGTTGTTCATCGAAGCTAAGTTGACGGAGGGCGATTTCCAAACCGCGAGGCACGGCCTGGTGCATCGCTATCGCGATCTGGAAGCAGTGTTCGACATAGAGCGACTGCCCATGAGAAGCGAACGATATCGTTCGTATCAACTGATTCGGGGCGCGCTGGCGGCCCATGCGCATGCCGCATCCTTCGCCGTGTTCTGCGATCAGCGCCGCCAGGATCTGATCGAAGATTGTTTCGAGATCATGTCGGCGGTGACCAGCGCAGAACTTCGATGCCGCCTGAGCGTGGTCACCTGGCAGGAAATCTCAGCTGCAACGCCGCTGAAGGTACAGCGTTTTCTTCTGGAGAAATACGGTATCAGCGCGGTGTCCACTGCGGATGACTGGTGAAGAGTCCTCCCAGAAATCCCAACTGGTAGACGAGAAAGAATCCGAAGCAAACACTCACCACTCCGGAAGCGACGCTGAATACGCGACTCACGCTGGTGAAGCGGCTTCCCGCATAGGCCAGCGGCACAGCCATCACCGCGGTCATGCACATCATGCCCACCATCGTCCCTGCGCCAAAGATCAGTAAATAGACCGTAGCCCACACCGGGCTATGGATCGTAGACAGGACCAGCAAAGCGACCGCCGCCGATCCCGCCAGACCGTGGACAATGCCGATAACCAGAGGCCGCACACACTGATAAACGCCGAAGCGGCCCACTGTCAGTGAGATTCAGCACCCCGAGAAGGATCAGCATGAGCGCCACACTGAATTCCATGGAGAGCCCGAGCCGCGGCGGGATGACGACTCCGAAGAGGATGATCATGCTGCCAACGGCAAAGATGGTCAGCGTGTGACCGAGTCCCCATATCGTGCCGATCAGGCCCGCCTGGCGGATGCTCCGTTGTTTGCTGACGATGGTTGAGACCGCCACCACATGATCGGGATCGGTGGAGTGCCGCATTCCCAACAGCAGACCCAAACCAGCGACAAAAAGAAACGGGCCGACCCTTTCCTTGCTCAGGTTATGCAAGTCGATACCGGTGGTGAAAAAAGCGCGCACCGCAATACCAGCGCCCAGGACGGTCATGAACGCAGCCGAGGCCACCGGCAGCCAACGGGTGGTGAATGGCCCATTCACCTGCAGGCGAGCCATGAAGCGGCGCCCATACACCATGAGCATGCCGAACCCAATAAGCACCGCTGCCAACCCCAGACTGAAAGCAATGATCAGAAAGAATCCCAAACCGATGCGGTGGAGGGCGAAAGCACTCAGCAGCACCACCAGCGCCGCGGGGCACGGGATGATGCCGCCGGTAATACCCAGGGCAAAAAGCTGGTAGAGCGAAACCGTCCGGACGGGCTCGGGGGCAACATCACCCTTTTTGCTGGAAGAAAACCAATGGCTATGAAGCTGACCCGATGTGTGCGAGTGGTCGAGATCCAGACCGCTCCAGCGGCGCAGGAACATGTATCCACCCAGCCCGGCAATGGTCAATCCGGAAAATACACCCAGCCACGGATAGAGTTGTTCGGGCACGATGTATCGCGAGGCATACAGGGTGATCGCGCCGAGAGCAAAGACTCCCGCGGTGTGCGACGCGGTGACAATGAGACCGAGCAGCAACGCATGTCGAGCCGTGCCCCGCGAGCCAACCAGGTAGGCGGCTACGATTGTTTTGCCGTGGCCAGGTTCCAGTGCATGGAGCGCCCCCAGCCCGAAGGCGATGAAGGCGGCCGTGATCAGGAACCACAAACTCAGTTTGCGGGTGGTGATCAGCTCAGTGAATGTGCTGCGCGGGGTCGCTTGATGGTTGGCCTCTAGATGTAAGGGTTCCGGTTTTGCAACCAGAGCGGGAGTGGGCACAGGGCGGCTAAGTTCGGGGGCACCCCGGTTTGTGCGCGTGCGAGCCGGAAGAACAGCAGGTCCCTCCACTGCGCTACGCGTCGGTCGGGATGACACCTTGTTGGCATCGCGAGAGATCGTTTCTACGACAGAATTGTCATCCCGACCGTAGCGAAGCGAAGTGGAGGGACCTGCTGTGCCCGCAACCGGATAGCGAAATTGGATAACTGCGGACAAATCCTGCGGCGGGCTGTTGAGCAGATCGGTGGGATAGTTGGTTAACCCGGCGCTGCGATCACTTGCCGGCGCTGAGGAGTTGATGAGACCTGTGGCGTCGGCAACGATCTCTTTCCATCCAGCATGCCCTGGATAGTTACTGTCGGAGTACTGCAAACTCCCCACCGCGAGACCTGCTCCTTCGATTGAGCGAACTGCAGATCCCTCCACTTCGCTTCGCTCCGGTCGGGATGACAAAGGGGAGGGGGGTGCCTTCAGTAAAGATCGGCTAGTGGCTGAAGGATAAGCCGCCCGGTAGACGAACCCCATCTTCATGGTGGGCAGACCCCCGGCTCCGGGAGGAAAGATCACCTGGCTGGAAACGAGCTGAAGAGGCAATCGCTTGCCGTCGACCAGCAAACTGAGGCCGCGCCCGAGTTCCACCCCGCGTAACCCGACAAAGCGCGCGACCGCGGGATCTGCCACATTCGCGGTAACATTTCCCTGCTGCAACTCCTGGTAAGTCGGGATCTCGGCCAGATCAATGATGTAGGAAACCTTGATACCGTCGCTCTCAATCGAAATCTTCGAGTAGTGATTGACGCTGAAGTTGCCCATGGGGTGGGCAAAGCTTCGCGGTCCGAGCAGCAAACACAGGGCGATCAAAACAAAACAAGAAAATCGTTTATGGAACATGGTTCTGTCCTTGGCTCGCGGTGAGTCCCGCCTGGTCCTGGAGCGTCTTCAGTTGCTGTGCAGCAATCCTCGAGTAAATCACATGAAACTGGGGATTGATGCGCAGCGCGGTTTGCAACCTTTCTTTGGCCTGGCTTGTTTGCCCCAGGCGGCTGGCGATCATGCCTGCATGAAAAAACAACAGAGCATCCCGAGTACCAGAGCGCAGCGCGTGGTCCATGGCATCGCTCGCCTCCTGGTACTTGCCATTCTTGTACAGCGCCCAAGCCAGCGCGTCCCAGGTATAGATATCGTGCCGAACCTCAAACTCCTTGTGCGCCAGGGCGAGCGCCTCATCCAGCTTGATATCGTGATCCGCATAAAACAGCGCCAGGTCGCGATTGTGCAACACCTGGTTGATGTGCCCGAGCAGGCCGATGTATTCGACCAGCTGGTACTGCTTCCTGGCTTCGGGAAGATTGCCGGCCCGCGCGTACATGTCCCCCAATTCCGCCACGAAAATCGGCATAGGCACAACGGCAATGGCGCTCTGATAAAGCTTGATGGCTTCCGCATAGCGCCCGTGGTTTCCGCGCAGCTTTCCCAATCCGGCCAGAGCGCGATAATCCCCGGGATGAATATTGAGCGCGGTCAGGTACGCATTGTTAGCCGCCGCAGCATCCCCCGCCTGAGATTCATACTCGCCCAGTTCGTAGTAGAGCCAGGCCAGGTTCTCCGCGGGTAATCGGGCTTCCGTCCCGGCCGCAACCGCGCTTTGCATCAGGCGGATCGCGCCGGCGGTGTCGCCGGAAACAAACCTGAGATACGAGGTGCGGCTGTCGCGCACATACACGCCCCGTGGCTGCGATGCAGAATCATCAGAAACATCCAGCCGAGAATACGCAATCGCTGCTCGTTCGTATTCGCCCATATCCGCGTTGGCATCGCCCACGATGGCGAATGGAGAAAGATCACCGGAACCCAGCGACAGCGCCTTCTCAGCATAAGTGACCGCATCGCTGAAGCGATGCTCGCCCATGCACACTTCAGCCATGGTGGAGTAGGCCGGCTCAGCAGAAAAGTCCGCGCTGTCGAGGTCGAGCGACTTGTTCAGCGCTTGCTCCGCCAGCTGAAAGTCTTCCACGTCGCCGGTTTCCCTGGCACGCTGGAAAAAAGCGGCGCCGAGAGCGGAGTAGGCAGCCGGATCCTTGGGGTTTCCTTGTACACGGCTCTGCATATTTTTAATCGTGCGCTCCGTACCCGTGGCATGAGGAATCAGGAGCGCGGCGGGCACCGGCGAGAACACCACTGCGGAGAGCGCCGCCGGGGCAACCGTCTCCTGGGGCAACGGAGTAATTAATTTTGCCGTCACAGGCTCCGCGGCCGCCTTGTTTGGACTGACGTTAATGCGCGCCCGGTTCTTGATGGTTTCCGGATAGCCGGGGAAAAGTTCATCAGCACGCTGCAGCATCTGGCTGGCGGACTCCACTTTGCCCAGGTCAATCTCGATCGATGCGATCCGGTTGGCAATCGAGGCCAGCTCGCCGGTTTCGCCGGGCGAGGTCTCCGCGTACGCGCGATCGAGTGCCTCCAGTGCACCTTCCTCATCGCCGTACTGCTTGCGCAAATCGGCAGCGATCAGCAAACCGGGAACATTAAAAGGTTGCAGATTGAGCATCCATTGCGCCGAGGCTTCAGCATCCTGGTAGTTCTTAAGACCGATATAGGCACGTGCCATGTATCCATGAACCGTCGCGTCATCGGGATTGTGCTGGTTCAGATCCTTAGCCTCGCCCAAGGCTCGAGCATATTCATGCTGGTCGAGCAGGAGAGCAACCTGCGCTTTGCGCAACTGAAAATCCTGCGGGGCAAGGTTGAGACCAGTGGCGATTGCTTCCCCGGCCTGGCGGTCGTACTCTGGCGACTCGGTCTCGCTGGCACGGCTGATGAAAGCCAGAGCAAGATTGTTGTAGGCCTCTGCCTTTTTAGGGTCCGCCGCGATCTGCTGCCTGGCGGCTGCGATGCGCTGCTCAGCCGGAGTGAGCGCTCGAGCATAACTGTTGTTCATCAAGAGGGAGCCGGCTATCAGAAAAACTGCAGAAGCGATTTTCATCACGAGCCTTCAATAAAAGCGAAGGTTGCCGGACACTCCTTAGGAGAAGTGTCCGGAAACCTTGCGCAGGGTTACAGGGTTACTGGACAGGGCAGGTGGTGCTGCCGCCCTGGTCTGCCGGTGGAGGATCGCTTTGATTGTTGCTGGCCAGCGTTGGCTGGTCGCCGCAACCCGTTTCACTGGGGTCGATATGACGGCTATCGCGGCCGCTGTAAGCGAAGTGCACATACGGGAAAGTCTCCTGTGTGGGCACATCGGTCGCAGCAACGCCATCGCCGATCAGGTTATTAGGAGCGACGTTGAATTTCGGGTTGAGTATGCCGCCTGCAACCACGCGCGCTGCAATGTCAACCACGTCATCGGTCAAACGCCGCCCGTTGGGAAAGCCTGCGCCGTCGCCGGCAATCAGACCCAAGCGGCTGCGGTTGGCCTCAGGAGTGGGAGCCACGCCGGTGTTCAGCCGCAGCAGGTCAGCCACCGGGCCTGCCGGGGTGCCGGGAGCGGCAATCGGCGGAGCGTAGGTGACCAGCGGAAGCAGATCGGTGCGCGGTGGTGGCGGAATATTAATTCCGTAAATCGCGTTGAAGATGCGTGCCAGCGTCGGATCGAGATCGAAGCTAGCAAAATTCGCATCGTTCACGGGTTGTGACATGCTCCAGGTGTCTTTGTAGCCGGTACCGATGATCAACTCGTTGATCAGCGGATTGCCGAGACGTTGCACTTGGGTATAGCTGCCCCAGCCTTCCACTGGATTCGGCGGACGGCGGATGGTGAACTGCGGCCGGGAGGTTGTGGCCCAGGCGCCGATTGTTGCCTTCACGTCAGAAGCTTTGTGTTGGTTCCCATCGGAGGTCAGGTAGTTGATCGGTACCTCGATGGCAATCGTGTTCACGTTAAAGCCGGAAACCGCATTCGGCGCAAGATTCAGATGGTTGTCCTTATCCTGTGCCGCGGTCAGTACTCCGCCTCCCGCAGCGGTGCGGAAATTAAAGGAGTCGAAAGCTGCTCCCAAATCAATAAAGAAAGGGTCGGCGACCGTACCTGCGAACACGCGGATGTCGCCGCGGTCGCCTTGCACAGTGTAGATACCCTGCTTGGCCAACGCTTCGTAGTCAGGCATGGTCCGCGGGCCTATGTTAGTGGGAACGGCAAACAGCGTCGACCCATTCACTGAGGTCAGAGGAATCTTCTGGGAACCGCGATACATGGTCACTGTATAGGTTTGGCGAAGGCTCAAACCGGCTGCCCCTGCTCCATCCAGCGAGGTGATCGCAGGCGGAACAATCGGCGTGCCGGGTTTCACTGGCGCGGGCGAGTTGCTGGGGGCGTTGATTCCCTTGCCTGCACCGGCAAAGCCTACAAAGAGTTGCGGGGCCCGAATTTGTGTCTGGAACTGAATGTTGAAGGTCACATCGGCAAGCGCATTATCGTCATTGTCGATCTTGATCTGGTAGAGAATGTTGGGGTCGAAGGGAAAGAAATTGGGCCCGTTGCTGGGTTCGAGAAAGGGATCGACATTCATGATGAATGTGACCCGATCTGGATGGTCGTAGCTGACGAACGCGTAAAAGTCCGTGATATCAGCTGCGTGATCTAAAGCTGTAATGGGTGCTTCGCGATGACTTGATGCGAATACTCCGGGTGGGGTAATCAGCAGCAGGCTCATCGCAAGTCCGACTAAGGACTGGCGTCGTGGCATGCGTGTCTCCCTTATTACATGGGTCCGAATGGCGTGACTCGGTCAGGCGGTTTGGGGAGTCGTAAGAACAAGCTGCACCATCGGTACTGAAGTTACGCACCGAAAATCAAACTGGATGGCAGCGCAGGATGAATGTTTTGCAAGGCCAACAGGAGGGCTTCCGGACCTTCATCCGGCGCAATAGTTTGTTGATGACACGATGGTAAGGGCTTGCCAGGGATCCCGTTACAATCGAGGAATCGGGCACCTGCTGCCTTCTACAGGAGATCATGAGGCCAAGAATTCATCACGTCATCACCGCCGCTGCCGGAGCCATCGCGCTCAGCTCGAGCGCCGTTGCGGCGCCCAGTGTGGGTTTCGGCCCGGGCAATCCGTTTTATGCGCCCAGCACCCTACCGTTTCAAGCGCCCCCCTTCGACAAGATTCACGACGGCGACTATCAGCCGGCAATCGAAGCAGGCATGGCGGAACAGTTGACGGAAATCCGGGCGATTGCCGACAACCCGGCCCCGCCTACTTTCGAAAACACTCTGGTCGCGCTGGAGCAGAGCGGCCGCCTGCTGGATCGAGTCACGTCGGTCTTCGATGCGGTTACCGGCGCGAACACCAACCCCGACTTACAAAGAGTGCAGCAGATCGAAGCTCCCAAACTCGCTGCTCATCGGGACGCGATTTATCTGGATACCCAACTCTACCGGCGGGTGGAGGCGATCTATAAGCAACGGGAAGCGCTCAAGCTGGACCCGGAATCGCTCCGCCTGGTCGAGTATTACCATCGCGAGTTCGTGCACGCCGGGGCCAACCTTTCCGACGCGGACAAGACCGAACTGAAGAAGATGAATGAAGAGCTTTCGACGCTGGAGAACGATTTCAGGTCCAAGCTACTGGCTGCCACCCAGGACGCAGCGTACGCCACGCAGGATAAGAACAAGCTGGCGGGGTTGAGTGAAGCGGAGTTAGCCGCGGCCGCCGAAACCGCCAAAACGAGAAAGCAGGAAGGCTGGGTGCTGCCCCTGCAGAACACCACCCAGCAGCCCTCCCTCGCCGGCCTGAGCGATCGCGCCACACGGCAGGCGCTATTCGAGGATTCCTGGACCCGCGCGGAACGCGGAGGGCCGAATGACACTCGCGCCACCGTTACCCGTTTGGCGGAACTGCGCGCCGCCAAGGCAAAGCTGCTCGGCTACCCGAACTACGCGGCCTGGGCGTTGGAAGACCAGATGGCCAAGACACCCGAAGCGGCAAAGAAGTTCATGGATGACCTCGTCGCACCAGCCACGGCCAACGCAGCCGGGGAAGCTGCCGACATCCGCCATCTCATGGAAAGCGACAAGGGCGGCGATGAGTTGCAGCCGTGGGATTGGGACTTCTACGCCAAGCAGGTGCGCAGGGCCAGGTTCGACATTGACGAAGCACAGGTGAAGCCCTATTTCGAACTCAACAATGTGCTGGAAAACGGCGTGTTCTACGCCGCCAACCAGCTCTACGGGTTGAGCTTCACCGAGCGCAAAGACATCCCGGTCTATCATCCCGACGTGCGCGTCTTCGAGGTGACGGATGCGGACGGTAAGCCGCTGGCCCTTTTTTACTGCGATTACTTCAAACGCGACAATAAGAACGGCGGCGCCTGGATGAGCAACCTGGTGGGTCAATCCAAGCTGCTGGGCACCCTCCCCGTGGTCTACAACGTGGGTAATTTTCCCAAGCCTGCCCCCGGCCAGCCGGCGCTCATCAGCTTTACCGATGCGACGACTATGTTTCATGAGTTTGGTCACGCGCTGCACGGTATGTTTTCCGACTCCAGGTATCCGAGCCTCTCCGGCACCTCGGTCGCGCGTGACTTCGTCGAGTTCCCTTCTCAGTTCAATGAACACTGGGCTACGTATTCTGCAATCTTCAATCACTATGCGAAACACTACGAAACCGGCGCGCCCATGCCGGCGGAATTGGCGGCCAAGCTGGTAAAAGCTAAAACCTTTAATCAGGGCTACGCGCTTACTGAAATTCTGGCCGCCGCGGAGCTTGATATGCAGTGGCACACTCTGAGCGCAGGTACGCAGATTGACAGCCCGGATGCATTTGAAAAGGAGGCGCTGGCCCGGACACATCTATCCGTCAGCTATGTCCCGCCGCGCTACCGTTCTACTTACTTCTCTCACATTTTTGCCGGTGGTTACGCCGCCGGCTACTACGCGTACCTATGGAGTGAGATGCTCGATGACGACGCCTATCAGTGGTTCCTGGACCACGGTGGCCTGACGCGAGCCAACGGAGACCGTCTTCGCCGCATGGTGCTCTCGCGCGGAAACACAGAAGACCTGGGAGCAATGTACAAAGCCTGGCTAGGCAAGGATCCCAGCGTCAAGCCGATGCTAGAGGAACGCGGCTTGACCAATTAGCATTCTCCGCCACGCCGGATTGGGGTGGGGAGCCATACGTGCGCACTTTGATGAGCCCGAGGACTCTGGGCGTGAGTCCCGAAGGGACGTCTGAAAGTAGCCCAGGACGATAGTCCTGGGTTACATCCCACGAAAACGAACCAGTCCCGCCAGGGATGGCTGAAATCCTACGCGGTCGCATTCAGCCGTCCCTGACGGGACTTTTCACATGTTTTGATTTTGTAGCCCAGGACTCTCGGTCCTGGGCTACTTTCAGAAGTCCCCTTCGGGACTTACTCCGGGCTCCACAGCGTACCTTGGTGGATAACTGAGCTCACATCAGGGACCCGGGATGCGCGCTCGCGGCGCGCGTCCCTGCCGCTCACTCACTTCGACCTCGGAGTTTTTCGTGACGCCCATCACCAGAACATAGCTGCTACGCAGAGGATGCTCGGGCAAGCTCGATGCCTTCAACCATCAAGTTCGTCCGTGAAAAGGTCGTAAAACGCCTGCAACCGAGCATGCCTTTCCTGCGCCATCCGACCCCCAGATTGTGTTTGGAAGCCTGTTGCCAATCGAAGAAGCTTCTTAGGAAAGTGGTCGAGTGCATAGCGCCGATCATCCAGTTCCCGTTCTTTCCCCTGAGGGTCGAGGGCATCATAGAGCATGGAGCCCATGCGGCCCGCTGTATAGAAACAGCGGGCTATGCCGACGGTGCCGATGGCATCCAGCCGATCAGCATCCTGAAGGATGCGTCCCTCCAGGCTTGTCGGTGTCAGGCCGGCAGAGTAACTGTGGGTGCGAATCGCGTCGCTGACGGTTTCGATCTCCAAAGAACTCCATTGCAACTCCTTCAACAACTCTTCGGCCTTTTCGGCCGCGAGGCGCGAGGCTTGTTGACGAAGCGGCGAATCTTTCTCAACGGTCACGCAATCATGCAAGATCACCGCCGCTGCCAGCAACCGCAAATCGCCTCCTTCTTCCGCAGCAATCAGCCGTGCCGCGCTCCACACACGATGCAGGTGAGACAAATCGTGAGAGCCATCGTTGGTCGCATCGAGCGCGTGAGAAAGTCGTTGGAAGAGCTGGTGGAAGGGAGAAGACGTATCGACCGCCATACACGATAGTCTATTCCAGCTCGATTACACTTCTGCCAGGGGGGAACATGCAGCAAGAAGTGCTGGAACTGCTGTCAGGACGACAGGGCCACTTCCTTCTGGAAAGTGGTCACCATGGAGATTTTTGGTTGGACCTGGAAACACTCTGTCTCCAGCCGCAGCGTGCGCAAGCGCTCGCCACCAGGTTGATTGCTCCTTTGTCCGCTATGCAGCTCGATGCGGTCTGCGGCCCTCTGGTCGAGGGCGCATTTATCGCCATCCTTATAGCTCTTCAGCTTGACACTCAGTTCGTCTACTCGGAACGGTTTGTTCGCCCCACTGCAGACGGCCTCTTCCCGGCGGGCTATCGAGTTCCGGCCCCGCTCCGGGCCGGCCTTCGAGGCAAGCGTGTCGCCATCGTAAACGATGTGACCAACGCCGGCTCCGCCGTGATAGGAACATTCGCCGATCTGGAAGAGTGTGGCGCGAACGTTGTCGCAATCAGCACTCTTCTCGTTCTCGGTTCAGCCGCCCCCAGGTTTGCTGCAAGCAAACATGTTCCTTTGCATACCATCGCAACCTTGCCCAACAATCTCTGGACTGCTTCAGAGTGCCCACTCTGCAAATCTGGCATTCCGTTGCAGGACGTTGCAGACTTTGCTAAGACTCTGCGCAAATAGTGTGTCTTTCAACGCATCACGAAGCCGCCATCGACCGAGATCGACTGACCGGTAACGTAACTAGCGGCTGAGCTGCAGAGCCAAAGCACCGCATCGGCGATCTCTTCTGCCCGCCCCAGCCTCTTCATCGGCACATAGTTCTTCAACATGGCATCCAACGCTTCGCCCTGGCCTTCAGCGATCATCTGATCCGACATGGGTGTCTGAATCATGCCGGGGCACACAGCGTTTACGCGAATGCCGCGTGTTGCGTATTCAAGAGCTGCGCTCTTTGTGAATCCGATCACTCCGTGCTTCGCCGCGTGGTATATCCCGCGTTCGGCACCACCGAGAAGTCCGCCAAGCGAAGAGCAATTCACGATTGCTCCGCTTCTCTGCTTGCGCATCTGTCGCAGTTCAAACTTCATACAGCTCCAGACGCCGCGGAGATTGATTCCCATCACGCGGTCGTAATCGTTTCTAGTAGAATCAGCGGTTTCGGCAAGGACATTCTGAATGCCGGCATTGTTGTAAGCGGCGTCCAGCTGTCCGAATGTTTCAACGGTCTGCTGAACCATCGCCTCCACTTGTGCGTCATCGGCCACGTCACAATGAATCGCTAACGTCTTGTGCCCCTTGGCGGTTAGTTCTTCGGCCGCGCTGTGAACCGCCTTCTCATTCCAGTCCGCCAGCACAACGGACGCGCCCGATTCAGCGAACGCCCTGGCGGTCGCGAGTCCCAAACCCGACGCGGCACCGGTCACCAGTGCAACCTTGTTCTCAAATGATATGTTCATCGGAATCTCCTCCGTTTTCCATGTCGTGCTGCCCTACACGGCCGTCTCGACAGTGTTCTCAGTAACTGACCAATGCTCCTCGGGCCGAGATGACTTGTTGATTCGCCCATCTCCGCAAGCTGGAAAAACGTGCGGCAGATCCTCGCGACCAGGAGATCGCGCATGTTCGAATTTCGGCAAATGAGGAGTGAGCGTTGTGCGTTGCCGTCCCTCAGATTATGAGTGCGATCCCCTGAAAATATCGGCGACCCCGACGAGGGGCGATCCTTTTGAGGACACCCTGTGCCGGCGTTTATCGACCAACCAGTTTCTGCATCGCCTCAGGATAACGCTCCCCCTGCACCTCAATGCCGGCAAAGGCGCTCTCGATCTGCTGGAGATCCTCCGCCGAGAGTTCCACGTCCGCCCCTCCGAGATTCTCTTCCAGACGATGCAGCTTGGTCGTGCCCGGGATCGGCACCATCCACGGCTTTTGCGCGAGTATCCAGGCCAGGGCAATTTGCGCACGCGTCGCCTTTTTCCGCTCCGCGAGCTTGCCTAACGTGTCAACCACGTGCTGATTGGCCTTGCGGGCATCGGGATGGAAGCGCGGAACGCTGTTGCGGAAGTCGCTGCTTGCGAAAGCCGTCTTCTCATTAATCGCGCCGGTGAGGAAACCTTTGCCCAGCGGGCTGAACGGAACAAAGCCAATCCCTAATTCCGCCAGCGTGGGCAGGATCTCCTTCTCCGGTTCTCGCCACCACAGTGAATACTCGCTCTGCAAAGCAGTGACCGGTTGCACTGCATGGGCGCGCCGGATGGTCCGTGCCCCGGCTTCGGACATACCGAAGTGCTTGACCTTCCCTTCCTGGATAAGTTCCTTGACCGCACCGGCAACCTCCTCGATAGGAACCTCCAGGTCGACCCGGTGCTGATAGAAAAGATCGATCGCATCGACCTTGAGACGTTTGAGCGATGCCTCGGCAACTTCCTTAATGTGCGCGGGCCGGCTGTCGAGCGCATTCCATTTGCCGCCGTCAGCGGGATTGGCTTTGAATCCGAACTTGGTAGCGATCAACACCTTGCCACGAAACGGAGCCAGCGCTTCGCCCACCACTTCCTCATTCACCAGAGGACCATAGACCTCAGCCGTATCGAAAAAGGTAACGCCTCGCTCGACCGCGGTGCGAATGATCCCGATTGCCTGTTCTTTCTCCGTCGCCGGACCATAGCCGAAGCTCAAACCCATGCAGCCAAAGCCCAGTGCTGATACCTCAAGTCCGGTCTTTCCTAAGATGCGTTTTTGCATGCTGTCCTTTCCTAAGCGGTGCCGGCCGCGAGCACCGACGATAACTAAGTCTAGGTCTGTGGCGTTTATGAGACAAGACCGTTGCCATAGCAATAAGTCATGAACATTTTTCATGAATCATGAGAAAGTGACGAAGTATTCATCGCAGCGGTGGAAGATATTCGCGTTACAGAACTCGTCCACCGCCGCTTGAAGCAGTCGCAACGTGCTCACTTTGCAAAGCGATCGACGGGCCGTTTAGGTATCCCGGGACGACACGAGCCGGCACGGCCACCGATTACACGATCTTTCCTTTCAGATCATTTCCACCACAAGGAGATTCCAGTCCATGAATCCCTTGTGACTCAGTGCTGCCCCGGTATCGGGATGGTAGTACTCATTCAGTGAGCCGTTTGCTTCGAGGTCTCTGGACAGGAGAAGGAGAGTTTTGTCGGCCAGCGCGTCTGCTTCTTTCCTGTATCCATATCGCTGCAAAGCTTTCCATACGAAGTAGTTCACGATGATCCAGACTGGCCCGAGCCAGTTGCTCGGGTTGGAACTAAACTCCAGAGAGTACATGGTCTCGCGGACGGAAAGCGACCTGGCGCCCCATCGAGCGCAGAGACGATCGTCGGCGAGGTAGTTTGTGCTAACCAGTTTCTGTGCGTTCTGTCGGGGCGCAATGCCGCACCAAAGCGGCAGGAAGCCGGTAAACATCTGGATCCTCAACGGGAGGCATTTCCACGACATGTCCATTCCGCGCGGCACAGTTCGGATCAGCTCAGCCCGCCGATCGACACATTGAACATCGACAGTGTAGTAGTAGCTATCCCTGGGATCCCAGCAGAACTTTTGGATCCGTTGTGCCAGCTCCTTCGCCTGACTGGCAAGCCGATCATGATCCGCCGAGCGTCCAAGCCGTCGTGCGAGTTCTGCCGACGCTAAGAGATCTTGATAAAACAGGCAATTGAGAAGCAGGTTTGCCGAGGAAAAGAATGGCCGGCCGAAGGTGGTTGGGTCATTGTCATCCCCGATGGCGACATCATCACCCCACACCAGGAGCCCAATCGGGGAGGAGTTGTGCCTCATCCATGAGTTATAGAAACGCAGAATCGAATCGAAATGCGGCTTCAACCAGTTTGCGTCTCCGCGTTGATCGCAGGCGAGCAACCCTAGCTGACCAAAAACTGGCTTCGCCTGGTTTTTCGACGTCGGGTTCTTGCCCGTGGCTCCAAGGGGGTCCGGGTCTTCTGCGGTCATCATGATTGGAATCTGCCCATCCGGTGAAGCATGCTCGAGAAAGTTCAAGAGACTTCCGGAGACGTGTTCGCACAGCTTCTGTCTAAGCTGATCGTCATGAAGCAACGTCGCGAGGCGAAAAAGTCCCTGGCTGGTCCAAAGCGTGTCCCAATCCCAAAGGTTCGTGGAATACTCTTTGCCCGGCAGAGTAGGCGCGACGCTAGGATGCCTCAAGATGCCTGCCGGATCGCGAAGGAGTTTTGGGGCACTCTCTGCAAAATAGTGCAGCAAGGCATCAGCGGATCGCCTCCGCGCTTCTGGCGAAAGAACTGGCGAGGCTCGTATGCCATGCGGATCACCCGCCAAACCATTCGATGGTGAGATGGAAAGTGCTCCCGAGGCCGCCAATCCAGCCAAAACGCTTCGTCTTGAGATGTGTTTCAGATGCCTCATGCTGCTCCGCTCCTTAGCTCTGCGTTTGCCAGCTGTTGCCGATTAGCGGCGCGCCATGCTCGGTCTCTTTGACCGCATCCGTCGAACGGTGCTTCTATTCAGGTCGAGTCTTGAACCAATTCACCTCGGCGGAGGCTTTCTGCATGTCCCCGCTAACACGGTAGAGATGAAGCAGACGCCAATGAACTTCTTTACTCGACGGGTAACTCGCTAAAGCAGTGGCGAGCACATGCATCGCCTCTCTGTTCTCCCCGAGATGCTCAAGCGCCCTTGCAAAGTCGAGAGAGGCCCAGAGCGCAGGAGACTTCTTTTGCATCCGCGGCGCAAGGAAATCGCGCAATTCCTGCCACCTTGTCATCTGCTCAAGAGCTTCGCTGACCCTTGCAGCGGCTCGCTCTTCCTGCGGGTTGGCGTCCAGTTCCTGATAGAAAACGGCAAGCGCTTTTTCCCACTGACGCTGTTTTCTGTAGAGCATGCCAAGGTCGTAGCGCAAGTCCGGCAGTTCCGGATGCGAATGGAGTAACTCTTCGAATCCGCTGACCGCCTCATCTTCCCTTCCCCGTTCAACGAGCATCTGCAACCGAAGCTGAGCAAGATAAGGAGAGTCCGGATACTGCTGACTGCAAAGTTCGATTTGCTGCATGCTCTGCTCGCCGCTCAGGACAGCCAATTGATAGAGGAGAGCTGGATCGTCCTCGTGCTGATGCCAGATGGTAAGAACCGCGTCGAATCCTAGGTCGGGGTGAAAATTGGGAGACGCGCGTTGCGCCATGGGGAAGGCACTCCGCGGATCGCCGGAAGTGCTCGCCTGGCCAAGCGCCGTGATATACGCTTTACCGTCCGAGCGTTCCCGCAGCCTGGTGACAAAGTACTGCGAAGCCGCCAGGTACGACTTGGACAGCTGAATGAATGACAGGTCGTGCGGATATGACTTGTCGCGCAGCAAAACTGTATAGGCTTTCACCGAATCGACAGACTCATTGAGATCGAGATAGCACGGAGCAACGACAGCGATGATTCCAGCGTCCCCTGCGTAGTCGCGAATGATCCTGTTCAGCATGGGCCGCGCACCATCCAAATCTCGAATTTTACATTTCTCTTCGGCGAGCAGTGCGTAGGTGCGCGGCAAGCGCTTCAACTTCAACGCCTGTTCGAAGGCATGGATCGCGTCGGTGGACCTGCCTTGCAATTGAAGGGCGATACCAAGATCGCTGAGTAATTCCGGAGAGTCCGGGTTTTGACGCAGGGCTTGGCGGTATAGCATCTCTGCGGACAAATAGTCTCCATGCTGAAGTGCTGTCCGACCTGGGTCCGTCTGTTCTTTCGACTGGCCATTGGCGTAGCAGGCAAACGAGGAAACAATGGCCGGAAGGCACAGGATAATGCAGCGGCTCAATTGTCGTGACGAAGTCATTGAGAGACTCTTAATGCCCGAGGTGGAGATTGATTGCGAGACCGCTTTGAAGATGCTTGCATGTTCAGTACAAGCAGAGGGGCCGAAAAGCGCCCCTTTGCTTGTTTCTGACTTGGTGCCGGGCTTCGTCCTCTCAGAAGGTGAATTTTCCGGATATCTGCAGTTCGCGTGCGCTGCCTTGGTAGTTGTTGGGTAAGATATTTGCCACAGTTGGATACCCGTTGGGCTGGAGGGATGTATCGGTCATCGTGTCGTCGGGTTGTCCTGGATTCCAATGGTTGAAGGCATTGAATGCGTCGAACCGCAGCTCAAGGCCCGCCTTTTCCACGATGCTAAAGCGCTTGGACAGCGACATATCGGCAAGGATCAGCCCAGGCCCGCGGAGCGCATTGCGTGACGAATCGCCAAAGTACCCCCACGCCGGCTGCGTGAAAGTCTTATCGGTTGAACCTGAGACAACGTCGGAGCAGAACCATTGCTGGTGCGATTTAGGGCACTTGGGAGCACCGGGATTGAAGTTGGCCCTCTCCGAATCGGTACTGTTATTGCCATTATCGGCCCCAACGATGGTGAAGGGAATTCCTCCCTGGATGGACGAGATGACGCCGAACTTCCAACCCCCGATGGCCTCATCGACCAACTTCGAGGAGTTGCCAAGGAGCGCCTTCCCTTGGCCGAAGGGCAGGGAGTAGACGCCGGTGATCGCCAAGCGGTTTCCCACGTCGTAGCCGCCTCGAGCATAGTCCGCGGATATGTTGTGTCCATCCTGAGGTCCAGCCCATCCCGCATTGTCCGAAACGCCGCCGCCGGCAAGGCCGGCAACGCTGGATTTGGTGTCGAGCGCCTTGGACCATGTATAACCCACGATCAGGTCGAGATCGCGTGTCCGATGCTCGACTTTGGCGTCCAGCGCGTTGTAGTTGGAAAAGCCGTCAAAAATCGCGTTGACCAGAAATCCCAGGTTTTGGTAGGGCACGCGTGAAGCTACCGGGACGGATGGCCCTTTCGACGATCCAATGCAACCGTTGATCGCGATGCACTGCGAGGGAGCGTTGGGGTTGGAACGCCCAAACAGGTTAGTGCCATGGTTGCCAATATAATCGACTTCGAGCTTGTTTGCCCCAGGCAGTTCCCGCTCAACGCCAAGGTTCCATGCCAGGAAGTACGGGTTTTTGTAGTGGGTGTCTTGCCAAACCCCGAAACTCAAATTGGACGTGGTTAATTGTCCTGTCGCGGAACCAAGGGGCATGCTGTTGGTGTTGAACATGGCAGGATAGGAGAGTGCCGCATTCGTGCCATTGGCAAAGCCAGATGCACTCGGAAAAGGGTTGACGTTACCCTGATCCAGTTCGTTGTCTTCAATGGAGTCGAAGTATTTGCCAAAGCCCCCGCGAAGGACTGTCTTATCGTCTCCAAAGACTCGATAGGCGAAGCCGAGGCGCGGCGCCCAGTCATTCTTCGGGGCGGGTCCGGGGCCGCGTTCTCCACCCGGAGAAGGAACGTAGAGTCCGGTCCCCGGACTGAGAGGATTCACCCCGCCGTACTCTGCGGCAATCTTTGCATTCGCGATGTATAAAGCGCCTCCAGGCGCGCTGAAGTCGGGCCAGGTGAAGAGATTCTGCTCTTCGTAAGGAGTGGCAGTGAACTCATAGCGCAGGCCGAGATTCAGGGTCAGCCTGTCGCTGACCTTCCAATCGTCCTGCACGTAGGGCGAGTAGTTGCGGTAAACGAGGTGGTTTTGCAATCCCAAGGTTGCATTGGACAGAGGTCCCAGCTGAGTGATAGCGAGTTGGGGGGACGCGCCGAGCAAGGAATCGGCGAAGGCATCGCCAGAGTACTGTCCGTTGTAGTTGATACGGCCCAGTCCGCCGCTCGTCACGCTGGCATAGATTCTGCGATAGCCGCCGAAGCCCATGCTGAGGGTGTGCCGCTTGATGTTCCATATAACCGATTCGCTGTAATCCCAGTTGGAGGGAACTTGTGTGGTTGTCTGGCTAACGAAGGCGCCGCCGCCGTTGTAGACATAGCCATCGTTCAAGGTGTTGCTGTCGTACTCGATGCGCGGATATCCGTCGCCGGCCGTAAGGAAGGGATTGGGCCAATGGAGCGCGGAAACTCCTGCCGGTGAAATAGCTAGGGCCGGCCCTTGTACCCACTTTTGCTGCGAGTATCCCACGCGGACCTGATTGGTAAGGGTGGGGGAGAATTCGTGCGTTTCCGTGAGTGTGTAGAGCCTGGCGGGCTGAGTCGTAACCGTTTCGTTTGCGGGAGTGTACGACCCATTGGTCTCGTTCTCATTGTGCCAGGTGAGGTGGAAGAAGATCTGGTCTTTCGCGCCGATGTTCTGGTCGATGCGATAGTTCTGCTGGTTGTAATGCAAGACGGTGGCGGAGCTGTACGAGTAGTTGTTTGTACTGACCGCGGCACCCGTCACGTTCGGCGCCGCAGGATAATAGATGCCTGGCGTCAGCACCACTTGGCCGAGGTACGAAAGGATGCTGGTGGGAATGGTGTAGCTTGCGCTCGTTGAAAAATCGGTCAAAGGGCATCCGGCAGCAATACCCAGGCTGGGGTAATTAAACGGGGCAAAGAGAGGATGCTGGTCGCCGGCGTGATAGGTGTGTCCGCATTGCGTATACCCTGTGGTACCCGCTTGCGCCACTGTGAAATTTCCCAGCACGCTTGCGTCGATTATGCCCTTCATCTCATCGGCGTTGGGAACCCCAGCTAAACTGCTGGCGCCTTGGTTCCTCCGGTATCCCTCGTAGTTGGCGAAGAAGAAGGTCTTGTTCTTGCCATTGTAGAGCCAGGGAATGCGAACCGGGCCGCCCAGCGAGTACCCGAACTGATTTTGCTGCAGCAAACTCGTGGGCACCGTCGTCCCGGCGGCCAATTGGTAATTGGCCCCGTGAGGGTACGCGTCGACATAGTTGTTCCGCAAA
Organism: Acidobacteriaceae bacterium; assembly: GCA_049522955.1. Lineage (GTDB taxonomy): Bacteria > Acidobacteriota > Terriglobia > Terriglobales > Acidobacteriaceae > PALSA-350. The sequence goes on from JBEKNJ010000057.1 coordinate 21,113, forward strand.
AACTCGAATACCGATCCGTGCAAGCTGTTGGTCCCGGATTTGCTTGTGATGTTGATCTGATTCATGCTGTAGCCATACGCGGCCGAGTAGCTCTTGGTGAGCAAATCGAACTCGCCAATGTCCTCCAGGGATGGATTGAACATTGGATCGTCGTAACCGAAATCGAGGATGGATGTGCCGTCCACCGTGTAGCCCTCGGAGGAGCCGCGGGACCCGCCCACACTGACTGAACTGAGGTTGGTGCCGCTGACCTGAATGCGGTACTGCGTTTGTTCCCCGCCGGGGTTGTTGACGGCCCCAGGCGCCAGGAGCATCAGATCCTGGAAGTTGCGGCCATTGAGGGGCAGTTCCTCAATTTGTTGGCTTCCGATCAACTGTCCAACAGCTGCGGAATCCGTATCCAATGCGACAGCCTGGGCGTTGACCGCAATCGACTCATTTGCAGTCCCAACGCTTAGCGACGTTTCTACACGGATGGTTTGATCGACGGCGAGGACGATGCCTGAGGTCTTCTCGCTCTTGAACCCCTTTTCCGTGACTTCTACCTCATAATGTCCCGGCTGCAAGACAGGGATCGTGTAATCTCCCGCCTCGTTCGTCGTCGCCGCTCTAGCATCGTGTGTGTCTAGATTTGTGACCGACACCTGGGCCCCTGCTACCGAGGCACCGACTTGATCTTTGACGTGTCCAACAATGGAGCCCGTCGCGTTTTGGGCCGGCAGCAGACTTGCGCTGAACAAGCCGGCCAGCAGGACCAATAAGCATTCCCTCATGCGTTTTCCTGACATTTCCCCTCCAAAAGTGCAGTTTCCAAGAGCGAATTAATTGCCTAATGGAACCTGTCGAGCGAGTGCTATCTAATTTGCGGAGGCGGTTCCTTGCCACACTCCGCTCGCCACCGAACTGAAGCCATCTTCCCTGCCCCGAATTAGGTGGCGTGATAATTCGGTTTTCCAGATCGCCTTGCATTCAGCCGGTTGCCCACCGGACTTGTCAATGCCGTTACGGTAGCGCCCGCGGTCGATAACCTCTCAAGGCTTGCTACGTATCGCAAACCATTGATAGAAAGACAGTTCCTGGAGCAAGTAGCAAGCCGTATCAAGCCTGTGTTACGTTGAATCGCCGAATCTTCGGTTGGAAATGAGAACTATGCCGTCGGCTGGGTCAATGATAGGTGCCTGGCGCCCGAAGACCGAAAGCGAAAAGCAGCTCGTGCGCTCGCAACTCGAAAAGATTGTGAGCGACAGCAGATTCACTGCTAGTAAACGCTATCCGTGCATGCTCCGGTACATCGTGGAGCAGACCCTTGCGGAAAACGAAGACAGCTTGAAAGAGCGCACCCTCGGGGTGGAGGTATTCCATCGCCCGGCGGATTACGATACCAATCTCGATCCTGTCGTGCGTCTCTGCGCCGTGGAGGTAAGGAAGCGGCTCGTCCAGTATTACCAGTTACCGGCGCATGCGGGCGAACTAAGAATTGAATTGAATCCGGGATCCTATGTTCCTGTCTTCTCGCAACCGGCATCGAATGGGCTTACCCTTGAGACGATTCCGGCGGAGGTGATTCTGCCGGAGCTAATTCCAGCGGATGTTCCGTCTAAAGCGGAGTTCGTCAGCCAGCCCTTCGTCAGCCAGCCCAGGAGACCGAGAAACTTCTATTGGCCGGCCGGTTTGATCGCTGCTGGCGTGATAGTCGCCCTGGCTCTGGTCTTGGGCACTCGGCATTGGAGACACTTAGGGAAACCAAACTCCGCTCTCGAAGAAATCTGGGCTCCGTTGCTTAGCAGCAGCAAGCCTATCTTGCTCTGTGTGGGCGAAAAGGAGTTGTTTTCACCTCATGATTCACTGACTCAGCTCCAAAGCGGGGCCGACGACGACTCGTCTCTTCAGGCGGTCGCGGATAAGAACGACTTTGTTCCTTATTCTGACGTGCAGATTCTCAGCAGATTCGTGTCTTTGGTCGGGGCTCACGGACATGCGTTCAGGGTTCAGAATTCCCGAACGACTGTTTCCTCTCAGCTTCGGGAAGGGCCGGTTGTTCTGATTGGGCTGCTGAACAATGAATGGACGCTGAATAGAACGTCCTCGCTGAGATTTCATGTGGAAGGGCCTGAGGGCCCAGATCGGATTTACTGGATCGCGGACACACAGCACCCCGAGTCACGCGCCTGGCAAGTCAAAGCACAGGCTCCGAGGAGCCCTGTTGTCAAAGACTACGCAATAGCCGCCCGCTTCACTGACGAAAGCACGGGCCAGGTCGTTCTGGTCGCCGCAGGAATTGCAGGTAGCGGGACCAGGGCTGCCGGTGAATTCCTGACCGATGAAGAGAGCCTGAAACAGTTGGTAGATGGTGCCGGCATCGACTGGTCTCGAACCAATTTCGAAGTTGTTCTCAGCTCGCAGGTGGTCAACGGGATGCAAGGCAAAGCCAAGGTGGAAGCCATAGCATTCTGGTGACTCAGCGACACCTGTTCAGCCCCTGCGCCCGTTGGCACAGAGACAGTGACTTAGGGTGAGGAGCTGCGCTTCAAGAGACGCTCTGCTGAGACGCGGTCGGAACCGTTGTTATCGCAAGAACTCATGAATACAATTCATGAGTTATGAGAAACGATCTGGGCGAACTTGCCGCCTTCGCGACAGTTGCCGAAGAACGAAGCTTTACACGTGCCGCCGCCCGGCTTGGGATATCTCAATCTGCTCTGAGCCACTCCATGCGCGGCTTAGAAAAGAGATTAGGTCTCCAATTGCTCGCCCGGACCACGCGGAGCGTATCACCCACCGCCGCTGGTACCGCACTTCTCCATGACCTCGCCCCGGCTCTCGAACGTATCGAGCGATCGTTGGCCGAGGCACGGAAGCAGAGAGAGACTCCTGCAGGCCGAATTCGACTGGTCCTTTCGCGAACGGCCTCTCATATGGTGCTTCTGCCTAAATTGGCCCAGTTTGCCCGCACCTACCCTGAAATCGTTTTGGAGGTCACGTCCTCGAACGACCCGGTCGATCTCGTAGCCGGGGGCTTCGATGCCGGCGTACAGATCGGTGAGTTCATCCAACGCGACATGATTGCCGTTCGCGTCAGCAAGGACCTGCGACTCGCAGTGGTCGGCTCGCCGGAATACTTCAAGTCAAACAAACTTCCTCGAACGCCCCGGGATCTGAAAGATCACGCATGCATAGGCTTTCGCTTCAGCAGCGGCATTTACCGTTGGGAGTTCGAGAAAGGCCGTAGATCACTCACCGTTAACCCCCAGGGACCAGCGACGTTCGACGATCCAGACCTGGTTATCCAAGCGGTCCTGAATGGTTTAGGCATTGGAACGGCGATGGAAGACCCCCTGGCGGAAGAGATCGCAAAGGGGCGGTTAGTGCAAGTCCTGAAGGAGTGGTGTCCAACATTTCCCGGCTATTTCCTTTACTATCCGAGCCGCCGTAATCAGCCTGCCGCTCTTGCTGCGCTCATCAACACGCTTCGGCTTTCGGAGTGAGGAGTCATCCCCGTTCTATTCGCTTGAAAGCGGCGGTATTCTGAAACGATGGCGATCTCAGTCACTCGCGGAGAAGCCGAGCCATCGAATCGGCGATGCAGGCAAGCCTTCCTTGCGGTCATTTTAGCCTTCGCTGCAGCCGCTGCCACATATGCCCAGACGTCCACTCCGCATCCATCTTTCGAAGTGCTGACGCACCGCATGGATGTGGATGTCGATGGAGCCCCTAACGCCTACGGCCCTCCGGGCAAGCCGGCTCTCGATGTCCCTATCAATGCGCACTCTCTCGAGCGTGCCGACCAAAAGATCGTCGGCTACCTTCTGGATGATAAGCAACGGCCTATCGTGCAAGGCCCCACGGATCCTTTCCCCGGCTACTACGTCTCGCAGACTGCCTTCGCTGATCTGGCCAATGACAACGAGCGCGATCCGCGGAAGTACGTCGACGCCCGCAAGATCAACTATGTCGTGCGCGGCAACGAAGCCCGGCGACACGGCGTAAAACCAGGCGACTTCGTGGCTGTCTACTCAAAGAAGACGCATAAGGCCGTCTTCGCTATCGTCGGCGACACGGGCAACCCGACGGGCGACGAGGGATCGCTGCATCTGCTGCAAGACCTCGGCTACCCATTCCACGACGGCATAAGTGACTCGGTCACGCGGCCTGAGATTGTCATCCGCTTCTACCCGAATTCCAACCCAACGCATCAGTTCTTCTTTACCCAGGCGGCACTGGACGAAGCCGCTACCAAGCTCGGCCTCAGCCGTGACTTCACTGACGAGCTTGCGCCCAACCGCGGCCGGTAATCTCGACTGTCTCACGCGCCCTCATGGCGTCACCCGGTAACGGTCGCGCGGATAAAGCACAGCCTGACGTACATTGGGAAGATTCAGAATTCGAGCCGTCAGCCTCTCAAGCCCAATGGCAAAGCCTCCGTGCGGTGGCATTCCCAAGTCAAACATCCTGAGGTGGCTTTCAAAGTGGGTGGGCTCCATCCCGCGTCCACGCAGAGCCGCTTCCAAATCTTCGCGATGGTGCAATCTTTGACCACCGGTTGTTATCTCTATTCCTTCAAAAAGCAGATCGAAGCTGCTGGCGGCACCAGCGTTCCCTCGCGGAGCCGTATAAAAGGGCCTTGCTGAGAGCGGAAAGCCCAGGACAAACACAGCAGCGGTCCCGGTTCGTTCACTCGCGAGCTGACACAACTGCCGTTCCGCCTCGGGGTCGAGATCGTCTGTCAGATCAGCGCGGTTGAAGTGTTCCTTGAGAAGTTCCAGGCACTCTCCGAATTCCCAGCACGGCACATCTAGCATCCGCGGAAGCGGAGTCTTCCTGTATGCGCTTAGAAGCGGAGCACAGCTTTCCTCGATGCGATGAAAGATGTAGGCCAACAACTCGCGTTCCAGCTGAATCACATCCTCGGGGCCGTCGATGAAACCAAACTCGACGTCCAGAGAATAGTACTCGGTGAGGTGACGGCTGGTTGCATGGGGTTCAGCCCGATACACATGACCTGTCTCAAAGACTCTCTCAAAACCCGCAACGGCGTGTTCCTTGTAAAACTGCGGGCTTTGCGCCAGATAGGCAATACGGTCAAAGTACTTCAGCTCGAAGAGATTTGTTCCGCCTTCTGTTCCGGAGGCGACAATTTTTGACGTGATGATCTCGGTAAAGCGATGGTCAGTCAGATACTCCCGAAAGAACCGCAGCAAAGCTGCCTGAATGCGAAATACATTGCCCGCGGATTCATTTCGCAGCGCGAGGGGACGGTACTCCGTGAGCGTCTCGAGCCCGACCAGTTCAATATCGGTCGCCGCGTTGAAGGGGAGATTCTGCCCGGAGCGATTGAGAACGCGCGCCTCAAGAATCTCTACTTCGCATCCGGATTTTGCGCGTTCATCGAGTCGTGCTCGTCCACGCACTTCAATCACATCTTCGGTCTTAAGGCGAAGCTCTGCTATGGCTTCTGTCGCCGCGACGCACTGCGCCTCGCCAGAGCAATCTTTTAAAATTACGAATGTGGTCTTACCGAGCACGCGGAGCCGGTAAACCCAGCCGCGGAGAACGACCTCTCCTGGAATGGCTTCAGGAAGGGATTGAATGAAGGTACGCCTCGTTGCCACCATGTGCATCGCAAAAACCTCCGAAGAAGGAGCATCTTTGCTGGAGCCACATTCGCGGCGGTACCATCCAGCTTCCGGACAAGAGCCGGCGCTTGATTAACGTTGTTTCGTAACGGCACGTTTTCCTCTACTAGAGCCTGCTGAAACCCAGCTTCTTGTTCAAGGAAACCTCTCAGAGGGGTCTGTCCTCTTCCACGAGTTCTTGCCATCTTGGCATGAGGCCGCCCCGAATGCAAGGGCGCGAGCCATTGTGATAGCGTGGCCCATCATTCGGCTCTGAGCAGTAGACATAGGCCGCGCAATGATGGTCAGATTCTCCGTAATATATAGAGTCACCGATGACCGCAGCAGATTTTCGCCGGATTGCGCTGAGCCTGGAAGGGGTGGAAGAGTACGCCCACGCCGGGTCGCCGGCTTTTCGTGTAGGAGGCAGGAAATTTGCTTCCCTGGCCTCGCAGGCAGCGGGGTACGGCAATCTGATGCTCACGCTCGAGCACCAGGCGGCCTTCGTCAACGAGGCGCCCGAGATTTTCCTGCCGATTCCCGGTGGGTGGGGAAGGATGGGACATACGCATGTTCGCCTCGCGGCGGCGAGCGCGGATGTAGTGACGGGTGCACTTCGAACGGCGTGGAAACTGCGAATGGATAAGAACGCAAAGACAAGCCGAAAAAGGCATGCGACAGAGTTCAGCGGAATAGATAAAAAACGCGGAGGGCAACGACGATGACAGCAACAGCGCGAAAGGGCTTGTCACCAGAACAACGTGAAGTACAACTCAAGACGTTGAAAGCCCGCTTTGAAAAAAACATGAACCGCCATAAAGATCTCGAATGGGCAAGAGTACTGGCAAAGCTGGAAGCTAATGCTCAAAAACTGTGGTCACTCCATGAAATGGAAAGAACCGGCGGTGAACCGGACGTTGTTGGCCAAGATGGAAAGACGAGCGAGTATGTTTTCTATGATTGTTCGGCAGAAAGTCCCAAAAACCGCAGAAGCGTTTGCTACGACCGTGAAGCGCTCGAGTCAAGAAAAGAACATAAACCAGCAGATACCGCGATCGATATGGCAGTTGCCATGGGCATTGAGCTCTTAACGGAAGAACAATATCGGGAGCTGCAGAAACTTGGCAGCTTCGATGCAAAAACGTCAAGCTGGGTGAAAACACCTTCTGCTATCCGAAAACTCGGCGGCGCCCTCTTTTGCGATCGCCGCTTCGACACTGTTTTCGTTTATCACAACGGCGCAGAGTCTTACTATGCCGCCAGGGGGTTCCGCGGATCGCTGAGGGTCTGATTTTGCATCCCGGACTCACAGCATTGTTTTGAAGTGCTCCTGCCTCCCTTCACTTCCGTTCATTTCAAGTAGGCTCGCACGAGATCAATCAAGTCTTCCGCTAGCTCCGGCGAGTTGGGCGAACCTTTCTCCGTGGACAGCATATGCAAACGGATGTGATCTTCCAGCACTTCCGCCATCAGGCTGTTAATGCCACCGCGCACGTTTGCCAACAACATCAGGACTGCAGCGCAATCGTCGTCGGTCGAGAGCGAGCGCTCAATCGAATCCACTTGTCCCCGGATCCTTCTGATCCTGGCAACCAGCTTTTGCTTTTCTTTGGTAAGATTCGTCATTTCTCATTTATACCCTATGGGGATATGTTATACAGAATGAGGTGACGCCTCCAGGGTAGACCGACGACATCCTGAAGCAAACCCGCGGAGTTGCCGCCGGAGAACCTGAACCACTTATGAAAACCGAAACCGCGCCCGAACCTCCTCCAAGCTGGAGTGTTCGCCTGTGCTGTGACCCCCGGTCAGGATGCGGCATCTCTGTTTGCTGATGCCATTCCTGCCGCCCCTCACAGTGCATTACCTGTACGAGTGAGTGAGCAGTCCCCGCCGAACAGCGGTTCTACCCACCCCTCCTGAGCCACAAGCCGGACCGATGCGCCTAAGCGACCACCCATTCCGTTGGGCCGGGTCGGAGAGCACACCTGCGCCGGAAGGAGGATGTCATGACCAAGACTTTGTTCGTCTTACCTGCTGCGGGTTACAGCACCCTGTCCTGCATCTGGATCGACACCGGAAACCCGGCACTGCCGCTGGCCTGCGTGTGGATCGATCGTGATCTGCACATAGCCGGAAACGATGCAAACATCGGCTCGGAAATTTCCGGACCGGCAAGCACCATGGAAGGAATAGCGGCGAAGCGGCGTTGGGCTGACCAAGGCGCGGGAAGACAGAAACCATGACGATGACGTTGCTATTTGCGGGAAGACTCTCCGCCGCTTTGCTGCTTGGCGCGATGGTCGGACTTGAACGCCAGTGGCGCCAGCGCACAGCGGGCACGAGAACGAATGCGCTGGTGGCTGCGGGTGCCTCGGCATTCGTGATGGCCGCACTCTTACTGGATGGCGATCCCTCCGCTCGAGGCAGAATTGCGTCGTATGTAGTTTCCGGTGTCGGCTTTCTCGGGGCCGGTGTGATCTTCAAAGACAGTGGCAATATTCACGGCCTGAATACCGCAGCCACGATTTGGTGCTCGGCCGCGATAGGGGTCCTGGCGGGCTTCGGCGCTCCCCACCTTTCCTTGCTGTTGGCCATGGCGGTCATTTTTACCAATACGGTCCTGCGCCCACTGGCATACCGGCTGCATCCGGTCTTACCCGAAGCAACTCCGGTAGAAACCACCTACGAGGTAAACCTGACGTGCCGCGGTTCAGACGAGGCCCATTTGCGTACCTTGCTGCTCACTACGATCTCGCAGTCCGTAGCTGTACTTCAGGCCATTCATAGCGTGGATGTAGAGAACACGGATCGCATGGAAATACGTGCTGCTCTCACCGTGCTCGGTCGCCGCAATGAGGTGGTAGAACAGGTGGTCAAGCGCATTTCCTTCGAACCCGGAGTGTCGGCTGCGAGTTGGTCAATCGTACCTATGCCGTTGGACTAAAATTACGATGACCTTCGCCTCTTCGCCCAGATCGAACTTGCCACCGCCCTCGCATCCTTGCCAAGTTTGAATTCCAATGCTACAGTGGGTAACGTTATGACTCGTAACATCAAAAAGAATCACGACCCAGCGGAGCTCGGAGAGTTGGAGCGTGCCGTCATGCGGCTCGTTTGGCAGCACGGAGAGTTGACCGCAGAACAGGTCCGGGAAGAACTGGACCGTCCTCTAAAAGAATCCACGATTCGTACAGTCCTTCGTCGCTTGGAGGAGAAGGGCTACGTCACCCACACACTCACGAACCGCACATTCCTCTATCGTCCAGCGGAAGCTCAGCGAATCGTTGCCGGGCGCGCGGTCCGCAAAATCATCGATTGGTTCTGCGACGGGTCGGTTGAGTCATTACTCATCGGGATGGTTGATTCGAACGTGCTGGACAGCGAAGAACTGAAACGCCTTGCTACCCGGATCGGAGTGGCGAAGAAGGGGAAAAAGTCATGATTACAGTGATTCTTGCTTCGGCATTGCGGGTTTTACTTTTGACCGTAATCGTGTGGGCGATACTCCGTGTATTTCGTGTGAGTCACGTGGTTGCCCAAAAGATCGCGTGGTGTCTCGTTCTTGCTGCGGCGATTGCAATGCCTTCCCTGGCGCGGTGGCGTACGTTCAGGTTTCGGTCTCCCCTGCAGCTGTACTCCTATCGTGCAACTTCCCCATCAACTGAGGCGCAAGTCTCTGCCAAATTACTGCAGACCGCGGGGTTTACCGTTACGTCTGTCTACCCAACACCCAACGCAGGAAGAGCCATTCCCCGCCTTGATCACCGCATAACCGAATTTGTGCATTGGGCGGCAATCGCTTATCTGATAACTTGCGCGGCATTTGTCCTGCGGCTGCTCCTGGGCCTTTATTGGGCACTCCGCGTATGGCGCAGAGCGCGACCGGTCTCAGGCTTGACAGCCTCGTTCGTGACGGTTCGCAGTAGCTCCGATGTCAGCACCCCCTTCACCTTGGGTTTTGGCATCGTCCTACCTTCATCATTCAATCAATGGGATTCCGCTAAGCTGCATATCGTTTTAGCTCACGAGCGTTCGCATATTGTTCAGGGTGATTTTTATCTGCAACTGCTCGCCAAGCTGCACGCGGCGATTTTTTGGTTTAGTCCGGCAGCATGGTGGCTACAAAAAGAACTCGCCGACCTCGGGGAGGCCATCAGCGATCATGCCGCTATCGACCAAGCTACAGATAAATATTCGTATGCAGAAGTACTTTTAGAATTTGCCGCAATGCCTCGCCGCCCCGTGGCCGGGATCGCCATGGCTCGCCCCAAGGGGATCAACCGCCGCATCAATCGAATTCTGAACGATACACTCTTCGAGCGCGCGTTCATGCATAGGAAACCACATATCTTCGTTGCTGTTGCGATTGTTCCCGTGGCGCTCCTTGTCTCTACCTCCCTGGTTGTCGTGCGTGCCGCCGGGGGCCTTTATGGTCCCGATGAACTCACAGGGCAGAACGCGACTAGACCACCATCCATAGGACTGCCCCGCGTTCCAGAGTCCTCTGAGGTGAGCATTGCCAATCCGAAAGTTGAACTGCTTACTTCCGTCAGCGCGGACGAACAGGCTTTAGCAATACAGGAAGCTGATCTGATCCGGAAGCAAGTCCAGAAAGAGTGGGTGGCGGGATATGCGCCACAGGGCATCCGCTCGAACGCGCTCGCCGGCGGCCCTGATAGCGCCTCCTATCGGCAAGTCGGTATAGAGTTTTCCGTTGGTGCAAATGGCCACCTATCTGACATGGTCCTGGTCCATGCTTCAGGTCAGATAAGCCTGGACCGCGCAGCCTGGGGGGCACTTACAGGGATGAATCCTCTCCCCTCAACGCCCGGTCTATCAAGCCGAAATCTTCGGTATCGCATCACCTTCGCGTATGACGGTCGCGTAGAAGAGCAGACAAACATGGGACTACATCAGCCTGCAGACCACACCGGCCAAAACTCTTCGAAGACCAACGCTGCACTGCCGCCGCCAGTTTATAAAGTGGGAGGACCCGTAGCCGCACCCAAGCTGGTCTATGCTCCGAACCCTAAATTTCCAGCTCGCCAGGGAGCGGGAGGAGTGGTGGTCGTGAGCTGCGTCGTAGACGTGAAGGGGCAGCCGAAGCAGGTGGTCGTAGTCCGCTCTCTTTCGCGAGCCTTCGACAAGAGCGCCCTCCATGCGGTGGAGCAGTACCGCTTTGAACCCGCAATGTCCGAGGGTAATGCGGTCCCGGTTAAGGTGAATATTGAGGTCAACTTCAAACGCGACTGACTTTCATGCAATCGTAATGCCGTGGTCCTCCGCCTGGGCGAAAACCGAAAGAAGGTTCGTCAGCTTTAGCACATTGCGTAGCTGCTTACCAAGGTGAAGCAACTTGAACTCGCATCCCAGCTGCCGGGCAGAGGTATACAGCCGCACCAACGTGCCAAGTCCCGTGCTGTCTACGTAGGTAAGTTCTGCTAAGTCAACGACCACCAGTTTTGTCTGAGGCAGTAGATGTTTGATCTCCTGGTAGAGTTCTTCGGTCGTGCCTGCTATCAATCGGCCGTGACATTTCACAACGGCGGTGTCCCCGTCACGTTCGATCGCAAAGGTCAGAACTTTCTCGGATTCTTCAGGCATCTGGGCTGCTCCTGGGAAGATGACGAACGTTTGGGCTCAAGTGTTGACGTGGGAATTCTCGCATATCGAACCGGGATGCAGGAACCAAAGATTTTAGGAGGGAATGCGGGATCTTTACCGGGCAGAAGTGGCGTTCCGCTTCTTCCTGGCATGCTCGAAGGCCGCCTGTAGCTCCGCGAATACGGATCGGCGCGGTGCCGGGGTTCCCAGGTGGATGCTGCGCAGCTCAGCCATAAACGCATTCCACATAGCCTCTCGGCCGTTTTCCAACAGCTCTGCACGGACAGACAGTTCAGGCGACACCTGGGTATGCCTGCGTCCCCACGCCCCCATCTGTGCCAGCAGAGGAACCAGTTGAATCGCCGGCTCCGTAAGACTATAGATCGCCTTTTGCTTGTGCGAAGGATCGTCTCGTTTCGAGAGCAGGCCGTTGGCGACCAGCCGTTTCAAGCGGTCAGCCAGGATGTTGGAGGCAATCCCCTCCTCGGACAGATTCAGGAGCTCTCGATAATGACGCCGATTGCCGAACATCACATCACGAATGACGATCAAGCTCCAGCGATCACCGAGCACCTCAAGTGTCAGGTTGATGGGGCACCCCGACCGTTGTGTATCGCGCGTGCTCATAAGAAAGTCGTGCGGCTGGGATAACCACTTGCAAACTGCCTATGGTTTTCACTATATTGGCTCTGCTTGCATTCTGCAAGCAGATTTGAACCGAGAGGGTTTTAGATGTCCAGGCTTCGCGTCCACTGCTTTTCGGTATCGCTCGACGGTTATAGTGCCGGCCCCAACCAGGATCTTGCCAATCCTGTTGGCATAGGAGGGATCCCCGTCTTCGGGTGGCAATTCGCCACCCGCACCCACCACCAGATGCACGGCACGGAGGGAGGAGCGGCAGGCCTGGATGACGACATGGTGATCAAGGGATTCGAAGGCATCGGCGCCTGGATCATGGGCCGCAACATGTTTGGCCCGGTTCGCGGCCCGTGGATTGACGACAGTTGGAAGGGATGGTGGGGCGACAACCCGGTCTACCACACTCCCGTGTTTGTGCTCACCCATCACGTCCGAGCGCCCATCACCATGGAGGGCGGCACGACCTTTCACTTCGTCACAGATGGCATTCACGCTGCTCTCGACCGCGCCAAAGAAGCTGCGAAGGGAAAGGATGTCCGGCTCGGCGGCGGCATTTCCATCATGAAGCAGTACCTCCGCGCAGGTCTGGTCGATGATATGCATTTCGTCATTTCGCCGGCGCTGATCGGTGCGGGAGAACGGCTGTTTCCAGACCTGAATCTGCCTGATCTGGGGTATGAACTCAAAGACCACATCACCTCTCCAGGCGCTACTCACATCAAGATCGGCAAGCGCCCATAACGCCGCACTTTTAAAGGAGATTTGTATGAGCGAGTTCGAAACAGCGGAGATTCGGCAATTGGTGGAACATCGATCGCAAGCGATTCGCTCCAGGGACTTTGAACGATCAACCTCCATGATGGCTGCGGATTATCTATTGTTCGACGTCGTGGATCCGCTGCAATCGAAGGGTGCCAGCGCGGCACGCAACCGGGCTAGGGAATGGTTCGCCACGTTTCAAGGCCCAATTGGATACGAGATTCATGATCTAAAGATCAACGCCGGAAATGAAGTTGGTTTCAGCCACGGCTTGAATCATGTAAGCGCTACGAAGCTTGATGGAAATCCACTGGATATGTGGTGGCGAGTAACCGTCTGCTATCGCAAGATCGACGGACGTTGGAAAATCGCCCACGAGCACAACTCTGTTCCCTTCAATGTGAACAACGGGAAAGCGTCCCTGGACCTCAAGCCATAAAGCGCGGCCACATCAACGAGAATACGACGCGTTCGTCCATGAGATCACGATCCAAACGTGATCTCATGGGCCGGGATTAGAAGGAGGCAGAAACGCTCATTACTGAAGCGTCGCAGTCCAGACGGTTGGTGTAGACGAGAGTGCCAGCTTGTTCGGTGGACTGATCTTTCCTGGAGAGTTCACATATAAGCCCACCGTATTATCGTAAACCGTATAACCACCCCCGCTACTTGTGATAGTGAAGGTATCCCCGCTGGAACCTACGGTAAGGAAACCACCATCGTCGTAGACATACTTTCCGGAGTTCTCTACTGATTGAAGTTGACCGGAAGCCGTGTAGGTGAGTTGTTGGCCGCTATTATCGTTGTAGCTATAAAGATATACATAGGCCCCATCCCCCCATTGTGGGTTGAGCGCCCAGCCAAGGTCCATCGTATAACCGTTCCCGTCCTGGAAGGTATAGGGCTTACCGGTTGCTAGTGAGCCGCCGCCACCCGTCGATCCTGATACCGCCGGGAACATCCACACCGTGGGCGTAGACGATAACGGCAGTACGTTCGGAGGATCAATTGCGCTGGCGCTGTTGACGTAGAGGCCACCCGCTGTTTTGTCCTGGATCGTATAGCCGTTGCCGCTGGAAGTAATCGAGAACGTGTCGCCGCTCGCACCCAGGGCAAGAACGCCCCCCTTGTCATAAAGATAGTCACTGGTATTTTGCGCGGATTGAAGTTGGCCGCCGGACGTGTAGTTGATTTGTTGGGTGGGGCCGTTGTTATAGCTATAGAGGTACACGTCAGAGCCATCTCCCCATTGTGGGTTGAGCGCCCAGCCCAGGTCCATGGTGTCGCCTGTATTCGGATTCTTGATGTTATAGGTTCCGGAAGAAAGCGTAGCTGGCGGAGTCGTCGTGGTCGTGAAGTTGAATGTCCACAGATTATACGCAGGGTCGGTAGCCTCGTAAGTGTCGTGGTTTGCGCCAGCCATGTACTCCACGCCATTGAGTTGATAAAGCGTCTGATTATGGCTTCCCAGATTCGACACCAGTGTCGGCGTGTTAAAGCCGTTGCCGTTCCAGGCCCAAATGGCCACTCGGCAACCCGAATAGCTGCTGCCATGATCGTTGTAGCCAAGCCCGTTGCAAATAGGGGAGGCCTGTTCTTGCTCCGCGATCGTAAAGAAAGGTGTGCCGTTCAGAACGTCGGTTGCAATCTGGTGGACGTCCGTATAAGTGCTGTCAAGCTGGTGAAAGGTCCATGGTGAGTCAGGCGTGGAACCGGGATCGTAATAACCTAGTCCGGGCGTCCAGGGCGGAACAGAACCGACTTCGCCGCTGGCAATGATAACGATGTCTCGATTGCCAACAGACAAGGAAGCAACGGACACTCCTAAGTTACAGGCTGGTAGGCCTGAGACACTCGTGCTGGCGATCAGGTGAGCCGTCCATCCCGATCCGCGTGCGGCGGCACCTCCGGGATTTTGAAACCAATACAAGCTATTGTTACTTGCATCGCAGCCCACGATATTCGTGCGCGCCCCTCCGTTCACGCCATTAATCGCAATCACATCAATGGAGTCTCCGCCGTCCGGAGCGAAAGCACCCAGTGACCAGGAGTTATAGCTGTTCTGAAAAACCATGAAGCCCGTTGCGTAGAGGGTTGGGTATTCAGAGCCTGAAGCCAGAACGTCCAGCTGTCCGTCGCCGTCAAGATCAACTAAGTGCAACTCATGAGCCCCGCGATTCGGATTGATAGGCTGAACCTGCCAGTCGTCGCACAGAGAGGAACCCCAGTTCAAAGGGTTCTCGAGCCAATCGACGCTCGTGTACAACGATGCGATCACCCCAGAATACGTATCGCCAGGGTAGGTAAATGCCCGCGATCTCTCGTAGTATTCGGCGGGAATTCCGAGCGAGCAGTTAGTGCCTTTTTGGGTGTCGTAGACATACCCATTCACGCCTGTACCCAGAAAATAACTCGGGTACGAGGTACTGGTGAAGTTCCCGATCGCCTTCTCGTAATGAATCGCATCCGGCGGCTGAGCGACAATTACGCTATGGCTGAGTACAGTGGCGGTTTGACCTTGTATTGCTGGAGCAGTGGCTAGCAACGCAAAGGCAGAAAGAATCAATCGACTACTGAAGTTTTTCAAACCCACCTCCCGGGCTGTTACGCCGGCCTGCTTACGTCGGCGTACAGATACATCGGGGGCTCGTGCGAGTAAAGTAGTTCCGACTGCACAGATAGTCAAGAGATTGGAAGGCAATCTTTCGGACAGGTGAAAAGTATCGACTAGCAAAGTAGCCCCGGGATCCGGTGCTGTGTAGATTCGATCTTACGAATGCCAGGTGAGCATCTTTCTTCGACTGGCCATTGTCCAGCGAAAGAAATCTTCACGTGCGATGCCGGATATTAGTTTTGTCAACTTACCGGTCACCACCCCGTCCAGCCTGATCGGGCCATCCTCCGCGATGAGCCCTTCCATCGGCACCCATAACTTATTCGTTTCATAAAAAAAGTGGCTGGCTGTAGTTTCGCGGGTTCACTGTTGAAAGTTTCACAACGTTCACTTCAAAGGGGTATTTTCCCTGAGCCAAAAGCTTCTCCCCCTGATCAGAGACGGCGGCCGAATCGTGAACGTATCGACGGGCCGAACGCGCATCGTCTCGCCCGGAGGCGCGGCGTATGGCTTGATCAAAGGGGGCGATTGAGGTGCTGACGAAATATGTGGCAAAGGAACTCGGACCCGCAGGATTGCGGTCAACGTGGTCGCACCGGGCGTCGTTGCGACAGATTTCAGCAGCGGTATCGTTCGAGATACTCCGAAGTAAACAAACACATCGCGGAGATGACGGCCCTGGGACGCGCTGGGCTCCCCGAAGACATCGGCCCCATGATCGCTTCCCTCCTCTCTGAGGAGAATCGCTGGGTGAATGCGCAGCGAATCGAGGTCTCTCGGGCGCCCTGGCTATTTAGGGGTTTTCCTGTGACCGTCTCGGGGGGCACCAGGAGACAGTTTGAGACCTAGTCGTCGGTCACGCATCATATGTGATAGAAGATGGTGTCATCCCGTTGATAACAGACTGAGGTGTGAGACTCCTGGTCAGCCCCCTGTTAATTAATCCGATGAGCTTCGCTGCTGGAGGCACGCCTGCATGTTGTCTTTTTTGGATCGTGAAGTCTCTGTTGCCCACCCCGGTTTCAGCCGGTGGCTTGTGCCGCCCGCCGCACTCTCCATTCATCTGGCCATCGGCCAGGTTTACTCATTCAGTATCTTCAAGAACCCGCTACTTGCGCTGAAGGGCGCGGACGGCGCGGTGTGGAGCCTGAAAGAGGTGGGCTATATCTTTTCCATCGCTATCGCGGTGCTTGGGCTTTCCGCGGCTCTGTTTGGCCGATGGTTGGAGACGGCGGGACCTCGCAAGGCAATGTTTGTCGCAGCCACTTGCTTTGGGGCCGGATTTCTCGTGGCGGCCGCTGGCGCGGCGACCCATTCCCTGGCGCTGATTTACCTCGGCTACGGAGTCATTGGCGGGGTCGGGCTGGGGCTGGGCTATATCTCGCCGGTCTCGACACTGATCAAGTGGTTTCCCGACCGGCCGGGACTGGCGACCGGCCTCGCCATCATGGGCTTCGGCGGCGGGGCCATGATCGGTTCGCCGCTTGGGACCAAACTGATGGTGTTTTACCGCGCGTCCGCGCATCCCATCGCGGCCACCTGGGTGACCATGGGCCTTCTCTACTTTGTCTTCATGATGTTTGGCGTCTTTACTATCCGTGTGCCGGCCGAGGGATGGAAGCCGGCGGGGTGGGTACCCAGGGCAAAGCAGTCGGCTCTGATCTCTACCCACAGAGTGGACGTCAACGCAGCCTCCCGTACCCCGCAGTTCTGGCTTCTGTGGCTCATCCTGTGCATGAACGTGACCGCGGGCATCGGGATCCTGGAGCAGGCGTCCCCGATGATCCAGGATCTCTTCCGTGGGCGTGTCTCGGCGGTCGCGGCGGCTGGTTTCGTGGGCCTGCTCAGCCTCTTCAATATGGCCGGACGTTTTATCTGGGCGTCGATGTCGGACTTCATCGGACGCAAGACCACCTACATGGTCTTTTTTGTCCTGGGCATGCTGCTCTATCTGGCGCTTCCGTTTACCGAAATTACGCACCTGAATTCCGTCCCGCTCTTTGTGCTAATTGCCGGCGTGCTGATCAGCATGTACGGCGGAGGATTCGCCACCATTCCGGCCTATCTCAAAGACCTTTTCGGCGGCTATCATGTGAGCGCCATCCATGGGCGGCTGCTGACGGCTTGGTCCACTGCAGGCATCGCGGGGCCGCTCATCGTCAACGGGATCCTCGACCATTACGTCGCCAACCACTTACCCAAACAGCAGGCTTACCCGGTGATCCTGCACATCATGTCTGCCCTTATGGTGGTGGGCTTTATCGCCAATCTCCTGGTGCGCCCAGTGGCAAAGAAGTATTGGCTCGAGACCGCCAGCAACCAGGTCGGAGCCGCACGTTGAGCACATCCGGAGGAGCTTCTATCCATGGTCACAAATGAAAACAGAACATCGCCGATCCTAATACTGGCTGCGTGGTTTGTGGTTTCGATACCCGCCGCGTGGGGCGTTTACTACACCCTAATGAACGCACTCAAGCTGCTCCAGTAGGCACCGCCCCGGTTGGAGTTCTCACGAAGACTCTAAAGCTCTGGGCATTGCTTCCCTCTACTAAAGCAGAGGGCTCCGACCAAGTTCGGTGGCTCAATCTTATTTCACTGAAACAGCTCAATAAAAATCACAGCCCCCCGTCATGCGATTAACCCTGCGCGATCACACACTGATCGACGACTTAGCCAGGATGCCACCATCGCAAACGACATGCGAACCGGTCATGTACGCGGTCTCATCGGAGAGAAGCCACGCAACAATGCGCGCCGGATCCTCCGCGTTTGCCAGCCGCCCCAACGGAATCTCCCGGCAGAGCTGAACGCGCATCGCTTCAACCTCGCCTGCGGGAACGTTATTCCACATCAGTCCCGTTTCCGTCGCTCCAGGAACAACGGCGTTTACCCGGATGCCGAATTTTGCATAGTCGATCGCCATGCAGCGAACCAGCGAAGAGATAGCTCCTTTGGTAGCGCTGTAGGCGCCGGAACCTCCCGCAGCCAGCGCGACAAAACCCGTGGGCGAAGAGGTACAAACGATCGATCCTGAAATACCCGCTGCCAGCATCTGCCGCAGGCCATGCTTGCAGGTCAGAAAAATGCCCGTCAGGTTGGTGTCCAGGATGTGCTGCCAACGTTCGAGTGGCATTTCATGGATCAGTCCGCCCACATCGATCCCGGCGTTGGCGAAGATGCCGTAGGGCGCGCCGAACTTCTCGTGGATGCGTTCCAGTGCTTTGGTCACCTGCGCTTCGCTGGTAACGTCACACGCCAGCCCCATTGCGCCGGATGCGCCTTCAGCCTGCGCCACATCGGCGGCTTCTCTTGCCTTGTCGCCATTCTTATCCAGGATGGCCACCCGGTCGCCACGCCGCGCACAAGTCAGGGCGGTGGCACGGCCAATTCCACCGCCGCCGCCGGTAATGATCACGAGCCGCTTCTCGGCCGAAGTCATACCGGCCGATAAGCGATACAGTCGATCTCCACCTTCATGCCTTCGGCGACCATGCCCGCCGCGATGGTAGTGCGTGCCGGCTTGGTAGAACCAAACAATTCTCCGTACACCTCATTCATCGCCAGGAAGTCCCTGGGATCCGCCAGAAACACAGAACACTTGACCACGTCCTCCAGATCGGCTCCGCAACCGCGCAGAATCGTCCGTATATGACCGAGCACCAGCCGGGTCTGCTCCTGCACGCTGATCTCTGACTCCATCTCCCCGGTCTCGGCGTTCACCGGACCCTGACCCGATACGAACAGAAAATCACCCGCACGCACTACGCTTGAATACGGTCCTTGTGGCGTCGGTGCACCTGCCACCGTTAAACGTTCCAGCATGAAGCTCTCCCTTGTCTCAACAGAATGTCCGGATGGAATTTGCGATGTGCTAGGGTACAACGTAGTCACCCCAGTCCTTCCCCCCGGGTTTGTTTCAAGATAGCAGTATGGCGGCATGGCGTCATGGCCGTGATCGCTCCCTGTCCCTCTTATGGAGCCAGCCTCTCCAAGCACGGCCAGCCTGCGAGCCAACGCGCTCTCGTTCTCCTCTGTCCTCACTCAGGGCATTACGCACATCGCGCCGGCCATGGGTCTTGTCGTCACCGTCCAGTTCGTCACTACCATGGCCGGAATCGCCTCTCCGCTCGCCTACGGAATCGCATTCCTGATTGTGATGATGTTGGGCGTCTGCCTCGCCCAACTGGCGCTTCATCTGCCATCGGCCGGCGGCTACTACACCTACGTTTGCCGCTCTCTGAACCCCAGGGCCGGCTTTCTCACCGGTTGGATGTTCTTTATCTACGATCCACTCACCGCGGCGGTCAACCTGGCTTACCTCGGCTTCCTGGTGCAAACAACGTTGCGCATCGAAGCCCACATCAACTGTCCCTGGTATGTGGTGTATGTTGCCTGTTCATTGCTCATTACACTGCTGATCTACCGAGGCATCGAAATCTCCGCCGCCTTCGTGACGTGGCTGACCGTTATCGAGATTTTCATCATCGTCGTTCTTGCGATCGCCAGCCTGCTCCACCCAGGGGATGGACACCTCCAGCTACAGGATTTCGTCTCCCTGCACGACTTCAAAAAGAAGGGACTTTATCTCGCGATCGTTTTTTCCATCTTCACCTTTACCGGCTTTGAGGCGATCGCTCCGTTGGCGGAGGAGACCGCCAATCCCAAGCGCACCATTCCCCGCGCCATCCTTCTCTCCATCACGCTCATGGGTGTCTTTTTCGTGTTCACCAGCGTGTCGATCATCAGCGGCTGGGGCAACAGCCACATCGACTCCTTCGCCCATTCGGCCGAGAATCCCGTCATCCTCATTGCCAAGCGCCTGTGGGGTGCAGCCTGGATCTTCGTCATGATTGCCGTAATCAACTCCATCCTGGGCGCGGCCATCTCCGGCACCAATGCCGCCATCCGCGTGTTCTATGCCATGGGCAGAGCACGATCCATGCCTGCGGCGCTGGAGACCATCCATCCACGTTTCCGCACTCCGGTCAATGCCATCATCCTGCAGACCATCATCACCCTCACCATCGGCATAGCCATTGGCTTCTGGATCGGCCCCGACCAGGAGTACTACTTCCTCGGCATCACCATGACCCTGGTTCTCATCTTTATCTATTCCGCCGGCAACATCGGGGTCTTCTTCCTTTACCGGCGCGAGCGGCCGGCCGAGTTCAGTCCCTTCCTCCACTTCCTTTTTCCCCTGCTCTCTACCCTGTCTTTGCTCTGGGTCGCCTATAAGTCGGTCGTGCCCCTGCCCGACGCTCCGCTGCGCTACGCCCCTATTTTGGTGGGTACCTGGCTGCTAGCTGGAGTCCTGGTGCTGTTGACCGTGCGCCGCGCCTCGAACATGCCTCTGCTGCCATTGGAGGCCGTGGAAGTAACTCCCACCGAAGCCTCAGAGATTCCTTTTTCAACCCGATAGCAGACAGGTACGATAGGTTACCTCGATGAAATCTTCTTCGCCCCCAGCTGGTAGTCCTCAAGTCCTGCGGGCGAATGCCCTCTCCTTTCCTTCTGTGCTGATGCAGAGCATCACCCACATCGCTCCTGCCACCGGCCTGGTTTTCGTGCTGCAGTTCATCACCACCATGGCTGGGCTTGCCGCCCCGTTGGCCTATGCCGTGGCCTTTTTGATCGTGATGGCCACCGCGGTTTGCATGGTACAACTCGCGCTGCATCTTCCGTCCGCCGGCGGTTACTACACCTATCTCAGCCGTTCTCTCAATCCCAAGGCTGGCTTTCTCGCGGCGTGGATGTTTTTCCTGTACGAACCGCCCTGCGCCGGGGCGAACCTGGCATTCCTCAGTTACATGCTGCACAACATTGTGCAGATCGAAGCCGGCATCAATTGCCCCTGGTATGTGTTTTTCCTGGCGGCGGTCTTGCTCATCACCGTGCTGATTTATCGCGGCATCGAAATCTCCGCTACTGTGGTCATCTGGCTTACCGGGATCGAGATGCTGATCGTCGCCTGCCTCTCGCTCACCAGCTTCCTGCACCCCGCGGATGGGCGAGTCCAGCTGCAGGACTTCGGCTCCTGGCATAGCTTCAGCCAAAAGGGGTTCTACCTCGCGATCGTCTTCTCCATCTCGGTTTTTACTGGCTTCGAGTCGGTCGCCCCGTTGGCGGAGGAAACCCGCGATCCGCGGCGCACCCTGCCTCGCGCCGTTCTTGCCTCGACCACCCTGGTCGGCGTGTTCATGGTGGTGTGCGCCATGGCTCTGCTCACCGGCTGGGGTAACAGCCACATCGCCGCGTTCGCATCCTCCACGGAGGCGCCCGTCATTCTGCTCGCCAAGCGACTTTGGGGCGCCGCCTGGATCCTGGTTCTGCTCGCCGTCACCAACTCCATCCTCGCCGTGGCCATCGCCGGCACCAACTCCGCCACCCGCGTTTTCTTTGCCATGGGCAGAGCGCGGGCGCTGCCCGCTGTTCTCGATTACGTACACCCCCGATTTCAGACCCCGCGCAATGCCATCGTGCTGGAAACCTTCCTCACTCTGACCATCGGCCTTGGCGTTGGCTTCTGGATTGGCCCTGATCAGGAATACTACGTACTGGGTGTAGCCATGACCTTGGGCCTGATGTTCATTTATTTCGCCGGAAACGTTGGTGTCTACTTCTTTTACCGCCGCCAGCGTCCAGCTGAGTTCCGCTTCCTGCTCCACTTTCTTCTGCCCTTGCTCTCGTCGATCTCGCTGGTCTGGGTTGCTTATAAGTCCGCCGTACCCCTGCCCGAGCCGCCAGTTCGCTACGCACCGATCCTCTCGCTGGTCTGGCTGCTGATAGGGATCGTGCTGGTGTTGACCGTGCGCCGCGCTGCCGGCACGCCACTGTTGCCGCTGGACTCCGTCAGCTTGCTCGAAGAGGGATGATGGCTACGCGCAAGCACTATGATGTGGCCGTTATCGGTTTGGGAACGATGGGCAGTTTCGCCGCCGTGGAACTGGCCCGGCGAGGCTTCACAGTTGCCGGTTTCGATCAGTTCACACCTCCGCACGGCCGCGGCAGCCATTCGGGTGGGACCCGCATTTATCGCGTTGTCTACGCCGAAGGGTCTGCCTACGTACCGCTGGCGCAGCGGGCAGGCAAGCTGTGGGACCAGGCCGGCGAGCAACTGGGCAAGACACTGTTGCACCGCACCGGCATGCTCTATATGGGGCCTCCCGGTGAGACCCTCATGCGCGAGGTCGCAGAGAGCGCGTCCTCCAACCAGCTGAAGGTGGAGAGATTGTCCGCCCCAGAAGTTTACCGCCGCTACCCGGCATTCGAAATCCCCGAAGACTACGCCGGGCTTTTCGATCCGCAAGCGGGTTGGCTCGATGTCGATGCCTCGATCGCTTCCACTCTGGCGCACGCCCGGACCCTCGGCGTCGCATGCTATTTCGATCAGTCCGTCAGAGCATGGGATGCCACCGCCACAGAAGTACAAGTGCATCTGGAAAAGGAAACCGTGACTGTATCCAGCCTGGTGATCACCGCCGGCGCCTGGACGGCTGACTTGCTGCGCAGCCTTCGACTTCCGCTGGCGGTGAAGCGCAAGGTTTTCGCATGGTTCGATCCCCTGGCGCCGGAACTTTTCGCGGCCGGGCGCATCCCCATCTTCGCCTTCGCGGACAACTGGAGCTACGGCTTCCCCATCATGCCCGGCTTGGGAGTCAAAATGGCACTGCATGCCGGCGGCCAATTGCCGCCATCGCCGCAAAATACATGCCCAGGCTTGCGGGCGGATATGAAGAAGCCCGCTCCCGCATCCGGCATTCGGCAACCTGCCTGTACACCATGACGCCGGACGAAGACTTCATCGTGGATCAGCACCCGGAGTTCAGAAACGTAGTCTTTGCCGCAGGCTTCTCCGGTCACGGCTTCAAGTTTGCCCCCGTGATCGCCATCGCTCTGGCTGATTTGCTGCAGCAGGGCAAAACCTCGCTGCCCATCGGCTTCCTATCCCTCGGTCGCCTATCACTCCAAACGAAACTGAGGGAGGGTCACTTGGGCGACACGTCCGCCTGACTCGGTTTGCTCTGTGTCTTGCGGAATTCTTCCATTTCACGATTGGCGTCCGCGGTCTTTCCCTGTTTGCGATAAATGCCGGCCAGGCCAAAGTGCGCTTGCCCGGCAAGCGGAGTATTTCGTTCCAGGGTCAGAACATGCTCCCAGAACTTTTGCGCCATCGTATCGTCTCCGTCCATAGCCGAAGCTTTTCCCAGCTGGTAGAGGGTTTCCGGCATTTCTCCTCTCAACTGGTCGGAATGAAC
>JBEKNJ010000058.1:0-39854 GCA_049522955.1 Acidobacteriaceae bacterium
AATACAAACAGCAGCAGCGACGTACCAAGCAGGCCGAAGAAGGCGATCCTGCGGCGCGGCAGACGCACTGGAGCGAGACTGGTGAGGAGTGAACCGACGCCCCCGAAAAGCAGGGGAAGCACGGACAGGTTCGCGGCGTGACTCGCGGTCAGCCCTCGCCCTTCACGCAGATATGTAGGCAGCCAGGTGATGTAGAAATACCAGGTAAAGGAAACGCAGAAGTATTGCAGGCAAAGAATCATGACTTCTGGTGTGAGCAGCAGAGACAGCCATTTTTTTTGCCCCTCGTGGTGGGTCATCATGACCCGCGAGTTCTCGAGCAGTTCCTTTTCGGCATCATTCACCGAGGTGTGCTGCCGAGGATTGTCCTTGAACCAAAACCAGAAGATCGCGCACCACACCAGCCCGAGGGAGGCAAAGGCGACAAAAGAAAACCTCCAGCCAATCAGACCGATACAGGCCAGGACCAGCGGTGGTGTTACGGCTCCCCCCCAGCGGGCGAACGCCCATAGCATGGCTTGCGCGGTCACGCGTTCGCGGGCCGGCAGCCACATACTGAGCATGCGGGTGAGGATAGGAAAGCATCCCGCTTCGCCGGCTCCGAACAGGAAGCGGATGACCCAGAGAGACACGACGTTCCAGGCCGCTCCGGTCAGAGCGGTGAAAACCGACCAACCCAGAACGATCTGCAGCAAGACGCGGCGGACGCCGATCTTATCGCCTAAAAGCCCGATGGGGATCTCAAACAGGGCGTAGGAGAGACCGAAGGCGCCAAAGACCAGCCCCATTTGTGCCTTGTTGAGGTGCAGGTCATGGGAGATGGGCCCGGCGGCCTGGGAAATGGCAACCCGCTGCACGTAGGAGAGGATGGCGAGCCCGATGGCCAGGGCGACAATGCTGTACCGCGTTCGACTCGCCTTCATGCGCAGGCCCTCTTGGCGCGGGGAAAATCCGCCCGGTCAGGTTACCAGCAAGAACACTTGCATTGCGAGAGGTATGATCTTGCCAGCAGGGGAAGGCGGTGGAGATGAAGATCGATCTGTCGGGCCGTACAGCCGTGATCACGGGGGGAAGCCGTGGCCTGGGTAAGTCGATGGCCGAGGCGCTGTCTGAGGCGGGCGCGCAAGTCGCGCTGGTGGCGCGCGACGCGGAGAAACTAGAGTCGGTTCGCGATGCGATCGCCAGGCGGGGTGGAACGGCGGCCGTATTTGTGGGCGATGTAACCCGGGAAGCGGATGTGGCTGCGGTTGCCAGCGGGGTCCTTGAGCGGTTCGGCCCGGCGCAGATTCTGATCAATAACGCGGGAACGAATATTCGCAAGAATCTGGTTGATTATTCATTGGAGGAGTTTCGCAGCGTCATCGACTCCAGTTTGATTTCCACTTTTCTTATGTGCCGCGCTTTCGTGCCCGGGATGAAGGGCACCGGGTATGGCCGTGTACTCAACATGACTTCGATCATGAGCCACATTTCGCTGCCCCAGCGCACTGCTTATTCCTCAGCGAAGGCGTCGCTGCTCGGGCTTACACGGGCCCTGGCACTGGAACTTGCGACAGAAGGAATTACCGTCAATGGCATCAGCCCAGGCCCGGTAGGCACGGACATCAACGCCGCTATCATGAACGATCCGGCGGCCAGCGCGCAGTTTCTGGCCAACGTGCCCGTTGGACGATGGGGCAAGGTGGAAGAGATCGGTGCCCTGGCTTGCTATCTGTGCTCGGAACTCGCTGGGTTTATCACCGGCACCGATATATTGATCGATGGTGGGTGGACGGCTAAGTAGCTGTTGCACGTCAACGATCTACATTGACCAGCACCAGGGCGTTTGGTTCCAGTTCGAGCTGGAGCTTGCCATCGGTGAGGTGGGTACGCTCCGGCGGCGGAAGCGCAGTTTCGCGATTGAGCTGCTGCACTTGAAGTGGGCTCGGATCGAGCGGCTTACCCATGGCAGCGTACTTAGGCAATACGTTGCCGTGCTCATTGTCCACACGCTGCAGAGCCACACCTGCGTCCGGGGGGATATTGTGAAACGTCAGCTCTATTTTGCGGGCGGCGGCATGCTGGCCGGGATCAACCAGATTCCATGCGGCGATCACCAGGCCGCTTCCGTCGGCTGTGACGATTACATTTTTTGATGGGCTGGCCATGCGCTGATTGCCGAGCTGGTGCAGCAGTGCGAAAGCGTAATAACTCGGTTTGTTGATGCCCCCCTTGGCGCGCAGCCCAAATGCGCCCTCGAACGGCTGCGCAATCGGGCCGCCTTCTTCAAAGACGTCGGAGAAGGTCCAGAACGACATGAAGGTGACGTCGCCATCGCATTCCCTCACGGTGTTGGCCAGGGCCGGCCCGACGAAGGTCGTGTCTCGCGATTCATCCATACCCTGCACGTTCCACTCTGTCCAAAGCAAGGGCAGGTTGGGCATCGAAGAGGCCTTGATCTGCCCTCTCACCTTTGTGATAGCCCGGCACACACGGTCGTCCATGGGTACGTTTTCGTCGCTATGAAAGAGATTCTCTACGGTGTCATCCGCGTAACCGTGCGATGACACAAAATCAACCGGGACATGATTGACCGCATCGTATTTTAGAAAATCATTGACCCAGGCGGCGGCTGCGGTTGCCGGGCCGCCTACACGCAGACGTGGGTTCACTGCTTTTAAAGCACGGGCGGTGTGCGCGTAAAGTTCGAAGTACGACCCTTTGCGTGGGATGCCGCCCCAAAAATCGATGTTCGGCTCATTCCAGACTTCGAAGTACCATTGCGAAACCTCGTCGATGCCGTAACGTTCGACCAGGTGTTGGGCGAAATGCGTCATCAGAGCATCCCAGGCTTCGAGACTTTTCGGCGGCGAGACATTCGGCTTGTACCAGAAGGGGTGGAGGGCGTCTGGATTGAAGGCCAGCTTCTTTGGCATGAAGCTTATTTCGACCACCGGACGGACACCGTTCTTCAACAGGCCATCATAGATCTGATCGACATAAGAGAAATTGTAGACGGGATTTCCGTGTTGGTCCTCGTCGTAAACACCGACCTCGTCGTGCAGGATGGCGTGGAAGCGGACGTATTTGAAATCGGTGATCTGCTTGACGGCGATGAGGTCGTCCCGGTAGCTATCGCGCAGGGTTAGGATTGCGCGTCCCGAGCCAAACATCTGTTCCCAGAAATGCGGGAAGGGCTTGGTTTGCGCGCGCGCATCAATTTGGATCTGCTCTTGTGCCTCGGCGGTCACAACCCCAAGGAGGCCGCTTGCCAAGATAACGGAAGCAATGAATCTGGATCGCAGCATGATTGCTCCCTAGAGTCTGCGTGAGAAGACGAGGGACCTGCTGTTTCCTTTCCTGTGAAAACGCGGGCGCGCCGGGTAAGACGCACCCGCCCAGGGTCAGAAGCTAAAGCGCGCCTGCAGATCAAGTGTTCGCGAGCCGAGTGCACTGGTCGCCTGACCGAAGTTTGGATTGCTGGTGATGCCATCGTTGCTGATGCTAGTCGTAATGCTGCCTGAGTTGAAATTAAGGTTATTGAAAACGTTGAAGGCATCCACGCGGACCTCGAACTTGGCATTCTCGCCTAATACCGGAAGCTTGGGAATACCGAATGCCTTGCCTAAGGTAGCGTCAACATCTCTGTAGTTGGGCCCAGTCAGGAAGTTACGCGCCACGCCTGGATCCTGGGGAGGGCCGAACACTTGCGGGATCGGTCCCGTGACCGGCGTGTAAGTGGGTACGGTAAAGTACTGGAGCGATCCTAAAGGATAGTTCGTGTTGTAAGTACCGCCAATGCCGGCCCCGGTTTTGAAGGCATTATTGCTCTGCTTACTGCCTGCACCCCCTTTATAAGCGGCGGGACGCAGCGTACCATAGCCGCTGCCCTGGTAATAGAGACTTCCGTTGGCGATATTGCTGTAAGTCGGCGTCCAGGGAAAACCACTGTGCAGGTTGAAAATGCCGCTGATGGACCAGCCTCCAGCGACCTTTTCGAGCAACCTGTTGCCACTAAAGAGCAGCGGCTGCCACAGACCGTAAATCTTGAAGGCCTGCCCCACGTTGTAATCCGAACGGCCATAGGCCAGGTGTGGATTGTAGGGATATGGATCTTCGTAGTAGGGTTGCGAACCGTCATCCATGCTCTTCGACCAGGTATATTGCGTATCCAGAAGGAACGAGTGTGAGAACTGGTGTTTCAGGCCCGCTAGCATGGCGCCGTAGTTAGAGATACCCTCATTGTTGTAGAAGTCGACGCTGTTGACGCTGGGATTGAGCGGCTGTCCATATACCGCGCCCAGCACATTGGCGTTGTACTGGTGGATGATGTGATGCCCTCTGCTTCCCTGGTAGCCAAGGGTCGCGATCCATTGCCTGCCCAAGTCGTACTGGGTGTCTAACGAATAGTGATAGGTGTAGGCGGTGGAAACATTGGAGGGGTAACCGGTAACGCCGATGGAACCGGTAGTGGGCAAATTGTTGGCGTTAAAGCTCACGATGGTATTCGGGTTGGATGGATATCCAAAAAGAGAATGCGCATCGCTGGGGATGGCATAGCGGATGGAGGGGTTGATTTGTGTGGGTGAGACGCTGGTAAAGTTGGGGTTGGTCACAGACGGCGGATTATTCCCACCGTTGGCGGCAATGGCAAGTTCTTCCTGGTTGTAGTTCATGCCGAAACCCCCACGCAGCACGAGCTTGCCCTGATCGCGTATCGGGCTCCAGGCAAAGCCGACCTGGGGGCCGAAGTTCCCCTTCTGCGCCTGATACAAATTGCCACCCCTGCGAACCCGCAGGTTGGTGAAGGTATCGGCGCCGCTGCCCAGTTCCACCACGTTCAGGTTGTTCTGCTTGGAAGAAATCGGTCCGAAGTAGGAGTAGCGCACGCCCAGGTTGAGAGTGAGATTAGGCCGAATCTTGTAGTCGTCCTGTACAAAAAATCCGTAAAGATCGGTACGAATATCCTCTCTGTTGGCGGTCGGGGTGCCGGTCAGTGGATTGAAAGTTCCCGATTCAAGTTCAGGGGCGTCGTTCAGAAAGTCCCACACGTTGTAAAAGGTGAACTGCGGCCGGGCTGCAGAAGGGTTTTCATCCAGGTAGTAGAGCCGGGTAACTCCGCCACCAAACTTCACCGTATGCCGTCCGGCGACTTTAGTCGCGACATCCTGGTAACTATAGGTCCATTGGTTGAAGACACTTGGTCCGGGCGCACCGAAAAAGTAAAAGGTCGTCGCCGGCGCAGACGAGTTCAACGTGCCGATCGAGGTGATGTTCGACTGGGGTAAGCCGAACGGCTCCTGGGGATTGCTATTGATCTCGTTCCAGCGCCATCCCGCGGCATTTACACGCGCTTCGTTCAGCAAGCTGGGCGAGAAAGTGTGGTTCCAAATGCCCGCGAAGGCGTCGTTGATCGCCGTGTGGTGATAAAGATTGTAAGCGCGTACCGGCCCGTTGTAAGTGGTACTGCTAACCGGCACCCAATAAATGGTGAAGGTAACCCGGTCGTTTTTGGTTGCGTCCGCATCCAGCCGTCCGTTGTATTGCTGCTCCGTAATTTGGGCGGGATTCAGAGTGGTGTATTCGCCAATATCCGCGATTCCATCGAGACCGGAACCAACGCCGGGATTCCCACTGCTTTTGTAAGTGAGATCCTGCGTATGCAAGCCGCTCTTGAGCGGAGAGCCGATATCGAGCCCCTGACCCGCAATGGTGGCGCAATTGGTGCCTTCCACCAGGCCGATGTTCGCGCAGTTGGCGCTGATCTGTCCTTGCGACGCGACCCCGGCTCCGGGGAAAGTCAGGAAGGTGGAGGCAATGCTGCCGCTGGGCGCTTGCTTGTCGAATGCAGCGGTGTCATACCATCCGACAGCGGTGTTCGAGGTGTTGTTACGCAGTGTTTCGTAGGCGAAGAAGGCAAAGACCCTGTTCTTCCAGATGGGGCCGCCCAAACTGCCCCCGATCTGGTTGAAGCGGCCCTCATCCCGAAGCAGGCCTCGTTGCCCGACTGTGCCGGGAAGGGCTGAGTTAGGGCCGTTGTAACGTTGATACGCGTTCAGGCCAGGACGGTCTGCCTTGATGAAGGCGCTGCCATGAAAGTCATTAGTTCCCGCCTTGGATGTTACCTGGATTTGCGCTCCACTGAAACGGCCGCTCTCTGCATCGTAGCTGTTGGAAACGATCTTGACGTCGCCCACAGAATCTTCGCTTGGCGTGATGACGGTGGTGCCTCCCCACACGGCGCTGGCCGTGCTGATGCCATCGATGGTGATTCCATTGGCGTTGTTCTGTCCGCCGTTGGCGATGATCTGGGGGCCATTCTCGGTTTTGAAGATTCCGTCCGTAGCGCCGCTGCCGCCGACCTGCGAGCCCGGTAAGTTGTTGGTTCCGCCGCCGGCGGCCTGTGCTCCATCTCCAAAGGATCCGGGTGCAAGCTGGCTAAGCTGGAACACATCGCGTCCAAATGACGGCAGGTGCTGTATCTCGTTGCTGCTCACTACGCCGTGGATCGATGCGGTTTCGGTATCCAGAGCAGGTTGTTCCTCTCCCGAGACGGTCACGGTCTGGGTTGAGTCTCCCAGCTCCAGTTGCACATTGACTGCATTCGCCTGTTCCGGGATCAATTGCAGGTGATCCAGAGTTTTCTTTTTGAAGCCGCTCATGTTGACCACCATCGAAAATGCATCGGGTGGCAAGGCATTGAAGTTATAAAGACCATTGCCGTCGCTGGTGCTGGTAGACACTTTGGCGGTGCCGAGGTCGGTTAGCGTGAGGGTGGCTCCGGGGATGACTGCACCTGTTTGATCGGTTACCGTTCCCTGAATGGATGCGCGAAACTGCGCGTATGCGGGACCGGAGGCAATCGCCAGCAGAAACATGCTGCTTGCGACCCTTCTGGCCGATTGTGCCGCTAATTTGCGTGGGTTTTTGCAGATATAGAACAACACCTGATACATACTGGCCTTCTCTCAGAATGGTTACATAGGGCTTCGCACGATCGCCGGTGAGCGTTCCCCATCTTGCGATAGGTTCGATTCTTCTAGCGATGACTCAATTTCACGCAGGGAGACCTGGATATAGGGATCTGGCCGATCCCCTCCTTCTGGCTGTTGATCTGCGGAACACTCGGGTAGGGAAACCGTTGAGGTTACCGAATGGATGGGCAGGTTGAACACCGCCATCAACTTCAGATGCGGCTTGCTACGGAAAGGGTTTCTGCACCAGCGACTTTGTTTTACGAGAGAAGGATGCGGGCCAGCCAGCAAAAAAGGAAGGGAGCGCAACCGCGCTCCCTGATCCCCAGCCGGAGATCGTCCTAGGCTGCTTTCTTGTGCAATATGCCGTGAGGATCGATAACGAACTTCTTCGCCGCGCCCTTGTCAAAGTCCTGATAACCCTTGGGGGCTTCATCGAGCGAGATGATGGTTGCGTTCACGATCTTCGCAATGGGCAAGCGATCATGCAGAATGGCCTGCATGAGTTGCCGATTGTATTGCAACACCGGCGCTTGCCCGGTATGGAAGTGCAGTGACCTCGACCAGCCTTTTCCAAACCGAACCTTGAGAATGCCGTGCTTGGAGTCGTCATTCGGCGCACCCGGATCGTGAACTACGTACAGTCCCGGAATGCCTACGCCGCCGGCTACAAACACCACTTCCATGAGCGAGTTCAAGACACCGGCGGGGGCGGGTTCGTCGGCCGATCCGTGGCCGCTGGCCTCGAACCCGACGGCATCGATACCGGCATCCACCACCGGTTCCCCAACAATGGCCGCGATCTGGTCAGCGAGGCTCTCGCTCTGCGAGATGTCGATGGTCTCAAAACCCATCTTCTTGGCATGCGCCAGGCGTTCCTTGTTGCGGTCGCCCACGATCACGACGGCCGCGCCCAGAATCTGGGAGGATGCCGCAGCAGCCATGCCTACCGGGCCCGCTCCGGCCACATAAACGGTCGAGCCGACACCCACACCAGCCGTCTTCGCGCCATGGAAGCCGGTGGGCAGGATGTCGGAGAGCATGGTGAGATCGCGGATCTTATCCATGGCCTGATCTTTGTCACGGAACTTGAGCAGGTTGAAATCGGCAAATGGAACCAGCACGTAATCAGCCTGGCCACCCACCCATCCACCCATGTCGACGTACCCGTACGCGCCACCAGGCTGTTGCTTATTTACGTTGAGGCAAACTCCGGTGTTGCGCTCGCGGCAGGCGCGACAGCGTCCACAAGCCACATTGAATGGAACCGACACCAGATCGCCAACGTCGATGAAGAGAACATCCTTGCCCTTCTCGATGACTTCGCCCAGGATCTCGTGTCCGAGAACGATTCCTTTTGGAGCGGTAGTGCGGCCGCGCACCATGTGCTGGTCTGATCCGCAGATATTGGTGGACACGACCTTCAGGATGACGCCGTGCTCGATGGACTTGCCCTGGGGATCCTTAAAGACCGGATAGTCGATGTTATGAATCTCTACCTTGCCTGGACCCTCGTACACTACGCCGCGATTGTTCGCCATACTGTTTTCCTCATTTCACGATCGCATCGATCATAGACTTGGATGCGGATGTGAAGAGGCAAGGTTTTGGGGTTTGGAGGGCGCCATTTTGCGGCGTCAACTGGGCCTGCTCTGTCGAAAAAAAACCTGGACAGTCCATTGAACCGCCAACTCGTATGGAAGTGTTTCGGACTCGCGGCACCGGTAGGAACTAGGTGTACATGCTGTGTCGCTTACTGGGCTCGAGGTCTGACGCGTCCTTAGCGGCCAACACCGCAGTCGTCAGTTTCGACGGCTGCGATGAGGTGATCACTACCGGCGGATTGTGCAGCACGTCGATCACCCGGTCGTACAGCCGGTTGCGTACCTTGAGGCGGTCCGAAGCGCGGGTGACGTAACGTATCAGGACTTCGACTCCGGCGCCGGAAGGACGCATGTTTACCGACGAGCTTGCACTCGCATGACTCATGCCGCTGTGTCGCGGGACGCGCTTCCACTCCTGCTCCGCAAGCCGGGCATCCGTCTCTGTCTCCTCGATGACTGCTTTGTGAATGAGCGCTACCTTGGCGTAGGTTTCCGCCGACGACGGTAGACTTACCGAGATTTCGTCCCACATCCATTGGCCTACCGTGGAGAAGTTGAAGAACTGTCCGGAAACAGCGAAGTTGTTGATAAAGGTGGCACGGCGTCCCGTCGGGTGACCCTTGTCCGCCCAGGCACTGTTTTCCAGGATCGTGGTGCGGAACAGATTGATCTCGATCACCTCGCCGGCCACGCCATTGATCTCCACCCAGTCACCTACACGGATTCCATTTTTGCCCATGAGAATAAACCAGCCGAAGAAAGCAAGGATGAAGCTTTGCAAGGCGACCGTCAGGCCCGCCGTGGCGAGGCCGAGGATGGTCGAAATCTGGCTGGGTACGCCGAACGTCACCAGCAAAACACACAGCACGCCAATCAGCTGCGTGCTGAGCCGCAGGATGGTATGCAGAGTCTGTATCCGCCGACGATCAAAAGTAAGACCGTTCAACGCATGACGCTCCAACATTGCGGTTCCGGCGAATTCCAGGAGGATGACGCAAATCAAGATAAACGCTACCGTCGCCAGGGAGCGCAGACCCAGGTGGGTCACGATGCGATGCTGCAGCTGCACCTGGTCTCCCCACTTGCTGTAGACTCCCGCCAGCTGCTGCTGGGTCTGGATGCGGTCGTCGTAGAGGCTGAGGAGCTGGCGCTGTTCCCTTCTAAGTTGCAAACTGGCAAGCTTTGCCGCGTCGGGCCTGGAGGAATTGGCAGCAGCAGCATCCGAGCTGGCATTGGCTTGCGCTTCGAGAGCGTTGTGCTGCGCAGTCAGATTGGCTGCGTCCACGTGCGCCTGCTGCATGGCCTGCTGGATCAACTGGTAGCGGCTGCGTTGGCTGAACCATGCTTGCACGCGATGGGCCAATGTGCCATATTGCCGAGTCGAAAGAACAGCTATCTGGCTGTTGCTGCCGGACTGGGCATTCACCTTGCTCACGGCCGCTTCGTGCGCCGCAAGCTCCTGCTGGATTCTGGCGCGCACATCGCCGGATGCCCTTGCGAGATCCTGCTGGGCGTCGTTCAACTCATCCTGATCAAGGGCAAGCTGTGCCTGGGCGATTTTCAGGTCATCACTGGCAGCGGCCCCGGCAGTGGTGCTAGCGGTTAAGCTCCGCACCTGGGCCTGGTCCTCTTTCGCCATGTCCTGCAGTTGTGCCACCTTTCGGGTTAGCTCAATCGCTTCCCCGGTGGGCGCGAGATGCTGTGTGCCGGCCTGACGCAAGGCCACGGCAAAAGCCTGGTTCACCTCGTGATCGGCCAGTCGTTCGGCTTCGTGCGCGAACTCCTCCTCTTCCCTGCTGACGGCAAGCGGTGCCAGCGCCTGGGCAATTTGCCAGGGATGCATGTCGACGATGGTGGTCGGGCTGGATGGCGCAGGCTGCCCTGGTTGGCCTCTGAGGAAAGACAGGTGGGCCATGGCGCCACGGGTGGTCCACGAAAACGCCAGGCACACCGCCAGCAAACCAAGCAGCACGGCAAGAGAGATAAACCTGCCCCGGCCAAGCATGCGCTGCAGGGCAGTGTGCTCCTGTGTTCGTGAACCGGCCAGGTTGTTTGCCATGGCCAATTCTGGCAGCTTACGGGGGTTGCAGAACAGACCCCGGTAGTTGTAGCCATAGGCCACTGGTCAGACAACATGAGGCAGTTTTTCTGGTTGACTCGGCAACAGGGAGAGCCCTGTCTTTATACTCGAGTCGCATGAATCGTCGCGAGTTCATAACCAGGAGCGCGCTTGCTGCCGCTGCCTTAGGGACACCCGCCTCCGCTCAGGAGCCGATTGTGGGCGTTACGGTAGGCCGCGGCGCTTCGCTGCATACGATCTCGCCGGATTTCATGGGACTGGGCTATGAGATTTCTTCGATAGCCCGGCCTGGCTTGATGAGCGGTGCGAATAGCGTTTATGTCCAGTTGGTGCGAACACTGGGTGCGCGCGGCGTGGTCCGGGTGGGTGGGAACACCGCGGACTATGCGCACTACGGGGCGGCGGCCCCAGCGGTCTCCAGTCCCTATGGAACCGTGGTCGATGATGCCGCTCTGCAGGAGCTGGGCGGCTTTCTGCAGGCGACCGGATGGAAATTGATCTGGGCATTGGACCTGGGCAGCGGGTCCGAGGCGGAAGCGGTCGCGGAGGCGAGGGCGGTAACGGCGATCGCCGGGGAGCGATTGCTGGCCTTCGAGATTGGAAACGAGCCTGATCTGTTTTCCCGGGAAAAGCACCGCCCCTCGGGGTACGGCTACGAGCAATGGCTTGCCGATTACCGCCGTTACAAAACGGCTCTTCGCGCGCAGCTTCCGGGTATTCCACTGGCGGGTCCTGACGTTGCGGGCAAGACAGATTGGGTAACCCGGTTTGCCGCCGATGAGGGCAAAGATGCCGTTCTGCTCACGCATCATTACTACCGGGAAGGGCAAAACCCGGGCAGCACGATTGAGAAGTTGCTGGGCATCGATGCCAAGCTGCAGCCCGAGCTTGACCAGTTAAGAGCAGCATCGCAAAGCTGCGGCCGTCCGTATCGCATCTGCGAGGTGAATTCCTTCTCCGGCGGCGGAAGGCCCGGGGTGAGCGACACCATGGCAGGCGCGCTATGGGTGCTCGACTACATGTTCACCCTCGCATCCAACGGCTGCTCGGGAGTCAACATGGAAACGGGTGTCAATCAACTCGGCTTTATCAGCTCCTACTCGCCTATTGGCGATGATGAACAGAGACATTACACGGCGAGGCCGGAGTACTACGGAATGCTTGCCTTCTCCCTGGCTGGCCACGGCGACCTGCTACCGGTCAAGGTCGATACGAATGCAGCTGCGATCAAGGCCTACGCCACCCGGTCGAAGGAAGGCGCAATAGTGCTCGCCTTGATTAATAAGGGCGGTGTGGCTTCTGTCCTGCACCTGGACTTCGCTAGTGAAGCCCGGGAAGCTTCCGTCATCCGGCTGAAAGGTCCGGCGGTGGATGCGAAAACAGGGATCACGCTGGGCGGAGCCGAGGTGACATCGAGAGGCACCTGGAGGCCGGCGAAGCAGGAATCTCTTCCGGCGCACAAAGGACGGCTGATCCTCCGCATGCCCGCGTTCAGCGCGGCAGTGGCGACATTTTTGCCAACCAATTCTTAAATGCCTAGTATTGTTGAGGCCGCAAGCCAGGGAGGACGACACTGAGCAATTTGAAGATCGAAGAACCAATCTGTATCGCTGCGACCGGAGACGTCTGCGGCGAAGGGGTGCTGTGGGAGCAGGATACCGAATGCATCTATTGGACGGATATCAACCGATTTCTCGTCCACCGTTATCGATTGCAGAGTAGCGCTGTTAAGACGTGGTTCTTTTCTGAACCCGTTACCTGCGTCATGGAAACCAGCCATGGAGACACGTTGGCCCTGGCACTGGGTTCCGGGATCGCTCTATGGAAACCGGACGGCGACGCGCCGCACACGCCCCTGTTTGCTCTTCCTGGCTGGCCTCATGTCCGCTGCAACGACGCAGGCGTGGATCCGGGCGGCGTTCTCTGGCTGGGGTCGATGCGCAACAATGTGAAGGAAGATGGCTCCCCCGGTAAAGACGGCGCGGGAGATGGGGTGCTCTACCGCGTCGACGGGACTGGTGCGG
Source organism: Acidobacteriaceae bacterium (assembly GCA_049522955.1). GTDB lineage: Bacteria > Acidobacteriota > Terriglobia > Terriglobales > Acidobacteriaceae > PALSA-350. The sequence goes on from JBEKNJ010000058.1 coordinate 12,662, forward strand.
CATCGGAATGGCGCCGCGATCTGGGTATCTCAAATACCCTGGTGTGGAGTCCGGATCGGTCCAGGTTTTATTTCGGCGATACGTTGAGGAATTGCATCTGGTCCTACGAATACGACCTGGCCACCAGAACCATCCGCGCGGAGCAGCCTTTCTTCTCCGGCTTCGAGCGCGGCATGCCTGACGGTTCAGCCATGGACGCAGACGGCTATCTTTGGAATTGCCGTTACGGAGGGAGTTGCATCGTGCGCGTGGCGCCCGATGGAAAGGTCGACCGAGTCATTGAAATGCCGGTCAGCAGACCTACCAACTGCACCTTCGGCGGCCCACATGGCAATGTGCTTTACGTGACCTCGGCTTTGCCGGAGTGCGGCCACTGGGAGCGATTTGGAGGTTGCCTCTTCGCCTTGGAGACCAATGTGATCGGCATGTCAGAAAACAAATTTGAACTGTAGGCACTTTTGAGGGATGAGAGAAACCGCAGATCTCTCCACTCCGCTACGCTCCGGTCGAGATGACAAATTCGTTCGTACAAGAAGAGTTGTCATCTCGACCGGAGCGTAGCGGAGTGGAGAGATCTGCGGTTTCTTTATTCAGGTCCTGTTGAAAGAAAAGAGCCGTGCTCTCATCGAGCACGGCTCTTCCTTGTCGTTTAGTGGCTGAGTTGGATCGTGACCGCGCCGCCGCCGGTGAAGGCGTTGGTGCCCAGGGTCAGCGTATCGGTTCCCACCCCGCCCAGCTTCGAGTATTTGACGGTGATGGTGCAAGTCCCGCCCGGTGCGATCGGGGAGCCGCACGTGTTGGTTTCGGAGTAGGCGCTGTTCGTTCCACTCGCGAACGTATACGACGAGATGGTCAGATTCAGATTGCCCGTGTTCGTAACCGTAGTTGTTTGCGATGTGTTAAAGGTGGTGATTTTCATCGCCCCTGTATTCACCAGCAGTTTGGTAACGGTTCCGATCAGATCAGTGATATAGACGTTGCCGGGGCCGTCGAGGGTTACACCCGAGGGGTTGACCAAGCCGGTCACCGGCAGTTGGATGGTGGGACTACTCGCCGAATGGCTGGCCGGCACCATGAGGACGCGAGCGTTGCCATCGGTGATGAACATATCGCCGTCGGGATCGAACGCGAAGCCCGCGGGGCCATTCAGCGTGCAGTTGACACCGGTAGCGCAGGGCGAAATCGAAACCAGCGAAGTGCCTGTGCCGTTGAGACCAACCTCCAGGATTTCGTTCAGACTTCCGTCGCCGATGTAAAGGTTGTTGCCCGTGTTATCGACAGCCAACGCTTGCGGGAAGCTCACGCTGAAGCTGCCGAGGTTTAGCTGCGTGGGAACGTACACTGTGTCGGCCGTCTCCCCGGGGATCTTAATGATCCTTGGGGTGTTGCCTCCATCGGCGACGTAGAAGTTGCCGGCAAAGTCGACTCTGGCCGTAGTGGGAACACCGAGCGTGAACGACCCCGTGCCCAGCGTCGATTCGACGAGTGCCGGATTGAACTTAAAGACCTTCGCAGCATTCGCATCCACCACCACCAGATTGTCGAATGCGTCGAAGACCAATTCGGTTGGATACTGCAGATTCGTGGTGTTGGCCGGATTCCATTGGGTCAACGAGCCGCCAGACGGCAGAAGCGTATCGATCTGCCCCGCCATGCTGTTTGCCACGTAGAGAAGCGGGTTCTGGTATGCCGTGGGATCAAAGGTAATGCTCTGCGGTTGATTCAGGCTTGAATTGAGTACCAGCTGAGTGGCACTGCTCAATGATGCCTGCGCCGCACTGCCCAACCCGGAGAGGAACAGGTAGAGCGTCGGCTCCGCCGGACCTGTGGCAGGAGTGAAGTCAACCTCGACCACACCTTTGCGGATGCCGGGCAAGTTGGGTGTGAAGGCAACACTTAAGGTGCAAACGGTACCCGCGATTTCCTGCACTCCCGATTGGCAGCTGGGGAGCTCGGGGCTACTGATATTGCTAAAGTCGGACGTGCCGCCGTTTGCCGGGTTGAAATTGAAGACAGCGGTCCCGGTCACAACGTAGGCGAACGGGATCTCGATGGTTGAGTTACCACCCGGCGTAGCCGCGGGGTTCGCGGAGATCGCCGGATTGCGTAAGACGATGTTGGCTGAGGTACTGATTGGGAAGTAGGTGTCGTCTCCCAGGTAGTTCAGCGTTACGGCGTTGTTTCCGGGAGCGAAGTAAAGGCTGCTCACCAAGAGAGATACGGACGAAGTCGCACCCGATCCGGTTGTGAGGGTGCCGGTGCCGACCGTCTGACCATTGAACACTACATTGACCGTTCCGGTGGGAGGGGCGGTAGTTCCCGTCACCGTAATCGTGTACGGGGTTGGCTGGCTAAAGAAACAGCAGTCACCGGTGGAAAATATCTGCGCTCCGCTGATTCCGGTTGAACCTGTGGCACCCACCACAATCTGTACAGTTGCCGTGATGCTGTTGAAATCAACCGTGTCGTTGGGTGTAAAGACTACCTGCAACGTATGTGTGCCGGCAGTGAGGGTCTGGTTGTGAGCGTCCGTCTTGCCGGGTGGAATCGTGTAGAAGTATGTTCCAGGAAGAGTCGAGCCCTGGAACGTTACGGTGGCATCGAGCTGCGTGCCGCTCAGTGGCGTTGTGGTCGAAATCGCTGCCGGGGTCGGCCAGGTGAGGATTGGCGTCGCCTTGGTTACGACAATCGTCGTGCTGCCAGACGCGTCTGTGTAGGCACCCGTGTTAGATGGCGTGAAGTCTACGTTCAGCGTATGGGTTCCAACCGAGAGCGGAGGCAGAGAGCCTGCGGCGGGGTTGTACACGTAGGTGCCAGGCACAACGACCTGGGTATTGGTGCCAAAGCCGAGCGCCATGATTACGACATTCCGGTTATTCGGAACGCTGACGCTGACCAGGGTTCTGGTGGGATCGGCGGTAAGCTGATAACCGTAGAGGTTAAAGGCTCCGCCGGCGGGCGCGGATACCTGCCCGCCACCCTGGGTGTTCGCATAGGGTGTGGCCGCGACAATGGTCTCGTCTGCGTAGCCCGCCGACTGCGCCCACGAACTCATGTCGAGGGTCTCAGTGACTGCTTTTCCAGTCGTGTAGGTGAGGATGAAGGGTTGCTTGGTCTGCCCGGTGGTAATCGCAGTTCCAATGAGGTAGACAGTGGAGTAGTTGCCCTGGGACGGCAGCGTGTAGACCGCTCCGCTGGTGATGGCGTTGGGAACGGTTGGTTGTCCCAGGGTATAGGTGGTGCCTCCGAAGGAGACCGAGCCGTTGCCCAACTGCTTGTAGGAATAGGTGTCGCCCTGATAGGGGTCGCCGGAAATGTTATCAAGGCCCGGTTGGTTATAGGGTGTACCGTCGGTAGACGTTGAGATCACATCCAATTGACTGGTAGGGATCACCGGAGTCGGCCTTGGCGTGCCCATGGCTACCGCATCAAGTTGGGTGGGGCCCAAAAGAGTGCCATAGGGAATGGGCGCCGGGCTCGGCCACGAAATTGTCGGCGTGACAATGGGGGTAGGCGCGTTTTCAACCACCAGCGGCACCGTGGCCGTGGCCGGCTTGTAATCGGTGGTGTCAGTCGGCGTGAAGGTCACCGATAGGGTGTCAGTACCCACCGGTTCGACCGTACCGGCCGGCGGCGTGTAGACAAATGTGCCCGGTATGGCCGGAGTAGTGAGGTTCATCGACAGCATCACGATGTTCCGTGTACCCGGCAGTTGGACGCTCTTAACCGTCTTGTTGGCATTGAGCGGAATTTGATAGCCGTAGACGCAAACCGAATCCGGCTGGATGGAGTGGTTGGTACCGTCGCTGTAGTTCCGCTGCTCGCTGCAATTGATGACCGACTCACCTGACCACCCGGCAGCGTTGAACCAGTCACTCATATTTTGATTAAACGTCAGGGTCGAGTTGTCGGTGTAAGTGACGATGAAGGTCTGACCGGCGCCGATGTTATTGACCATCGCCCCGAGCATATACAGATTGGTGAAGTTGCCCTGGGGCAGGAGAATCGTTTCATTGGAGACCGCGTCCGGCGCATCGGCCGGACCTATGTTAAAGGTCATTCCGTTCCAAACCACGGTTGAGCCGAGCGTGGCGGTGGAGTAGGAGTATCCATCGTTGTCGAACCCGCCCGTGCCGTAGACGGAACCGGGATCATAGATACCGGAAACGTTGTAGTAGGTGTTTAGCGGAACCGAAACCACGCCGGACGATGCAGTGGCATCCAGCTGGAAGCCGCTCAGCGGTGTCCCATAGGTGATCGGAGTGGGGATCGGCCAAGTGATGACCGTTTGCGCCTGACCGACGGTGATCGGTACCGTTGCCGTCTCAACTCCGTAGGACCCGTTGTTCGGGGTGAAGGTTACGGACAGCGTAGAGGTTCCCGCGGGAAGAACCGTGGGTGCGGCCGGACTATAGACGAACGTACCCCCGCCAGGAGCATTATCGGTCGCATTCAACTGTGTGCCGCTTAGCGGCGTACCGTAGGTGATGGGCGCCGGGTTGGGCCAGGTAAGGGTCGACGAGAGCAAAGTCGAACCTTTCACTTTGTTACTGCTACTGGCTATGAAGGCGCAGTCACCTCCATACGCTGCCTGGAAGGAGTCGTTGGTGTTGAAGGGAAGGGTTACATTCAGCACCGCAACACCGCTCGAGAGTGCCGCCGAGCCGATGTTGATGCCATTATTCGTGAAGGTAACCGTTTCTCCGTTAGTCGACGTCAACGTACCGTAGTTGTATGGAGAGAGTGTGGCCTGCAGGGTGATCTGCTGGCCAGTAACGCCATTCGCCGGCACGGCCGTGAGAGTCAGAGTGGTCTTCTGCTTGGCGGGAGTAAAGGTCAGCGCACTCGAAGTGCTCATGCCATAGTTCGAGTCACCGTCATAGGTGGCGGTTACCGATTGCGCCCCGCAGCCAAAGAAGGCAACGTTGGAGATGGAAGCCTGCTCCGACTGACCAGACAGCAGCACGCTCAGGCCGTTGTCGGTTACGGCGGTTAGATCCACCTGGTCGTCGCCATTGATATCTCCTTCAGTGGCAAAAATGGCGCCACCGCCCACCGTATAGTAGGTCGCCGCACCAAAGGCACCGCCGCCTGTGCCGAGTATTAAACCAACGGTATTGTTACCGTTGTTGGCGGAGATGATGTCGACCTTGCCATCGCGATTGAAGTCGCCAATGGTCAGGTAGTACGGGCCGGTGTTCATGGTGTACTTCACAGCTGTCTGGAAGCTGGGGATCGCGGTCTTTTTATTAAGCAGGACATAAACCGCATTATCCGGAGCGCTGGTCGTCGCCAGGTCGGGAAATCCGTCTCCGTTAAAATCGCCGATGGCTACCGAGCCAACCTGGCTACCTCCGGTGTTGGCGAAGATAGCCGGCTTGAAGGTGCCATCGCCGTTGCCCTGAAGAATGGTGACATCCGTGCTATCATCCGCGGCCACCGCCAAGTCCAGGAATCCATCCTGGTTGATATCGCCCACCACAACATTCCACGGTGCAGATGGAGCGGAGTAATAAGCTGGCGCGTTAAATGTGCCGTCCCCATTACCCAGAATCACAGCGACCTGGTTCAGACCGGAGTTCGTCGCCACCAGGTCTTCTATGCCGTCCCGGTTAAAATCCCCCATCGCCAGCAGTCTTGAGGCTGAGTTAGAGGCCGCTACCGGGAAGTTCATCGACGGCTTGAAGGTCCCATCTCCCTTGCCTATGTAGATGTTGACGGAGCCTATCCCTTGAGCGCTGAGGACGGCGATATCCTGCTTACCATCACCGTTGAAGTCGCCCACGACAACGGATGTAGGGGTGAAGGTGGCCAGCGAGGTAAGGGGTGTACCGGTGGTGAAGGTACCGTCACCATTTCCTAGCAGGATGACGATGGGTCCACCATTGGTAGGCACTGCGAAATCGGGCCGTCCATCGCCATTGAAGTCGCCAATCGCCGGTCCGATGGTACCGCCCGTCTGATTGTTATTCATGTTGGCGATTGGATAATTCTGCGACGAGGTGAAACCGGTCTTCAGGGTGGCGGCATTGAGCGTGCCTGTACCGATAACGAAATTGGAGGTTGTGTCCGTGAAAGTGACGTTTCCCGTGGGAGCAGACGGACCGAAGGCAGACACGGTTCCAGTAAGGGTAGCGTTTGGAGCCGTACCCGTAGTTGATAGCGCGGTTGCAGAAAGGTAGGGCCCGACAAAATTCACTGATTGAGGCGTGGATGCGCTGGTCAGGAACAACGAAGTGCCGTTATAGGTGGCTAAAAATTGATGGGTCCCCACTCCGCCAACTTCTGTCTCCAGGATCGCCGTGCCAGGTTGACCGGTGGTCGATTGGACCTGGACCGTCCCCAAAACTTCGCTGATACCGTTATAGGTATCAGTAAAAGTCACAGTACCGCCCGCAACCGTAAATTCGGTGGACTCCACCTGCGCCGTCATGGTGATCACGGATCCGCTCGACGGAGCGTCCGGGGTAGTGAAGAGCGAGGTAGTGGTGGACGATGTCGCCCATGCGGCCGGCCCAGCAGTCGCCAACGCGAGAGCGCTCAACAGCACTGGCATCAATCGGCCAAGAGATACCTGTCTGGAAGAGATACGGCGCCTAAGTGCAACGATGGGGGAGTGCGTCATGGGTTTCAAAGCTCCGATTCGTACGGTTAGTTCGCTAGCGTTTGTTTTAGGAAACGAACGCCTGACAAAGAAGGCAGTAACTCATCGCAATAGTCCTACTGACGAATCCGTGGTAATAGATCGCATCAGTTTGGATCAACTGCTGGAGGATACCGTCCGTATTGACACATTGTTATGACTCTTATGGGGTATTTCACTATCAGGTTCAGGCGTTCGAAAGAATGGGTGAATTGCTGACAAATGGCTTGTGTGGGGAAGCTTGCCGGGTAACCCGGGTGGAGTAACTCCTCTGCCACGACAGGTCACTTAACAGCGAAGTGCTGTATCCTTCCCCAGGACAGTCAAATAGGAGAAAGTCGCATCCGAACGTGGCTATGGACAAGAGAGAATTTTTGAAGACATCCGGTGTGTTTCTCGCCGGGACAATGTTGTCGCCATTGGGGTCGAGCGGCCAGTCGACAGCACCGCGAACAAATTGGTCAGGAAATTACACCTACAGCACCGACCGATTGCATCAGCCTCAGACCATCGAAGAGGTACAGCAGGTAGTGAAGCGCTGCAGCAAACTGAGAGCGCTGGGCGCTCGACACTCCTTTAATGGGATCGCCGACAGCACCGAGAATCAGATCTCCCTGGCCCACCTCAACCAGATTGTCCTCAATCGCGAGTCTCGCACCGTAACTGTAGGAGCAGGCGTTACCTATAGCCAACTGGCTCCCTATCTTGACGGCCAGGGTTACGCGCTGGCTAACCTGGCGTCGTTACCGCAGATTTCGATCGCCGGCGCGATTGCCACGGCTACCCATGGTTCAGGCAATAAGAATGGGAATCTGGCCACGGCTGTCTCCGCGCTGGAAGTGGTCACGGCCGACGGCGGGCTGCTAGTTCTCTCCCGGGAGCGGGATGGGGAGCGATTTCAGGGTGCAGTGGTCAACCTGGGGGCGATCGGCGTCGTCACCAAGGTCACGCTCGACGTGCAGCCGGCGTTTCAGGTCGCTCAGGTGGTATACGAGAACCTTTCCATCGATCAACTGGAGCATCACCTGGACGAAATCTTCGCCAGCGGCTACAGCGTCAGTCTGTTCACCGACTGGCAGAACCACCGCATCAGTCAGGTTTGGGTGAAACGGAGGGTTGAATCCGCCGGCCGGCCCCAATTCTCTCCAGAATTGCTGGGGGCGAAATTGGCCACCAGGAAACTCCATCCGCTGCCTGGGCATTCCGCGGAAAGTTGCACGGAACAACTCGGCGTCCCCGGCCCCTGGTATGAGCGGCTGCCTCACTTCCGGATTAACTTCACGCCTAGCAGTGGGGCCGAATTGCAGTCTGAGTACCTGATCCCTCGTGAACGAGGTTACGAAGCAATACTCGCCATCGAGCAGCTTCGTGATCACGTAACTCCCCACTTATTTATCACGGAGTTGCGGACCATTGAAGCCGATCAACTTTGGATGAGCACGGCTTACCGGCGGCCGTCCATGGCCATCCACTTCACCTGGAAGCCGGAATGGCCGGCGGTGAAGAGCGTACTGCCGATGATTGAAGCGAAGTTGGCACCCTTCGAGGCCCGGCCGCACTGGGGGAAGCTGTTTACGATGGAAGCCGCGCAGATCAAGCCTCTCTACCCGGAAATGTCCAAATATCAAGGACTTCTGGCCCACTACGACGCCCACGGAAAATTTCGCAACCGGTTTATTGAGACGGATATCTACGGGGTCTAAGGGCGGTCTCCTCAGACGGGTCGGCCGGTCCCCTGTCTCCGGGGGAAAGGATTTGTGAGGGCCGAGGGGCGTACCGCAATTCGTCGCGGAGCCTGATTTAAACAAGTCTGACTTTCAGACGTCCCCTTGGGACGGGGTTGGGTACCCATCCACACCCTCCAACGCTCCTTATGACACAGACTCGTTGCGAGGACGGAACACACTCGTTACGGTTGGCTCGGGCCACCGTGTTCTTTGTGCGAGCTACCTGATGTCTTCTTCTTCCGCTCCCAACACTTGTTCCTCGATTTCCATGTCTCGGAACTCGTTAGAGTCGAATACCTGGCCACAATCCAGACATTCGACGTATTCGACGTCCTCTTCACGCGCTACGACGCGCACTTTGGGGTGTTTGCAGGCGGTGTCCATCTGGGAGGTTTGAGTGTGCAACCTGTGCTTCTCGGCAAGATTGTACCCGCCGGATTCAGCCTGTCAAATGTGATTCTGAAATTTCATCGAATTTGACGGCTTTCTGTCAGAGATTCGGCTGCCCCGTTCAGGTTGACACACATTCAACTGGAAAGCTCGCTAATGGAACGCACTTGCTCGGGTTTGAGGGCCATGTCCTCAAGTTTGCCAAAGATCATCTTGCCCGACGCGGTCTGCAAGACGCTGGTTACCGTGATTTCAACCGCACGGCCAATCATGCGCCGAGCGTGATCGACGACAACCATGGTTCCATCGTCCAGGTAGCCGACTCCCTGGTTGTACTCCTTACCCTCTTTCAGAACCACGATGTTCATCTTTTCCCCGGGCAAGACCAGCGGCTTCAATGAATTGGCCAGATCGTTGAGATTGAGGACCCGCACCTGGTGAAGCTGGGCCACTTTGCTGAGGTTGAAATCATTGGTCACGATGGGAGCACCCATCTTCTTGCCCAGCTCGATCAACTTCAGATCCACCTCGCGCAGTTGGGGAAAGTCATCCTCGACGATCTGAACAACGAGCAAAGGATGGGCCTGCATCTTTTGCAGAATATCCAGTCCGCGCCGCCCTCGCTGCCGCCGGGAGGTGTCAGAGGAATCGGCTACGGTCTGCAGCTCGCGCAAGACGAACTCGGGCACTAGAAGCGTTCCCTCCAGAAAGCCGGTCTCGACCACATCGGCAATCCGCCCATCAATGATGGCGCTGGTATCGAGGATCTTGAGGTTCCGCTTGCCTGACCCGACCCGATCCCCGGCAAAGAGCTCGGCCAGGCCCCCGGTAAAATTCAGCAAATCGCCTTTGCTGGCACCCACCATGAGCCCCACATATGACATCAGCATGAGCACGAACAGCTGCAGCAGCGCCCGTGTTCCTCCTGGAGGCAGGCTTCCCCCCAGCACCATGCCGAAAAGCGCCGCACCGGCGATCCCCAACACGCTGCCTAACACCGCGCCCAGAAGACGCTTGATGCTCAAGGCGCGGACGCGCAGTTCAAAGACGATGACAGCAGCGGCGGCGACGGCGCCCAGGACAGCAGCCGCCCACGGCTCGAGCCCGAAGGGCCGGAGAAAGAAACAGGCAGCGGTAAGAACCAGGATGAATAGTGTTCGGATTACGACGAGGTCCATGCGGCTCCAGGCAACCCCCGGAGTATACCGACGGCGGAGGCCCGGGGGCAAAAAGAAATCCCGAAGCCGTGCTTAGAGCGGCTTCGGGATTGGACGTCGGTTCAGATGACTAATATTTGGGTACGCGAGGATCGATCTTGTCGCTCCAGGCCGTAATGCCGCCAGCCAGGTTCTTTACCTTGAAACCGGCCTGCTGCAGGAACTCCGCCGCTTTCTGACTGCGACCGCCTGACTTGCACTGGACCACAATCTCACGGCTTTTATCCAGTTCACCCACGCGCTTTTGCAAGTCACCCAGAGGAATTAAGTAACCGCCAATCTGGGCTATCTTGAATTCATGCGGCTCGCGCACATCGAGCAGAAAGAGATCTTTACCTGCGTCTTGCTGCTGCTTGAACGAGGTTACGTCGATCTGCTCTATGCCATTGACCATCGGGGCATTGGCCGCCGGCGCCGGCTGGATGCCGCAAAATTGGTCGTAATCAATCAGCGCAGTCACGGTCGGATGGGTGCCACATGCCGGGCAATCCGGGTTTTTGCGCAGCTTCAGCTCGCGGAAGCGCATGCTTAACGAATCCACCAGCAGCAGGCGCCCGATCAGGGGCTCGCCCACGCCCAGGATCAGCTTGATGACCTCGGTTGCCTGGATCACACCCACCAGCCCAGGCAAAATGCCAAGCACTCCACCTTCCGCACAGGAAGGAACCAGGCCCGGCGGTGGCGGCTCGGGATAGAGGCACCGGTAACAGGGTCCCTGCTCCGTGGCGAAGACACTCGCCTGTCCTTCGAAGCGGAAAATGGAGCCGTAAGCATTGGGCTTTCCACTCAGCACGCAGGCGTCGTTGACCAGGTACCGGGTGGGAAAGTTATCCGTGCCATCAGCCACGATGTCGAAATCCTTGAAGATTTCCATGGCATTCTTGCTGGTCAGCATGGTGTTGAACTTCACGATTTTCATGTGAGGGTTCAGGGCCGTGAGCTTTTCTTCGGCCGAATCCAGCTTCGGCCGACCCACGTCTTTGGTGCTGTGAATGATCTGCCGTTGAAGATTGCTCGAGTCGACGACGTCGAAGTCGACCAGCCCCAGGGTCCCGACGCCGGCTGCGGCGAGATAAAAGGCCAGGGGTGAACCCAGGCCGCCGGTACCCACGCAGAGGACCTTGGCTGCTTTGAGTTTTTGCTGCCCTTCCATGCCTACTTCGGGCAGGATCAAGTGGCGCGAATAACGCGCGATTTCGTCATTGTTGAGCGACGGCATTGCCACCGCGGGGATTTCGGTCAGTGTTGCCATTTTCAATCTCCTATCTGCTCAGAACGACGCATCCGCCGGCAATCGAAGGGATAATCGACAAGCTGTCGCTATCCTTGACGGCCGTGTTTTCTTTTTCGCTCAGGTAGCGAATATCTTCGTCGTTCAGGTAAACATTCACAAAGGCGCGCAGCTTGCCTTCCTCGGAATAGAGATGTTTCTTCAGTTCCGGATGAGTAAGGGTAAGTTCATCCAGCGCTTCGCCTACGGTCGCGGCCTCAACCGTCACCGTCGCCTGCTTGGCTGCGAACTGACGAAGGGGTGTGGGGATGTGAATCTTCATTCGACCAACTCTCTCTCTTTCTGATCTGGGTGTTTCGCGCGGTTATCTGCAGGGCCGGCGGTCAACAGCGTTCGGGCCACACGTGGATCTCCTCGTCTTCAAACCGCTTGTCGTCTTCGCCCGTTCCGGAAAGGAAAAACGAGTTGGTCTGTTTGGCTACGCCCGTCTCGACGCTGGTAATCATGTAAGAGCAACCCAGCCAGTGCGCTTCATTGAAATCCGTCGGCGACCAGCGCGCAGGATGGTCGGGATGAGAGTGGTAAAAACCCACGATGTCGAGGCTTTGCTCCCGTGCCTGGCGTTGAATGGCGATCAGCTCCTGGGGCGCAATGTGGTAGCGGTTATGGGCGGAATCGGTCCGCGTATTGCCCGCGCGCACTGCCACCTCCACTTCATTCGTCCCGTCCAGTGCCTTACCGAGCAGCACCCCGCAACACTCATGGGGATAGCTCTGTTCGCCATGCTGACGTACCTGAGCATAGACTGTTTGGCTGATTTTCAGGACTGCACTCGCCATTATTGCTCCCAAAATCGCTCACTCAAGTACTTGTCAGCCGAGTCACACAAAATGGTTACGATAACGGCATTTCTACCCGCCGCGGCTTCTTCTTCCCCAATCCTGAGGCTTGCCGCGACTGCTGCCGCCGCAGAAATTCCGAGCAACAAACCCTCTGTTCGCCCCAGATGCTTGGCCATCTCATAGGCTCCCTCGGTCGATTGCTCAACGTGGCGGTCTGCTACGGCAGCGTCATAGATAGGAGGCACAATCGCGGTCGCCATGTACTTCAAGCCTTCCAGCCCATGAAACGGCGAGTCGGGCTGCATGGCAATGCAACGAACCGCAGGATTCAGCTCCTTCAGACGCCGGGTGACCCCCATGAACGTTCCGCTGGTGCCCAGCCCGGCCAGGAAGTGCGTAATCTGGCCTTCCGTCTGCTGCCAAATCTCGTTTGCCGTACCTTTATAGTGCGCCTGCCAGTTGGCCTCGTTGCCGTACTGGTCGGCGTAGTAATACCGGGCCTTGTCCTGGGCCAGCTCGCGCGCCTTCATAATCGCGCCATCGGACCCGTCCGCCGGATCCGTCCAGACTATGTTCGCTCCGTAGGCGGAGAGAATACGCTTTCGTTCAGGAGAGACGTTCGACGGCATGCACAGGGTAACCGGAAAACCTTTGGCTGCGCCCAACATGGCGTAGGCGATGCCCGTGTTCCCACTGGTCGCATCCAGCAGGTGCTTTCCCGCGAGCAAGCCCCGCGCTTCGGCGGCGGCCACGATGGACGACGCCGCACGATCCTTGACCGAGCCTCCGGGATTCACCCATTCCGCCTTGCCCAGGAGGGTGATTCCGGGCAAATGGGCGGTGAGACGGTCGAGGCGCAGGAGTGGCGTATTCCCAATCCGGTCCAGGATACTGGTCCCCAGGGTGCGTGATGCGCTCACTTCAGTTTGCACTTCGGTCTGCATTTTCCTCGCTCAAAGTCTTTGATTCAACTGATGCTACACACGTTGCGGCGATGGACGCCGATGTGCGAAAGTAAAGTGGAGCACTCCTAGTGTAGCTTCCACTCGAAAATCGAGGCAATCCACAGTCAGTCGCCAGCCATGCGAACAAAAGTGCACTTCCTTACCTTCGATGAAGTATTGAGCACCCTGCGGACCCTTGGATTTGATGTGCAAGGGGTGCCCGGCGTCGCAAACCAGGTGTTGGTGCGCCAATATGGGGCCGGCGCGATCCTGATCCGGGCGGGGGAACCCGAGCAAGCGGATAAGAAAGTGCCGCATATGGGCGTGGTATGGCGAGAACGGCCAGGCTATATGGTGGGCGGAGAAGTGGCCACCCTGCTGGATCGGGGATTCCAGAAGTTCTGGAAATCCAGCCGGCTGGAGGTTCCGGCGACCGCGGCGTCGTTGCAGGCGGTGCACCGCTTTGCCGAGGAGCTGCGCCAGGTGGTCGGCGAGCCGAGCCTGTACAACGAGTCGCTCGGAACGACCAGCGACAGTTATATGTACGACCGGGTAAAAGGCCGGGATTTGCCGCTTGCCGAGCGCCCTGTTCCGGCCTGGCGGTTACCCCTCAAGAGTTAATTTCCCCCTAGCGATCATTTCTTTGAGCGCTCCCGCTGTAGTTCGCGGTAGAGGTCGCTCTTGGACACACCTCGCTCACGAGCCAGCCGCTTCAACGCGTCTTTCTCGTCCAGACCTTCGGCTTCCATCAGCTGCGAGAGCTGTTGCGCGATCTTGCCGCTCAGGTTGACTGGTTGCGCGGATGGCTTAGCCTCAATGAGGAGCACGATCTCGCCCCGGACGCGCTCGCGAGCCGCTAGCTCCAATCGGATTTCCTTCGCTGTGCCGCGCAACAACTCCTCATGCAGTTTGGTGAGCTCGCGGGCTACGACCACGCGCGCGGAATCCCCCCACACCGCTGCTACATCGGCCAACGTCTCGAGAATGCGATGCGGCGCTTCATAGATCACCAGCGTGAGCCCGGGCCTAGCAGCAGCCAACGTCTCCAGCTCGGTCCGCCGCGCGCCCGGCTTGGCGGGGAGAAATCCCACATAGAGGAAGCGATCGGTATCGATGCCGGAGGCGACGAGCGCACTAAGGGCAGCATTTGCCCCGGGAATAGGAATCACACGAACGCCCGCAGCCACCGCTGCTCGCACTAACTCAAGACCCGGATCGGAGAACGCTGGGGTGCCCGCGTCGCTGACTACAGCAACCCGGCCTCCCTGCTGCAGTAGAGCGATCAGCTCTACTGTCCGCGCTTGTTCATTGTGTTCGTGGAAGCTGATGGAGGGGGTGGAAATAGCAAAGTGGTTCAGCAGCTTTTGGGTCTGTCGCGTGTCTTCACACGCGATGCGGTCCACTTCCTTGAGCACTCGCAGGGCGCGCAGAGTGATGTCTTCAAGATTGCCGATAGGGGTTGCGACCAGGTATAGCCCGGGATCGAGCAACGATTATTCCTGGCTCTGGCGACGCAGTTTTCGGCTCTCTGCCAGCAGGCTCATGGAGTGCATCAGGTTTTGCAGCGTGACAATGCCGACGATGCGTTCGCCTTCGGTCACAGGCACCAAGGAGAGGCCGCGGCCGGCAAATCGGCTGATCGTCGTTCCCAGGGAGTCTTCCGGCTGGGCCACATGAAAGCTGCGCGACATCACAGCCTGCACATATCCATTGCCCTCACTGCGCAGGGCGGAAAGAATGCTCTGACGAGAAATAATGCCTACCAGGCTGTCCCCACGCACCACTGGAAAATCATCCTGCAGACTGTGAATCGACTTATGCAGGGCATCTTCGAGTGTGTCGGAGGGAGCCAGCATCGAGAACTCGGTGAGCATAATGTCCTGCATGTTGACCGTATCGACGACACTTTGGAAGAGGACACCCTGGTCTTCAAGCTGAGCGCCGATCAAGATAAAGAACCCCGCCAGCAGCAGCCACGCGTTCATCAGAACCAGCCCGGCAATGATCGCGGTCATCGCCAGCACCTGGCCTAGTCCGGTCGAGACTCGTGATGCCTGCGCCCTGCCCTGCGCCCGGGCAACGCCTCCACGCACCACCCTGCCCCCATCCAGCGGATAGGCAGGCAGCAGATTGAGAATGCCAAGAAAAATATTGAGCCAAACGATGCTGCGAATAAGGTGGGCGGGAGTAACCCAGGGACGCTCCAAAAGATTCAGCGACGGCGACATGCCGAGGACGAGCATAGCAACTACGAGGGCAAAACTTAGATTAGCCGCAGGCCCAGTGACCGCCATGCGCCACTGCACTTTGGTGGCACCGGCATGCTCTGCGCTCTCCGCGTTAGCGTAGGCCACCAGGCCGCCGATTGGCAGCAGCAGTATATTGCGCAGCTGCAACCCGTGATAGGCAGCCACGATCATACGGGCCACCTCGCGCACGGCGACTGCGCCCAGGATCACCAGCCACAATCCCACGCCGCGAAACACGGAGAGATGAACGCTCTCGGTGTAGGCCATACAGATGCCGAGCAGCAGAATGAAGAAGGTGTGAATGCGCAACTCCACACCCATCCATCTCCCTAAAGGGAACGACCATCCACGCATTGCATCCGTCCTTGCTTATCATTGTAGAGCTTGCCGATTCATTGGCCAGCAAAGGATTCATTTACCATCAAATCCGATGCGGGTGATAGGGGGCACATACCGTTCGCGGGGGCTGATCGCGCCTCGCGGGCTCGCCACCCGTCCCACCAGCGATCGCCTTCGTGAAACTCTTTTTAATGTTCTTGCCCCGCGTGTCGAGGGGGTTGTGTTCGCTGATCTCTACGCCGGCACCGGAGCGGTTGGTATCGAGGCTCTCAGCCGCGGTGCGCGCCTGGTTTACTTTGTCGATCGCGCTGCGCCCGCGCTTGCCGCGATCCGCGCCAATCTGGCCGCGCTCGAGATCCAGTCCGGGTTCCAGATTGAGTCCGCCAGCGTGTCAGCCGCGCTCAGCCGCATCTCTGAGAGCTGCGCCGTCATCTTTCTAGATCCGCCGTACGAGGCAGCCAGCGACTACGCAGGTACCCTCGAGAGGATCGGTCAGCGCGCGGACGAGCTGCTCACAGCGGACGGCATCGTGGTCGCCGAACACAGCCGCAAGCGTCCGCTGGCGGACAGCTACGGATCGCTGCAGCGCTACCGCGTGCTGGAGCAGGGCGACGCGAGCTTGAGCTTTTACGGCAGGTAACCGCCGCCGCGATGCTCGCCGGTCTTCAGGTTGACCTCGAACTCCAACTCTTTGTCGGTCCTCATGTCCCAACCCAGCCCGAGAAGCGTCTCTCCGTGAATAGCGGTGATGCGAATCCCGTCCCAACTAAGCCTGCCGGTTTGCCAGATCTTCCCTTCTCTTCCCCAGGCGAGGAGCGAATGAAAGCTGGAAAATAGCAGGAGATGCTGCTCCTCTATGGCCGTTACCGCGGTCACCGGACGGTACACCAACTGCTCCCACCGTGCTGGGTCCCGGGTGTCGATGAGGTAGGCGTAACCGCCCGCAACCGCACAGATCCACGCCGGATCAGGACAGGACCAAACACCGGTGGGCACGGCGGCACCACTAAAACCGAGGGCACACGTGACCAGGAACGGGGCCGCAGCAGGCGGCCGGATCATTATCTCGAGTGCGCCTCGCTCCACCTCCTCGACGAGCGCAGGGTAAACAAAGTGCCGGCCGGGCAAGATCAATGGCCGGGCAGCAAGGATTTCTGCCTGCCAGGTGTGAGGAAAGGTGGAGTCGATCATTGAAGAAATGGGAAGAATTGGGGAAGGCCGAGGGGCGCACTGCAGATCCCTCCGCTTCGGTCGGGATGACAAAGGGGAGGGTGGCGGTTCCAGTGGGAATTGGTTTGTGGATGAATTGACGTTTTTTTCACACCTTAAATGCTTCTACACGCTCTCGCACACTCGGCACGTGGGCGGGCAAATCAAGCCTGCTGCCATCTTCGATCAGGGGAATCAGTTTGTCGAACTCAGGTCCGGAGTGCGCTCCGGTGAGAATGATCCGTACCGGATGAAAGAGTTCCTTGCCCTTGACGCCCGTCTCCGCCTTCACCTCGTTCATCAATTCCTTGAAGCGCGGCGCCGTCAAAGTGCCCACTTCTCCTCTGACCTTCGCCGTAAAGGACCGCACCACGCGTTCTCCCTGCTCGGAGCTGAGCATCGACGCATCTTCCGGGCTCACCTGTGCGGTGCGCCAAAGAGCCGCTGCCTTTTCCGGCAGCTGCTGGAGTTGGTCGACTGCGGGGAGAAACAATTCCAGGACTCGATCGAACCAGTTCTCGACGGGCTCGCCTGCGGCGGACTGCGGCGGCAGCCATTCGAGCGCTGTGAAGTAGGGCCAGGTCAGCGCCCGCAACTCCGGCAGCGGAGAATGCTTCATGGCTTGGCGGTTAAGCCAGTGCAGTTTGTCCCAATCGAAGACCGCCGGTGAAGGCGTCACGCGTTCTAACTTGAACTCTGCAATCAGTTCCGCACGAGTGAAGGTCTCACGCGTTCCTCCTTCGGCGCCCCACCCCAATAGGGCAAGATAGTTGGCCAGCGCCTCAGGCAGAATTCCCATTTCCCGGAAGCTCGCCACCGAGGTAGCGCCATGCCGTTTCGAGAGCCGCTCGCGATCGCTGCCGAGAATGGTGGAGAGGTGAGCAAATTGCGGCAGGCTCCAACCGAAGGCCTGATAAATCGCCACCTGCCTCGGAGTGTTGGAGATGTGGTCGTCGCCGCGAATGACATGCGTGATGTGCATGAGTGCATCGTCGATGGTGACCACGTAGTTGTAGACCGGAATGCCGGAAGAGCGGACCAGGATAAAATCGCCCACTGCCTCACTGGCGAACTCCACATCGCCGCGGACGATATCGTGGAAGCGTAGCGGCGCATCGGGTACGGCCAGGCGCACCGCGAAGGACTCCCCCGCAGCAACCCGGGCTGTGGCTTCGGTCACCGTTACTGTTCTACATCTGCCGGAGTACACCTGCGTCCGATGCTGGCTGAGAGCCAGTTGCCGCTCCTGCTCCACTTCCTCCGCGCTACAGAAGCAACGGTAGGCTTTGCCTTCCGCGAGCAACTGCTCCGTATGCTGGTGATAGATCCCGAGGCGTTCGCTTTGCCGGTAGGGTGCGTAAGGACCGCCGATCTGCGGCCCCTCGGTCCAGTCCAAACCTAACCAGCGCAAATCTTCGATCAGCTGGTCTTCGAAGCGCGCCTCGCTCCGCTCGACATCAGTGTCTTCGATGCGCAGGACAAAGTCGCCTCCGTTGTGGCGGGCAAAGAGCCAGTTGTAAAGCGCGGTGCGGGCGTTGCCCACGTGCAGCATGCCGGTGGGTGAGGGAGCAAAGCGCACCCGGGGGGGTTGGTTAGGCATAGGTCTGCTCTGATGCTATCAAGGTGAGGTGGTGGGTTGGAGGACACGCTGGTTTAGAGCAGTGGTATCCCACAGATTTACTGCCGGGACATGATCTAGCGAAAGTGGTTCCATCCTTCGGGCTTGAGGACGGTGCGCGTGCCGTCGGTATCCAGCACCATCTGTGGCCCTTTGCCCTTCTTTTTCATCCGGCCAATGGCATGCGTCAGGACGCCTCCCACTTGACTGGGCACCGCAGTCTTCGGTGAGGCGGTGAACAACAACTCGTAATCTTCTCCGCCGTGCAATGCCTGCTCCAGGGTGGCTCGGGCATCGACAGGCAGAGCTTCGACGTTGATTTCAGCGGCCAGACGGCTCTCTTCGCACAGATGCGCCAGATCGGTTGAGAGCCCATCGCTCAAGTCTATGGCCGCTGTAGCCAACTCACCCCGCATCAGCTTGCGACCGGCAGCCAGCCTCGGCTCCGGATACAGATGCGGATGCCCAACTTTGTATTTTCCGCGGTAGTCCCCCGGCCGGCGTTCGAGAGCCCGCAACTCAGCAGCGGATCCACCCAGGGCGCCGGTGACATAAATCACGTCGCCTGCACTGGCCCCTGAGCGCAAGAGGGCTTTCCCCTTGGGAACGCTTCCGATCAACACAATGTCTGCGACCACAAGTGGCGACTTTGCCATGTCCCCACCTGCCAAGGGCACATGATGCAGCTCCGCCAGCGACATCAAGCCATCGAGAAAACCATCCATCCATGGTCCGGTCAGTTCCGCCGGAACAGCGAGCGAAAGAAACGCTGCTTCGGGACGCGCTCCCATGGCTGCTAGGTCGCTCAAGCCGCGCGCCAGGCAGCGATGACCCACGCTTTGGGATGGATGCCAATCGCGGCGAAAGTGAATATTTTCGAGCGAGAGGTCCGTGGTAACCACTAACTCTTTGCCCCGCCGCGGGCGTACTACGGCACAATCGTCGCCAATGCCGAGAGTCAGGAACCCATTTTTACGCCGGTTTGCCCGCAGTTGGACTGCTCTTGATCGAATGGCGGCAATTAACTCCTGCTCGCCCGGGGCCCTTGGTCGACCTTTTTTGTGTTCGCCAGCCATGCCGCCAGCATACCTTGCTTACGAGAGCGTCATTACCCCGTGACACTTTAAGGGTTTGACCCCTCAGATTCACTCTGTTAGGTTCAAGACTCGGCCTTTGTGCAAGAAGAGTGGTGCGCACGAGGCCAGATCCCCTTTTCGAGTGAGTACGTTGCGCAAACGCTACTACATTATTTTCGTAGCCCGCCAGGAAGATGGCGAATTGCGCAAGATCCCCATACCGCTCCACTACGCCTACATCTTCGTTGCGGCCGCGGTGATCGGCCTGTTTACTATCACCGGTATGGCGGGATCCTACAGCCGGATGCTGCTGAAAACGGCACGCTTCAACCAGATTCGTACGGAACGCGAGACCATCCGTCACGACTATCTGCAGATGGAGCAGGTGGCGCACGAGAAAGATGTTCAGGCCGCTTCTCTGGGTTCGCTCGCCAGCGAAGTCAGTGCTCTTTACGGGCTGCGGCAAAGCCGGCTAGCTAAGTCGTCCCTGCAGCGGTCATCGGCAACCGCGAGTTCGGCAGGCTCCGATATGTTCAGCGATCAGCAGTACAACCAGTCCCTTGACCAGCTCGTGGCCCTGCGCTCCTCAGCCATGTCGGGGGAGATCATGCACGGGCTTGATTTTTCGAATCGGTTCCCAGCGGCCCTGGGCGGCAGCGTGAATGTGGCGTATGCTCCGTCGCTGTGGCCGGTGCAAGGGATCGTGACCAGCTCCTTCGGCGCCCGCATGGATCCCTTCAACGGGGAAGGCGCATTCCATACCGGGATTGACATCGCTACCAGCCAGGGCGATGCGGTGCGTGCACCTGCGGACGGTACGGTGATCAAGGCCGGTATGGGCACCGGTTACGGACGCGAAGTCGTTGTCGACCACGGCCACGGGATGCAAACCCTGTACGCTCACCTATCCGGTTTCGCGGTGATCGCCGGGCAGGACGTTCGCCGCGGAGACATCCTGGGTTACGTCGGCTCTTCGGGACACAGCACCGGCCCTCACCTGCACTATGAGGTCCGGATCCACGATACCCCGGTCAATCCATCGAAGTATCTCCATACTGCCGCACGGCAATTAGCGAGCACCCCATCCGTCCCCACCCCTACCAACGTCAACAGCGGCGGCGCAGACTAACTTCGCGCTTTTCCCTGGCGTGGTTCTGCGTTGCGGCCCTGTGCATCCCACCCATGGGTTTTGGGCAGGCCGGCAGGTCTCACTTTTTTGGCTTCGATAGGAACGACTACCCGGGGGATAAGCTCCTGCCGGCGCTCCACCGTAGTTTCTCCTATACCGGCTATTGGCTGAACAATCCACCGGGCGAACACAGCAATAGCTGGGCCGGCAAGCGCGCCACGGTCAAGGCGAATGGCTTCGGCTTCCTTATTCTTTACAACGGGCGCGTGGACGCTGAGCTCAAGGGCAAGGATGCAGCCGCGATCGGCCGCTCGGACGCCGCTGCAGCGATATCGGCGGCCAGGGAGGAAGGCTTTCCGGCCGGGGCCATCGTGTTTCTCGATCAGGAGGAAGGCGGGCGGCTGTTGCCGGAGCAGAGTGCTTACGTGTTTGCCTGGGTAGAAGCAATACGATCATCCCAATACCGGCCCGGGGTTTACTGCTCTGGGATTTTGGCTCCGGACGGATCTGGCAAGATCAGCACTGCGGGTGATATTCGAAGCCACGATAGCCAGGTGACACTGTGGGTGGTTAACGACGCGTGCCCACCGGCACCCGGATGTGTTGTCCCGAAGAAGCCGATCTCGAGCGAAATCGCGGGAGCAGTAGTGTGGCAGTACGCGCGGTCCCCGCGGACCGAGTTTGCCCGGCAATGCGGATCGAGTTACGCGGCCGATAACAACTGCTACGCTCCCGATATACCGCATAGCGCGCAGACGTTTGTGGATCTGGACATGTCTTCGTCTGCGGACCCTTCCCATGGGCGGTAGGGCCAGTTCCACAAGGGCTTTAGAGTCTGCTGCGTGAGAACTCGAGAATTTGGGAAGCCCGAGGGGCGCACCGCAGATCCCTCCACTACGCTACGCTCCGGTCGGGATGACAATTCATCCTGGAAACTATACTTAGCGTTCCCAAACAAAATTGTCATCCCGACCGGAGCGTACCCGGATTTCCTGCCACGCTGCACTCGACAAGGCCGAGTGTGCGCCCTTCCGTAAAGAAGGGCGCATGAAGTGCACCAACGCCACCAAGGTCAACAGGAAATCCGGGGTAGCGAAGCGGAGGGATCTGCGGTGCGCCCCTCGGCCTTCCCAAATTCTGGAGTTCTCACGCAGACTCTAAAGCCCGACGTTGTTTGCGGCACGACAAAAGTCGTGCCCTGATACAGAGCAGCAGCGCGGTGGAGGGACTTGCTACTTTATCCCCGGCCGAGTTACCCCTCTTGAAGCATGCTGGGTTCTTCTGGAGCGCGGAGGCGGACCAGACGATCAATCGCGTAGGGCGCGCGATGCGAGGAGGTGTGATAATGCCGGACCTGCAATTCGCCGAGCAGGCCGATAGCCAGCATCTGAATACCCGCCAGAATCAAGACACCGGCAACCACAAAAAGCGGTCCATGCGTGTCCATCACGGCTTGATGGGTAAAGACTTTGAGGCCGGCCAGCATCATCGATATCGCGCCGCCGAGAATAATGCCGAGGGCACCAAAGGTGCCGAAAAAATGCAGCGGACGCGTCATGTACTTCAACAGAAAGCGAATGGTCAGCAAATCAAAGAACACACGCACGGTGCGAGAAATCCCATAGTGAGATTTGCCCCGCTCACGGTTCACATTTTTGATCGGAATCTCACAAATGCTGGCGCCATACCAGGAAGCCAGCGCAGGGATGAAGCGGTGCATCTCGCCATAGAGCGGAATGTTGTGGATCACCTCACGACGATAAGCCTTGAACGTGGTGCCAAAATCGTGAATGTCGACGCCGGAAAGTTTTGCCATGAGCCAATTGGCGCAGCGTGAAGGAAACCGGCGCATGACGAAATTGTCGATGCGCTCCTTGCGCCATCCGCTGACCACGTCGTAGCCCTCTTCCAGCTTGGCGACGAATTCCGGGATCTCGGAGGGATCGTGCTGCAGGTCGCCGTCCATGGCCAGGATATAGTCTCCCTGGGAGTGGTCGAATCCGGCGGCAAGTGCGGAGGTCTGGCCGAAGTTGCGGCGCAGCTTTACCACCAAAACCCTGCTATCCACGGCAGCAATCTCTTCCAGCAGCTTGTAGGTGCGATCACTGGATCCGTCGTCCACAAGCACCAGTTCGAAACTGTCGCCAATCTGCTCCATCACCGCTTTCAGGCGGTCGTACAGAGCAGTAACGTTCTCTTCCTCGTTGTGGAAGGGCACGACGATCGAATACTTTGGCATCTTAGTAGTATAGAACCGAAAAAAGCCGCCTTTGGGCGGGATTTGCTACTTTCCCCTTCTCAACTGTCCCATTTTTGTATCTCCTCAACGAGGATCGCGCCGGCCCGCCCACAGGCCGCCCGATCTACGTCGTGGTGCGTAACTAGGCGTAGCGAACGAGCACCCACGGTGCTAACCAGGACACCACGGCTGGCCAGAGCGCTGACCAGCGCTTCCCGATCTCCGGAACCGAGGAGGCCGAAGAGGACAATGTTGGTCTGGACTAGCGCTGGATCAAGCTCCACCTCGGAAAGTGGGCTCAAGGCTCCCGCGAGATACCTGGCATTGTCGTGGTCCTCCTGGAGCCGCCCGGTCATGTCATTCAAGGCAATCAGGCCGGCTGCGGCCAAAACACCCACTTGGCGCATCCCTCCGCCCAGCGCTTTGCGAAAATTACGGGCCCGCTCGATGTTTTTGCGGCTGCTCACCAGCATCGAGCCCACCGGTGCGCATAAACCCTTGGAGAGACAGAACATAACCGAGCTGAAGCCGCTGGTCAGCCGGTCTACCGGGATGTTCAGGGCAGTCGCGGCATTGAAGATGCGCGCGCCATCGAGATGGACGGGCAGGCCCGCATCGGCGGCCCCGAGCCAGATCTCTTCCGCTACCTCGAGCGGCATCACCGTGCCGCCGGCCAGGTTGTGCGTATTTTCGAGCGAAATCAGGCCGGTCCGCGACCGGAAATGGAGGCCGGGCGAAACCACCTGCTGGATCAGCTCCCAGGTAAGGATTCCGCGCTCGGCATACACGGTGCGCAGCTGGCATCCGGAGAAAGCGGAAACCATGGCCATTTCCCAGTCCACCAGGTGGCCCCGGGATTCGCAGATGACTTCCTGGCCATGCTCAGTGTGCATGCGGATGGCAATCTGGTTGCCCATGGTGCCGGTGGGAACAAAGAGCCCGGCCTCCCGGCCAAAAATCTCCGCGGCGCGTGCTTCCAGACGGTTCACTGTCGGGTCTTCCCCGTAAACATCGTCCCCCACCTCGGCTGCGGCCATGGCGGCGCGCATGGCCGGTGTTGGGCGGGTCACTGTATCGCTGCGCAGGTCGATCGACGCGGTCGGCTTCCGGGTGGCTGTTTCCGGCCAAGGCAAGGTCCTGGTTGACACTATTCCCTCCGCACTCATTGCATCTGGAGTTCCGGTTCCTCCACGGCGAGGAAGCGGGCAAAGACATCGTTGGAAAACAGCATGCCCCGCCGGGTGAGACGGACGACGCCTTCTTCCTCGGTGAGTAGCTCAAGCCGGCGCAGCTCGCGTACCACGGGACGGAAGATCTCCACTCCATCACCGCCAAACTCCATAGCCAGAGCCTGCCAAGCGACCCCGGTGCGGAGGCGCAGTCCGAGAAACCAGGCTTCTTCCAACTCCTCAGATAGGCTTAGCTCGCGCTTCTCCTGCAACTGGTCGCTGTTCAGATATTCGGCCAGCACCGCGGTGGTGCTGAAGCGTAGCGCCGAGCCATCCGCCGTGCGAACCATGGAGTGCGCATCCAGGCCAAAACCGAGATAGGCCTGGCGGCGCCAATATCGCAAATTGTGACGCGCCTCGCCCGCGCCGCGGGCAAAATTTGAGATTTCGTATTGGCGCAGTCCGTGGGCTTCGAGAGACGCGATTGCGTTCTCGTAGAGATCGGCGGTCAGCTCTTCGCTGGGCACAGCCTGCGCGTGATAGCGCGCGCCGCCGGCCAGCAGCTCTCGGCCCAGACGGGAATCCTCGTCAACCTCCAGCATGTAAACACTGGCGTGCTCCACGCCAGTGGCCGCCAACACATCGAGCGACTCCTGCCAGCTAACCGCAGTCTGATGGGGCATGCCCGCTATGAGATCGATACTCAGATTGCGCACCCCGGCGGCACGGACCCGCTCCAGGTCGCGCAAGACGACTGCCCGGGTGTGAAAACGTCCGGTGGCCGCAGCTTCACGATCGACCAGGGACTGGACCCCGAAGCTGATCCTGTTGACGCCCAAGTCCAGCATGGCATCGAGCACCGGGTCGTCCAGCTGCCCGGGAGCGCACTCCAGCGTGATTTCCGCGTCGGGGGAAATGACAAACTCCCGGCGCAGCGCGTGGGCAAGCTCCTGCACCAGGGCCGGGGAAAGTACGCTGGGGGTGCCTCCGCCCAGGTAGATGCTATCCACGACCTCTGGAATCACCGCACCTGCCAAGCGCTGGCGTACGCTGCGGATATCCCTGCAAAGCCGGGCAACATATCCCTCATGAGCACAGGCCGACGAAACGCCGGAGGCAAAGTTGCAGTAGCTGCATTTGGCGCGGCAAAAAGGAACCGAAATGTAAATACCGAGAGAATTCATCCAGTTCCTATTTCTGTCTTGCCAAGAATCTTGGCGGGGACAGGTTTGGCGGGAGGGCACCCTTATAAGATAAAGAATGACAGCCCATGGCGGAGCAAAGCAAACCCCAGCAGCAAGACGATGATGTAGTCGGCAAGGCTTATGACAGTCGGCTGATGGGCCGTTTGCTGACTTACCTTCGGCCCTACAAGCTACAGGCGGTCATTTCGCTGGTGGCGATCCTCCTCAAGGCCGGGTCCGATGTGCTTGGGCCCTATCTGACCAAAGTGGCCGTGGATCGCTACATGACGGCGCGGCCGGCGGTCCACCCGCCCTTGTGGACCCATCGGTTGAGCCCCAACGCCATGGTTGGCGTCACCCAGATCGCCGGCGTTTACCTGGCGACGCTGGTATTCAGCTATCTGCTCGAGTTTGTGCAGACCTACCTGATGCAATGGACCGGACAGAAAGTCATGTTCGACATGCGCAGCCAGATCTTCCGCCACATCCAAAGGATGCACGTAAGCTTTTTCGATCGCAATCCGGTAGGGCGCCTGGTCACCCGGCTTACCAGCGATGTGGACGCGTTGAACGAGATGTTTACCTCGGGGGTGTTTGCCATCTTCGAGGATGTTTTCGTTCTCATTCTGATTGTCGCGATCATGTTGCGCATGAACTGGTGGCTGGCCCTGATCGCCTTTGCCGTGCTGCCTCTGATCCTGCTGGTGACCCGTGTTTTCCGCAAACACGTGCGCGACTCCTACCGGCGTATTCGCTCCGCCATCGCCCGCATCAACGCCTCCACCCAGGAGCATGTCAGCGGAATGAGCGTGGTGCAGCTGTTCAACCGCGAGCAGCGCTCCTTCGAGGAGTTTGAAACTGTTAACCGGCAACACATGATTGCGTTCAAAGACGCCATCCTGGCCTATGCGCTCTATTACCCTGCGGTCGAGCTGCTGAGTTCCGTGGCCATCGCCCTGGTGATCTGGCTGGGTGGTTATGGAGTGCTGCGCAACGCGGTCTCGATCGGCGTGCTGGTCGCCTTTATCCAATATTCCCAGCGCTTTTTCCGCCCGATTCAGGACCTGAGCGAGAAATACAACATTCTGCAAGCCGCGATGGCGGCCAGCGAACGCGTCTTCAAGCTGCTGGACACTCCCGCAGAGCTGCAAAGCCCACCCGCTCCGCGCGCCTGCAACGGTTCAGGCAGCATCGAGTTCCGCCACGTCTGGTTCACTTATCAAAAACTCGACGAGCAGCAACTGGCGAGGATCCATCAGGCCGCGGGGCCAGAAGAACTTCTCGCCGCCACACCCGAGGTGGAGTGGATTCTCAAGGATGTATCCTTCGCCATCGAGCCGGACCAGACGGCGGCGATCGTGGGCCACACCGGCGCCGGCAAGACCACCATCATTGGCCTGATGATGCGCTTCTACGAGATTCAGAGCGGCAGTGTCCTGATCAATGGGGTGGATGTCCGGGAACACGATGTCACCGAGTTGCGGCGCAATTTCGGGGTAGTGCTGCAGGATCCGTTCCTGTTCACCGGCACGATCGCCGAGAACATTCGGCTCGGATCCGACTGGATCACAGACGAACGGATGAAGGCGGCAGCCGATGAGGTGAACGTAGGCGACTTTATCCGTGCTTTGCCCCAGGGGTTCGATGAGCCCCTGCGCGAGCGCGGCAACAGCCTCTCCACCGGGCAGAAACAGCTCATCAACTTCGCTCGTGCCCTGGCCCACGATCCGCGCATCCTGGTGCTCGATGAGGCCACCTCGAGCGTAGACACCGATACCGAGATGCGGGTGCGCTCGGCGCTCGAGCGGATGGTCCAAGGGCGCACTTCGGTCATCATCGCTCATCGTCTGTCGACAGTGCAGCAGGCGGACCGGATCCTGGTCATGCATAAGGGCGTGTTGCGTGAGTTCGGTACCCACCAGGAGTTGTTGGCGCAGCGGGGTATCTATTGGAAGCTGTACCAGCTCCAGTACAAGGACCAGGAAGT
>JBEKNJ010000059.1:0-38770 GCA_049522955.1 Acidobacteriaceae bacterium
TGGATCATCTATTCCCTATCGAAGGGAGAGGTCTGGAAGGTGCTTCGTGTGGGCGTTTCCGCGCAAGGCGAGATCCAGGGGAAAGCGGAACAACTCTTTTCCGGTACAGGTCATCTTGGCGACAGTTTCTCCGTCTCGCAGGATGGCAGGCTTATGTACGAAATCGTGAGCGTCACGAGCTCGATCTACGAGATACCGGCCGGTAGCCGGGGCCAAAAGTCCGGCCCCACTCTTCAACTACCGCTTCCCGAAGGGGACTTCCGTTCGCCCTCTGTCTCCCGGGATGGAAGATGGATGGCGTACGACTCCTCCGTCCTGGGCAAATCCAACCTCATCCTGCTGAGGGATCTCGAAAGTGGCACAGACCGGGTTCTGGATGAGGTGGGCCGCAGGCCTGGCTCTGGCGGGGGAACCTCCATCTCACCCGACGGATCGAAGGTCATTTTTGAGCGTGACTGCAAAACCGGCAAATGGGTATGGGGAGAGCCCCTCCCCTGCGGCTTCATGGTTCCAGCCGCGGGTGGAGAACCGGAGCAGGTTTGTGAATTCTGCACCGCGCGGGGCTTCTCGTCCAACGGGTCTATCGTTCTTATCCAAAAGTACATCAGAGACGACGGCCCCAATACGCCTGACTGGATCGCCGCGCTCGATCTGACCTCGAGAACCGAGAAGGAATTTCTCAAATCTCCCGATAGATCCTTGTATCACGCCTTCTTCTCCTGGGACGACCGTTGGGTCGCATTCAAAATGTTGCCATTGGAAGGGTGGACGTCTCAAATCATGATTGCGCCGGTTCGGAATGGAGTAGCCGGCAAGGAGACGGAGTGGATCGCCGTCACGGATGGCCGATACAGCGACGATAAACCGCAGTTTTCTCCCGACGGGAATACGGTGTATTTCACGTCCACCCGCGACGGCTATCTTTGCATCTGGGCCCAAAAACTGCATCCGGTGACGAAGCGCCCAGTAGGCGAGGCTCTCGGCTACGAGCACTTCCACAATTCGGCAGGGCGGGACGGAGCGACCTCTTGGAGTAGGGAGGTGTTCCCAGATCTCAGCGTCGCCAGGGACAAAATGTTCATGGAACTGCCGCAGTTACGCACCGAGATCTGGATGACACAGATTCAGTAGGCTTTGCGGCCGAAGTGGCCCGGCGTGGCTACCGAACGGGTCCATAATTGGCGATGAACGTTCGGCATGATTGTCTGCCAATCGAGACCACATCGGAACTAACCTGAACCATGGGGACTTCGCTATGGCGCCATGAGATGCCGCCACCCCAGTGGGAGATCGTGCGCGAACGGTCCAGGCAGTCAACCCCGCGATGTCTTAAGGTCCAGCGCCACGTCTACGATCATATCTTCCTGGCCCCCAACCATCTTTCGCTTACCGATTTCCAGAAGTATCGCCCTTGCATCGAGATTATAGGTCCTGGCAGCCGCCTCAGCGTGGCGAAGAAAGCTGGAGTAGACGCCCGCATACCCCAGTGACAGCGTTTCCCGATCCACCCGGACCGGCCGGTCCTGAATGGGGCGCACATGGTCGTCGGCTGCATCCATGAGCCGGTAAAGATCGCAGCCATGAGAGAAACGACTCGTCTCGCGTTCAAGCGCCGCGATAAATGCCTCTATGGGCGTATTTCCCGCTCCTGCGCCCATCCCGGCTAGTGAGGCATCCACGCGCGTAGCGCCATGTTCAATCGCGCCAAGCGAGTTCGCGACACTCATGGAAAGGTTCTGATGAGAATGGACCCCGACCTGCGTCTCGGGCTTAAGCGCAGCCCGCAAGGCGTCGATGCGTTCAACATACTTGCTCGGTGTCATGGCACCGGCGCTGTCCGTGACATACACACAGTGAACCCCATAGCTCTCCATGAACACCGCTTGCCGGGCAAGCTCCGCGGGAGATGCCATGTGCGCCATCATCAGAAATCCAGCAACATCCATCCCCAGATTGCGGGCGGCAGCGATATGCTGAGCCGCGACATCAGCCTCCGTGCAGTGGGTGGCAACGCGCACGGAGCGGGCTCCGGCTAGATATGCGTCCTTCAGGTCGCGTACTGTGCCAATGCCCGGAATGAGGAGTGTGGTGAGGCGCGCATTCTTAATCACGTCCGCTGCCGCTTCAAGCCACTCCAGGTCGGAATGGGCGCCGAAACCGTAGTTGAAGCTCGACCCGGAAAGTCCATCTCCATGCGTAACCTCGATTGCATCGACGCCGGCGTCATCCAGAAGTTTTGCGATGGTCCTTATCTGGTCTATCGAGTATTGATGGCGGACAGCGTGCATCCCATCGCGCAACGTCACATCCTGAATGTAAAGGCGCGTCTTTTCCTGTGTGCTCATTGAGCACCCCCTGCCGTGACGAACGTGTCCGCAACCGCCAGTTTCTCTGCGGTCGCCAGTGCCGCGGAAGTCATGATGTCGAGGTTCCCCGCATAGGCAGGAAGATAGTGTGCCGCGCCCTCGATCTCGAGAAAGACGGTAATCTTGGTGCCGAACGCGCGTTCGTTTTCCGCTATTCGTACGGGGCGATCTGGTGAAATCTCCTCGAACTGGACCTTTTGCTTCAAACGATAACCGGGCACGTAACTCTGCACTGCATTGACCATTTCTTCTATCGAGTTGCGAACCGCTTCGTGGTCGCAGGTTTCCGTGAGGCAATAGATGGTATCCCTCATGGTGAGAGGCGGTTCGGCGGGATTCAGGACAATCAGCGCTTTTCCGTAACGTGCGCCTCCTATCTGTTCGATGGCACGTGCCGTTGTCTCGGTAAACTCGTCGATATTGGCGCGCGTTCCAGGGCCAGCTGACTTTGACGCGATGGCGGCCACGATCTCGGCGTAGTGAATCTTTGCGATCCTGCCGATCGCTGCAATGACCGGAATCGTAGCTTGGCCGCCACAAGTGACCATGTTGATGTCGGGCGCAGTGAGATTTTGATCCAGGTTTACAGCGGGAATTACGTACGGGCCAATCGCAGCTGGCGTCATATCAATCATCCGCATGCCGGCTCGCGTGCAGATCTCCGCGTTCCTTTTGTGGCTGGCGGCGGACGTGGCGTCGAACACGATGCCTACTTCACGAAACTCGGGCATCCGCGAGAACCCTTCAACTCCCTCGTGAGTGGTGGCGATCCCCAGACGTTTGGCGCGTGCCAGACCATCCGAAGCAGCGTCGATTCCTACCAGTGCACACATCTCAAGATGCTGGGCATGGCGAAGGACTTTGATCATGAGATCCGTTCCAATATTGCCCGAACCGATGATCGCGACTTTGATTTTCTCCATATCCGCCTCCGGTTGCGGATCAGCGTATCAGACCCCCACTACGGGTGGCCAACGAATATCAGCCTATCTACGATAGATCATCGGGTAAGGGGCGCACCCCGACCGGGCGACGGTGGAAGCGGGAGATTGGCATCGGTTGGGTGACTCGGGCGCAGCCTTACCCCGAAGCGGGCGCGAGCGTCGGTTCACCCTCCTCGGCCCGACCTAGAGGTATGTTCTCTCTGGTTTTCCCCTAGCGGATCAGTGAGTTAGACAATTTGGCCCAGGTTCATAACGCAGCTTACGGAAAAAAGCTCTTGACAGGGAGACACATCAACTATGATAGTTCACTGCGTCAACCGGCGACGGAATGGACGGGTCTGCGCAATGGCAAACGCCTCTTCGCCAGAAAGCATGAACTATGGTCCAGCAAAGGGTCAAGCGCATGGGCGCAATGAGTCCACTCCTGCAACGTCTCCTTCAAACAATCGCCCGTAACTGCATTAGCCATTTTCGCCATAGCAAGGTAGGAGTGTCATGATGGATTTTTCCGTCTCCAAACGCACCGGGAAAATTCATATGCCGACACCAGGAATCCATTCCATTTTGCGTTATAGAGGCCGGTCCGCCCGACTCATCATCACGTTGTCCGATAAGAGCGTATTTCTGCTGTGTGCTTGTTTTCTCGGGATGCTGCTCGGCGCAACGGCGCCGGGCGACACATACCACTTCCGACTCTCCCCGGGACCACGCCTGGTCGGCACACGGGCAGATACATCGGGCAGCGGTTCCGTCACGGCCACTCTGGAAGGGAGCAAGCTCTCGCTGAAAGGGTCGTTCGGCGGATTGCTCGGCGTTCCCACGAGCGCGCACCTGTTGATGGGGTCGCTGCCTGGCGTGCGCGGTCCGGTGATTGCCGACCTCACCGTCTCTCCAGCGACCAGCGGCACGCTCAGCGGTACCGTCCAGCTCACCCCTGAGCAGATCGCGGCTCTCCGCAAGGGCGGTCTTTATGTGGAGATAGACAGTGAAAAGGCACCCGAGGGCGACCTCTGGGGTTGGATCATGGCGCAGTAGGCAGGTTGGGGGAGAATCATTTCGATGCTGTTCCGAACGGGTGAAATCGCGGTTGCGGTGAGCGCTCTAGCCTTGTGTAGTCTGAGCGCGGCCGCTCAGCAGGACGTCGGCCCTTTCACGTCGGCGCAGGCCGCTCGAGGTCATGCGCAGTACTCCGTCGCTTGCGCCTCGTGTCATCAGGAAAATCTATCTGGCGGCGGCGAAGCGCCCTCCCTTGCCGATGCTAATTTTCTCAAGTCATGGGGCGATCGTTCGACGCGAGAACTCTACGACTATCTCCACGCAGCCATGCCCTTGGGCAAGGGCGGCAGCCTCAGCGACGAAACCTATCAGGACATCGTCGCTTTCCTGCTCGAAGCCAATGGCGCGACGCCGGGCGGCAAGCCTCTCACCAGCACCACCAATGTGAAGATCGGCAATGTCGCCCACGGCGCGCTAACCGGACAGTTCGGTGCACTGACAAAGGCGGCGGCGCCGCCGCCCTATCAAAGCGGTCTCAGCGTCGCCGGGCAGGTGCCTGCCTACACGCCGGTTACCGATGCCATGCTCGAACATCCCGCAGATGGCGATTGGCTCATGTTCCGCCGTAATTATCAGGGTTGGAGCTTCAGCCCGCTGAAGCAAATCGACGTCGGCAACGTAAAAAATCTGCAGCTCAAATGGGCTTGGGCGATGAACGAGGGCGGCGCCAACGAAGTGACCCCTATCGTCCACGACGGCATTATCTTTCTTTCCAACACCGACAATATTGTGCAGGCCCTCGATGCCAAAAGTGGCAAGCTGATCTGGGAATACCGCATCGGCCCACGATCGCCCTATCTCTACGGCGGCAATCGAAGCATCGCGCTTTATCAGGATAAGGTGTTCATCGCGACCACCGACGCCCATGTGGTCGCGCTCGACGCGCGCAGCGGCAAGCTCGTCTGGAAAGTAGCGATGAGCGCCAAGCGACATAGCCAGACCGGCGGCCTGATTGTGGTCCACGGCAAGGTGCTGGTCGGCCTCACGGGCTGCAGCTCCTACGCGACCGAAAAATGCGCCATCGTCGCCTACGACGCGAATACCGGTGCGCAGGATTGGCGCTTCTCCACCATCGCCCTCACCGGACAACCGGGAGGCGACACGTGGAACGGACTGGATGACCTCTTTCGCGCAGGCGGCGAGGCCTGGATCGCCGGCACCTACGATCCCGAACTCAATCTCACCTATTGGGGTGTAGCTCAAGCTAAGCCCTGGATGCGGGCGAGCCGTGGCACCAAAAACGGCGCAGCACTCTATACCAGCACTACGCTCGCGCTCGATCCCGACACCGGCAAGCTCAAGTGGTATTACAGCCACGCACCCGGCGAGTCACTCGATCTCGACGAGGTGTTCGAGCGTGTCCTGATCGATCACGGTGCGCAGAAGACCGTCATGACGATCGGCAAGGCCGGCATCCTGTGGAAGCTGGACCGGACCGACGGCAAGTTCCTCGATTACAAGGAAACCGTGCTGCAGAACGTCTTCACCCACATTGATCCAAAGACCGGCGAGCCCACCTATCGCGACGAAATCGGCAACGGCAAGACCAACGAGTGGGTTCAGTCTTGTCCCAGCCCCGAGGGTGGCCACAACTGGCAGGCGATGAGCTATTACAAGCCGAGCGACCTGCTCATTGTCCCCCTCTCCCAGAGCTGCGACGAGATGATCGGGCATGAAGTAGAGAGGAAGGCGGGCTCGGGCGGCGTCGCCGCTGCTGTGCGCGTTTATGAGATGCCGGGTACCAACGGAAATATGGGGAAGCTCGCCGCCTATGACTCCAAAACCTTGAAGGAGGTGTGGTCCTTCCAGCAGCGGTCACCCTTTCTCACCGCGGTGCTTTCGACCGGGGGCGGAGTCGCCTTTGTCGGAGATTACGACCGCGTGTTCAAAGCGGTGGATGTCAGAACGGGCAAGACGTTGTGGGAGACGCAGCTGGGCACCACAGTGCAGGGCTATCCCGTTTCTTTCAGCATCGACGGAAAACAATATATTGCGGTCACCACCGGCCTGGGCGGCGGCAGCCCGGAGAACATGCCCAACGTGATCCTCACCGACGTGCATCGCCCGGACAGCGGCCAGGCATTGTATGTCTTCGCTCTGCCGGATGCCAGGTAACTGCTGCCGTGAGCAGCTTAGGAAAAGTAAGTCTAGGAGGACGTGGATGAAGATGAGGAGAAGGGATTTTCTGACCAGTGGTCTTGGGTTGGTAGCCGGCGCGGGATTATCGCAACTCCACGCACAGCAACCGAACTTCGGAGCACAGCCGCCGAAACGAGAGGTGCCGCATCGCAAGGTAAAGACGACGAATTTGTTCAAGGCGCCGCCAGGCTATCCCAACGCGGTGGCCGTCGCGCCGGAAGGCCTATGGGTCGCTGAGCAGAAAAAGCAGAACTTCGGCAAGGGCGCCACGCGTTCTCCGGAAGCCTGCTGGCTGCTCGACTGGAATGGGAAACTGCTCAAGACAGTGCTTAGCGAGTCTTCCAACACCAGTGGCATGGCTTATGGAGATGGTTATGTCTGGATGGGTGCGAATGGCGGGCAGGGTGGTTCGGAAGGCATCTACCAGACCGACATGAACTCCAAAACTGTCTCGCACCGGCAGATCCCGTTAGGACCAGTCGACGACGGTGGAGGCTGCCACGGCCTGATGTGGCATGAGGGCAAACTCTGGATCGTGGCCAACCGGCTGCGCGGTATCCTGCGAGTCGACCCTAAGAGCTGGGAGCCGGAATTCATGATTCCGATCACCACCGGGCGCTGGCATGGCATTGCCTGGGACAATGGCGGAATTTGGATGGTTACAGGGACTTCCGACGTGGATCGTTATATCGAAAAGGACGGCAAGCTTGTTCATACCACCACGTCAGGGCTGGTCAAGTACGACGCAGCTACTGGGCAGTTATTGGAAACGGCGGAATTTGTAGAAGGGTCGGCCGATCCGCATGGCCTGGCGATGCACGATGGCAAGCTCATCAGTTGCGACGCAGGCGTCGGGCCTCCGGGCTTCGAACTTAGTAACAGCCCGAACGGCGGCTATATCTTCCAGATAGATTTCATCTAGAAAGGGGTACCTGAAGCCAGCGGTAGGGAATCGGCGAAGACCTGGTCATCGGTCCAAGGTTCGTCCATCTGTCCACTACGTCCACGCTCCGCGGATTAGACGCCTGGAATATTAAGCTCGGCTTTGCTTTGTATCAGGGCACGACTTCAGTCGTGCCACTCCGCGGGCAAAATGGTCGGGGCTTTAGCCCCTGCCACCGCAAATCTGCACCCAATTCCGCTGGGAAAAAGCAGGGGCTAAAGTGCCTGCGTGAGAAGCCGAGAAGATGCTGAGTTTTTGCATCTTGAAGTCGCCGCAAAAGCGTCATCCTGAGCGACGCGCCTCACAGATTTATCGCGTGACCCAGCGCTTATGGCGCGGAGTCGAAGGACCCCGAGGACGCTTAGCTTACCCATGCTGCTCGGAGCTTTTCAACCACCGAAGCCCGCACCGGGCGGATCCGGCACGGTCTTTCACCGGGAACGAGAACCAAGAACTTCTTGGCATCTTGCTATGTCCGGTGACCTGGGGATAAAAGATGATTAGAGTGTTTGAAAAGATGCAACCGTGACCATCAAGTGCGTACCGCAGCTGATCCTATTCCCGGGCTTCGGTGGTTGAAAAGCTCCGAGCAGCATGGGTAAGCTAAGCGCCCTCGGGGTCCTTCGACTCCGCGCCATAAGCGCTGTGTCATGCGATAAATCTGTGAGGCGCTTCGCTCAGGATGACGCTTTTGTGGCGAGTC
This sequence comes from Acidobacteriaceae bacterium, assembly GCA_049522955.1. Taxonomy (GTDB): domain Bacteria; phylum Acidobacteriota; class Terriglobia; order Terriglobales; family Acidobacteriaceae; genus PALSA-350. Next base: position 8,152 of record JBEKNJ010000059.1, read on the forward strand.
TTGAAGAAAAACATCCTACCCCGTGCTCCAACATTTCCTGTCGAAACCCTCGTTGCATTTCCGCCAAACGTACCTAAGGCCTTCGGCTATTCAACTGGTCAAGAGTCGTTGGCTGGCGTTGATTCGCAGATAGAGCACCGCAGCCACTACCGACAACCCCGCCATCACCAGGAAGGGCATGCTCCATCCCCGAAACATGACGAGATAAGCCGACAGCGCGGAGGCAATAGCGCCGCTGAAGTTGCCGCACGTGTTCATCACCGCCGAAACCGCGCCTGCAGAGTCACCGCCGATATCAAGCGTGATGGCCCAGGAAACGCCTACGGTCGATTCCAGCCCGAACATTGCCAGGCAGGAGAACCACACCGAAGTAAGCGGATTGGTCGTAAGACACGCGGGTACGATACAAAGCGCCGAAAACAGGAAGCCTCCCGTCCCCACGATGCGGCGAGCGGTCTTCAGATTGCCGGAGCGCTTGGCCAAAAAATCGGAGAACCAACCGCCGAAGATGTCCCCCACCGTACCGGCTAACAGCGGCAAGCTAGCGTAGAAACCCATTTGCTGAAGATTGAATCCGCGATGGTCATTCAGATACTTGGGAAACCAGACCAGATAGACAGAGATGTTATAGCCGTAGCAGGAGTACATTGCGGAAAGAATCCACATCTGCGGGCTCATGACGATCCGTTTCCAGGGAACACTTTGTGTGTTCTTACCGCCGCGCGCCAGGTACAGGGACGACCGAATGAGTTCGCGTTCGCCGGCGTTGACCGACCGGTGCTCGTCCGGAGTGTCGCGGTAGTACCAAAACCACACCGCTGCCCAGATCAATCCCAGCGAACCGCAACAGAGGAAGGCGGTGCGCCATCCATAGTTGGCAATGATGAGCACCACCAGCGCTGGCGTAAGAGCGCCCCCGAGCCGCGAGCCGGCATGCGTGGCGCCCTGGGCAAAACCACGCTCCGTGGGCAACATCCAGCGGGAAAGCGATCGGGTCGCGATAGGAAAGGAACCAGCCTCGCCCATTCCAAAAAGAAAGCGAATCAACGCCATCGATCCCGCGCTCCAGGCCAGCACCGTCGCGCAGGTAAAGAGGGACCACCAGCTAACGATGAGCGCCATCGCGCGCCGAGGGCCGATTCGATCACCCAACCAACCGCCAGGGATCTGAAAAATAGCGTAAGCCCACTGGAACGAGCTGAGGATCCATCCCATGGTTACGATCGAGAAACCGAACTCCTTCTGGATCGAGGGCACAGCGGAGGAGATGACCACACGATCGATGTAGGTGATCATGTAGGCCCCGATCGTGAGGCCTAGAACGATATAACGAACGTGGGTTGGACGCGCTAATCCCCGGGGCGGATCCTGTGCAACGGACACTTCTACCGAGGCTCCCGGGATCGTCCCACGATGGTTACCTGGCATTCTTAGGGCCTCTTTTCCCGAAGCTTGCGAGTTTGACCGGCTCTTTGGTAAAGCCACTCTTCTGGCGTGAGGGCACGGAAGGCGTTAGGCGATCGTTGATAATTCATCTATCAGCTTTCGCTAAGCGAGGATAACCTTACACAAATGGGTCTGCCCGTGGCAAGGGGGATGCGACCGGCGACGGTTTGCTGGTTTAGGATGGCATGCTGGATGATAGACAATCCATCGGGCCCTGGTCTTCACCACGTTTTTGAGGTTTTCCATGACCAACTTCAGCGAAATTGAGCCACGTTCTCTCAGCGATCGCGTTGTCGACGCTCTTAAGGAAGCGTTCCTTTCCGGCCAACTCAAGCCCGGAGATCCAATCGTGGAAAGGGAACTTGCCCGGCAAATGAAGGTTGGAACCCCCGTCGTTCGCGAAGCGCTCATTTCCTTGCAGGGACAGGGATTCGTCCGCCGGGTAACGAATACCGGCACCTTTGTGACGCAATTTACCCCCGACGAACTACATCAGCTTTACACTTTGCGCGAGGCGCTGGAGCTGCTGGCACTGCAATGGGCACGGACACGGGTAACGGAGAATGACCTTCGCGAGCTAGGCCGGCAGGTGGCGAAGATCATTGAAGCGGGAGAGCGTGGAAACCGGCGCGAATTTCTCGAGCTTGATTACGCGTTTCACCGCCAGTGCTGGGAGCTCTCGGGAAACCCATATCTCGCCCAGACTCTTGACCGCCTCATGGCGCCACACTTTACCGTCGTCGTCCCCACCAGTGGAGCTCGACTGACGGCGTCTATGGGCAGGGAACACTATGAATTAGTCAACGCGCTTCAGAACTTGCAGGAACCGGAGTTCACCGCGGTTGTTCGCAAGCGGCTCTCCGGATTCACCTCGCGATGGCACTCCGCTATTGCGAATACAGAGGGGCCGGCAAAACAGGACTAACCCTTATTTCGCAGCGGTTTTCAGGCTGCTGTAGACGGTAAAGTCCTTCCGCCACATAGTTTTTGGCTTTGTATCAGGGCACGACTTCAGTCGTGCCACCCCTCGGTCAAAATATTCCGGGCTTTAGCCCCTGCCACCACAAAATCTGCAAGAAATTTCTATGGCAAAGGGCCGCAGGGGCTAAAGCCCCATCCTTTTTGCAGCCTGATACAAAGCAAAAAGCTTGTTAAAAGCGCCAAGAGGCGCCTTGACGCCAAAGTGTAGGCCGGGTCGATCACCGCTTTCCGGTCGAAATCAACCGATCAGCAAAAGTAAAACCGGGCGCCGATCCGATGGTCTTGCTCGGTACCACGGCTTTCTTCGACCAGCCGCCGGCCCCGGCTTGTGCTGCTTCTCCTCAAAGATCAGTGAGTTGCGCGACCGACCCTGGCTTACAACGGCGGTCCTGAAAAAAGCTCTTGACAGGGAGACACATCAACTATGATAGTTCACTGCGTCAACGGGAAGAGCTGGAAGAGAGATCCAACCGCTTACCGCTTCCCGGGGAGGCATGAACCATGGTTCATCAAGCAGTTAAATGCTGCGGCGTAAATAGCGCCTCCTGCGACGTTCCTTACCCAAATCGCTCGGCCCTAGCAGCATCGCACGCTGCATTGTCACCAATTTCACCGCTGGTTCGCGTGCGGTTGCTCTGGATGTTCAAAAGTAGGCTCCCACTTATCAGTACCTATGACTGACTTGTCCGTCTTCATCCGCAACACGAGGAGTTATATGACGACACGAAGCATCCCTTGTATTTCTTCTTTTAGAGGCCTGTGCGCTCGACTGTTCATCGCATTTTGTTTTGTCATGTTGTCATCCGTGGCATTTTCACAGACCACCGCCGGCGTCACAGGAGTTGTCACCGACTCGACCGGAAGTGTGATGCCCGGCGCCACGGTCACCCTAACCAGCACAGAGACCGGAGCCCAGCGCGTATTTACAACCATCGACACGGGAGCCTTCGTATTCACCGAGCTCCAACCGGGCTTCTACACATTGACCCTGGCAAAGAGTGGGTTCGACACCGAGAAGCGTGAGGGAATCCGCCTCGAGCTCAACCAGACAGCCCGCATCGATGTTGTGATGCGTCCTGGTACGGTCAGCGAGAGCGTTGAGGTAAACTCGGCCGTGCCGTTGCTTGAGGCCACCACGTCTTCGGTCGGCCAGGTAATCGAGACGAAAAGCGTCAGCGATCTGCCTCTGAATGGCCGGAATTTTGCCCAGTTGGCGATTCTGGGAACGGGTGTCGTCGGTGTAGGATTTGGGCCGACCGGCACCATCGGTGCTGGTGGACGTCCTGACGATCCTCGCGTGGGTGCCGAATTGATGTCGAATGGCAACCGCGAAATGTCCAATGACTATATGCTGGACGGCGTTGACGATAACTTTCGTCGCAACGGTCTGATCACGTTACGCCCGGTCGTGGACGACATTCTGGAATTTAAGATCCAGACGAATTTATTCGGAGCGGAACAAGGGCGCAACTCCGGTGCTACCGTCGATGTCGTCACGCAGAGCGGTACCAACCAGTTCCACGGAGATGTATTCGAACTACTCCGCAATAATTACTTCGATGCGAGAAACTTCTTTAACGCCGCAGGCACTCACCAGCCCGAGTACCGCCAGAACCAGTTTGGCGGCAGATTGGGAGGGCCAATTATCCACAACAAAGTTTTCTTCTTCGGGGATTATGAAGGCTTTCGCTCACTCCAGGGAACACCCACGTCGGTAAATACCGTTCCGACCCAAGCGGAACGCGGGGGCGACTTCAGCGGCATCCCGCAGCAAATCTACAACCCGGCCACCCTGGTTGCCGCTCCAGGAACCCCCAGTGGTTATACGCGCCAACCTTTTCCTGGAAATATCATTCCCCCCGGCGACTTCGATCCAGTCACTGCACGTTTGATTCAGGCTTATCCCCTCCCGACCAGCAATTCCCTTATCAACAACCAGCGCACCAACCCCGTGCGCGAATCAAATTATGACTCAGGGGACGCGCGAGTCGACTGGCTGGTGAGAAGCAGCGATACCATCTTCGGCCGCTTCTCTAAGCAAAATTCGTTAATTATTGTGCCCTCTACCTTCGGCTTCCTTAATGTTCCCGGACTCTCGATCCCGGTTAGCCTGGGCAACAGCGTCACTTATGCCGAACGTGCTCCGCTGCATAACTACAACAACGTCCTCTCATGGACTCACGTGTTCAGTCCGACCTTTGTGGTCGACACGCGCATGGGCTATTCCCGTTTTGCACTGGTCGGTGTAGATCCAACCGCGCCCACAGCGCCGCCGGGGCTTGGGGAGTTGCTCGGTGTGCCTAATTCCAATCAGGAACCAGAATCATTTGGTTTCCCGATCTTTTCGCCTTCCGGGTACACCGGCATCGGCGGAGCCGCCTCGATTCCCACCATCCGCTTCGAAAATACATTTAATCCACTCACCAACTTTACCAAGACGATCGGCCCGCACACCGTCAAGTGGGGCTTCAATCTGGTTCGCCGTCAGATTGTCGATTTTCAGGATAACTCCGGGAATGGCCAATTTACCTTCGACAGTACCTTCACTGACAATCCGAACTCTCCTTCAAACACAGGCAATGCGATGGCGAGTTTCTTGCTTGGGGTGTCAGGGAGCATCACTCAAGCATTTCAGATAGTCCGGGCTGGCACCCGCGTTCTGGAGCTTGGCACATATGTCGCGGACGATTGGAAAGTAAATAGCCGTCTCACCCTGAACCTCGGATTGCGCTGGGAATTTCTACCGCCCCCGGTCGAAGCGCATGATCGCTTTTCGAATTTCGACACGGCAACGGGTAAGGTGCTGATCGCGGGTTATAACTCGAATGCGAATGTCGGAATATTGGCGCAACATAAGATGTTTGCCCCGCGCTTTGGGTTCGCCTACAACCTGGACCGTAAGACCGTCGTGCGCGGTGGTTTTGGTATTTTCTATAACGCATCTGGCAACGGCGGAGCGCTCTACAGAATGCACCGCCAGTTGCCGTTTGGGGCCACCACTACGCCGATCGTAAACGAGCTCTCGACAACTTACACCACGGTGGCCGAGGGGCTACCGCCCAATCCCCCCCTCAACGTAGCGACCATTGTGAACAATCCAACGGGAAGCTGGTACAGTATCCCGCCCCACTACCTGAACGCTTATGCGGAGCAGTTCAACTTCGGCGTGCAGCGCGAACTGCCTCTGAAGATGGTTCTGAAAGCTTCCTATCTGGGTAACCTGGGTCGGGACCTCGATCTCACCTATAACGTTAACCAACCGGTCCCGGGTCCAGGCCCGCAGCAACCTCGTGAACCGCTCTACACCATCGCACCGGGCGTGGTGGCCGACGACTACGCCGCCACCGACGGGATCTCGGCTTATTCCTCTTTCCAGATGACCCTGGAGAGGCGATTCTCGGGAGGTCTCAGCTTGCTGTCTGCTTATACTTATTCGCATGCCCTTGACGACGTGCCGTTGCAGGAGGGCGGCGGCGTGGACGGTCCCGTCCCGCAGGATTCTCGATACCCCAATCTGTCTTACGCCAGCAGTAGTTTTGACATCAGGCATAGGTTCACGCAAACCGCCAGCTATGATTTGCCCTTTGGAGCCGGGAAGCGGTTTCTCTCGGGAAAATCATGGATGAATCAGGTAGTCGGCGACTGGCAGACTAACGTGATCGTCACCGCGCAAACCGGCCTGCCCTTTACACCGGTACTCGCGAATTCAACGACCAACAACGGTTCGTCAAGCCTCCCTGACAAAGTTCCGGGAGTTAGTACGCATGTCGCGCATCCGAATATCAGTGAGTGGTTCAACACGTCTTTCAACGTGCCCGGAGCGGTCTGGCAAACACCGCCTCAGTACACGTTTGGAGACCCTGGGCTAAGGAACACGCTCCGTGGGCCACACCGTACCAACGTGGATTTCTCTTTGTTCAAGGGTATTACGCTTACGGAGCGGTTTCGCTTGCAATTCCGCGCCGAGGCGTTCAACGTTCTCAACCATCCACAGTTCGATTTGCCGGCTGCGACGATCGGACAAGCCGGCGTGGGAACAATCACGGATGTTGTAGGTAACCCGCGGGACATACAGCTTGGGCTAAGGTTAACGTTCTAACTCTGCGTCTCGGAAAGGTGAACGACGAGTGGATGGATCTGCCAGGGTCCACCCGCTCGCCAGACCGTCGTATTGGAAGGGAATCGGCCCCGCACCGAATTAATGAGACGTCTGCGACTGGAACGGCGGCAACTTTCCCCGGTAGTTTGCGTGGCTCCTCAGTTTGTTGAATCTCAATTTCAGAAAACATATGCTCTTCGACGATTTGAAATTGCATCGATTGTCCGGACGTCTGCGGGAATATCTACGATAGATCATTGCATAAACGTGCGCTGACCTATTAAGATGGCTTAGTTAAATTCCTGCTTCTGCCACAGGGAGAAAAAATGAAGATCAATCCTGACAAGTGTGTGGCTTGTGGAAACTGCACTTATGTTTGTCCGATGGGTGCCATCTACATTGATCCTGTGCTGAAGCGGGCAACCATCAATCGCGACGAATGCGTGGAATGCTATGCCTGTTACAACGGTCTGAGCCAGGAACATCTGAACCCTACTTTGGTGCGCACGGTGCGTCGCGTATTCGCGGCGTTGCGAATTCGTTTCGAACCCGAACCCGATGTTTGTCCCACCGCCGCTTTCGAGCCCGACGAGCTAACCTGGCCGCGCGTGGTGCGCCGGGCATTCTCAGACCCAAGCGTTCCCCACGAGTCGACCGGGGTCGAGGGTCGCGGCACCGAAGAAGTGAAGACCAACGACGTAACCGGAAGGGTGAAGGTGGGCGATGTAGGCTTCACCATCGAGTTCGGCAGACCCGGGGTGGGAGTCCGATTCCATCAAATCCAGGAAATGTGCTGGGCCCTGGCGCGGGCAAACGTAAGCTTTGAGAAGAAGAATCCGATTACTTCATTAATGTCCGATCTGAGTACCGGCACTCTGCGTCCCGACATTATGGATGAAAAGGTCATGTCGGCGATTGTCGAGATCAAGGTTCCGGTCGCACGCACCGAAGAGATCATTCGCCTGGTCTGGGAAGTTGAGAAACGGTTAGACACTGTGGTTGCCATCGGTGTCGCCACCCGTTGCGGGGAGAACGGAGAAGAGGTGATCGTTGCCCCGATCCTTGAACGGCTGGGATACAAACTCCAGCGAGCAAAGACCAATATAGGTTTGGGGCAGATCGTTCAGCCCGCAGGTGAACCTGCCAGGGAGACCACAAGCGTATGACCAACACACTTCATCGGTTCGGCGATGCCGAGAGCTTCTACGACGACTACATCGTCTTTGCTATTCCCAGCAAATCCAACAAAGATCCAAATGCGCTCCCCAAACTCCACCGCTTCCTGGAAATTGCCATGGAATATGAGCCGGTAAATCTCGGGGATGCCCGGCACGGGGGCGCTCTGCGGTCCTCGAAGAATCTTGGTCCCCTGGCCCACTGGAATCGGGATATGAAGCCGGATTTTCAGGCCGTTATCAAGGGCCTCACCGTACCTACTACCTGCGCCGCGGTCTTCGACAACGCTGCCGCCGCGGAGCAGTTCGTCAAGCGAGTCAAAGAAGAAAACTTCGGCATGAGCGTCAACATATCGACCTCGGTCGAGGGCGCGGAGCGTTGCTGCAACTATGCCTGTCTCGACAGGCACAGTATCGGTTACTCTCTGGGCTTTGAAGGGAAAACGGAAAAGATTCCGAACTCCCAGGTCACGACGCTCTCAACCATGTGCGGACATGGGATGATCAGCCATTCGCTGGCCAAGAAAATGATCGACTTCGTTAAGGAGAATCGTCGAACTCCTGAGCAGGCAGCGACCTATCTCTCGCGCTTCTGCTCTTGTGGTATCTTCAATCCGGCGCGCGCCAAGCGGGTTCTCGAAGATGCCCGGACCAGTTCGAAATAGCGCCCTTGTTTGCCTGGTGCTGTTGTTTGCAACATCCCTGGTTGCAGAAGTCAAGGTACTCAAGGAACTTCACGTGAATCGACGGTACTGGCCACGCCCCAGTGGCTTATTCGGCCACGATTCTCGGCAAAGGGCGCATCGCGTGGGGAGCGAACGGTTGGTTATGTGGCTACGGGCCCAAAAGCATTGGTCGATGGCTTGAGAAGGTCCGGGCTCAATTACGCTTGATGAGTGTTTGATAAGCGATCTATCATAGTCACTCGAGTAACAGAATAGCTCGATCCACAGTTCGAGGGCATTGCGATTGCGAGCACCCCCCCGGTGCTGACATGATAATGAGCGAACATGGCCACCTTTGCTGAAATTGAGCCCTTTTCTCTAAGGGATCGCATCATCGATGCGCTCAAGAGCGCCTTTTTTGCGGGCGAGTTGAAGCCCGGGGATGCCATCGTTGAACGCGAGCTCGCACGGCAAATGAAGGTTGGCACCCCCGTAATTCGCGAAGCGTTGATCTCCCTTCAAGGGCAGGGCTTCGTTCGAAGAGTGATGAATACCGGCACGTTTGTGACTCAATTTACGACCGACGAGGTGAAGCAGCTTTACAAACTGCGGGTCGAACTGGAATTGCTGGCGTTACAGTGGGCGAAGCCACGAGTGACGGATAGCGATCTCAGAGAGCTCAGCCGCCAGATCACAAAGATAGTGGAAGCGGGGGAGAGAGGCGACCGGCGACAATTCCTGGAGTTCGATTATGCCTTTCACCGGCTGTGCTGGGCGCTGTCTGGGAATGCTTTCCTCACCGAAACTCTGGAGCGCCTGATGGCCCCGCTCTTTACTTTTGTCGTCTTGGCCAGCGGTACTCCTCTGACAGCGTCTATGGCCAGGGAACACTACGAACTGGTCCACGCTCTGCAGAATACAGAGGAGCCGGAATTTTCGATCGTTGTTCGCAAGCGGCTCTCAGGATTTACCTCTCGGTGGCTTTTTGCCTTCAGCGCGGCAGACGAGCCAGCTAAGCAAGCTTAATCATTCGGTTCGGGCCGTCGAGCGCTCGAATGGAGCGGGTTGCCCGAAGTCCTCTTTGCGTCCGCTATCCAACAGGTGGCTGGCGGCTTGTGTCTCGCGGACGACTTTGGGCATGCTTGTCATGCAGGTTGCGAGTAAGGCCCCATCCTTGCTTGCGGAGGAAGGGAATAGGTATTCTGTCGACGCATCACCCGGGCTGAATCTCAACGACGTAAATGTCACGTCGGGACAAGATCGAATGACTGAAAGAGGTTTCAATGCCCTCGTCACCCTTATCCCCTGGTCATTTGCCGGTCGCGCGGCTGGCGATCATTGCCGCAGTCATCGGCGTAGCCGCAGTCGCTTTCGCGTACACGGCCGGCTGGCTTTCGCCGCATCGGCTCACACCAGCCAAGTTGGTAGCTTCCCTGGCACCTCCCGGTGGCCCGGCACTCGGCCATCGCCGTAACCACGCCAAAGGCATTTGTTTCACCGGCACATTTGAGGCGAACGGCAACGGCTCGGCGCTCTCCAGTGCACAGGTATTCGCCCCCGGCCAGTATCCGGTGGTGGGACGCTTCAACCTCGCCACTCCGAATCCGAATGCCGCGGATGCAATGGTGCGCGTACGCGGCCTCGGCCTACGCATCATCCCGCCGGATAAACAGGAATGGCGCATGGCCCTGATCGACGCGCCGATCTTCCCAGTCTCTACGCCGCAGGCTTTCTACGACCTGCAGACGGCTGCCGGAAGCAAGGACCCGGATGCGATGAAGAAGTTCATAGCCGCGAATCCAGGATTCCTCTCCTTCCTCGGTTGGGCCAAGAGTGCCCCCTGGACCGGGAGCTATGCGGAGGAGCGCTACAACAGTCTCGACTCCTTTGTGTTCATCGACGGATCCGGCACCAGGCACCCGATCCGCTGGTCATTGGTTCCTGCAGCGCAGCCCGTCCCCATCTCGCCGGATGAGTTGGCCAAACGTGGACCCGATGCCCTGGAGCAGGAAATCACGCAACGTGTCGCTGCCGGCCCGCAACGCTGGAGCCTGGTGATCACGGTTGCCAATCCAGGTGATCCCACGGCCGACCCCAACAAGGCTTGGCCTGCGGATCGCCGCACCGTCGAGGTGGGCACGCTCACAGTACAGCAGATTGAGCCGGAGCGTGAGGGCCCCTGCCGCGACATCAATTACGATCCGACCGTCCTGCCGGCCGGAATGACAACGTCGGATGACCCATTCCCCGCCGCCCGCTCGGCCGCCTATTCCCGGTCCTTTAACAGCCGTACCGCCGAAGCCTCGTACTATCCGGGTACCGCGACAGGAGCCAAGCAATGACCACAAGCCGCAAACGCTTCGCCGTACCGCAGCGACTGCTTCACTGGCTCATGGCAATCTGCATTCTGTCCATGTTGTTCATCGGTGTAGGCATGGTCTCGACCGCCGCCCCGAAGTACCTGACATTGGTTCAGATCCATAAGCCTCTGGGGATTGCCATCTTGACGCTGGCACTCATCCGTCTGGCGCTGCGTATCTACTACGGCGCTCCATCGTTACCAACCGACCTGCCGGAACCGATGAAGCTGGCTGCGTATTCGTCGCAAGTCATCCTCTACGCTTTGATGATCGCAATGCCGCTGATCGGCTGGGGGATGTTGTCCGCGGCATCCTATCCCGTCGTGTTGTTCGGCGGCGTCCATCTACCTCCCATCCTGCCCGTGAGCGCCAGCCTGCATACGTTGCTGTGGCATGCGCATTACTACCTTGCCTTTGCCTTCTTCGCGATCATCCTGCTGCATATTGCAGCCATTCTTTTCCACAAGCTGATCAGGCGTGACGGTGTATTTGAAACAATGGCTCCCGTGCTCACGCACGACCAGTCAAAGTGACCGGCTGGCTCTCCAGGTATCGTGTCCTGTTCTCTCGATGCCTTTGGCACTTGCAGGAATTCCCGTTGACATGACGGTCAAAGTGCGCCTAGAGTACTCGGGAACACAGTTCCGCGGGCCGACCTTCACTACTTAGTTTTTTCGGGGAAACTGCTTCCTCCGGAAGGGTTTCAACCGTCAACTCGAATTGTTTCCGTCTACTCGATAATCGCGCTTCCTCCCCCACACGATTTGAATCCGCGGCGTTTTGGTGCAAATTTGTGCGCCGCGCATGATGTTTGAGCAGCTCTCTGTTGTCTAACGGGCTTCACAGTGGGGGACAAGGCGGGCGGGGACCCATGAAAGCAGCCTTCGTCAATCAGCCGATCGACACCATTCTGCCCCCGGGTCAAAACTCTGTGGGCGCATGCACCTATGGTGTCGCTCATATTCTGGCTAAGTTCTGTGATGTTGTGGTCTACGGATCTCGAGACCGTCATAGGACGTTACGGGCGGAGTTTGCTGACCAGGGTGTGAGGTACAAATTTTTCCCGTGTACCCGCGGCGATCGATGGCTCTTTCAAGCGCTCAAGAAGTATTCTCGATTTGCGCCGGGCGCTCCACCGATTTCTACCTCCAGCTTGTCGCACGCTGGGTTTGCGAGGCAAGTAGCGATGGATCTGCAACGCGAGGCGTGCGACGTCATTCACATTCAGCACAGTTCTCAGTTCGCGGCTGTGATCCGGGAATACAACCCCAAGGCGAAAATTGTCCTGCATCTCCACGCGGAGTGGTTCTCCCAAGGCGGTCCCGGGATCTTCGAACAACGACTGAAAAACATCGATCTGGTCACTGCCGTAAGCGGTTATGTTGTGGACAAGACCCGCCGCGAATTCCCTGCGATCGCCGGCCGCTGCGAGGTGATGTACAACGGCATCGACGTCATGGAGTTCACGCAAGAGAAGATATACCGCACCGACAAGAACAGGCGGAGGCGAATTCTGTACGCGGGCGCAATCTCTCCTCATCGCGGATTACATGTTTTGCTGCAGGCATTCAAGATCGTGCTCGAGCAATATCCGAACGTCCAGCTTGACCTGGTCGGCCCACACGGCAATTACGCCTTGCAGGATACGTTCGATATCAGGGATGGCGCGTTGCGGAAAAGTGTGGAGCCCTATTATGCATTCAAGCCCATATCGTCGCTCAAGGCGAAACTCTTCCCGTCGTCTCCAAACCAGGCATCGTACAGGTCCTGCCTGATTGCGATGATGCCCGCGGAAGTGTCGGATAAAGTAACATTTCACGGCTTGATTCGCCAACGCTCACAGTTGATTGAGCACTACTATGCCGCGGATATTTTCGTGCTTCCTTCGGTTTGTAACGACAGTTTTGGTATACCCGTAGTGGAAGCAATGGCCGCCGGTTGCCCGGTAATCGCCAGCCGTTCCGGCGGAGTGATCGAGACAGTGAAAGACGGTGAGACCGGATTCATCGTCGATAAGAACGATCCGCAGCAGCTGGCGCAAGTGCTTCTAAGGCTGTTGGAAGATGATGCGTTGCGGGAGAGGATGGGGAGAGCCGGACGGGAGCGGGCCCTGACAAACTTCACCTGGGAAAGGGTGGCCGAGACGCTGCTCGCGCGCTATCAGGAGCTTTCTGGAGTTGATTCCTCCCTTACGGCTGAGGCGTCACGAGCGCCGATGCTGGGATATGCGGCCGCTCATATGGGGCCCTAGCGGCGGCAACTTGGACTGGCGCGGTCATCCGGGGAGAGAAAAGGGATGAGTCTGCAAAGCCTTATTTGGTGGTTGAATTCCTCCCCGCGCCCGCAGTTTTTTGATGGCCTGGGTTCACGGTTTCTGCAAATGATAAACAGAAGAGTCATATCCTTTGTGTAGTTTCGACTTTCGGAGTATCTAATGGACGCAGTACACAGCCTTCTTCTTCGACCAACCCGGCAAATGTTCGGTGCGATACTCCCCCAGGATATCGTTGTTCGCGTATCACATAAATACGTGAGACATCGTTATCTGAACCTTCTCGACAAACACCTGAGTCCAGAGTGGGTAAATAGAAACTTAGTCGACGGCCCCGCTATGTCGGACCGCCTGCGTCTACTGACCCGGTCTCTCGATCAAGAGTCGTTTGAAGCGGTATATTCTAACGATCAGTTTTTCTATGAATCCTATCGGCAGGTCTTCCACTTTTTCGAGATACTCATTGCGCACGGCTTCAATCTGCGCACCTGTGGCTCGATCCTCGATTTCGGTTGTGGTTCGGCTCGAATTCTCAGGCTATACCGGTATATGAGCGGCGTGCGTCTTGTCGGGACGGATGCAAATCCCGAGTGTATATCGTGGTGCCGGGAACAAGTGCCGGGATGTGACTTCTACATCAACGACCTGGAGCCCCCCCTTCCCTTTGCCACGGGAAATGACTTTGATCTGATCATTTCTCTTTCTGTCTTCACACACATTCCGCTCGAGCAGCAAACCGTCTGGCTGCAAGAGATGAAGCGCGCGCTCAAGCCAAACGGTTTTCTGGTCTGCACGGTCGTGGGTAATTCGCACATCGATGCGCAACTAGGAGTGAACGGGCGCCGCATCATTCAAGAAAAGGGAGAGATCACGCTGGGCAAGGACGATCCAGGTGTGTCTCTCTCAACGCAGGCTGGTGGTTCGGCCTACGACGTCTTTCAGCGCAGAGACCGGGTCATTGAGGTATTCGGCAGTGTGCTTCGGTTAAGGGATTACATCCCAAGCAGCAGATCACCGATCGGACAGGACTTGCTTGTCCTGCAGAATAACTGACGACCCCTGATTGGGCGATGCGGTTCCCGCCCCAGTGCGGGTGAGCGGAATGGCCACTTCTGGAGGACAGGTATCGGGTGGCCACAGCATGTCTATTCAGCACAACCTCATCCAACCTTGATTTGCACCGCCAAGCAGGCGTAATTTTGCGACAAGCGTAAAAGCGAGCACGAAGTTCCCTCGAAACATTTGCTCGGCGCGAGTGAAAACCGCTTTACAAGGGGAGACGCCATGGATTCGAAACGAAACCCGGGCTCGAAGAAACCGGCCGACTTGACGAAAGCTAGCCGAAGGAAGTTTCTAACGACCGGAGCCGCGGCGGCCGCGTTGGGCGCCGTGCGAACCGCAACCGGCCAAACATCGGCTCCCGAAACAAGGTCCCTGACAGACCAGGTCGCGTATGGCGATCGGTCGCACTACGTCACCTCGGTTCGCGTGGCGGTAGACGGCAGACCTTCGCCGGACGAATTTGGGATGACGTTTCACGTGTTAGCTCCGCTGCAGGATTTCGTGGGCACCATCACACCATCGTCGCTTCACTTCATCGGGACGCATCGCGGATCGATCGTGCCGGATATCGATCCCCAGCAGCATCGGCTGATGATTCACGGCTTGGTCGACCGGCCGCTGGAGTTCAGCATGGATGATCTGAAGCGCTTTCCCTCAGTATCGCGCGTCCACTTCATCGAGTGCCTGGGCAACCATTCCAATCCGGAAGACAAAACGGTGCAGGAGACCCACGGGCTGACGAGTTCCAGCGAATGGACAGGCGTGCTGCTTTCGGCTTTGCTCAAAGAGTGCGGGGTACAGAAGAACGCCTCGTGGGTCGTGTCCGAAGGCGCCGAAGAGGTAAAGGGCGCCGGCAGTATCCGGCTGGCGAAGGCGATGGACGATTGCATCGTAGCCTACGGGCAAAACGGCGAGCCGATACGCCCGCAGCAAGGTTTTCCGATGCGCCTGGTGGTTCCGGGCTTCGAAGGGATTTACAACACCAAGTGGCTGCGGCGGATCAAAGTCGTGGATCGCTACTACATGACCTACAACGATTATGGGCATATTTCGAAGGATGAAGAAGTGGCCGCGTTGACCTTCCAGTGGGGGCCGAAATCGGTGATCACGTTTCCGTCAGGAGGGCAGAAGCTCTCCGGCCCTGGAATCTACCAACTGACTGGGTTGGCGTGGTCGGGTGGAGGTGCGGTGCGGCGCGTAGAAGTTTCCGCTGACGGCGGCCACACGTGGAAAGAGGCGGAGATCCGCGGGGCGGTCCATCCAAAAGCGCATACGCGATTTGGCATGGACTGGAAGTGGGACGGGGGAGAATGCGTGCTGCAGTCGCGCTGCACCGACGAACTTGGGCAGGTTCAACCCTCGCGCGCAGAATTGGCCGCGTTTTTCAAAGTGCCGCCGGACCATTACAAGACTCACGGCGTCCAGGGCTCGGACAACACGATTCAGCCGTGGCGGGTAGCGGGTGACGGGAGCGTGCACAATGCGATTTAAGGCTCTGCTGGCGGCGCTGATTTTGTGTGTGTGCGGCACCATGCGGGCCCAATCGCCAACCTATGGCGTCGGAAGGACGCCGACGGCCGAGGAGATTCGCGCCGAGGATATCACCATCAGCCCGGACGGCAAGAATCTTCCACCGGGGAAGGGAACGGCGAAAGAGGGCGCGGCGATTTACGCCCAGAAATGCGCGATGTGCCACGGACAGAACGGTTCGGGCGGCCTTGCTCCGATGTTGATCAAGCCCGAAACGCCTGTCAAGAGCTCGACCCCATGCCTTGAGCCATGCATTGGACCGGGAAGTGTCATGGCATTGCATGCGCCTTACGCGACGATCATCTGGGACTACATCAATCGCGGCATGCCCTTCAAGCAGGAAGGCTCGCTCAAGCCGGACGAGGTCTACTCGCTCGTCGCGTTCCTGCTCTACAAGAACGGTGTGATTCAGGAGGAGGAAGTCCTCGCCCAAACCACGTTGGCGCAAGTGAAAATGCCGAACCGAGACGGATACGCCATACCCAACTGGAAGCCAGGCATGCCACGGCCCTTTCCCAACGGGCACTAGGAAATTCCGATACGTCATACTGCTTCACCTGTGCCCGTAATCCGTGAAAACGTAATCTTTTGTCTTCACTATGGTGTGGCACGCGAACCCGCACTTTGCGTCGTTCCCCTGCGGGGGCTTGTCTTTCAGGTTGCCGAGCCTGAACGTATCGGACGCGACGTCATACTCGAAGACGCCGTAACCCCATCCGCCGCTGTCCGCGAACCTCTCACTGTCCTTCACCATCAAATCAACGTCATGCTGGGGGCCTGGCACCGTGGGCGCACCGGGTTCATCGGCATTCACTTTCGCGGTCCAATGGACCTTCGCCATCTTGGCGCCATTCGGAAAGGGCTTGCCGTTCCCGGGAATGCCCGCCTTATAGGCGTTGATCATCACAGGATTCCCGAGGATCGCAGCAACCGCACCTCCATTATGGCTGATGGAGATCACCTGCCAGCCTTCGTATCCCCTGAACTCAGAGAACGCGAGGCCACCCGGTACTTTGAGGGCGTACTTGTCCTGCGCGGAATGGGTGGCTTGTGCCTGGGACGGGGCTGCTGTGGAGGCGGAGGCAGCGTCGAGGCGGGGAAGGTTGTGGATGAATCGTACAAGCTTCCAGGTGTCGTTTTCGGAGATGCTCGACTTCCAGGAAGGCATGCCTGTGAGGCGAACTCCGTTCTGTACGATCCAGAACAGTTCCGCATCGCTCCAGTGCTGCACGTGAGACGAGGTAAGGTCCATCGCAGGCGGGGCCATGTTGCGCCCGATGTTCGTGTCTCCGCGCCCCTCGGGACCGTGGCATTGGGCGCAAGACCCAAGAAACACTTCCTGGCCCTGGCTCACGACCTCATCCGTCTCAGGGAGCGGGTTTTTCTTCATCCCTGCCTCCAATGGAATGGCAACATCTTTAGCCGCATTGGCCAGGTTGCTTTCCCCTTGGGAAGGAGGTTTGTCCGCTGTGCAACCTGAAAGCAAAGCGCCCAGCATCGCGCTGACCAGGGGGAGCATCAGCTTGTGTTTTAGCGCCACGCTGCGATCATTTCCGCCCCACCCGACAATCCACGGCAGACCCACAGACTCCCTCATCAGTTCAGCCATCGCGTGTTCTCCTTAGCAAGAAAGTTTTCTGAGCCCAATCGGGCGTGCGACCGGAACGATTGCAATTAAGCCAGAGGCGAGGGAGCAGAACTATTGGACGATGGTATCGACCGATACCTTCGTATCGGGGTGCGGTGCCAGAGCGTCCGCGCTGAACGGCGATAATTTTCTCAGCTTTGGCTTGTAGTTGGGCAAAAAACGAAAGGAAAGCACGAGAAATGGGAGCGCTGCGGGCGCGGCACTCCTGTACATTTGTGTCGAGAGACTCCTAAAAAAGGAAACTAGAGTGTCAAAACACTGCCCCCACCTGGACAAACTTCTCGGTCTCAATCAGTCGATTTCGCGCCGTGATTTTCTGGAAGGGGCACTCGTCGCCTCAACCGGTCTGGCCGTGGCCTCGTCTCCCTTCGAACTCCTTGCGCAAGCAAATGCGCCCGCTACCCAAGCCTGGACAGGGTACACGGGCGAGGGCGACTACAAACTCTCCGCGGGCAATAGCGAGCAGGTCGTGCACAATGCTCACGCGGTTCGTGACGGCGCGTATGACCAGACTCCTTCTCAAATCACGGAGACCGGTGAGATCTACGATTGTGCCGTCGTGGGGGGAGGTCTTTCCGGCGTGTCCGCGGCCCTGCTTTTCCATCAGAGAACCGGCGCGAAGCGCAACTGTATCGTGCTCGACAACGCGGCCATCTTCGGTGGTGTGGCCAAACGCAACGAGTTTGAAGTCGACGGCCATCGTCTCTATGCCGCCCAGGGCTCCGTGCACTTCCAGCCCCCTTACCCGAACAGTTTCTAAGCACCGTCTACGAATCGATGGGGTTGGATTGGAACGCCTTCAAGTCCTACCAGGAGTGGCAAGGGCCTTCTCCGAAGATGTCTTTATCCAGGAGCACCTACGGCGAAGGCACGATCGACGGTAAACCTGCTTCTGGCTTTTTCTTCGGCGCAAAGTTCGGTCATCGCCCGGGCATTTGGGTAAAGGATCCCTGGGCAAAAAATCTGGAGGGCACCCCATTCTCCGAAAAGACCCGCCAGGAATTGCTCGCCTTGCATCACAATCGGCCGATCGTGCCGCCCCTGGTCTACGACTATCCCGGCGACGCGGTCTCTCGTCAGTTAGACAGCATGACGATCGAAGACTACCTGGTACGCACCTATGGCGTGAGCCGGGAGACCATACGTCTGGACAGGGCTGAAGTCGCCGATGGATTCGGTCTCGGCCCTGACGTCTTGTCCGCCTTTCTGATTTACGAATGGGAGAAAACCGTTCCCACCGTCGATAACAGTATGGAGACGGGCATCCAGATGTTTCCCGGAGGAAACTCGGGCATGATGCGGCTGATGGTAAAAACGCTCATCCCGGCAGCCTTCGACGGTCCACGGACCATGGAGGCGGTTTGGAAGAACCCAATCAACTTCGCCGCCCTGGATCGAGCAGGGCAGCCTGTCCGGTTGCGTCTCAACTCCACAGTAGTGCGGGTCGAGCATATGGGAGAGCCCAACAAGTCGGAGTTTGTTTCGATCGTTTACGTGAAGGATGGCCGCCCGCAACGAATCAAGGCCAGGACGGTCGTGATGGCCGGCGGCGGATGGATGACGAAACACGTGGTGCGCGATCTGGACGAAACGCGGCGCAACGCGTATGCGCAGTTTCATTATTCGCCCTACCTGCTCGCCAACGTGGCGGTTCGCAACTGGCGGTTCCTCTATGATCTTGGCCTCGCCAGCGGGCGCTGGTTCGAGGGGTTCGGCAACTATGTCAATGTACCTAAGGGTGCGAAGTTTGGTGTGAATACGCCCTTCGTTGGCCCCGATCTTCCCACGGTGCTTAACCTCGAGGTGGGCTTTGCAAAACCGGGGCTTCCATTGGCCGAGCAGGGTAGCTTGAGCCGTGCGGAACTGCTGTCGACCCCCTTCACGGAATACGAAAAGCAAATACGCGAGCAGATGACGGACATGTTCGGGGCTTCGGGCTTCGACGCCAAGCGGGATATCGCGGGAATCGTTCTCAACCGCTGGGGACATGCGTTTATTAATCCCCAGCCCGGATTCTTCTTCGGCCTGAACGGAAATCCTGCTCCTCGTCAGGCTCTCCGCGACGGGCCGTTTGGAAGAATCGCATTCGCGCATTCGGATCTTTCCGGTGCCATGGATCATCGCAATGCGTTCATCGAAAGCAATCGCGCGGTCAGCCAATTGTTAGACCGGGTGCTCGTCTAGGGACCGGGAGCGACAGGGGCGGTCACGAACTTCACGCGCGCTCTCGCGCTGGAGTACGGGTCGCGCGGTGTGCGCATCAACGCCGTCGCGCCGAGCTTCACCTCCAGCGAGGCCACTGCAGAGCTCGAGAAAAGCCAAGCAGTCATGAACGCCTTTCGCGATCGCCTCCCGATCGGCAGGGCGGCCACACCCGAAGACATTGCCGGTGTGATCGCCTTTCTTGCCAGCGACGACGCGGTGTTCGTGAACGGTGTGATTCTGCCGGTCGACGGCGGTCTCCATGCTTCCAACGGGCAACCAAACTTCCTATCGTTGCTCGGCGAAAACTGACCCAGGAAGAGATATCCCATGACCGGAAGTGACATCGAGAAAGTATCAAAGGTGTTTGAAGGTATTAGCGCCGGCGATGTAAGCCTCGCCACCAGGTACGTCGACCATAAGCGGTTTGTGCAACACAATCCGTATGCGGGTGACGGTGTGGAGGGGCTAACGCGGCCTTCTCGACTGAAGCGGCCCCCCCAAATGAAAGCGGGCACACTCAAATAGACGGTCCAACAGAGGCAAGACTCTCAGCGAACACAGAGAAAAACAAGTTGGTTATCCGGGAATACTACGAGACCGTTCACATCGCTGGAGACCACAGCAAAATCCCGCATTACGTTGCTGCAGATCAGGTCCGCCACGAGCGCGGCGTCCGCGACGGACTCGCGGCCTTTGAACCTGATCTCGAAGAGCTCACGAAGAACAGAACCATCGATGAGATCAGGTTCCTGTTCGGACAGGGAGATTTCGTCTTCATCGTTGCCAGGGGAACGCATGAAGGCCGCCCTTGCGTGTACATCGACCTGTACCGGGTCGAGAACGAAAAGATCGTTGAGCACTGGGGATTCCCGGAAGCGATTCCACCACAAGAGCAATGGAGAAACAACAACGGGATGCTCTAGGTCGGACCCGCCTGTTTTCTGTGCGGTGGATCAAGGGGAGATAAGGGACACGATACCAATCCCCCTGAAATTGCTGCAATAGGTATGCTGCCCCCTTTTCGCCTACACGGCGAGCAGAACTTCCCATCCTAAAGGAAATCTCTGAGCGTGAGACTAAGCACGTGAGACACGCCCTCACGTTTGGCTGTCAGATGAACCACGGTTCCCTCCGGCTGAAGAAATGCGGGTTGTTCCGATAGGTCCTCTGGCGGCTTCTGGTCAATCTCCGTGATCACATCGCCCACGTGTAACCCGGCGCTCTCGGCTGGACTGCCAGGAAGCACGGTCATCACCGTCTCGCCTTGGTCACCCTTGCCAAGGAAGGCGCCGGCTCGATTGAAAATGCCAGGTTTACCCCAGTTGGAATTCCTCTCCAGAAAGAGCCTGCCGCGCATCGCATCGAAGGTTACGTTGAACTGCTTGAGTATGCTCTGCCCGATGTTGCCGGAAAAGTCTGCCCCGGCGGTTTCTACGGTAGAGAGATACGCGATCACATCGTGGACCTCAGCCTCGCCCATCCTTAGTGACCGAACGCGGGCATAATACGCATCCGGCAGCGGGCCGGCGTACGAACGCCCCGAGTATCCATGGTAGTGAGCGCCAAGCCGGCGGATCAGGTCGCTCTGCTGGACAAACTCTCCTTCCAGCGCAAATCCAGCCTCGTTGCCAGTATCCAGCACAAATCTGCCATCTTGGCCATCCAAAGTGCCGTTCACTTCAAAGCTGATCCCCCGCAGCAGCAGCGGAACGCCGGTGCCACTCCCTTGATACCGAAACGTGGGTGCGTCATAGACGGTGAGCAGCTTATGTTCATAGTCGACTTTCACCGCAAATCGGCGCAGGAACTCATAGCCGACCACTCCTACCAACGGATCGCTCTCGTCCCATGGACTGTCGATCACCAGGAATGGCTGATTGCGCAGGGTAAGCCCACCGACCGCAAGCGACTCGATCTGCGTCGTACCAAGGTCCAGAGTGCCGCCACTGGTCGACAACTTCTTCGAGTTGGGCACGAGCGGCAGACCGAGCCGCCTGGCAAAGCCGGCAGTGATGAGGTTTGGAGAGCCGGTGTCCAACATCAACTTAAATGGCCCTTCTCCGTTGATCGTCGCCTGGAAAACCATCCCGTCCTCTGCAGGCACAGTGACGCTACCCGGCTGAGGCATCGCATAATCTTTGCGGAAGGGGATAGCAAAACCCTCCTTCTCGATTTTCTTCCGAAGCGTCAGTCGAGTGAGAATAATCATCTGCTCTTGTTCCCCGCTGATCCTGCGAATTGAAAAGGGAAACAGAACTCCCTGCACCCGGCGGTAGTCGCCCAGATATCGCATCGACTCCTGGTCCGATCTCTCGATGAGATGAGTCCGCCGATTGATCCATAAGGTAAAGCCGTGACCGCCTGGCACTTGAAATTGCAGGCGGTCCCAACTCTGTCCTTGTTCGCTTGCAGGTTCAAGCACCTTTACCTTTGCGCCGCCGAAGTTCGGACGCCAATAGCCGTGGCTGGTCAGGTAAAGTTCGTCGACGTGAGAAGGATCTTCGTTAACCTGTAGCTGGATGTCACCCGCATCGTCCTGCTTCCAGCTTTGCGTGATTTCTGTACCCGAGGCCTGGTTTACGCCGGTGTCCGGTATTTGCACACGCCAGACATTCTCGCCCGTTCGAAGATTTGCCACAGCGCGATAGGTGCCGGTGTAGCCGGCGAATTTGAACTCGCCTGTCGACTCGCACTCGGAAAAGCGGTTCCACTTGTCGCCTCCCGTCGCTAAGCGAACGCCAGCGAGGATCTCCTGGGCGGAAGTTGCGTGCGTTTGCGAAAAACCGCTCGTTGTGGCTGCGAGGGCGACAAGCGCCGAGAATAAGGTTGAGAAGCGGCTCATGTTGAAGTCTATGATCTCAAGTGTACCCAAGACATCCTGGAACTCGTTTGGTCCCAATCTCCGCTCTTTTGATCCCCAAGGGCCATCCTGATTGCGGCCATCAGGCCTGGTCACTCGTCGTGTTAACCACGCTCTACTCTGACCGGCAATCGGTCTGATATCTTTGGCGGGGAGTTTCGTCGATCCTCGCGCAAGAAGTAAAGGGAATTAAAAGGACGGGAAGGTTAAGAACAAATGCTTCGATACGGCCATCCGCTTGGTGTATTCACTTTGCTTCTGCTCGCACTGGATTGCAGTTATTTATCAGCACAAGGCGTCCACGTTCCGGGCGCGGTGTGCAGACCCTTGAGCGAGAGGACTCAAGAGATCGGATGTTGGATTATGGCTGACGATCCTATAGGTCCACTTGCGAAGTCTCCAATGTTCTGGCATCTGGACGAGTATGCGACTCGTGCCGCTGCGGACGCTGACAAAGGCCCACGTAGCACAGTTGTCGAGGCCCTTGGCAAGGTGTGGCTGATGACCATAGAAGATGAGGAATGGCGCCCCGTTCATGGAACTCATGTGTCCGAAGTCGGTCCACTTACCATCGTCGCCGGCGAAGAGTATTCAACGCAATATATGGAAGCGATCTTCACGCCGGGTATGACAGCGCCTGCGCACATCCATTCTGGTCCCGAGGCTTGGTACACGCTGGCAGGGGAAACTTGTGTGGAGACCTCAGACGGTGGCACACAAACAGGCCGTGCAGGCGGGCCACCAGTAATCGTTCCCATGGGTTTGTCGATGCATCTCACCGCGACAGGGACAGAACAGCGCCGTTCCCTTGTGCTCATCCTTCATAAGTCATCGGAGCCCGTCACCACAATGGTCCATGATTGGACACCAAAGGGTCTATGTAATAACAGACATTGAGACGGAGCTTCCGGGGGCCGCGGCAAACTATGTAAGTGGGTACAATGGCAATCGAAAGTCACAAGGACATCACGCTCGCACCGGCCGACCCTGAGGTCTGGACGTTCTTCTACGGGTCGTACATCAATCTGAATGTTCTGCGCGAAGTGAATTACGTCCCCGAAAAGTATCGGCCCGCGAATACGGTTTTCCCTTCTGGTACTTCCAGCGTCTCGAAACCTTCCGCCCCTGAACCAACAAGGTAGTGAGCGACGACTATCGCCAAACTATCGGCTCGATGAGCTTGGTTCCTGCAATGGGCGTTGGCCCCAGCAGGCGTGCAGAAGCGCGTTGAGGAACCAGAATGAAGGATCCGTCCATGGGGCGGTCAGTGCCTTGTATTCCTCGTTCTGCTCCTCGGTCAGGCCCCCGTCAGCTTGCTCCCAAACGCGGATAGCCTGCAAAGTTTCCTGCCACCAGCGCGCCCATGGGCTGCCACCCCGCACCACCTCGGCAGTCGCCTCGTGGCGGATGTTTTTGAGACCGCAATTTCCGAAGAGCATGGGGAGCTTGCGTCCAAAAGTGGGGTCATACCCTCGCGATGTCCACCACTCACCATCCCGCCATATGCGCTGATAACGGTCGTAGTACGGATGAGACCGATCCACTGGAGCAATCGTGCCCCAGTCACCGTCCTCATCGACGAGCCAGCCTCCTGGTCGTAAGCATTCGGCCATGCGCTGGATAGCCGTCTCTTGCTTGCCCGGCAGCCAGAACAGCATCAAACGAGAACAGACCAGATCGAACGAGGCCGGACCGAGCGTGTCTAGAGGGTCGTCAAGGATGTTGTGCTGGCACACCTCAAGGTTCGGAAGATTGAGTCGTTTCAGATAGGTAACATCTATGTCCGTCGCTACCACTTGGCCGCTCGCTCCCACCCGCTCGGCAAGCCAGACGGCCATGGAGCCACGGCCCGCGCCGACCTCAAGGCACCGCCAGCCAGGCTGGACCAGCTCACGCCGTCGACGAGAAAGGGGGTCGAAGATATCTTCCAATAGACCCAATCGCTTGTCTTCGGTCGCTTGGCGCCCTCTCGCGGCGAGTCGGTATCCTGGATCAGGGGACTCGGAAACTCCGGATGTAGCATGGCTTTCTGCCATGGTGCAAACAATAGTAAGAGGCCTTCCTCGTGTCAACGCCTTCATCTTGAGCAGTGTGCCTGTGAGAAGAGTGAACTTATCACCGAATCCCGTCACTCGCTGCGCAGGACGCTCATGGGCTCCGTAGACGCGGCCCGGCGGGCGGGCAGGTAGCAGGCCAGTAAGGCTGTCGTCAACAGGACCAAGCCCACCGCCGCAAAGGCGGAGAAATCAAACTTGCCAATCCCGAAGAGCGCGCCTTGCATGGCGCGCTCCACGAAGTATGCGCCGGCCAGGCCCAGAGCTAACCCGGCGGAAGCCAGGATCACGCCTTCTTTGATAACCAGGCCGACCACTCTCCCGCGAGTCGCCCCCAACGCCATGCGCAAGGCAATTTCGTGATCGCGCTGGCTGACGGAAAAGCTCATCACGCCATAAATGCCCACAGCAGCCAGCAACAAGGCCACTCCCGCGAAAGCGCTAAAGAGAAGCATGCTGAAGCGATCACCGGCTAATCCCTCGTCCCTTATCTCTTCCATCGTTTTCGTATCGGTGAGGGCGATCTGCGGATCCACGGAGTACACGGCGGCGGCAATACTCTTCGTCATCGAAGCAGGATTCTCTGCAGTGCGCACGCCTATACCCGTACTCGGCCAGGGTATCTGCCAGAAGGGAATCAGCATCTCGGGAAAATCGTTACGCAATCCGAAACTGCGCACGTTGTGAAACACGCCGACAATCTGCCATTCCACCGGAGGGCCAAGTTTGGTGACGCCGGGAATTAACTGCTCCACCAGCAGTCTTTGCTGCAGAGGATCGGCTCCCCCAAAGTATTTGCGGGCTAGCTCTTCGTTGATGACCGCTACCTTTACGCTCGAGCCCGTATCCTGGTCGTTTAAAAATCGTCCCTTGCTCAGGCGAACGCCATAGGTTTGGAAAAAGTCCGGCGTGACCATGCCGAACCCGGTGAGCGGCCGCTGCGATGGGTCAACGACGCCGGGTTTGCCGGCGATGATGAAGGGCATGCCAAAGCCGGCACCTTCGAGCGGCCTGCCGGTGGCCACCGCGACATGCGAGACTCCGGGCAGAGCCTGAATGGCCGCCATCATGCGGCGGTAGTAGGCGATGATCTGGTCGGGCTCTTTGGAGCGGGAGTCGGGAACCTGAAGATAGAAGGTGAGAATGTGGTCGGTGCGAATGCCCAGATCGACATTCAGTAAATTGCGGAAGCTATGAATGGCCAATCCCGCCCCGGCGAGCAAGGTAAGCGCCAGGGCAAACTCGCTCACTACCAGCACCCGGCGCAGACGGTGGCGTTCACTTCCGGTGCCGGAGCGGCCACCCTCCTTGAGCGACTCGACAGGATCGATCCGCGAGGCATACCAGGCCGGTACACAGCCGAAAAGAAGACCGGTGAGCGTAGTAACGCCGATCGCGAAGCCGAGGATAGGCAGGTTGATGCGCAAATCCGCCTCCGTCGGCAAAGTCCCGCGCGGCATCAACGCGAGCACGCCTTGCAGCAAGGCATAGCCGAGGGCGATGCCAAGGGCCCCGCCGAGAAAAGCCAGCAGCAGATTTTCGGTCAGAAGCTGCCTGAAGATCATGCCCGGAGTCGCGCCCAGGGAACTGCGGATGGCCATTTCCTTCTGCCTGCTCATACTCCTGCCCAGCAATAGATTGGCCACGTTGGCGCAAGCGATCGAGAGAACAAAGCCCACTGCACCAAGCAGCAGCCACAAGATGAGCTGCGTCTGTTTAGGCACCCATTCCAGTTTTTCCGGGTCCACCTGGGCGCCCCATCCGTGATTGCTCTTGGGGTAAGCCTGCGCAACATGCGCGCTGACGTTATCCATATCGGCTTGCGCCTGCTTGATCGTGACTCCCGGTTTCATCCGTCCCATCACCAGCAACCAATGAAAGTCGTGGTTGATCTGCTCCGGCGTGAAGACCAGCGGCACACACACCTGGGCCGGTGCGCGATCGGCCTGCCCCGGAGCCATGATGCCAACCACGGTGCGTGGGGAGCCATCGATACTCATCGTCTTACCAATGATGTGGGGATCGGCGCCCAACCTCTGCCAAAGCTTGTGGGTCAGGATGACGACTTGATCCTTGCCTGCCTGGCCTTCTTCGGGCAGGAAATCACGCCCCATGGCGAACGGGCTGCCTAACATGGTGTAGTAGCCGGGCGTGTACCTGGCGCCCTCGACGCTGATGGGTTGGTCTTTACTGGAAATGTTGAATTGGCCCTCGGCGACGGCCTTCAAGTCCTTGAAGGTTTTGTTCTGCTGGCTCCAGTCGAGGTAATCGCCGGCCGAAACGCCGTTGGGATGGCCATTCACTTTGGACCAGACCACGACCAACTGGTCCGGATTGGGAAAAGGGGTATCTGCGATCAGCGACGCATAGTCTATGGTGAAGATCGCCGTGGTGGCGCCTATGCCCAGCGCCAACGTCAGCAATACGGTAAACGTGAGGCCGGGGTTTCTAAGCAACCCGCGCACGCCAAAGTGGAGATTCCGCAGAAGGTTCCGCATAGGAATGGCTCGGAGACAACTGTAGCTCATTACCTGACGTTTTTCGATGCTTGTTTGCTCGGCTTCAGGTTGAAGGAGGGTTTCGCGAACCCTGTCCTACGTTCTCCGCGGGGTTTCCCTCATCCGGTAACGTCCAGAGCGAGAACTGCTAGCCCGCAAAGAAAAATGAGCACCGAAGTGATCATCGCTCTCGTACGGCCCCTTTGTGCCGCGGCAGCAACAACGCTTGCTGCCCTCCAGTAAAACCACGCCCCCAGAATCACCAGAAGAAGTTCCGTAACAGCGGAGGCCGTCCTGAACCGCCACAAACCGAATCCAAGCTTGGGGAGATTGCCGAAATTACCGGGCAGGATGGGCATGTCGTGACGGTGGACCACCAGGTCAAGCAGCCAATGAGAAAAGGAAATGAATGCCAGCACGATCACGCAGCGCTTGGTCCATCGCACACTAAAGATGAGGCCAAAAAACAGGGAAAGTAGCAGTGCACCGACCAGGGAGTGCGTGTAATCGGCATGGATAATGTTTTCCCCATACCCGCCATGAAGGCCGGGAACAGGCTCCATTGTCTCGATCTTCATCAGAAACAGTGGGACGAATACGATATCGAGCCATACCGTTGCCAACATCAGAGACCAAAGGGGGACACGCGGTTCGCGTGACTTGGCTAGAGCGGCAAAGCCGAAATGTCCTGCGATCATTGCTTAGCCCCCCTCGATCCACAGCGCGGCCACGGTAACCCTGCGTCGAGCGCTCCGATGACAACAACGAAAAGAATGACTCCAAGAATGAATTGCATGCCGTGCTAACCCTCCGAAGCGACACTCCGCCACTATATATGGGCAGCGGACTTTCTATCCATCAGGGAAAACCGGCAAGCCAGAAAGTCTTTGACGCGGCACCCGAGCGGCGTTGTCGGCAACCACCGTTGTTCCCAATACAAGAGCGCGCTCGGTCGGTGATGACGGCGCAGAGAGAATGTTGGCGGATGATAGTCTTGTTTCCAAAGGAGCGCAAAGCAAGTGAAGCCATGGCGTAGCGAAGGTTTCGGATGGTGTTGGTGTCTACTGTTCATGGTCTGCGGAGCCATGGGGACGGCCCGCGCGTCCGCGCAGGAGAGCCGCTACGTAGTCATCGATCAGGATGCCGTAGGGCCAGCCGGGACCGACATGAATTCGATGCTGATTTTTCTGCAAAGCAAGAATGTGAACGTGCTGGGGATCACGGTGGTGACCGGCGACGGATGGCGCGACGAGGAAGTCGCGCACACTCTGCGCCTGCTTGAGTTGGTGGGCCGTACGGACATTCCGGTTGCGGCGGGAGCGGTCTTTCCCCTGGTACGTACACAACAGTGGACGCATCACTGGGAACAAACCTACGGCAAGGTCATCTACCAGGGCGCCTGGAGTAGCTCCCGCCCACACCACGACCCGTATGAAATTCCGAAATTGCCCGAAGGTTCGCCAACCATCAAGCCGGTCGACGAGGATGCCGCCCACTTGCTTATCCGCCTGGTGCATAAATACCCGCACCAGGTCACCGTGTATGCCGCTGGACCGATGACCAACATCGCTCAGGCCATCTCGCTCGATCCACATTTTGCCGAGACCGCGAACCAACTTGTGATTATGGGCGGCAGCCTCAACCCTCGCACCGACGATAAGGAATACATTGACAGCCCCCGTCACGAGTTCAACCTATGGTTTGATCCGGAAGCCTCAAGTATCACGCTCCACGCGCACTGGCCCAAAATCACCGTGACACCGGTCGACGTATCGATCGAAACCCATCTCACCCAGGAAATGCTGGAGAAGCTGAGCCAGACACACAGCATTGCGGCCCAGTACATTGCGCGGTACACCCGGCGCCCCGGCGATTACTTATGGGACGAACTGGCGGCGGCGGCGTGGCTCGACCCCAGCCTGATTACCCGTGAGCGGTACGTCTACATGGACGTAAGTCTCGACAAAGACATCAGCTATGGAGATACGGTGGTGTGGTCGGACAACGATAAGCCCGATCTCGATCTGCAAAAGGCTCACGTGCAAATGGATGTCGACTGGCCCAGGTTCCAAAGTCTCTTTATGCAGTTGATGTCTGCTCCCACTCCAAATGCGAAAGATCCGCAAATGCCGGATGCACCCGGTGGCAAAAAGTGAGCGGATGGTCAGCGCGAGGCCAATGAGATGACAGCCAAACCCATCACAGTTATGGGAATCTTTGTGGTCGATCTTTCATTCCGTACAAAAACACTTCCGGTCTGGGGTGAAACAGTCATGGGTGCAGGCTTCCGTTTGGGGCCGGGCGGCAAAGGATCGAATCAGTCGGTGGCGGCGGCGCGACTGGGCGCAAAGGTTTACTTCATCAGCAAGGTCGGTGAAGACAACTTCGGCGACATGGCGCAGAAAACCTACGATGCAGAAGGAATCGATACCCGGTTCCTCATCCGTACGCAGGGGGGTACCACCGGAGCCGCGGGCATCATCGTTCAGGAGTCAAGCGGCGAGAACGCCATCATCGTCGTCCCCGGAGCGGCCAACGCGTTGACCCCCGAAGAAATCAACCGGGCTCGTGATCAAATCGCGGAGTCTGCCGTTTTCATGACGCAGTTGGAACTCCCTGTGCCTACGGTCGAGTTTGCGTTGCAGACAGCGCGAGCACTCGGAGTTCCCACCATTCTCAACCCGGCGCCGGCCTGCGCATTGAAAGACTCCATCTTCGAGTTATGCGACTACATAACGCCCAACGAGAGCGAGGCCGCGACCATGACCGGCTATCCTGTCGTTTCCCTTGCAGACGCGGAGAAGGCGGCCGATCGGTTGCTTGCTCGCGGAGTGGGCAACGTGATTCTGACCCGCGGGGCGCACGGAGCGCTGGTGAAGACGCCGTCTATCACGGAATACATCGACGCTTTTGATGCAGGCCCGGTGGTTGACACGACCGGCGCGGGAGACGCCTTCAACGGCGGATTCGCGGTCGCTTTGTCAGAGGGCCTGAATGTAGTGGAGGCCGCCCGTTTCGGCTGTGTGGTGGCCGGCCTCTCCGTCACCAGGCACGGTACGGCTCCTTCGATGCCTAAGCGAGCGGAAGTGGAAAAGCTGATGGCCTCGAAGCGTTGAAGGGGACGGCCTTCAGGCTATTAGGTCGACATGATACCTGTTGCCCGCGGCTAGCTCTGATGCGGGGGAGCGATCGGGCAAGGTGGCCAAATAAGTGCAAGGTGGCCAAATAAGTCCTTTGTTTAACGAAGGTGCTCAAGATATCCAACTAATTAATTTGGTCATCTTGCCTCGGTGGGTGGCTGGTTTTCAGGCTGCGGAGGCTAAGTTGGTATCGATGCGGGTCGTTTTGGAGGCCGTCATTGCGGGTTAGAAATGCGCCATAAACGCCATATGCGCCATAAGTCCCTTTCCCATGTGCTGGATTGCCGGTCCTTTGCCGATCGGGACGGTTCTGCTCCGTCGGTACGGTGACGAACGGGACAATCTTGTGCCTACGAGGTGCGTGTTGGCGGACGTCCCGTATGTCATTCGACGGCCGTGGGGATAGCCTCGGGGCGGTGTTTCTCGGGTTGTCAAAGCTGCTTCATCAAGAGGACGCACTGGGCGCACCCTGTTTGGACACGGTGATTGTTGCTCTCCGCAAGCGCGCCCTCGCGGGGCGCAGGAATGCTGCGGACAGGCGTTATCCGTCACTTCGACGTCACATTACGGTTGGCTACACCGGGCGTCAGGCTGGCAAGCGCTGAGGCTTTCGCGGTGGTGGGC
>JBEKNJ010000060.1:0-37942 GCA_049522955.1 Acidobacteriaceae bacterium
TCTACTCCGGCCAACTCAACAAGCGCGGTACGCTCGAAGCCCAGTTTCGTTTTCCCGCCGGACTCACGGGAAACTACCAGCTACACTTCGTCGCAAATACTGCGGTCGGTTCCACCGAGTACACCCAGCCCGTCGAGCTCAAAAGGAAAGCGTCGATTCTCCTTACCACGGAGAAACCGATCTACCAACCCGGTCAGACGATCCATGTCCGCGCGCTCACACTCGATCGCGTCAACTACCGCGCCGACGCCGGCCGCAAGCTAACCTTCGAACTGGAAGACCCACGCGGCAACAAGGTGTTCAAGAAAATTACCGCGACGGATAGTTTTGGGATTGCCTCCGCCGAGTTCTCGCTTGCCGACGAAGTCAACCTGGGCACGTATCATCTGCGCGCGCTGATGGACGATAGCACCGCGCCCTCGGAGACGGCGGAACTCGCCCTTAACGTGGAACGTTACGTGCTTCCGAAGTTCAAGGTTGCGCTGGAGTTTACGGAAAAGGACGGTAAGCCGAAGCGCGATTACAGGCCGGGAGACCACGTCACCGGGACCGTGCGTGCGAACTACTTCTTTGGGAAACCGGTCGATCATGCCGAGATCATGGTCAAAGCGGAAAGCATGGACGTCGCGGTCTTCGATGCCGCTTCTGCTAAAGGGAAGACGGACAGCGACGGTACGTATAAATTTGATCTGACGTTGCCAGCCTACTTCGCTGGACGGCCTCTGAGCCAGGGCGCGGCGCGCGCGCTGATCGAGGCGACGGTAAAGGACTCCGCTGCCCACAGCGAGACTCGCGGCGAACCGGTCACCATCAGCCAGTCGCAGCTGCTCCTCACCGCCGTTCCCGAAGGCGGCACACTGATACCTCATCTCGATAATCAGGTCTTTGTGCTCAGCTCTTACCCCGACGGGACGCCGGCGAAGACCTCGCTCACCGTCCACGTTCCCGGGGCGCGGGCACAACAGGTCTCCACCGACAGCGGCGGTGTGGGAGTAGTCCGTCTCAATCCTGGCTCCGGCCTGGATAGCCTGACCGTGGACGCCAACGATCATCGCGGCAACCGCGTCTCCGGCAGCGTTTCTCTCGAGACCCGCGCTGGAACGGATCAGATTTTGCTGCGCACGGACCGCGCCGTCATCAAGGCGGGCGATCCCATCCAGCTCAAGGTGCTCTCCACGCGCGCTCGTGGCGCCGCATACGTGGATATTGTAAAGAACGGCCAGACCGTCCTCACGCGCGACGTCGAGCTTGAGAACGGTCACGCCGAGCTCTCGCTCAACGCTACCCCCGAAATGGCTGGGACGCTCGACATCGACGCGTACCTTTTTGGCCGCGATGCCCAACCGGTAGCCGACCATCGCCTCGTGTTCGTCCAGCCAGCTGATGAGTTGAAGGTCGAGACCACGACGGATGCCGCTGTCTATAAGCCAGGCTCCGACGCAACGATCCACTTCCATGTGACTAATGCACGTGGCGATTGCGTCAGCGCCGCGCTCGGCGTGCAGATCGTCGACGAGGCAGTTTTCGCACTCGCGGAGAAGCAACCGGGCTTCGCCAAGGTCTTTTTTTATCTGGAACAAGAGGTCATGAAGCCACGATACGAGATTCATTCGCTATCGATGTCGAATGTCGTCGAGTCTTCCGGCGAGCAGCACGACCTTGCTGCGCGAGCCCTCTTCTCCGCGACTGAGATGACCCGTCGGGCGAAGCTCGACACCGAGTTCGGCCGCAGTCTGCCTCAGGACAAGTATGAGGAATATGCGCAGCGATACCGCGCAGCGTTCGTCCAGCAGGTTAATCACCTCACGGCGACATTAGGCGAGGGACTCTCCAGCCATCCCTCGCACCAAGAGGTCTTCAGTAAGATCGACAGGCTTAACTCGACTCCAGACCAAATGCCGCTCGACTCCTGGAACACACCCTTCCGCATCGAATCAACCTATTGGAACGAGGGTTCGAACTCTTTCTACCTGGTGCGCAGCGCCGGGCCGGATCGTCAGTTCAATAGCGCGGATGACCTTACTATCTACATTCAAGACCACTCCGGAAGCATCATCCGCCAGCCGCACGTCCAGCCTGGCCGCGACAGCTTGCTGAACCTCGAGATCGAACATGATCGCGGCCCGTTCAACGGACGCGCCGAAATTACCGGAACGGTTACCGATCCAAGCGGCGCTGTGATTCCGGGGGCTACGATCAGCGTGCGCATGATCTCCAACAACCAGGGCCGAACGGCGCACGCCGATGCCACCGGACGCTTCAACTTCGCCGGTCTTCCCACCGGGTTCTACGAGGCAGAGATTTCCTCTCCCGGGTTTGTCGTTCTCTCGCGTAACTTCGCTTTGCAGCCACGGGATCGGGCGGTCCTATCGGCTACGCTGGCGGTTGGAAATGTGACTGATACGGTTACTGTGATGAACCAAACTCCGGTTTTCAGCTTAGCGGTCCACGACGCCATCAGCGCAGCAACTATGGGAAGCGGTGTTCGATATCAACGGCTTGCTCCAGCCCCAGTGGGCGTGGTTGCCGGCTTGGCCAAGGGGTTGAGTGCGCGCAGTTTCACACAAGTGATCACTGCTACCGCCGCGGGCAAAGGCGCTGCCCCGGCCCCGCATGTCCGCTCGTACTTTCCCGAGGCCCTCTACATCAATCCAGAGATCATCACCGATGCCGGCGGCAACGCTGATATATCCATCCCCGTAGCCGACTCGATCACTACCTGGCGCATGGCCATGCTCGCGTCCACGCGCTCCGGCGCGCTCGGCACCGCTACCTCCAGCCTTAAGGTGTTTCAGGATTTCTTCGTCGATCTCGACCTGCCCGTCACCCTGACGCAAGGGGATCGCATCTCCATTCCGATCGCCGCCTACAACTACTCCGGCAGATCCGGCAAGGTTTCGCTCAGGCTTGTGCCGGAGTCATGGTTCTCGCTGGATCACGACACCCCGGAAAAGACGATTGCGGTTGAATCAGGCCGCGTTGGCAATTCGCAGTTCACCATCAATGCAAATCGCATTGGCAAATTCAAACTCAGCCTCACCGCCCACATGGACGGAGCAGGGGGCCGACCGCTCAATGACATAGTGATTCGCGAAATCGAGGTCGTGCCCAATGGCCGCGAAGGAAGCCTGGTCTTCAACGGCCGGCTCGAATCCAGTGCCCAGCACGATCTCCGCTTCCCTGCTCACTCGATCCCCGATGCCACCACGCTTTTCGTGCGCCTCTATCCCGGGCCGCTCAGCCAGGTGATTGAGGGGATGGACAGCATCCTAAGCATGCCTGGCGGCTGCTTCGAGCAGACCTCTTCGAGCACCTACCCCAACGTGCTCGCTCTCGACTACATGAAGCGCACAAAGAAGCTCACTCCGGAGGTCCACGCCAAGGCCGAGGGATACATCGCCAACGGCTATCAGCGGTTACTTACGTTCGAGGTCCCCGGCGGTGGCTTCTCCTGGTTCGGCCGCGCGCCTGCCAACAAGATTCTTACCGCTTACGGTTTGATGGAGTTCAGCGATATGTCGAAGGTCTCGGACGTGGACCCGAGACTCATTGAGCGCACGGCTGACTGGCTCGCCCGCGAGCAACAATCCGATGGCAGTTGGAAAGCCGATACAAGCTTCATCAACGAGGGTGCGACCAATCGCTACAACTCGGATATTCTCCGCATCACCGCTTATGTCGCCTGGTCGCTCGCCAACACCGGCTATCAAGGTCTCGCCGTAGAGAAGGCTAAGGACTATATCGAATCGCGCTCCGGCGCAAAGCTCGACAGCTATACGCTGGCAATCATCGCCAACTTCGCCGCCGACTATAAGAAAGACCGCGACTTCACGCGGCGCTCCATGCAGGCCCTCAACGACGCCCGCCAGGAGAAAGGGGATCAGGTCTTCTGGACAGTCGAGGAGACAAGCGTCTACGCGACCGGGGAGAGTGCAGCCGTAGAGACGACCGGTCTCGCCGCCCAGGCCCTGCTCAAGTGGGCAGAGGCCTCTGAGATCGTTCGCAAGTCGCTTAACTTCATCTCCGCAAAGAAGGAGGCTTCCGGCACCTGGGGCACAACCCAGGCCACGATTGTGGCCCTGCGGGCGCTCCTCCTGGCTACACAACTCAGCGCCTCGGATGTGCGCGGCTCAGTCGCCGTCGTGCTGAACGGCAAGCCCGTCGAAACGCTCCGGCTCTCGGCGGAGAACAATGACCTGCTTCATCAGTTCGTTTTAAAGAACATCGATCCCCAGAAGCCGAACACGGTTCGACTCAAGTTTGAAGGGAGTGGGAGCCTGGCGTATCAAATCGTCGGCCGCTACTTTACCCCGTGGGAAGAAAAGCCTGTCACCGAGCCTCTTTCGATCGACGTTGCTTACGATCGAACGAAGCTGGCACAGAACGACATTGCCACTGAGAAGATTACCATTCGCAACAATCTCGAAAAGACGGCCAACATGATCATGGTCGATCTGGGCATCCCACCCGGCTTCGACCTGCTCAGCGAAGACCTGCAAACACTCCAGGACAAACCTCTGGGGAACACCTCCGGACGACTGGAGAAATTCAGCCTCACTGCCACGCAGGCGATCCTCTATTTCGACGGACTCTCGGCGAAACAAACGACCACCTTCTCCGTTCGGCTACGGGCAAAATATCCGATCCGGGCGCATACCTTTCGATCCCGCGTCTATGAATACTACGATCCGGCGATGAACGCGACGGCGCGCCCTGTTTCGTTGGAGGTGAGCGGGCGATAATTGATATGCGCCATGGTCCAGAAAGAACGCAGCGGCTTTAGAGTCTGCGTGAGAACGAAAAACAGCAGGTCCCTCCACTACGCTGCGCTCCGGTCGGGATGACAATTCTGTTTGGGATTGGGGTGCCGGTACCTGAACATCAGTTCGGGTTGGGATGTTAACACCCAAACAGAATTGTCATCCCGACCGGAGCGCAGCGTAGTGGAGGGACCTGCTGTTTTTCGTTCTCACGCAGACTCTAAAGCTCCCATCCTTTTTAGGCGCCCCCGCCTTTATGGCACGACTAAAGTCGTGCCCGTATACAAAGCAAAACACTGGGCGTTGCGATTGGATAGTTGGCAACCGATACCATCCTCCGGTATACAGCTACAGGGGGAAGTCATGTCGAAATTGCACTATCAATCCGGGTTTGGCAACGAGTTTGCGACCGAAGCAGTCGCGGGTGCTTTGCCTAAAGGCCAGAACTCGCCCCAGAAGTCGTCCCTCGGGCTCTACACCGAGCAGTTCAGTGGCACCCCCTTTACCGCTCCAAGGGCCACCAACCGCCGTTCCTGGCTCTATCGCATCCGGCCTTCGGTGACCCACAAACCTTTTGTCGAACTCGCCGGCAACAGCATGCGGAGTGGGCCATTTGATGAGGTCTCTGCCACTCCGAACCAGCTCCGGTGGGATCCGCTGCCCATTCCCGACGCACCCTGCGACTTCCTCGACGGCATCATCACCATGGCGGGCAACGGCAGCCCGGCGGGACAGACCGGGTGTGCAGTGCACATCTATGCCGCTAACCAGAGCATGTCGGGGCGCTTCTTCTTTAACGCCGATGGAGAGATGTTGATCCTGCCCCAACTGGGCAAACTGCGCTTCTTCACCGAGCTGGGGGTTCTTGAAGTTACGCCGGGGGAGCTCTGCGTGATTCCGCGCGGCCTCAAGATGCGCGTCGAACTGCTGGAAGAATCTGCACGCGGTTATATCTGCGAAAATTACGGTCTCGCCTTCCGCTTACCCGATCTGGGCCCGATCGGCGCCAACGGCCTGGCGAACCCGCGTGATTTTGTTTCCCCCGTAGCCGCTTTCGAGGACGTAGACGGCAACTTCCAGAGCTTGTGCAAGTTCCAGGGCAAGCTGTGGTCGGCGGGTATCGATCACTCGCCGCTCGACGTGGTGGGCTGGCACGGAAACTACGCGCCTTACAAGTACGACATGGCAAATTTCAACTGCATCAACACCGTCAGCTTCGACCATCCCGACCCGTCGATCTTTACCGTGCTCACCGCACCCACCGCGGTGCCGGGCTCAGCCAACGTCGACTTTGCCATCTTCCCTCCGCGCTGGATGGTGGCCGAACGCACTTTTCGCCCTCCCTGGTTCCACCGCAATGCAATGAACGAATTCATGGGCCTGATCCGAGGCCAATACGATGCCAAGGCCGAAGGGTTCGTACCCGGCTCAGCCAGCCTGCATAGCTGTATGCAGGCACACGGGCCTGATGCCGAGACTTTCGACCGGGCGGTGAATGCTGAACTCAAACCTCAATATCTCGGTGATACGTTGGCCTTCATGTTTGAGACGCAGTTGGTGCTCCACCCCACCCGGTTCGCGCTTGAAACGGATTACCTGCAGCGCGAATACTTTCAGGTGTGGCAAGCACTCAGGAAGCGCTTCACCGGAAGCCCGATTTTGTAAATGTATCTATGAATGATACGCATGATCCTCAGCGTAAAAGCTGGGTGGCCTCAGCCAATCGCTCCGGTGGCGCATTTCCGATTCAGAATCTGCCCTTTGGCGTGTTTGCCGGGCCCATGGGGCCCACGATTGGGACCGCCATCGGAGACCAGATACTGGACCTGCGCGGCTGCGCAGGCCTGCTGGCCTCGCTCCCGGCGGCGACCCGCGAGGCCTGTGCCGCCCCCACGCTCAATCCGCTGATGGCCCTCGGCCCCCATTCCTGGTCGGCCCTGCGCGCCCGGCTTAGCGATCTGCTGCGTGCCGATGATCCTGACGCTTCTGAATATCAACGTGTGGTGGCGCCCCACCTGTTGAGCATGGCGAGCACCACGATGCTCAAGCCAGCGACCATCGGGAATTACACCGACTTCTATGCCTCGATCGATCACGCGAGAAATGTAGGCAGTCTTTTCCGGCCGGAGAATCCCCTCTTGCCCAACTACAAGTACGTGCCCATCGGTTATCACGGACGAGCGTCATCGATCGTGGTCAGTGGGGCAACGATAAAACGCCCCGCTGGCCAGGTTGTGTCTGCCCCCGGTGCGGCGCCTGACTTCGCGCCGAGCCACGCGATTGATTACGAGGTCGAAGCGGGCTTCTTTGTCGGCCCGGGCAACCCTCTGGG
This sequence comes from Acidobacteriaceae bacterium, assembly GCA_049522955.1. Taxonomy (GTDB): domain Bacteria; phylum Acidobacteriota; class Terriglobia; order Terriglobales; family Acidobacteriaceae; genus PALSA-350. The sequence continues at coordinate 7,093 of JBEKNJ010000060.1, forward strand.
AGAGACCATTGGGATCGAGCGTGCCGCATCGCATCTTTTTGGTGTGTGCCTGGTGAATGATTGGTCGGCACGCGATATTCAGGCCTGGGAATACCAGCCGCTGGGGCCATTCCTGGGCAAGAGCTTTGCTACCAGCATCTCGCCGTGGGTGGTCACCATGGAGGCGCTCGCCCCCTTCCGTACGCCCGCGGCTGCGCGACCTCCCGGGGACCCGGCGCCTCTGGGATATCTCACCTCGGAACAGGACGCGCAGGAAGGCGGTATCGATCTTACGCTGGAGGTTTACCTGCGCTCAGCTCGCATGCGTGCGGCCGGAAGCGATGCTGTGTGCCTTGGCCGCAGCCATCTGCGGGATCTCTACTGGACGGTCGCGCAGTTGGTGACCCATCATGCGAGCAATGGATGCAACCTGCAGACCGGGGATTTGCTGGCCAGCGGTACGGTTTCAGGACCCGGGAAGGAAGCTCGCGGAAGTTTGCTCGAGCTCACACGGAATCGGCGCGAATTCTTTTCATTGCCAACGGGCGAGGAGCGGGGTTTTCTTGAGGATGGAGATGAGGTCATTGTTCGCGGATATTGCGAGCGGCCTGGTTGGGTGAGTATTGGTTTGGGTGAGTGCTCCGGGATCATCACGGCTTAGCTTGAGGGACAGATCTGTAACGGTTATGGTTTTGCAGCCAGGAGGGCTTTGTCGAAACCGGGCTCCTGGCCTCGCAGCAGGTGCTGGATAATTTCGTGAATGCGGATCTGCTCGAAGGGCGCAGTCACCTCACGCTCCGTTTGTTGCCCGGGAAAGTGGATCATCAGGACCGGACGCGGGTCGAAGCGGCCCTGACTCGCAGCCTCATCTTCTTTGGTCCAGTAGGTTGACCTCCACATCGGCACACGCCAGGAGTGGTCGGAACAAACGATGACTGTTGTTGTCGCCACCGAAGCGGTTCCACGCAAAGTAGTCATCAATGCGGCTAAGGATTGATCGGCCAGCGCCAGGCTATCAATGTAGGAACCAGTGGCTTTCCGATGCGCACGATTGTAAATACTCGGAGGGTGAGGCACCGGCAGATGAATGAACACGAAACGGATGCCCTCGTCGCGAATCAACGCCTCGGCCTGCGGCATGATCGCCAATTGATCCTCCGCGTGTTTTTTCTCTGCCAGACCCGGCTCATGCTTGATCTCGCGCGCGATTTCCATCAGCGGCGCTGCAGCATTTTGCCAGGCAGAATGATCGGGCAACGCCCCGTCGGATTGGCCGTCGCCCATCCGCCAATAACAGTAGTCAAGTGTTCCCGCGAGGATGCGGCAATAGGGGTTGTACCAACCTGCGACGCCGGTGGTCCAGCCCAGACGTTGGGCATCGGCGAAAAGTGTCTTCTGGGCATCGAAGGCCTGCCAGCGGTCGCTGCCGTTCAATTTGATCAGGGGTTCTCCGTTTAGTTTGCTGCGGATGTTGTCGACCGTCTTACCCAAAAAAAATGCAGGAATCGCCCGCTCGGTGTAATACCCCGCCGGCTTGAGGTTGGTGAACACAACGCTCTGGCTCTTGAACTGGTCAAAGGCGGGCATCGCCAGCCCGGGGAATCGATGCTCAAAGGTCTGGTCGTAAGAGAGCTCATCGAACAGCAGCCACACGATCCGTCCACCCTGTTCCGGCGAACGCTTTCCTCCGGAGACGAGGACCGGATGGTTCACCGGCACGGCCGCGTCGGTGCCCTGCGCAAACAGCCCCTGGTAGAGAAGCTCCGGGACCATCCAGAGCATGCTGCAACCAGCGAGCACCAGGAGAATCCCAAAACCGTGCACGGAGCGGCGATAGTCAAGCGGCCGAAGCCAGCGCAGCAACAATGCGACCAGAAGAACTACCACGGATATTACATTCGAGTTGAGGTAAGGAATGGGTGCGCGCCGCAGCGCTGTCAACGCACTCACCAGCGGCGAGACAAGCCCGGCGGCCACGAAAGCCCAGACCGCGGTACGCCGGCCGGTTTCGCTTTTTTCCAGATAGTGAAAGAGCAGTGCGGCGAGCAGGGTGAAGATGCCCAGGTCGATCAGGATGCCCCAGATCACGCTCCGCATCGGCAGGAAGGTGTGGTAGATGGCTGGATGGTAGCTCGACAGGTGTGGCCAAACCCGGAGGATCAATACCAGGATTGCTGCTCCAAAACCCTGCACGATGCTCTTGAGGTTCATTTCTTCTCGAAGAGAAAGAGCACCCGGCCGTTGGTCAATTCCTCACGCGTCATGATGGTGAAGTGGCGGGTGAATTGGGCAACGAACAGATCTTCATCTAAATGCGCATAGAGTTCGTCTCGCCCGCGGCAGAGATCGATGTAGCGCACATCGGTCCTGGGCACCCACTCCACGATGCCCCAACGACGCGTGAGCGATGCCAGAAGTGCGGCCACGTCAGCCATGGGAATCTGATCGGCAAGCAGGAGATGATGAAGGATACCCAGCATCATCACGCAATCGAAACGGTGGCGCGCTCGCTCCAACAGAGTGAGGGACTCGGCATTGCGCCATCCGACTGCCGGGGTTGGCCTGGCCACATCCGCGACCAGGGGAAGGATTGGAAGGCCAGCAATTTTAGCCTCTCTCCAATTACGATCCGAGGAGGCGACGTCGGTGTCCCAGGCAACCACACGTGCGCCGGCGCCGGCTGCTATGCGCGAGTACTGCCCGGTATTGCCGCCAATATCGAGCACCGACTCGGGGCGCAGCAATTGCATGGCTCGCTCGACAAATTCCTGTTTGCGCAGGCGTTCCCCTTCACTGTAATGATCGGCGGTGGTGGGGTATCCGCTCCAGCGCGAATCGCGTTCGCTGGGTTCGAGCGCGTGCAACGTTTTCGCAAAACCTTTCAGGTTGCGGTTTAGAACCGCGGCCGCGATCTCCGGCTCCTGCTGGAGACGAGCAGGCGGTGCAGATCCACGCTTACGGCTCTCGAGCAGAAAAGGCAGCGTGATCAGCGAACGAAGCGGAGCGGTCCAACGTTCGACACTTGAAAGATAGGGATAGAGGTCGACTGGTTCATAGCCATCCCGGCGATTCAGAGTGGCCGCTAAGGGCCAGCCCAAATATTTATTTGCGGCCAAGGGCAAGAGAAAGGTGCGGGCGAATTGCCCATAGGCAAGCCACAACGGGCTGCCTGGATCGCGGCGCTCGATCGACAGCAGATCCACAAAGACGGGACGCGAGCCCTCGAAGAGGATATTGAGCGGGGTTGCATCTTTGAGAATCCAGCCTTCGTGGAGCAATTGCGCGCAGAGTTCCAGGGTCAATTCCCCGGCGGCGACCCACTGGCCTGGAGTCCATTCCCACGGGTAGGAGGGAAAAGAGATGCGCGGATGCTGCAGCAGGAGAGGCTGATCCTCTTCTGCGGAGACTACCTGGCTTGCAATCAGGTGACCCTGGTCGGTCCAGCGGCGAGCGAGGTCCGACTGCAGAAAGCGCAGGGATTCGGCTGCGTAGCCAGGATGAACGGTCCGCAGCACATGTTCGCCATCGATGCACAGCGATCCAGCGGGATCGCGAAACGTCGCAATCGACTGCGACGTGCCCTGGCTCATGGCTGGTTCTCTGTAACCTCTGTCTGCGTGCCGGCAGGGGACCTGCGCAGCGCAAGCAGGATCCGCTTCACGCGGTGGCGTAAATAGTAGATCGCGCCGGCGCACATGGAGCCAGCGACCTGGAGAAAGACGAAGCCGGAGCCGGGATCAACGTAGGCTTGGGCTGGCCGCTCAAAAGCGACCAATAGGGCGGCAATCTGCATCACCCCGAGCGGTAAAAGACAACAACGTAGAACGCGGGGGGAGTAACACGGTCTCTTCACGAAGCTCCTCGAGGCGCGGGTGAACCTATAGTTCCTAACGTTCGACAATGACCAAAAGTTGCGGTTCCCTTAACTTTTTTGTCACTGTCCATTCATAATTGCATAGACGGCAAGAGTATTCGCGAGGATTACGATGTTTGCTTTATAGATACCCGAAATGGTTCCATGCTTCCCTCAGGTGACGTCCAACTCGTGCAGATTCTCGATTCGGCACTCGCCGACACCGCCCGCCGCAGCGGCGGTTGGTTAGTCTGCAAGCCCGGGTGCACACAGTGCTGTGTGGGGGTCTTCGCCATCCACCAGCTTGACGCGGCGCGGCTTCAGCAGGGGCTGCAAGCGCTCACATACAGCGATCCGAAGCGAGCCCAGTCCGTTCGTGAGCGTGCGCATCGATCGGTTGAGCGCCTTGCCGGGAGCTTCCCCGGCGACCCTGTGACTGGCCTCCTCGATTCCTCCGAAGAGGCTGCGGAGCGCTTTGAGGACTTTGCCAATGACGAGCCCTGTGCCGCACTCGATCCCGTCACTGGCCTTTGTGATCTGTATCTCTCCCGTCCCATGACCTGCCGCGTTTTCGGACCGCCGGTGCGCTCGGAGCAAGGGCTCGGCGTCTGCGAGCTTTGTTATCAAGGCGCTACGGAGGAGGAGATCGCCGGCTGTGAAATGCCCGTCGATCCGGATGGCCTGGAAGCCCAGCTGCTGGAGGAGTTTGAGCAATCGTCGGGAAAGCACGGCCGCACCCTGGTTGCGTTCGCGCTGGCCGCCATTTAGCTCCTACAGGGGCGGGTGTTCCACCGGTACAATCAGCTTTGAGACTTCCGCAGGAAAGCCGAACCATGCCTACCCATCCCGTGACTGCTCTAAGCACCGCCGTTGGCGTCGCCGCCGCAAATGCCGGCATGACCGTGGTCTCCTCTGAGGAGGGGATCGATTTCAATGGCCGCCCCACCGCCATCTTCCGTATCGGCCTTTCTCCGGATGCCCCGGCCGAACGCACCCTGCGGCTGGAGTTGAGTGAGGACTTTGACTTCAATCGTCCCGAGCTCTTGCCGGAAATGACGGCCCACTTGCGCGACGAGGCCAAGCGATTGCGCAATCCGCGGCCGGATGCCTATGTGACGATGGCCGGCATGCCCATTACTTTCGGCGACTTCCGATGGCCCTTCCACCGTTCCATTTCGGGCGCCGATACCTACATCGTCCACGGGGTGGTCCACGTGGCCGACGGCACCGATTCCCTGCTCCACGCCAAGGTCTCCGCCAGCATGACGGTGACTTTTGCGGAAATTGTGCCTGCTCCCGAGCAACCTTATGCGGAAACCTTCATCTACAGCGCGATCCGCAAGACCCTCGACCAGGGTCAACTGGAACTGCTCAAAAGCGGGAATCGCCAGCCGGTTCCGGTCACCACGCGCTACTACAGCCGCTGGCAGAAGAAGTTTTTCTTCACCGATACCGATGAGGAAAGCCGGAAACAGTTTTTGCTGGGCAAGATCTTCTGGCTCTCGGGCGTGCTGGGCGACTCGCGGCCGGTGTGGATCGCCGATCCGCGCGATGCGCAATATCTGAACACGACCGAGGAGGAGCTGGTGCGGGTCGCAGAGGTGCTGGCCGCTGCCGGGCTGGCGACCTTGAGCGAGGAGAAGGACTTTGCGGCTGCGACCCCGGCCCTGCTGGCGCGCGAGGCTGAGTTCCGCGACCGCCTGCAGCAGGCTTTCGCGCTTACCAAGCCGACCTTCAACGAGGAAATGCGCCACGGCCACACCAATATGTAGGTTCTCGTAACCCTCGAGCCTGCCTGTGCGTCTCATCCGCACGGAGAGACGTATGCACATCAGAAATATCGCCGCGGGAATCGTTCTGGCACTGATCACCGCGAGTGCACCGGCGCAGAAGACGGTGCTGGTGGAGCTTTTTACGTCCGAAGGATGTTCCAGTTGCCCGCCTGCAGATGCGTTGCTCAGGCAGGTGAATGGAAGCCAGACCAGCGCGGGACAGCTGGTGGTGGGCATCAGCGAACATGTCACCTATTGGGATTCACTCGGATGGTCTGACCCCTTCTCGTCTTCGCTCTACACGGAACGGCAGAATGCCTATAGTGAGAGATTCCACCTGGAGGGCGTGTACACGCCGCAAATGGTGATCAACGGCGCAGAGCAGATCGTCGGCAGCGACCGTGCGGCGCTGCTGCATGCGGTACAGCAAGAGGCAGAGGAGCACCCGCGGATCGCTCTTCGTATTCTTTCGTTGGGCGTCGCGGGGACGACCTTGACGGTGAATTTTTCCACCAGCGGCGATTTGCCGGCGCGTGGCGCCGACCTGATCGCGGTGCTCACCGACGACGCCGATCGCTCCAGCGTGCTTCACGGGGAGAACTCGGGACGCAATCTGGTCCACGTCGCGGTGGCCCGATCGATCTCTCGCGTGGCCCGCGTGCAGGCCGCCGGCGAGCGGACGGTGCAGATCCAAATTCCGCCTTCGTTCCAGGCGGCGCAGGGACATCATCTTATTCTGTTCGCGCAAACGCCGGGAAACGGACGCGTGCTGGGAATCGATACGAAACCGCTCTAGAGACGATCGCATGGCCACCGAGTTACGAGATGAGTCGCGCATGATCGCATCCATCGTTGCCGGCGAGACGCAGTTGTTTCACGAACTGATTCGTCCGTATGAGCGAAGAGTCTACGCCATGGCCTTGTCCTTTCTCCGCAACGAGGCGGATGCCGAAGACGCGGCCCAGGAAGCGTTCCTTAAGGCCTTCCGCAATTTGGCCAGCTTTCGCGGCGATTCGAAATTCGGCACCTGGCTGATCAGCATTGCATTGAACGAGGCGAGAAGTCGTATCCGTCACCGGGATGCGATCAGGATGGAGTCGCTGGACGAACCGCAGGAAGATGGGGAACAGGCTTCCCCGGCTCTGTTGCGGGATTGGAAAGAAATACCGTCGGAGGCGTTGGAGCGCAAGGAAATCAGGGCCTTGTTACACAAGGCCGTAAGCGCGCTGCCTGGGATCTACCGCGAGGTTTTTCAGCTGAGAGACATTGAACAATTGAGCGTGCTTGAGGCTGCACAGGCGCTTGGCATCACAATCTCCTCGGTCAAGGTCCGATTGCATCGAGCGCGCATGATGTTGCAGAAAAATCTGGCGCCACAGTTGAAGCAAGTGGCTCCCAAACGGAGGCGGTGGGCATGGTGATCGAGTGCAAACACGTTTGGGCGCACATCTCCGGCTACCTTGACCAAACCCTCCCTCCGGATGTGCTGGAACAGGTGCAGAAGCATCTGGAGCATTGTGAGATTTGCTCGGCCATTCTGGACTCGACGCGCAACATCCTCATTCTCACTGCGGACGAGAGGGTATTTGAGTTACCGCTCGGTTTCAGTGAACGATTGCATGCGCGGCTTGAGGCGGAGATCAAGGGCTTGGCGCCTTGAAGCGACAACGGGCGCCTTCACTCTGTCGAAGAACATTCTGCCGACAGTGAGCTTTGGGTGGCTGGCCCAGGGCTTCTGGCTTTGTATCAGGGCACGACTTTAGTCGTGCCACCTCGGGCCAAATGACCCGGGGCTTTGGTTCGCATGTTTTTCATCCTCTTGGGTGGGCCGAATTCCTATGACTCCTCTGTCGAAAAACATTTCCAAGAGCGTTCCGCTGAACCGCAGATCCCTCGGCTTCGCTCGGGATGACAAAGGGGAAGGCGCGCTTCCATTGAGCGTCTGATGAGTGGGTTGGATTCCAATATTGCTTAAAGCCCAGGGAGCCTGAGTGCTACTCGAGCGCAATTTGCATCCCATCCGTCTTCGTGGGGACGGTGACTCCCCAACGTCCGTCTTGTTTTTTGAGGGGAGCGGTCTTGCCGTCCACGGATGCGCGATTCGTTTTTGGCGTCCAACCGACTGCCTCCACGCGATACTCGTGCCACCAGGGCTTCCACTGGCCTTCCTGCTTTGCGATCTCTATGTGGAGTGATCCATCCGCGGCAGTGGAGCAGGTGAAGTGAATGCGCGCGAATTCACCGGTGCGGTAGGCGAAGGTATGACCGTCGTCGGTGTAAACCTCACCCGCGCAGGGCTCAACAGTGTTCACCTCCGCCGCATGAGGAAATACGCGCAGGGTCAAAGGGCCATTCGGCAACTCGGCAGTACTTTGCGTCAAGGGTGCGATGGGCAGGATGCTGCCGCCGCGCACGTAAACCGGCAATTGATCGAGCTTCGGCGTGACCATCAGCGGTTTCTGCGCCAACACCTTGTCGCGCTGCTCCAGATCCAGCGTTCCACTGAGATTGTTAAACCTGAATTGTTCGCCGGTCCAGTAGTCGTACCAGGTCCCCGGCGGCAGATGAATGGTGTAAGGAGCTACTTCTTCCGGGGAAGGATTGGGCGCAACCAGGATGTCGCTGCCAAAGAGAAATTCGCTTCCACCGGTGGTCAGGTCGTAGGGGCTGCCGTCGTCCGTGGCATGGGGGAATTCGAGGAAGAGGGGGCGGTCGATGGGCAAGCCATCGTGAGAGGTTTCCTCCGCGACGGTATACAGATAGGGCATGAGCCGGTAGCGCTCTTCGATAAAGTGACGACGGATGTTCTCCTGCTCGGGTCCATCCACCCACACTTCGTGCATGCGGGTTCCCTTGGCAGAGTGGTCCCGGTCGATGGGCTGGAAGGCCGACAGCTCGATCCACCTGGTCAGCAGATCGGGTGGCGGCGAGCCGGCAAAGCCTCCCACGTCGGCGCCGGCAAGCGAGAAGCCGCTCAGGCCCAGGTTGACCAGCTGAGGAATAGTCATGCGCAGGTGATTCCAGGTGGAGCTGTTGTCACCGGTCCAGGTTGTGCTGTAGCGCTGGCCTCCGGCGTAGGTTGCTCGCGTCATAACGAAGGGCCGTTCGTTGGGGCGCAGCGCAAGCTCCCCTTCATACGTGCCGCGAGCGTTCTGCATTCCGAAAATGTTGTGGATCTCAAGGTGGGGGGCAGTCCGCTTGCGGAAGCCGGGCTCGTCGATGCGATGCTGCACGTTATCCGGCATGGTCTTTCCCGGACCGTCGAAAACGGCGGGTTCATTCATGTCATTCCAGAACCCTGCGACTCCGTCGTCGACAAAGGTCTTGAAGAGGCCGCCCCACCACTGCCGAGTCTGGGCTTGCGTAAAGTCGGGAAAGACGGCGGGCCCTGGCCACACTTTGCCGACGTAGATCGAACCGTCAGGATTTTTCACGAAGTGATCGCCGGCGAGACCGGTGTCATACGGGGCATAGCTGACGTTTGGTTGACGGGCTACATGCAGGTCGGTGATCACGACCACCTTGAATTGTTCCTGGGCCAGGTCCTTCACCATGCCACGGAAGTCGGGAAAGGCTTTTTCGTTGACCGTGAAGGGCCAGTTTTCATGCTGGAAATCAATGTCGAGCCAGAGCACGTCGGACGGGATGCGATCCTTGCGCAGCCGTTGCGCGATCTCGCGTAACTGCGATTCGGGAAAGTAAGAATAGCGCGACTGCTGGAAACCCAGGGCCCACAAGGGCGGCAGGGGGGTTGGTCCGGTAAGCCAGGCCCAGTCTGTCACCACCTGCTTTGGCTCTGGTCCGTAGATCAGGTAATAATCGATGGGCCCGTTCAACGACCCAAAGGTGTAGCGATACACGTCGTCGCGGCCGAAGTCGAAGTTGGTGCGCCAGGTGTTATCCAGGAAGACGCCGAGGGTGCGCCCGCGATTCACGTCCAGGAAGAATGGAACGGTTTTGTAGATGGGGTCGGTGGATTCCTGCCATCCAAAGGCATCGGTATTCCACATGGTGAATGCCTGGCCGCCGCGATCGAGCGGACCTGGTTTGTCTCCCAGGCCGAAGAAGTGATCGTCGAAGCTGCGTTGCTTGCTGATGGTGAAGCGAGTGCCTTCCCAAAGCACCGGGGCCGCGTCCTTTTGCAGGATGTTGCCTTGAAGGTCAGCTACGCTGAGCAGCAGATGATCGCTTACGCTCACGCGCAATAATTTGGTTGTAAAGCCGCTCGCCTCGGGGGTTACGGCGACGCTGCTGATACGAGCCTGAGGCAGCACTGCCCAGGAGGCGTCTTCCGGCATGGCATCGCCCTTCCACATGCGCACGCGGAGGATGTCGTCGCGCAGGGCAGTCACCTGGAGAGTGAGACCTTCCGCTGTTGCCGTCAAGCCGCTTTGGGCTGGGGTTATTTGCTGGGGAAGCGCTCTTGCGGAAAAAAAAGCGAGAGCCAGGGAGGCACAGAAATGAAGAGTTAGCCCGCGCATTTTTCTCCCTTCGAGCCTGAAACAGCATAGGACGCCTCTTGTCATCCCACAACCGAAAACTATCCCGACCACAAAGCTCTGGGGCCCCATATCTCAACAAAAATATGCCTATTGACACCCAGGGCTTTGTGGTTGGGATAAAAACAAGGTCATTTCGGGGCCCTAGGTTGGCGATTTCCCAGAAGCGGGCCAGGACTTGTTCGCGGTCGATCGTGTTGAACTTCAACGGCAGGCTTTGCGTATGTATTCAAAAATTACGTGATCGGAGTCTCTATGCGGCTTGCACTCATGAAGGTGTTGCTTACCGTCCTGGTCGGCTCCACTGCAGTATCCACCCCAAACAGACCTTCCAAGCTGTTCGAGACGATGCAGGAGCTCGATTCGCAATTGTTTGAAGCGGCGAACCGCTGCGACTACGAGAAGCTGACAGCGATGGTTGATGAGAACCTTGAGTTCTACCACGACCTGGGTGGCTTGACGCTAGGCAGGAAGGTCTTCCTCGACTCCATTAAGAACAATACCTGCGGCGTGATGATTCGCGAGCTCGTGCCCGGGACCTTAGAGGTCTATCCGATCAAGGACTACGGGGCGATCGAGATAGGAGTGCATCGCTTCCATCACCCCGGTCACGAGAAAGAGTTTCCCGGCGCAAAGCAGCTAGGCATGACTCGCTTTCTCGATGCCGGTGCGCCGGAATGGCCGGTAGGTGAGGCCAAGTTTCTACACATCTGGCAACTCAAGGACGGCCACTGGAGGCTGACGCGCGTCGTCAGTTATGGACACATGTAGGGAGCAATGGTCCGGCCGCGTCAGCTCTTCTTCGCGGCCAGCGTCCGCACTTCGCTCCACACGCCGTCGTCGACAAGGATTCCCACTTTCATCTGCTTCTGCCTGGTGTTTAGCGCATTTTCGCCGGGATAAAGAGCCCCGGTGCTGTCCTCCGCCGGAATCGACTCATGCACGTAATCGACTACGCTGTTCGCGATGTCGTCTGTGAAGTTTTCACCACCGAGCTTCGCAGGGTCGATCAGGATGAATATCTGGGAACAGCCGGTGCAGCTCCCCTCCTGGATCTTATCGATCGCGTTGGTCGGCGCGCCCTCGGACAGCACAGCCGCCAGCACGTCCAGCATGATCGCAAAGCCCGACCCCTTCCAGTAACCCATGGGCAGGATGCGCATGGACGCTTCGATCGGCCCCGGCTCATCGGTCAGGTTGCCGTCCTTATCGAAGCCACCGGGAAACGGGAGTTTGCGACCTTTCAGCCTGGTCGTCTGCAGCCTGCCGTAGGAGTACTGCGACATTGCCATATCAAGCACGATGTGGCCCTTCTTTCGGGGAACGGCGATGACGAATGGATTGTTGCCGACGCGCGAATCACGACCGCCCCAGGCCGGCATAACGGATTCGGTGTTGGTCCAACTGATCGCCACATAGCCTTGATCCGCCGCACGCCAGCCATAGGCGCCGCCGCGCATCCAGTGAGTTGTATTGCGGAGAGCGACGATCCCAACTCCCTGTTGCGAAGCCATCTGCATGGCACGGTCGGTCGAGAAGACCGCGTTGAGTACCCCCGGCGCTCGCCCTCCGTCGTAGATCTCAATGGCCCCCAGCTGCTTCACCAGTTTCGGTTTGGCAGCAAGATTGACCCAACCCTTGCTGACGTAGTCTACGAAGCGGGCAACCCGGTTCACACCATGTGAGTTCACGCCATCGAGTGTTGATTCGGTATGGATCCGCGCGCACTGCTGGGCTTCCTGCTCGATCATGCCGGCATTGATGAACGCCGAGGCAATCACGTCCTGCATCTCCGCAAAAGAAACTATTGCCATTGCATCGGTTCTCCCATCTCTCCAAGCCGGGTTCTTCAGTCGACCGTGATCCGCTTTCCGAATTCCCCTTGCACTATGCCTAACAGGGTCTTCGCCGCTGGGTTCTTCAACTCTTTACGCGTTACGACATCGATGGTTGGGACAATCTTGTACTCATCGGCATGAGCCTGGGCGGATTTTGGTGTGCTCGCTCCGTAGCTTTCGAGCACAGATTCCGCGCAGCGGTTTTCTTCGACGGCGTGTATGACTTCTATCAGACCGTTCGACGCCTCGTCCCGAAGGAGGCTGTTGATGCTCTGGATGCGGGTGATTCCATAAGCTTCGAAGAGATTGTCTACAGGTTCATGCAGAACAACACGGCTCTGCGCTGGCTCGTCACCATGGGCGTCTACACCTTCGGGGTTTTGAGTTTTGCCGATTTCGTGGAGAAAACCAAGCAGTACACGATGGAGGGCATCGCCGGACAGATTCAGTGCCCCTGCCTCGTTCTGGAAGCCGACGGGGACATGTTTTTCCTGGGACAGCCGCAGCAAATTTATGACGCGCTGCGGGTTCCGAAGAAAATTGTTCGATTCACCGCCGCAGATGGGGCGGAAAATCATTGCCAATCCGGCGCCCTCTCGTACAAGGACCAAGTCGTCTTCGACTGGTTGGATGAAACCCTGAAATTGCACGACGGCCGCCATGAATAACTGGTTCTCTCGCTTCAGCTAAATACGATTCAGGTCATTGATGCAGCCGGGAATGCCTGGGGACTTCCCTTCCATGCCAGGCCTTTCGATCGAGTAGAGGCGTTCCCGGAGGCGGGGATAGTTTATAAGATTCGATAAAATTTGGCCTTTTTCGACTTCAGCGGCCGCGCCCAAAGGGACGTATCCACACAGAGCTTAGGATTCGAAACCCCGAGTGTAGGGCGTGTTCGGCGGGCGCGGCCCCGTTTCAAAGAGCGGTCCGTGAGTCGAGTGATAAGTCATGTTCATGTACGGTGTCTCGATGCGGCGTCCGACGGCGGAGTAATGGCCATTTTCCCAGTTTGAATCCATGTAGTGGTTCACAATGCCGGTGGACAGAAGTAGACGCTCCGCATTGAACGGTTCCTTTCGGGTCAGCATCATCTCGATAATCCAATGCTCGTGGGCGTTCGCAGCGTGGTACTGCGAGATGGGGCCCGGCCACCCAAGCATGGAGATGATCGCCGGGTCCTTCTCCCCTTCGAGTTCGCCGGCGTAGGTCCACCCCACACCCTTGCCTGAAACTACGGCTGCATTGGTCCCATCGTTATACTCCACGATGCAGACGTTTGATCGGCCGCCCCCCTGAAAGTATCCCGGCTTTAGCTCAAAATTTTTCCGCACTGCTTCCAGCAGGTTGCCGGCCCAGGGAGTGCGTTCGACCCACTTCCACGTTTCAGGCCCGCGAATGGATTGCACGGACTTGACGCCTGTCTCACCGCCCTTGCGGCGATCTACAAAGGCCTGCAGCACGTCAACACAATGGAAGATGGCGCCTTCATCCGCGGCGTCTCCCACCACAATGGAGTTTTTGATTGGCGTATTGATCGCGAGTTCTATCTCGGGCTTGCGGAAGTAGGTTGGTATCGAGGACCCCCCGGTGAGAGGAAAGCTCAGTTCACGGGATTTGTCGAACATCCACCTGGCGTCGTCCCAATTGTAGGAGAGGTGTTTGTCGTTAAACACGGGCACCGAGCGTTTGCTCAGCTCGAAGACCCGGATGACCTGCTGGTAAATCCACCAGCGCGGCAAGAGCCAGTGCCCCTTGAGATCTGTTGGATAATTCCCATGTTCACAGACGATGACAACACCATCTATAGCAAGTTCGCTGCCCCCAAGTGTCACGGCCTCGCCGACTGTCTTATAGATGGGAATATTTTTTGCTTTGCATACTCTCTGGCCCAGCAAGCTGGTGTCGAACTGATGGATGTAAACGGACACGACATCGACCCGCGAGGGAGTGTGGGCGCCGTGCCACCAATAACCGTCGAGCAGCTTGTTTACGATCCAGTCCGCATGGGACGTCGGAAGACCCCAATAGCTGACGAGACAAGCGATACGAGGCCGTTTTTGCGGAGTCTGCGCTGTCTGCGCAACAGCATTGGGCGCGATACCGGTCCAAGCGGCGAAACCGGCCATCGCGGTTACTCCCAGCATTTCACGCCGGGTCAAGAGAGAGTTCGACTCCACAATTTCGGTGGTTGGGGATGAATCTGCCGCGCCGGCTGTCATTTCGATTTGTTTCTCTCCTATGATGGCTAGCCCATCAAAGCGGACGTGACGCCCCGCCGTAATCGGTCGGGCGAGTCGCGCGACTAAGCAGGAACGTAGGTCAACCGAATCACGTCCTCGGCAATTAGATCGCTGGCAACAAGGCGGAGCGGGGGCCGGGGGCCGGAGAAGAATGGCTTGCCGCGACCAAGCACGATGGGGTGCAGGTAGAGTCGATACTCATCAATAAGACCAAGGTTGGTTAGGCTTCCAGCCAGGTCTGGTCCGGCAACTTCAATTTCCCCAACGTGCTGAGCCTTCAGCCCGGGTATCACCGCCTCGATGTCATCCTCGACCAGCGTGGCGTTGGGCCCGACCGACTTCGACGAGCGTGACACGACCCACTTCGGTTGGCTCCGCCACACGGCCGCGAAGTCGTGTTCCTCCGCGTCATCATCCGGACGGTCTTCGTCCCAATAACGCATTACCTCGTACATGCGGCGACCGTACACCATGCCCGTCAGGCCGCGCGCATGCTCTATGAAGTGACGAAAGAGCACCGGGCTTGGCCTAAATGCCCGATGGTCGACGTAGCCATCCAGGGACTGGTTCAGTCCATATACGAGCTTTGCCATGGTACAAAATCTCTACTCCGGGTTCTTCAAAATGCTTGAGCCGACAATACGTGAAGGTGAGGTTAGGCGCAAACCGCACGCCGCTTTGCCGGTGTGGCGAATAACCGATGGTTCGCTAACCACCCTTTTTGCGACAAATGGAATTTCGGCTTCCGGGCTGGGTTGGTGGGGCGGGGGCCTCAAAACGCATGGATCAGCAGGAGGCCGGCGAAAAGCATCACCGCGCAGGTCACGCCATGAACGGAGAACGCTGTGGCCTTTCGACCGCCCGACAGCAGAATGTTGGACATGTCGCCAAAAGGTATAAGGGCGAAAACAAGAAGAACTATGCCTACCGTCCGGCTGTTCGTGGTCAGCATCAGGGTCAGCACGGCCACTCCAGATGCGATGTCCCGAATCCCTTTTAGACGGAGCCAGGCACGAGTGTCAGCATCGGGTGCAGGGGGCCTCAGACCAAAACCTCCCAGGATTCGTTCCGGAGATACGAGGTAGAAACAACCGATCACCAAGATCCCAGCAGCGACGAGAACGGCCAGAGCAAGTGGAATAGCGTTCTGCATGAAACATCTCCTCTTAAGATAATCTAGCAACGCTATAACAGTCGGAAGGAATTCCAAGAAGCGAAGCGGAGCGACAGGCCAAGGTTGCCTTTGGCAGTCGGGCGGTGGCACGCGAGCGATTTGCGCTGAGGTATCGGCTGCTGTGGCTGGACAACTTACGGCAGGATGTACGCTTCGGAATTCGCATGATGCGGCGCAACCCGGCGTTCACCGCGGTTGCGGTACTCACCCTGGCGACCGGCATCGCGGCCAGCGCAACGGTTTTCTCGTGGATCAACGCCGTGTTGTTGGAACCGCTCGGTGGCGTGAGCGCGCCGAACCGCCTGGTCACCCTGGAAACAGTGACCTCGAATGGCGAATGGGTTCCGAATTCCTATCCGGATTTCGTTGATTTTCGTGATCGTTTGAAGCTCTTCGACGGCATTGCTGTCACCCATACGGCGGCATTCAGCGTAGGCAAGGATGACCATGCCGAACGCGTCTGGGGCGAATTGGTTTCCGGCAATTTTTTCGCTGTGCTGGGAGTGAAACCCGAAGCGGGGCGGTTGTTCTTGCCTTCCGAGTATGGCGACGCGCCTGGCGCCTATCCAGTCGCGGTGATCAGTGACCGGTACTGGCGTTCACACTACGCTGCCGATCCAGCCCTGATCGGCAAAACCATCCGCATCAATCAGCATGAACTCACGATTGTAGGTGTCGCCGCACCGGCCTTCCATGGCTCGATCCCGGTTACTTCGTTCGACCTGTGGGTACCCTATATGGAGCAGTCCGTACTCAACGGCGTGAAGCTGTGGATGCTGCGCGATCGCCATGACCGCAACATGCTCGGAATCGCGAGACTCAAGCCGGGCGTGACCGAGGAGCGGGCGCGGGGCGAGCTGAAAACCCTTGCCGATCGCATGGCGGTTGCGAACGCCGATGTGAGTGAAGGCATGAGCGCAACACTGATGCCGCTGTGGAAGTCGCCGCACGGACCGCAGGGTCTGTTGCTTGGCCCGCTTCGCATCCTGATGGGCGTGTGCGTGCTGGTGCTGTTTATTGTGTGCGCCAATATCACCAACCTGCTGTTGGCGCGGGCAACGGTACGCGAGCGGGAGTTTGGTGCCCGTATGGCGCTGGGCGCGGGCCGTGCGCGCGTCGTTCGTCAGGTGATGACCGAGAGCCTGCTGCTGACGGGGACGGGAGCTTTGCTTGGAGTGGCTGCAACTCCGTGGCTGAGTCACGCATTGCGCTACTTTATGCCTCCCGGACCGATGCAGTTGCTGGTCTCGATGGATACCCGGCCGCACTTTGCCGTGTTGGCGTTTACAGCGGGTATCTGCCTGATGGTGGGACTGGTCGCGGGGATTTCTCCCGCGCTGCAAGTGAGGCGCATGGAGGCAGGCCCCCGACTCAATGATGGCGGCCGCAGCGCGACGGCTGGAAGAAAACGGAATCGGCTGCGTTCGGTGCTGGTTGCCTCCGAGGTCGCGCTCGCGCTGGTGGCCATGGTAGGTGCCGGCCTGTTCGCCCGCAGCTTTCAGCAGACGCTGCACGTCGATCCGGGCTTCGACCCGAACCACGTCCTTCTCAATCAGTTCTACCTGTCAACGAATGGATATAGCCTTGCCCAGAGGAAAGAGTTCTGCCGTCGCCTCGAGGAACGAATGACGAGCACTGCTGGGGTAACGGACGTGGCGTATTCAGACGGTGTTCCCCTGGGGTTCGAACCGAGTTGGTGGGAAGAGTTGCAGATCGAAGGCTATGCCCCCAGGCCCAGCGAAAACATGAACATCTTCCGCAATGTCATCTCTCCTGGATATCTGCCGCTACTGCACATACCCATGGTCGAGGGCAGAAACTTCACCGATGAGGACAACGAGAATACGTCGCGTGTCATGATCGTCAATCAGGCATTTGTCCAGCGCTTCCTTCCCGGCCGTAATCCGATCGGCGTAAGAGTGCGTGGGTGGGGAGACTGGTTTCGCATCGTCGGCGTAGCCAAGGATGCGAAGTATCACTACCTTGGCGAATCAGCGCCAGCCTATTTTTACGTGCCATTTCGGCAGGTTTTTCGCGAAGACATGAACCTGGCTTGCTATGTTCGAACACAAGGCGATCCAGACGCATTGCTCTCCACGCTGCGCGCGCAGACCCGGGCGATCGATCCGAATGTGACGGTCTTCGACGCCGCACCCCTCAAGGAGTTCATCGGAGCTTCGCTCTATCCTCAGAAGGTCGCTGCCAGCTTGCTGACCATCATGGGAGTCATCGCGCTGGTACTGGCAGCTGTCGGACTTTATAGCGTCATGGCCTACTCGGTTGCTCAACGCACGCAGGAGATCGGGGTGCGCATGGCGCTTGGCGCGCAGCGTGGCGAGGTGCTGTGGATGGTGATCGGGCGCGGGCTTGCGCTCACCGGGTTTGGGCTTGCCGCAGGCGGCGCGCTTTGTATCGCCGCGGTGAAGATCATCGCGGGGGTATCGTTCACCAACTCCGGCATGGGCACACAGGCAAGACTGCTGGGAGACGGGAGCATGCATGGTGCAGTCTATTTGATTGCGGCAGGGATCCTGATGGTCGTGGCGATGGTTGCCACCTACCTGCCTGCCCGACGTGCCGCCGCTGTCGAGCCCATGCAGGCGCTGCGAGCAGATTAGGCAGCAGTCCAGCGATCCCGGATGCACCGTAGATCCACAAAACCTCTTTGGCATTCGTTGAGAGAATTGGTCTTATGTCCCGAGGTCTGACTGGCTCAATGCCCTTGTGAGTCGAATGAGTCCCTGCCGTATCGCAAGCTCGTCAAATCCGCCAAAGCCGAGGAGCAACGCATTCGGATCAGGACGCCTCAGAGTGCATCGATCGACCGCAAGAACCTCAATACCCTGGGCCTCCGCCAGCTTTTCCGCCCGTTGTGAAGTCATTCCATTCTTGAGGTACCCGATCGTGTAGAGGCCTGCCCTGACGTTCGAGATCTCAAGCAACCCACCGAGATGTTGCTTCGCTCCTTCCATGAGTGTTGCGAGGCGCTGCGCATAGAGATTCCGCATCCTCCGCAGATGACGTGCCAAATGCCCATCTACGATGAAGTCGCAAAGGACCGCCTGGTCAAAGGATGAATTGCGGAAATCGGTTCGGTAACGGAAACTCAGGAAGAGATCTATTAACGGCGCAGGTAATACCACGTAGCCCACGCGTAAGGCTGGGAATAGCGTCTTGCTGAACGATCCGATGAAGATAACACTGGAGTGATTGTCGAGACTTTGCAGGGCAGGCACAGGCGGTCCCTCAAACCTATACTCGCTGTCATAGTCGTCTTCAATCACAAAAGCGCCGGCGCGTGAGGCCCAGCTAAGAAGGGCCATTCGCCGCTCCAGCGACATGGTTACCCCGAGCGGGAATTGGTGAGCCGGCGTTACGTACACGCCCTTCGCATCCGGACAAATCTTAATTCCGGCGGAAACAGACAGCCCTTCCTCATTCACCGGTACAGCAATCATCCTGGCTCCGACATTGTCGAACGCGATTCTGGCTCCGAAATATCCAGGATCTTCCATCCATATCGGATCGCTCTTTTTCAAGAGAAGCCGTGCCAACAGGTCGAGCGCCTGTTGTATTCCGGAAACAATCACGATTTGTTCCGCAGTGCATCGCACCCCACGGGACGTGCGCAAATACTCGGCGATCGCATCGCGCAATGGCCGATATCCGCGCCGATCAGCCTCTTTCGTTAACCATGACCTGAAATTACGTGCCCGGTCTGCGGCAATACGTCCCCACACCTCGGACGGGAATTCGTTGATGGCTGGAACCCCGATCCGAAAGGGGCGGATCCCGTCAACAAAAGCCAGGTCGACCCAGGGTTGCGGCCGTTTATATGTCGAAATCACGCGACGAATGTATGCCGGTGTCGTGGTTGCCTGGCGGGCCGGACGAGGCGCCTCTACACGATTGACCCACGTACCGAATCCGACCCGGGAGGTGATATACCCCTCGGCTTGTAAACGCTCCAGAACGCTGACGACTGTACCCCGGGAGAGTTCATACTGGCCGGCAAAATCTCTGGATGCCGGCAGCCTGGCGCCCGGCGCGAGCCGGCCTTCCAGAATGGCAGAGCGCAGTTCGCCATACAACCAGTTGGTCAGGGTCTGATGGCGCGCCCGGCTTTTGAGAGTGAGCTCGAACGAGCTAACGGCTTTGGGCATTTCCAATGGTCCAATAGATTTTAGGAAAATGGCTCTGTTCGATGTACCACTGCGGCCATACTATCAGTTCTGAAGTCGAGAACGCATGTATTGTCATTGGGTTCTTGCTCTCGCTAAGCGACTCATGGGAGATCAACCGATGAAAGTTGGAGTTTGGTTCTATGGCCTGGGGACTGTTCTCGCCGGCATTCTGGATATCGCCTGGGGTGCATTCGATGCTTCTCATCAGCCCATCCAACCTCTAGGCAAGAATTTTCCTGGTCAACACATACTGGCCTACGTCGCGGGCGTCTGGCTGGTCGTAGCGGGTCTTGCAATTTTGTGGCGGCGCAGCGCAAGGATTGGCGCCGCGGCATCCGCCATCGCCTACCTGATTTTTGCGGCATTTTGGCTACCTCGGTACTCTGCTGGAATTCATGCGTATGGCTGGCGAGTCGCCGTCTTCGTAGGCGTTACTTTCGGGCTCGCTCAACAGTTAATGCTGGTCGCTCCGGCAGCAATCGTTTACGCCTTCCCCGCCTCACCGGATTCCCCGTTGCAAAAGAGAGCAGCTATCGCCGCACGTTGGATGCTCGGATTGCCTCCTGTCATTTTCGGCTTATTTCACCTCACCAGCATTCGCGTCTTCGCGAGCTTCGTCCCGCACTGGATGTCGTTTGGAAATTTTTGGGCGGTGCTGACCGGAATCGCCTTCTTGTTGGCAGGAAGTGCAATTTGCTTAGGAATTATGGATGTCCTGGCAGCCAGGCTTCTTGCGTTGATGCTGTTGCTGTTTGAAGGTTTTGTCGAAATACCTCCTATTTTTATCCGGCCGCACAATCAGGCAACATGGGGTGCCGCCGTCTACAATGTGGCTGCGATCGGGGCATGCTGGATATTCGCCGAGTTTCTCGCAAGCCGCGCAGATCGAAAACGAATTGGTCCCGCGGAGAATGTCACCAGGTCACGCACCGATTCCGTAGTTGCGTGATTCGGTAACGCGTGGTCGTCGACGGGAATCGGGGTCGCCTCCTTCCGATTGATGATTTCAGGGCAAAGCACTCATTGACACAGATCTGCCACGGTGGACCGGGTCTGATCTGAAAGGTTTTTGACACGTTCTACTATATTGTAGTAGATTCAGCTACCTGATAGTAGGTCGTCCCTGTGACCCATCCAAAGCTAAGTAAGCTCGAACTTCAAATCCTGGAGGCTCTCTGGGCCAATGGGAAAGCATCCATTCGGGAGATTCAGGAGTTCTTTCCGGAACCTCGCCCCGCGTACACCACCATCCAGACCACCGTGTACCGATTGGAAGAGAAGAAAGCCGTCCGCCGTATCCGCAAGATCAGCAATGCCCACATCTTTGAACCGACTGTGGCGCGGGACGTGACGCGGCACCGGCTGCTTGATGAAATTCTGAGTTTCTTCGGCGGCCGGGCGCAACCGATGATGGCGCAGTTAGCCGAAGCAGGGAAGCTTTCGTTGGAAGATGTTCGCGCATTGGAGAAGACGCTGAAGAGACTCGAATCGGAACGAAAAGGACCGGTGAAGAGAAATGCTCGGTGAACTGACGAACCACGTTTGGCAATCAACGATTTTCGCTCTTCTGGCAGGGCTTATGACTGTCGCCTTTCGCCAGAATCGAGCCGAGGTGCGTTACGGGTTGTGGCTCAGCGCGTCCTGCAAATTCCTCGTCCCGCTCTCGTTGCTGATGAGCCTCGGCAGGCGATTCGAGTGGGCACCAGTCACCCAAAAGGCAGGAGTCAAAACGGCTGTGCAATTCACGCTGTTGCAAATCAGTCAGCCATTTCCGAGCGCCTTAACACAGCCACCCGCCACGAGAGCCACTCACGATTGGGCCAGCGTCGCGCTCTTTGGCATATGGGCGTGCGGAGTCGCGGCGATTGTTCTGCTAAGATTTCGCGGCTGGCGCCGCATTCGCACCGCAATTCGCTCGAGCACTCTGCTTCCTATCCCGGCGCCTATAGAAATCCGTTCTTCGCCTGGTCTGCTGGAACCCGGGGTCGTTGGGTTGTTCCGTCCGATTCTTTTGTTACCTGCGGGAATCGCGGAACGCCTGGAGCCGCCTCTGTTCGAGGCGGTGCTTGCGCACGAACTGTGCCACGTCCGGCGGCGCGACAACATGACTTCCGCGATCCACATGATCGTGGAAGCGGTCTTCTGGTTTCATCCGCTGGTGTGGTGGATTGGGGCGCGGCTGGTCGAAGAACGAGAGCGAGCCTGCGACGAAGCGGTGCTGAGGCTCGGCAGTAATCCGCATGATTATGCCGAAGGGATTCTCCGAATCTGTAAGAGCTACGTGGAATCGCCCTTGTCTTGTGTGTCCGGCGTAACGGGCTCCGATCTCAAAAAGCGCATCCAGGCGATCCTGATGGAGCGCGTAGGATGCGAACTAACCTTCGCGAAGAGAGTAGCCCTGGCGGTTGCCGCAATGGCAGCCATGTTTGTCCCGCTCGCAATTGGCATTATGGGTGTTCCCCGCATCCGGGCGCAATCGCAGCAGCCAACGCCAAAATTTGAAGTCGCTTCCATCCAATCCTGCAGCACTTTTAGCAGAAGCGCATACCTGGACTTGCCTCCCGGAAGGTTCAACTCGGGTTGCACAACTGTGCAGCGCCTGATCCAGCAAGCTTATGGTCTCTTCGCGGATGGTCAGATGAATCCGGGATCGTCTCTCACGGTCGTCGGGGTCCCGGCCTGGACGACGTCTGAGCTCTATGAAATCGACGCGAAGGCGGAAGGTCACCAAGGCCATTCCATGATGAATGGGCCCATGCTGCAAGCGCTTCTCGAAGCTAGATTCAGATTGAAGGTTCATCGCGAGACTAGAGAGCTCCCGGTCTATGCGCTGACAATCGCCGAGGGCGGCCCCAACCTCCAACCATTTCAGGGAAATTGCACTCCGCGGGACTTCGACAAGCCACCCTCTGAGGCCGATTGTGGAGCGTCTCGACTGTACGGAAGCGAGGTTCAGATGAAGGCTGCGACGATGGCGCAACTTTGCGCGGCTTTCTCGGCCTTACTGGACCAGCATGTAATCGACAAAACCGGAATGGGGGGTAGGTTTAACTTTGATCTGGATCTGCCCGCAGACGACTCTGGACACCTAAACCGTCCTCGTTCCCTCCCTGCGACAAGCGACCCCACGACGCCACGAGCCCCGCCTATTCTCTTCAACGCGGCAGAAATCGCGATGAAAAAGCTCGGTCTGAACATTGAACCGACTGAGGGGCCAGGCGATTTCCTCGTCATCGACCACGTAGAGAGGCCTTCCGAGAACTGACCTGGAAGGGACAAACGGAGTAATTACAAGTTGAACCCGTTATGTTGGCTGGACCGGATGGTGATTACTCCGTGCTATCCCTGTCGAGGATCGAAGTTGGGCGTGAATCTCTTCAGCTCGCGCAGCGGCAAATTCATTCCAAACAGTGACGGTGGCGACGCGCTTCTAATAGCGCATGGATTGCGTCTTCGCATTACCTGGGAAGCACCACACCCGCCGACCAGGGCGGCACAATGCCATTGACGCGGGCGTAGGCAATCAGCTGCCCCATGTGTTCGTTGTCGTGGCAGATGATCCGCAGGTACATCCCGTCTACATTCACAGTTTCACCCTCAATCTTGACCTTGCGCTCCAGATCCCCAGGCTTCAGCTGCGCCCTCGCCGTTCTGACCGCTTCCAGTGATCGCCGCAGGTAGGCCAGCACCTCCGGCTTGGAGACAATTGTTTTCTCCACATCGTCCCTCTCCAAGTCGTGTGGCATCTTTGGCCCGGTGACGCTTAAAAGGTAGAAGTTCGCCTGAGTGATGTGCATCAGCACTTCGCTCACGGATCGCACCCCCGGAGCAGACCGCCAGGTGTACTTGTCCGCCGGAATCGCCTCGGCCATTGAAACCAACAGGCGCGAGACATACCGCCATTCGCCGTCATACCCCTCCCATATTCCCTCGTTGGCAGCCATCGTGGCGGGGCTCTGGGCGTGCAGCGTGAACGTGCCTAGAACAAGAGCGAAAAAAAGGAGCCTTCGGATCATGCCGAAACCTTACCAGAGACCGTTCTATTTGTGGAGGAATGCGCTTGCGCCAACTAACCCTCTTAACATGCTCCGTGGCCGAGGATTAGGCCCTGTCCGCCTTACAGACCGGGCAGCCCGTGTAGTGGGTGATTAAACGATCTCTAGCGAGGGTGCTTGCGGTGATCGCCTCAGTTTTGTATCGAATTGACTGTCGAAGCGGAGCCGCGCCCCCGTATTCGTAGAGAGCCTCTTCACGCAACGCCGATTCGTATTCCTGCTTCAATAACCGAAATTTGTGGCAAGCCTCCGGTTTGCCAGGACGGAAGGGCTCATCCATGACGCCTCGGTGCGTCGCGGGAAAGCCGGTAACACAGGGATAGGGCCGGAAACGTGAGTGCCTCGATGCGCAAAAGCTTAACGGATGAGCGAACGGGCCTCTGAAGCAATTGGAAATCGTGACTCTGACTGCGGGCATCCCTGAGTAAATGCCGGGTGTTTGCTTGACCGGAAAAGAGAAGAATCTTGCACTCGGCGCATTGAGCCAAAATTTGATTCGCGAGGGCAAATCCAGAGAGTTCTGGCATCGCGACATCTGCTATCAGCAGATCGGGCGCCCTCGACCGGGCAGCGGCCAATGCTTCCAGTGGTGAGGTGAAGGCCACGGCAGAATAACCGTGTAGCTTTAGGATCGCTGCGAGAGTGGAAGCGATGACATATTCGTCATCAACGACGAAGACGCGTGGAACTGGGTTCGAAGACACATATCTCCTCTTTCGCCTGACTATTCCGTGAATTGCAGAAGCGCTAGGAACCGGAGGAGAGGTGGCTGGCGTTTCGAACGTGGGCCAGAAATAAGCTGTCGAAAACCTTAGTGATCTAACGCCATAATACGCCATTCGGCGACTGATCGAACAGCTTTTTGGCGTAATATGGCGCTATGGTGAGCACGATGAACGACCGAGATCTTTCAGAAGCCGAGCGAGATGAAGTGGCCGTTCTGGCACTGCTTGAACTTCTGCAGCAGTTTGGAGATCCCCTCAGGCGGCCTGGCAAGGTGCTTCCATGGCCAAATAGCGAAAAAAAGCCCCGGTCCTAAGACCGGGGCAGTCATAAGAAGCTTGCTGACAGCGCATCATACGCCAGACAATGCTCGTAAGCTGTACGCCATATTGAGCCTCCACGCGGCAGTCATAAAAGCGGAAGCCTGGGTGCAGCCTTACGGCTGCTTTAAAACAGTCCTAATCCCATGCATGGATTCAGTCGGAATGGCCCGGAAGATAAGGGGACGCGATATCTCCCGGAATTGCTGCGATAGGTATCAGTGTGTCGCCTTATCTCCTGTTCGCGCTATTTCAGAACGTCGCCCCCGGATGGGAGATTTGAGATCGAGCCCCGTCAGAATCACGCGGACGCAGATTGCTTGCGCGCTTTGTTGAGGATCTGGCGAAGGCGGTTGCCGACGATCAGGTCCTCACCTGGCTGCAAGGTCATGGATATAATCTGCAAGCGCGGCGGGCGGCCTGCTCTGTGTTGCGTTGCGGTATCGTTCCTGAGCCGCCCCAGAACCCCACTGGGATTGCTGCCGCCCAGCACATCAATCCGGGGGTTACTGTCGCGCAGCTGCTGTTCACATTCTGCCAGCGTCAAACCTAATTTCTGTGCGTCCCAGCTCACGGTCAGCGTCGGATAACTATTTCCGTCTGTTGGAATTGTGATGTTCGTAGTTACTCCAGGCACTGTATCCACTAAGGTCTTGATGCGTTCCACGCGGCTCTGCCATTCCTTGTTGACCGCGTCCATATCGGCATTCGCCCAATATTGAATCGCGCTCAACATCCCCATCATTTCTTCCTTGCCGACCTTCATGGGCCTGCACACGGCTCCTTCCCATGGACTGCTGTTGTAAAGAGCGGCATCGATCAGATCCTTCCGGCCCAGCAATACTCCGGCACATTGTGGGCCGCAAAGACCTTTGCCTCCGCTGAAACAGTACATATCGACGCCTAACTTTGCGTAGTGCGTGAAGTTCGAAAAGGGAGGAATGCGGTCCGCGAGGTCCACCAGGATGGGTACACCGGCGGGCTTGGTGATCCTGAGTATGCCCTGAAGGGGTTCGTCGTCCGCCCAATCGGTGTACAACATGGCGGTTTGCGGAGTCATGGCTGCCTGCAATTTCTCCACCGAATCCACAACCACAAGTTTGCCTCCAGCGAGGCGGATGGCGCTGTCGAATGCGCTCCTGCGAGGCATGATGATCACTTCGTTTTTGAGTCCGGTGGTGTCGGGCAGTTGCCACACATGGTTTGGATCCGTGCCGGCAATGCAGCCCGCCGTCGCCGAGGCAATCGCACCGGCCGATCCGGAGGTAATCATTCCGGATTCTGCGCCGGAGAGCTTTGCCAGCTGGCGACCTATGCCGGCTTGTAACTCAAACATGTCGACAAAGTAGTGAGACGCATCTTCGACAGCTTGCCGCGTCGCCGGTATTTCCAGCGAACCACAGAGGTAGGTCCAGGTGCCACGCGCGTTGATCAGCGGCTTGACACCAATGCGCGTATAGATGTTGTCGGTGTAGGACCGCTTGACCGTGGAGGCCACAGCGTTAGACACGGCGGCGGCTACACTCCGCGTGCCAATGGTGGCAAACAGAGGAGCCGCAGCCAGCAATTTCATGAACGATCGCCGGTCGTTCAGGCGGGTTTGATGCTCAAATTCGGGTCCCATATTTGCCTTCCTGGTTCATGTGAAACCTGCGGCTCCCGGCATCCGCGAAAAACATTTCCAGGACGGGTCCGTTGAACTGCAGATCCCTCCACTGCGCTACGCTTCGGTCGGGATGACAAAGGGGAGAGCAGCGCTTCCATTCGAATTCGATGCCACGGATGATCTACAGCAGGTCCATCCACTACGCAGTCTGATTGAGGAACCTGTTGACCAAAACCGTTTTTAGAAGAAATATTTTGCTACCAATTGCACCTCGCGGTTATCCAGCGTTGTCGACGTGATCGTCCCGAAGGAGCCCGAGGACTGGTTCGCATTGGGAACGCCAAACTGGGGCGTGTTGAAGGCGTTGAAGGCCTGGATTTGAAGACTCAGCTTCTGCGACTCAGAAAACGGCATGGCGAAGATTCGTTTGAGCTCCAACGAGAGGGGATTGTTCGACGGCGCCACCACCCATGACGGGTTGCGCGGCGCGTTGCCGTAATGGCCGATCGCTTCCGTGAATCTGGCGGTATTGAACCACTCATTGATGGACCGGTGGGGAATACCATTCGGCTGACCTTGAACCAGATCCGGATATTCGAAGTTATTGCCGTTATTCTGGCCGTCGTCACTCTGAGAGACGAACTGCGGACTGCCGGAATAATACCGGAAGATCGTAGCAATGCCCCATCCACTCAGAACTTTCCGCGCCACCACGTTTCTGTTTTCATTCAGTTGGGGAACGGTGTATATGGCGGCGATCGTCAGGTTATTACGCTGGTCGGTCAGGCCGTTCGCCCATACCTTCTGGAAAGCATACTGGGTCTCATTGCGCTGTTGGTTGGTGCCGCCGCCTTGATCATCCCGGTCCGTAGAGAGGGAGTACGCCGTGGTCAGGAGGAGACCGTGCGATAGCCGATGTTCAAAATGAACCAGGAGGCCCTCATAAATCGAGGCTCCATGATTATCGAGGACACGCATCTGGCCATAAGCAGGATAGGGGCGATTTGCCTGGACATTTCCGCCGGGGGCCTGTGGCGGACCGACATTGAAATTCAGCAGGGACGTGTCTTCTTTGCTTCCCTTCACCCCAACATAGGAAACATCAATCACGTTGTTCGAGAACTGCTTGGAGAAAGTCAGATTCCACGTCTGCAAATAAAGGTCGGGATGTTGGCGGCCGGGCGGTATCGAGACGATATTCGCGACGGACGCGGAGAGGGACGGCGAGACTGGATTCTGCAGGGTAGACACGGGAGCGTTGGGCGTAGCACAGTAACCGCAGTTGCCGTTGAACAGACTAAAGCTCGGGTCATCCGGCGGGTTGAGCTGCAGGATATTGATGTTATCGAACTGCCCCGCGTAGTAACTGATGCCGTAGCCTCCGCGCACGACCATCAGATGCGGCAGGCTATAGGCGAACCCCAGCCGTGGCCCGAAGTCCTTGCCCGTGATGTGCCATATGGGACTGTAGTTAGCGAGGGGCACCAACACCACAGGGTTGACGGTCCAGTCCATCGTCTCGGAGGTGTTGAGAGAGTCGGTCGGGGCGGGGTAGAGGGAGTAGTTCAGCCCGGTGTTCAGGGTAAGATTGTGGGTCACCTTCCAGTTGTGCTGTATGTAAAAGAACATGCGCCATTGATGGGCATTGGTGAGTGGAATGCCCTCCGGCGTGATGACCTGGGCGGGAATGCCCAGCATCAAATCCGCCCCGTCGAAACCGCCTTCGTTGGCGGGGGCATTGGGGCCGTTGTTGGCGGTTTCCGAGCCGTTAAAGTTGATGACTCCGTAAGGGGTATTGCTGGTGTCGGCATTGTCTTGAACGCGGCGGACGTCTCCGCCGAAGATCACTGTATGCGTGCCGTGCGTCCAGGTCACATTATCCACAAGCTGGTAGGTTTTGCCCTGATCCAGTCCGACACCAAAGTCGCTGCCCACCCCAATCAATTCGTTGCTGGTTAGATTTGGAAAACCTTGCTCGGCCGCGGGCCAGGGCTGGCCGTTGGGCTGCACGAAGCCGTTGATGCCGATGGAAGCAGGCGTGAAGTTGGTGTTCGCGTAGGTGGTATACAGCTTCTGGTTCTCGAAATCGATCCCCAGGCGAAGTTCATTGATGAGTTTGGGCGAGGCGATGTGAACGTACTGCAGACCGGCGTTGAATATCGGCAAAGTCGCATTATCGTTGAAGTTCGGATTGCCCTCGGAAATAAAATTGTTCCGGCTTGCGTACATGAAATGAACGGTAAGCTGGTCGTTCGCGTTCAAATGGTGATCGATGCGCCCGATGAACTGGTTGGTGGTCTGGGTGCCGCCCGTGAAAAAGGCGTAGTTGAAGCCGCCCTGGTTGGTATTGGGCAAGGGCATGTATTTTTTCACGATGGCCTGCGCCACCGGATCGACGGGGATCTGGTTGTTCAGGTACGGCTGACCTGTAACCGGGCTCACCAATTGGGTGCCGGGTAGTAGAGCCGAAAAATCGCCATTCTCCTCCGCCGGAGTGAGAACGTCTGTCAGCCCTGCAGTCTGCTCGTTGGAGCGAATCCCTTCATAGCTTACGAAGAAAAAGGTGCGGTTGGGAATAATCGGACCGCCCAGCGTTCCGCCGAACTGATTATTCCGATACACGAGCTTGGGCGCGGGCGCGGGTACAAAGTAGTTGCGCGCATCCAGCGCCGTGTTGCGAAAATACTCGAACACATCCCCGTGAAAATTGTTGGTGCCGGATTTGAGTTGAATGTTGGTGATGTCGCCGGCCGCGCCCACGTTTTGCGCTTCGGCGTTTGCGCTAATCACCTCGAATTCCTGTATGGCGTCGGTGGAGGGATACAGGTTCACGTACGCGTGGCGGTCGCCAATCATGGTGACCCCGTCCACGTTGGTCTGTCCCCATTCCAGTTGTTCGCTGTACGACTGAACGCTGGCGCCATCCTCCGAGGAGGTGTGATTATCCGGACTGTAAGCAGTGGTGCCGGGCGTAAGAATGGCGAGGTCCTCAAATTTGCGCCCATTCAGGGGAAGGTTCTGTGTCTCCACCTCGCCGACTACGGTGCCCAGAGAGGAGGCTTCGGTCTGCAGCAAGGGTGGCGCTCCTTGAACGGTCACCTGCTCCGTGGCCGACCCAACCTGCAGTTGGAAGTTGACCCTTGCCTGCTGAGCGAGCTGCAGCTCAATTCCCTGCTTCCGGGTTGTGGTGAACCCGTTGGCCGTGACCTCAACGTTATACGAGCCGGGAGGCAGGTAGTTGACGGTGTATTCGCCCGTAGCTGCGGCCACCGCCGATTTTGCGATCCCGGTGGACACGGACGTGACTGTCACTTTGGCTCCCGGGAGGACTGCCCCGGAATTGTCAGTGACGGTGCCAACGATTGCCGTATCGACGGTCTGTGCACGCAGGCCCGCAGGAGCGACAGCAATAACCAGCGCGAGAAATGCTGAAAACAGTGTACGCATGGGAACCTCCTCGGTTGGTGAAGCGGTTGTACGGAGCTGGATGGCCAAAAACAGTTACTTACGTGCACAGCGTCTAGTGGTGAGCGCGCCAACACCGGGTGTACGTGAAGTTCGTAAGAACCTCTGGGAGCCCACGACTGAAAGGAGCCTATGATTGTGAGCCCGAGTGACTCCGCCAGGAAGAGGCAAATAGCCGGTTGGCGGTTAGGACATTTGACCTATGGGGAAAATCCTTGATGCGAACAGTGCGGGGCCCGGAGCCGTCTGCGAAACCGGGAAAGGGTGGAGCCCTTCCCCCTGCTGAGCATTTTACATGCTCACTCCTCGGATCATACATGGCCAGTGCGCTATAAACGAATTCCGCCAGCAAAATCCTTTATCCATAGGCTACCTCAACTGACCCGCAACGTCCCGTTGTCAGGCCTTTTTGTCACTGTGAAACAAACCCGTCGCTGTTTGATGTACTCGTTGGGAGAGATAAGGGACGCCTTACGATGACAGGCGGAACAACCACCATTGCAAATTGCCTTTGGTGACTGGTTTCTCTTCTTGCGTGGCTTCTTTCGGGGCCTGGAAGATGCGAAAGCGCGTCTGCAAGTGAGCTGGGATCGTTTATAAAAGTCGATAAAATTTGGCCTTTTATCGGATTCCGCGGCCGTTTCCAAAGGGGCCTTTTTTTATAGAAAAGGGGAGCCTGAGGGACATGGTGGCGTCCAGAGCGGCATCGTAGATGCTGCCAGTCGCGTCGGGTACTCTCATTCTGCCTTCGGGGATGACGAAGGGGTTGAGAGGGCTGGGGTTGTTGTGGAGTGGCGGAGTGGGTTGCGGAGCATGCTCCGGTTGGGCGACCTGGTTGGTGGCGGGTTGGGCTTCCTGGTGAACGACGTCGCCTGGGTTTCCATTCTGCTGCTGTTTGCGGAGCCACTCAGCGGTGTAGATTTCTGCCTTGACGGGCGGGGCCGTGGGTTGGGTTGCGGATGGGGAGGGGCGGCCGGGAATCAGTCCTTCGATGGCTACGATCATGGTAAGGGCCTTGATCTGGCCGGCGATGGTGCCGCGGGTTACCTCGTGGCTGAGCTTGGCGAGTTCCCAGAGCCGGGCCAGGACCTGGTCGCGACCCAGGTTTAGTTTGCGCAGCCCTTCGACTTCCAGGTCCACCA
>JBEKNJ010000061.1:0-70872 GCA_049522955.1 Acidobacteriaceae bacterium
CTGGCCGGCGATGGTGCCGCGGGTTACCTCGTGGCTGAGCTTGGCGAGTTCCCAGAGCCGGGCCAGGACCTGGTCGCGACCCAGGTTTAGTTTGCGCAGCCCTTCGACTTCCAGGTCCACCAGCTTTTCACTGACGGCGTTGCGGTGCTCGATCATGTAGTCGCGGACGCGGGGCTTGGATTTAGTGTAGGCGGCGGTGTCGGGATTGAGCCCGGCGGCTTGGCGGTCGTTCATGGTTCCGGAGAGGACCAGGTGAGCAAAGGCCATTTCCTGATCGGTGATGGGATCGCCGACGGTATTTTTGGGCATAGGGGGTCTCGTTTCTCGGTTTGCTGGAGATTGGGGGAGCGGTGGTGTGGGGGATTGTTTGCTGCCGGCTAGTGACGCACTAGGGTTGAGAGCGGCGGGGGGCCGCTCCTGACTGGTGTTGGGCTGGTGTTACTTAATTTGAGACAGGGATCGGGTGTGTCACCGGATAGCGGTTAAGCCATCCTTCGCTCGCGCTTAGTCCCCATACTGGCGGAAAGGTCCGTTCAGGGCGCTGCCGTCGAGAAGCTGCGTCCTGCCGATATCGTCTGCGTGAATAGATACAGTCTTCGGGGTTTTGTCGCAGGCGAGATGCGATTTCGTGCACGGGAGTACATGGCCTATAGTTACTTAAGGACTCAAGAGCTTGATGAGGGGGACGCTGCAAAGAGCTGAAATCCACGAAGTTGTTCTTGAACCGGGATTGGCTCAATTCGTATCATTCCTTATCTTGAATTCGACGGTCGCGCACTCGTTGTAAATGCTCAGGGTGGGGTCTGACATGAAAACTCCAAATCTTTTCGGCTGGCTCGATTCTCTTGATTCGCACCGTGCACGCCGGACCAAAGCCGATCCCAGTAGGGATGAGTCCATACCGGAAGACATAGGTCCCCGCGGCCTAATGATTCGTGATCCCTATGCTTCACAGATTCTGAATGGCCAGAAGATCTGGGAGATTCGCGGTCGTCCCACGCAGATTCGTGGACCGGTTGTCATTGTTAAGTCCGGAACGGGACGCGCTTTTGGTACGGCAAATCTGGTCCGCGTACTTGGTCCGCTTGAGCTCGAGGATCTGGAACAGGCACCCGAACTTCCGAAAAAAGAACGAGAGGAGTTCGCGCTATCAGGACTTCCTTATCCAAGGACGTATGCGTACGTCTTCACAAACCCGCAGTGGTTTGAGCGTCCTATTCCATATAGGCACGCGAGTGGTGCAGTGACCTGGGTGCGTCTCCCCGATATCAATCTCGATGCGGTCCAATATGCTGCGTCTCCGCTGGGAGTCACTCAACCCTTCCTGGTCTGAATTCATCACCAAGTTGTTTCGCGACCTCGAACCGCTCGGACACACCCTTTCACACGACGACAGCGGTGTGTTCACAGGCGAGATCTGCGAGCCCTCAACGATAGCCGACGACCATTTTTGGGACGAAGCACACCGAGTTTGCCATCAGAAAGAGCTCGAGGAACATCGCGAGGATATTCTCGGGTTTGAGCGGGATTTCGGTCGGTTCTTCGTGGATATAGCGACCTTCCAGCCGAGTGCGGTGCGCCCTGTACTTGAGATCATCGATTTCAAGCGGGACGAGCACAAGAAGATCGTCGAGTACCTTCGGCTGACGCAAAGCGTGACATCCCGCAAGCTCGTGGGGAAGCGAATGGGACTACTGATCTGGGACGTCGGCCAAACCGGTGGCACACGTCTCTTTGGCGCAGCAATTCTCGCGAGTGCCCGGTTCTCCCAACAGATTCGTGATCAGCGTTTCGGCTGGCCGAGAGACTATCCGAAGACCAGTCGCAAACATGACCCCAAAGCGCGGGCCCGCCGTGTGGACGGCCTGAACAGAATCATGCAGCTGTCGATCGCCTGCGCGTTGCCACCGTACAACGTCCTGTCTGGCGCGTGGCTCGCGGCCATCGCCCCATTCACGGCTAAAGGCCTGGAGGCTTTCAGAAACTCGCACGAAACTCCAGCCCCTGAAGCCGATCTAGTGGCAGTGGTAACGACGACCAGCAAAGGTGTGTCCGGAGCTCCGTTCCGTGGCCACCGAGTCGGTCAACTCGCTTCAGCTGGAATCACAGCGGTGCCCGACGCCAAGGGTGACCTCTACGCGCAGATCCGGAGGGATCCTAAGACGCAGGAATTGCGGTCGTCGTTCGACTCTCTATTGAGCCGGGAAGTACGTGCGATAGCTTGCGAGCTCTTCAAGACGGAACAGCCTGCGTCTACGCCACCGTCTGAGGAAGCCGCCCTGGCATTCGCATTTCGCCGGTTGGGCCTTCGACCCACAATCCTTAAAGGAAACGAAATCGGCATTCATCTGGGAGCTCTTAACGGTTCCGTCCGTGCGAACTGGAGCACCCTCGACAATATCCGAACGGGCGTCGTCCGACCACCGAACGAACGACCCCTAATCGACTGGGAAACGGCAGTGGCCGTCTGGAGCCGGAAGTTCTTGCCGGCGCCAGAGCTGGTCGGCGAAATCGCTGACTCCAAGACCAAAGCGGCCCACCGCGAAGCACGCCAAAAGCGCAACGAGAGGTCACGGACCTTTCCCGCTGACCAGATCCGCTTGTCTCACTTACTTCAAGGGTGACAGGCAGAGCTACTTCCCGCCGCCTCCGATTTTGAACTGCTGGTTCATGAGCCAAGCACCAACCGCAAGGAACAAAGCGGTTGCAATGGCATCAATGACTGTCCACCTGACGCCAGGCTTCGCGACCCCGATGTAGGCGCCTAGTCCGATGGAGACCAGCACCAAGGTGACGCCGAGGATGAAGCGCGTACGCTCCTTGCGTATCGAGAACGTCAATGTGCACATCGAACCGGCAGCAAACTGGGAGGTGTGATTGGGCACCTGTGTCTCCAGCCGCATGCCGATGTAACGAGTTCCTAAGGCACTGTCCGTCGTTACGGAGAACCGCTTCTCAGCCACCTGGTTAGGAACGATCGGAAGCGGATCGGGGGAAAGTTTGAGCAGGCCCTGATCGTCGTCCATCGAAGTCAGGGCGACGGTCGAATCTCCGGGCACGGTTGCACCGTGATCGTGGGTCGAATATGTTTGAACCTCGACGAGATAGCGATTCGACTCAAGCAGAGGATAATCGCGTAGCCATTTATGTGGGTCAACACGTTGATTGCCGGCGCGATCGACGAGCTTGACTCCGTTGGAACGTGCGCCGTTCTTCTCTTCCGAAAGCGACCGGACCCTCCAGAACACGTCATTTCGGAACTGCGTCGGCAGAGTAATGAGCTTGTCGATGATCCTGGACCAGAGATCCGGGTTGTCGTTGATCAAGCGGTCGCGGTGAGGAAAAAGTGAGGCGGGCAAGAGCGAGACCCAGGTCTGCTGCGTACCGGCGACTCCAAACGGAAGTGAGTTCGCGCCCTCGAGCGCAGCAATCAACTGTCCGACCTCCGGCAAGTCTGGGTCGACAAAGCCGCGAAGTTCCAAGTGGAGATAAAAGACGTCGTCCTCCGACGTTGCACCCTTGTCGATCGCCACCGCAATCAGGTTGGCCGAACGAGTCGGAACGAAAACACTGTCGGCAACGGTCAGCATGGTGGCAGGGTCGCCGCTGCCCTGCTTGAAGCCGTTCTTTTCGCCGTACATCAGAAGCACGGGCATGGGCAATTGGCTCGGCGTTAGAGCGAGGCCTTCTACTGCCTGTGCCGCATCAGGCTTGAACAGTCTGCGCTTGTATTCGTAACGGATTACCGCGCCTTGTGGCAGTGCGAGCACCTCATGCACGTCACCGTAGTAGCGCGCGTGTGTACACGTGTCGAAGACCACAAAGAGCGACAATCTACACCAGCCTCAGGCCATCCATTTGGAGGCCGCTCGGAATCGTAGGATCGACAAACTCAGCGACTCTTAGATAGATACCGTTGTAGCAGAACACGCCATCCGTATTCTGGCGGAAGCAGTGAGGAAAAACAACGTCAGACAGACCTATCAGGTCTTAAATCAGGGGGGACAGCGTGGCCTCTCTGCGCTCTTGGTTCCCAACCCGAAGAAGTGAAGCGAAACACCGCCTCTGAAAAGCAAATGGCAGCAGAGCGGCTCTATGAGCGCAGGTCTTACCGTAGAGAATTCCGGAGAGGCCCGAGTTTGGTAGGAGCCCTTTGCTTCAGGAGAGGGGAGCAACGCTTCAGCGTTGCGGAAAAGAGTTGGACATTGATACGCGCTTTAGCGCCGGCCTCGAAAAATTCAGGGCTAAATAGGCTGCGGAAAAAGTCGGGAGACGGATGGAAATGCGTCCCTCAGCGGCTAAAGCCGCACCTGTTTTCAATCGTTTATGTACGGGCTGAAGCCCGTACCCTTCAAAGAACAGAGTGTTTCCGCAGCCTGTAAAGCCCGTCCTTTTTAGAATGAATCGCTTTTCCGCTGGACTGAAGTCCAGCTACCCCCTGCTAAAGCAGGGGGCTCCCACCAAATTCGGGGTGGATGATATCGGCGGCTCATCTTCCGGTTCTGTCAGCGTTGTTTCCCCCTGGCGATCATTCCGTCTATTGCGCTACTGAGCCGAGGTATCGATCGAGCCAATCCAACACTACCTTTACCAGTTGCGCGCGCTGCTCCGTCACATCGTGCGGGGTGTCCAGCACCACGTGAGTTTTGTCCGCTGTCGCCGTTCCCAGCATTTCAAACAGGGGATTCTGTGCCTTGACGAGAGGAAAGGTGTAATCGTAGCGCCCATTCACCATCAGCACGGGTCTTTTCATGCGGGGTGCGAAGTCCGCCGCGTCTCCGCCCGGTGGTGGCTGCTGCAGAAAGTAACCGCCATCGAGAAAGATCGCTGTCTTGAGCCGGGACTGCAACAGTGTAGAGAAGATCACGCCTTCGGCGGAGCCCATACTCACTCCCAGGTAGGCCAGCCGGCTGCTATCGATGTCTGCACGAGTGCCCAGGTAATCGATCGATCGCGCCGCATCTTTATACCATTCCGTTGCCAGGGTGTTGCTCAACGCACCGTTGGGCAATGGGTATTTCACCCGCCTCTCGTACATATCCAGATAGACCGGATACATCACAGCGCGGCCGCTCTGAACGATATAGTCGAAGAACTTCTCGTCGCCCAGCTGGCTGCTGTTCTCGGGAAGAAACAGCACCCGCGCGCTAGGGAAGAACAGAATTGTCTGGTAGGGTGGCCGAACGCGCTTCGGCAAGAACAAGTATGCTGCCATGCGTTCGCCGTTGTACGCGGTGACGAACGAGACTTTCTCTTCACGCCAGTCCGCAGTCTCTTTCACCACCCCCTCCACCTTCGCGTTCAAAGGTGTTTTGTTGTAGGCGTAGAGGAGTTCATATGCGCGAAAGACCTCGTCGTTCACTGGCTTAAACGTGGCAAAGTTCCTCGCCAACCGGTGAAACGGATTCACCGCTTCCTGGGGCAACGCGGCGAGGTTCCGTACGCAGCGAAAGCCATTCGTATCCGAACGGTCGAAGGGAGACAGAGCCTCAGGATCGGTATACAGGTACGCCTGCGAGCTCCACGCACCTCCCAGAATGAAACGCAGGTCGTCGTCCACCACGTTGGCAACCCATTCCCTTACATTGCCTGCGGTGTCATAGGTTCCGTAAGGCCCCAGCTGCTGGGATGACCCGACGGCGGCCAGCGCGTTGCCGGTAATATTGCCGGCTCGCACCGCGTATTCTGCCACGTCCTGCGGTGCGATCTGATACCACTGTCCCAACACCGGCAGTGATTTTCCCATGAACTTCGCGTAGGCCGACGCTTCGAACCAGCTTATGCCTGCAACCGGAAAGTCTGCCTGACCCGCCGGATAATGTCCGGCCACCCAGGTCGAAGGTCCCGGCCT
The DNA here is from genome assembly GCA_049522955.1 of Acidobacteriaceae bacterium. Lineage (GTDB taxonomy): Bacteria > Acidobacteriota > Terriglobia > Terriglobales > Acidobacteriaceae > PALSA-350. The sequence goes on from JBEKNJ010000061.1 coordinate 5,852, forward strand.
GCCCGTTGCGTCGCGAAATTGCAGCATCCCCTCTTTCCACGGCAGGATATGCCCGTCCTGGTGAAACTCGCCCGGCCAATACTCCTGCTTCGCATATGCGCCGCTGTCCACGAACTTCTGATACTCGCGGTTCGTTACCTCGTAGCGATCTACATAGTAAGGAGGAAGTGTGTAAGGGCCGATCCATCCTAGAAACGCGCTGTACGTCGTCCAAGGCCCGCCAGCCGCAAACACCATTCCGTCCGGAGCCCTTAGCGCGGATGCCAGCGAAAAAGCCATATTGGGAGCCGTTGCCCGCGCCACTTCCATCTGCCCCACTCCCGCCTTTGATACTCTCCAGCGGAAATACCCTTTCGGAATGCGCGCAGCAGCCAAGGGTGTCGTCCCCACGCTCTGCCACCCCGCGCCAGGTGTGAGGTAATCCTGGATCTGCACCAGAGCGCCCGCGGGCTGCGACGTGATCGCCACCGTTTGCATGTTCTGATCGGCTGACTGCTGGAGCCGAACGTCGCCCGGCAAGTCGCGCTCTGCCCTGTTCAGAACCGCAAGCGCCGCCAGCGGCTTCTGCGCATCGATCAGTCGTTCCATCTGCGGCAACGCGTCCTCACGGGCCCAATGCCGCTCCCGCAGGACACGATAGGTCCACCCGCCTGCGATTGCTGCTGCCGCCACCAACAACGCCACCGCAGCCTTCACCCTGGGCGATTTCCAGACCGGTGGTTTTTTCTCGATCGCAACAGCGCCGCTCAACCGCGCCAGGAGGTCGGACACATCCCGCATCATGTCTGCGGCAGATTGATACCTCCGCGCGGGATCCTTCTCGAGGGCCCGGGCCACGATCTGTTCGGCCTGCACGGGCAACCCGGGCCTTGTTTCGCGGGGCGGCGGAAACGGTGATTCCGCAATGGCATGCAGGATCGCGAGGCCGGTCTTGCCCTCGAACGGCGCCCGACCTGTGAGCGCCTCGTAATACAACACGCCCAGGCTCCACAGATCTGTACGCGCATCTACGCTCATGCCCAGTGCCTGCTCGGGAGACATATATAACGGGGTTCCGACCAGCTGTCCCGTCTCCGTCATGGTGAGGGAAGCCTCGGTACCCGGAAGAGCCAGCAGCTTTGCGATACCGAAATCCAAAACCTTGGCATTCCCCTTCGGCGTGATCATCACATTGGCCGGCTTGAGATCTCGATGGATGACGCCGTGCTCATGAGCCTCCTCCAATGCTTCGGCCACCTGAAGCGCGATAGAGGTCGCCTCTTTCACCGCCAGCGGACCGGAACGCAGCCTCGCCGCCAGCGACTCCCCCGGCACCAGCTCCATCACGATGTAATCCAGGCCGTCCTGCTCGCCCACGTCGTAGACGGCTGCGATTCGCGGATGGTTCAGTTTGGCCAGCGCCAGGGCTTCGCGGCGAAAGTGGCGCCGCGCGTCGTCGCCGGTGAGCAATCCGTTGGTCAGCATCTTGATCGCGACGTCGCGTTCCAGCTTCTCGTCGCGCACGCGATACACCGCACCCATACCACCGGAACCCAATAGCTCGAGAATCACATACCGGCCCAGCCTGGTTCCGGGCGCCTGAAACGGATGAGCGGGCGCAGCTGTCTGTGGCATGTAGCCAGGACGATAAGCAGGCTCAGACAAGAATCCGCTCAACCGGTCGTTTTGCTGGAGCAGCGCCTCGACCAGGCGCCGCACCTCCGGAGCTTCCCGGCAGGCCTCCGCTAGAAATGCCGCCCGCTGCTCCCGCGGCAATTCGAGAGCCTCACCAAATAGTTGCTCGGCAATGGTGTGTGGCTTTTGCATTCGCAAGGGCCCTGCAGCCGGTTGTCCTTAGGTCCAACGTGGTTTCCACAGTACCATGGCGAGATCAGAAGGGCGGGCATGCATTGCGGCGTCGTGAATGTGCCTTTTGCCAACAACTCGAGCTCGCGGGTGCGGAAGGGGCTGGTGCGTGTGAACGCCGAAGCTACTTAAGCAGCGCTACTGCAAGGGCGATCAGCGCGACCAGCAGCGCCGCTCCGGCGAGGCCGTAAGCCAACAGTTGTGAAGCTTGCGACGCGGTTGCTGGAGTGATGCCGTCCGGCTTTGGCATTATCACTGCCGGCTCTGCAAAGATCGACTGTTGCATCACCCGCTTGCTGGCCACGACGTCCTCTATCCCAGCCTGGAAATGACGTTGATGGATTTTCTTTATGGAATCGGGGATTGGTTCGGCAGCCGCAGCCAGGGCCGCCTTCAGCACCGCATTTTGGATGTCTCCGCCGCTTACTTCGTAGTGATGCGCCAGAGCGTTGAAATCGACGTCGGGGGCCAGCGGCGTCCGGGAGGGATGCAATTGCACTTTCCAAATCCGGGCGCGTTCCGTCTCGCCCGGCAGCTCGAACAGGACGTGCGTTCGGATACGTCGCTCAAATGCCGGATCGAAGTTCGCGGCAAGATTGGTGGCGAAGATGACGACACCGGTGTACCTTTCCAACTCTTGCAGGAGCACATTGACTACGCTGTTTGATTCCCGCTGGGAGCCACTATCGACTGACGTCGAGCGTCGCGCAGCGATCGCGTCCGCTTCGTCGAACAGCAGGACGGCTTGCTCCTCGCGCGCAGTACGGAAGATGGCGGCAACGTTCTTCGACGTCTCGCCCATCCACATGGATTCGAGCTCGGCGTATCGGACGACGAGAAGCTGGCGGCCGAGCGAATTCGCGATGGCTTCGGCGCAAATGGTCTTGCCGGTACCAGGCGGGCCAGCAAAATTAAAGGCAAGACCAAGGCCGGTTGAATGGCGTTCTCCAAGACCCCAGCTTTTGAAGATTAGATGGTGCTGTGTAATCTGGGCCAGCGCAGCTTCAAGAGCATTACGGGTGACGGGAGAAAGAATGACGTCATCAAACGTTCGGCGTGGCGCGATGGCTTCGACCGCGCGGCGGCCAGAAATGCCAAAGAGACGCGAGAATGTGGTAGGCCCCACCCGCTACACCATCACCGTGACCGGTCAGAATCAATGGCGGGCGGTCCCAGTTCTCCGGACCTCGCCCGCACACCTGTTTGTAGCAGATTCAAGCAATTTTTTCCTACAGCCAGCACAACGCGCCAAAGCCCATCCCGGCGAGAGCCGGGATGGGAGCGGCACTGACAAATCTTCTTTATGGCTTGCCGCTATCGACGTGAAGCGTTGGATTTTCCCGCTTCTTGCCGTTGCTGGCGCTGTAGCTAAAATCGCCTGAGACGTCTTCCTGGACCGTTGCGGACGTCGTTCCTGGCGTGGTCCCTGATTTCTTCGGGACAGTGTAGGAAGATTCGGTCAGGTAGTCACCCGTTCCGGAGATGCTACAGTCGCTGTCGGTATGATTTTCCCAATCAAAGGTTGATCCCTGGCTAACTGTGCCGCCTTCCAAAACCTTGACTTTGCTCATAAACTCTCCTGAAGAACTATGGCTGGTGTTGCGCTGATTGCATGAGTTGCTGGTAAAGCGGATTGCTGTGCAGGTTGTCGAGCGCCACTGCCTTGCCGACGACAGATGGCGCATAGCCTGCGTTGAGCGCTTTGCTTAGCCACTCGAGGGCGGGCCCGGTTTGTTGCAGGTGGTTGTAGATAAGGGCCGCGTTAAACATCAGCTCCTTATCGGTGTGGTTGATGGCGAGGGAGCGGTTGAGAAACTCGATAGCTTGCGACGAATCGCCAATCATGGAATATGCGGCAGCCAAAGCACCCAGAATATTAGCATCGTTGGGAGTGGACTGGAGCTGCTTACTGGCAAGGGCAATCGCCTTCTTATAGTCAATCGCCGCCTGCGTATGGTTGCCGCCATAGTATTCAGCGTCGCCAAGAGAAGACCAGACGTCGAACGTACCAGAATCAAGTTCGAGCGACTTGCGGAAGAGATTTGCCGCCTCGGAGAAGCGGCGCTGGCGGAAGGAAGCTACTCCGGCATTGACGTAGGCATTGGCTGTTGGCCGAATGGCTATCGACTTCCTGAGAGCTTCACTTGCATCCTGGTCCTTGCCTTGAGCGAGGAGCACCGCGCCGAGATTGCTGTAGGAGCGGAAACTTTGCGGGTCTTTCCCGGTGGCGGTGCGGAACATCTGTTCTGCGTGGGGATAGTCCGCATTGCGGAAGTAAAAGCCACCCAATTGGTCATAGCCGCGCCAGTAGTTGGGGCGAAGTGCGATCGCTTGTTTGTAAACAGCTTCTGCTTTCTCGAGCTGATTGAGCTTTTCATACGCTTTGGCTAAGCCAATGGAGGCGACATCGCTGGCTGGCTCCAGTTGCAGGGCTTTCTGAAACTCGACGACAGCGTCCTCTGGCTTTCCCGTCTCCTGTGCCAGGGTGCCCAGGCAAATATGACCATCCGCACCTGCATTGCCGAGGTTGACGGCGTCGCGGCAGGCCGTTTGTGCCTTCTCGATCGCTGCAGGCTGATGGTTGTAGTGATAGGCGTACAACCACGATGCGCCAAGCCCTGCTTTGGCGGCACCGAAGTTAGGGTCAATGCGTAATGCCTCGTTAAACATGATCTGGGCGCTTCTAAGCGACTCTGGGGTGAATGCTTCGAGCAGGTAGCCTCGGCCCTGCAGGAAATACTGATAGGCATCGGGGAAGGTGGTACCGTGGGCGGCGAGGGCGCGCTGCTCGTCGGTGCGGAGCGGGATATGGAGCGCCGTAGCGGTGGCGGTGGCGAGCTGATTCTCCAGGGAGAACATGTCGCTGACCGGCGCGGTGAGGGTGCCGCCGGCGAGGACGCGCGCTTGATTCGACGATTTGTCCGGCTGGCTGACGGTATAGGCGGCGTGGACGAGCTCGCCGTCGCGAGTGAGCCGGATGGCGAGCCCGGAAGTGGCGCCAAGCTCGCGGGCGGCGTCGGTAATGGTGGTTACTTTTCTGTCCTGGAGTTGCCGGGCCGATAGGACTGCTATGTCGTGGTTGACACTAAGGTCGGAGAGGCGCTGGGCGAGCGATTCGGCCAGGCCACGGCCGAAGGTGGCAAGTTTGGTGTCCTGGGCGTCAGCAACGGTGGGGGGCAGGACGGCCAAGGTGCCCGCGATGACGGCCGAGGGAATGGCCGACTGGGCGATGCTGTGGAGCCGGTGGTTGCGATGGTAGACCAGGTAGGCCGCGGAGCCGATAACGATGGCAGAGGCCAGTCCGATGACTGCGGCCAAGCGGCCGGTTCGTTTGCGCGGGACATCCTGAGCAGGAAGCGGGTCAGAGGCGATGGCTGGTTGCTGGAGAACTGGATTCTGCAGGGCCGGATGTTCGAGGAAATAGACGATCTCGTGCGCCGACTGGTAGCGGTCTGCGGGCAGCTTGGCCAAGGCGCGGGTAATAAGGGCAGGGTACGGCGCGGGGACTGTTGCATCCAGGGGGCGCGGCGGCTGATGAAGGATCTGGCCGATTACCGCAGTGGGGGTCGGGGCGGCGAAGGGATGGCGGCCGCTGAGCATCTCGTAGAAGACGACGCCGAGGGCGAAGATGTCGGAGCGGCGGTCGGCGGACGCACCATTAAGGATCTCGGGCGCCATATATTGGGGGGTACCGGCAACCATGCCGGGCATGGTGAGAACGGTGGCAGTCTCAGGCACCCCGGTTTCGTCAGCAGCCTGCTGCGCGAGGCCGAAGTCGACTAGCTTGACCCGGCCAGGATGAGTGCCGGAGTTGGTGAGCATGATGTTTTCCGGCTTGATGTCACGATGGAGGATGCCCCCGTCGTGCGCAGCGGCGAGAGCGGCGGCGAACTCGCCGCCAATGCGGCGGAACTCATCGAGGGAGAGCGGTCGCGCGAGCCGCGCCCGGAGTGTTTCGCCCTCGACGTACTCCATGACGAGGTAGACCTCGCCGCCTTCGGAGAAGACATCGTAGATGGCGGCGATGCCGGGGTGGTTAAGCGCGGAGGCGCGCTGGCCTTCAAGCAGGAAGCGCTTGCGATCCGCCTCGGAACCGGCGCACTGGGTGCGCTTGATGGCGACGAGACGGCGAAGGGTGGCGTCGCGCGCACGGTAGACCTCGCCCATACCGCCGGCGCCGAGGCGTGCCTCGATATGAAAGCGGCCGGCCAGGACACCGCCCACTCCGGGGAACGATCCAGAGCCTATGCCCACCTCACGATCGAGCGGCGCGGGATCGGACATTGTGTGCTTGTCTCCGCATCGGACTATATCCTAGGACGACAGGGCGCCGAGGACAAGGGCGTCCTGAACTGCGGCTTCTAAAGTTACCTTAAATCCCGTTTCATAGCCGCATGAGAGGTGTTCGGCGCGCCAGGAGGTATTTTTCCCACTACAGCTTTTGAGTTGAGAATCGCGGAGCCAAATGGTGGGGCTTCCTCGCAGCCTCAGAGCCTCTTCTCCATATGGACGCAAGCCATCGCCAGGCCATCGCCTAGCGGGTGCGTTTTTCGCTCCAACTCTCGGAAGCCATGCCTGATGTAAAAGGAAAAGGCTGTAAGCGAGCTATCCATCCTGAGAACGTTCATTCCCAGATTGCGAGCCTCAGCTTCGAGTCTCCGGTAGAGTGCGCTTGCGACTCCATGCCGACCAGCCGGCGCGGCGACATAAATCGCCCCCAACGTTTCGGGAGGCACCAGCTCGCCGAAACCCAGGACCTGGCCGGAATCGTCAACCGCCACAAAAGAGATGACGCTTTTGTCGGTCTTCATCTTGGCCCGATATGCGGCAATGCGTTGAGCGTCAACTGGCCTGCTCCACAGGTTCAGGATTACATCTGAGTAGTCCTTTTTCGCTGTCTCGTGGACCGCACTGTAGTGCGCACGCAGCATGCCCTCTGCATCGTTAGGCGTTGGACGGCAAATCCTGAACACAACGTCCATTATCAAGGGGCAATACAAGTTTATTGACAAGCCGCCTAAGCAGAAGGAGAGCGGTGCGGATAAACCAGCTGCTCGTACTAGTGTGCCTGCAAAGTCGCACGGGTTTTTGGTAGATTGCCCATGCCGCCAGCCGAGAAAGCTGAACTTACTCAAAATCCCGTTTCAAGGGACAATCGGAGCGCGCCGGCAATTCCCCCTGTCAACTAAAGTATGTCTTCTTAACACCGATACACCATTAAGAGGTCAGGCTAGTAACGCAATATCTGATTGATGTGCGGAGCACCTAGCCGTGGTTTTTGCCGGGGAGGCAAATGCTGATTCGCGGTCCGGGGCAAAGCGAACCAAGCGTTATTGGAGCTTTGCGATCCGCAACATGTTCACGTCACGCTAGATTGGCCGCAAGTCCGGCTATGGCTCGGCTTTTCGCGCCCGACTATACCCTCTTCGAATATAGAGCCCACCTCGGCTGCATGCTGGGGCTCTTCGAGCCGCTCGAACGGGCCGCTGCGCATGCAGCCGAGGTGGGCCAGTCCCTGTCAGCCCTGCAACGATCGAAAGACCTGGTTGACGACTTGAGCACCATGGGCTCGAGCGCGGACGAGATCGACGCCTTCGAACGCTGTCCCTATGTCCCGTCGCTCCCTACTGCAGGTCTGCGAGGGTATCTCTACGTGACACTCGGCTCGATGTTGGGTGGAGAAATCATCGTCAAGCGATTACGCTCCGTTTTTGGCAACGACGCGAGCTATCGCTTCTATGGAGGCAGAGAGCCTCAAAGCTATGAATCCTACTGGACATCGTTCTGCTCCGATGTCGAGGAGCGAGGAAAAGAAGATGTCCAGATGATTTGCGCCACAGCTGTGCAGGTTTTTGATGTCTATGCGGCGTGGTTGTCTGAGCCGCTCCATCGGGCCGGGGAGTCCTGCTGAAGATCTACGACAGAAGCGGTCCCCTCAGCAAGCACGATATGTGTGCGGAGGAGCAGGTTCAATTCATCGGGCGCATTCAGTCCCATGGACTTTTATTTGCACTTTCCGAACCAGACCTGATTGTCCGCCAGGTAAGCGCCAATGTTTCCGCCTACCTTGGTATCTCTCCGCAATTGATTTTGGGTGGCTCGTTCGAGGCCATTCTGCGATCACAGCAGTTTGAATCATTTCAGTACCAGGTTTTGAGCGGGGAGCCGATGGGCGCAGCTTTGCTCAGCCTTGCAGTTGGTAGCAACACGATCGCTATGCATTGCGTCTATCACCGGCACGATGGCGTGCTTATTGTTGAAATGGAGCCGTCGACGGAGTGCATTCCCTCTATCCTCTCAACATCGACAGTCATGTCCGTGTCCCACTTTCTCGAATGGAGGCGGCGTCGAATATCGTGGAACTGTCGCAGATCGCCGCAGGCGAGATTCGAAGACTTAGCGGCTTCAATCGTGTGATGGTCTACCGCTTCGACGAGGAGTGGAATGGCGAAGTGATCGCCGACGATGTGATTGCTTCGCCGATCTCCTATCTCGGATTGCGCTTTCCCGCCAGTGATATCCCGCCGCAGGTACGGCAGCTCTTTTTGATCAATCCATTGCGCATGATCGCAGATGTGGATGCAACCCCAGTGGAAATAGTTTCGGCAAACGAGCCTCTGACAGGAAGACCACTGGATCTTTCCCACTCTGTGACCCGCTGGCCCGCACCCGTGCACCTGGAATATCTGCGCAACATGGGTGTGCAAGCGTCATTGACGATTTCAATCATCGTCGAACGCCGGCCTTGGGGATTGATAACCTGCCACCACCGCGAGCCGCGGCGCCTGGATCGCTCGACTCGCTCCGTCTGTGAACTGATCGGGGAGGCTTTCGCTTCCCAGGTGAACCTGCGTATCGATAACGAAGCCTTGCAAGCCAGGCTGACATCCCGCAAGATGCTCGAGACATGCATGGCAGAGATCGAGGCGACCGAATCGCTATTCGTTGCGGGGCATTTCCAGGGTGCGTCACTGCTTGATTTGTTGGATGCAGACGGAATCGTCACAAACATTGACGGTTTTCTGTCGTACGAAGGCGTCACCCTGGAAGAGGATCTGTTGCTTCCTGTCATCAGCATCCTACGCAATTTTTCGTTGCGTGGTATTTCATCCTCCGATAAATTAAGCGACCTCTACTCCGCTGCTGCGTCCTACTCCGCTGAAGCCAGTGGAGCACTTTACGTAGGCCTCACCGACGGCTCCAGCGACTATTTGCTGCTCCTACGCCGCGAGCTTGTAAAAACGGTAATCTGGGCTGGCGATCCTAATGCGTCTGTCTCCGCTGATCAGCAAGGTCAACTTCACCCGCGATCCTCGTTCGCCGCCTGGCAGCAGACGGTGCGTGGCCGCAGCCGGCCGTGGCGCGAGTTGGAGATAGAATCTGCAGGAGTCCTGCGCGAGCTGCTGTTGAGATTGCAAGGAGCCCAGAAGTTGCACGAGTCACAGAAGCAGATCCAACATCTCGCGCATCACGATAGTTTAACGGGGCTCATCAATCGGCATTCCATTCGGCTGAAGGTGGATGAATCCGTAAACAGAGCGGCAGCCAGTGACTCATCTTTCACCGTATAGTTTATCGATCTCGACCACTTCAAGCACTTCAACGATTCGCTCGGTCATGCCGCAGGAGACACCATTCTAAAGATTGCCGGCGAGCGCATGCAGCATCAGGTGCGCAACGAAGACGTGGTTGGCCGCCTGGGAGGCGATGAGTTCGTCATCATCCTGTCGGGAGCACAGGCTGAATCGGACTTGTCCGCGATGATTGAGCGTATCCTTAGAGCGATTAACGAGCCGATGCGGATCGAAGACACTTCGACTATCAACATCACCGCGAGCATCGGGATCAGCCGGTACCCGGTTGACGGAGTCAGCAGCGACGCGCTCCTCAGCCGATCGGATGCTGTGATGTACCAGGTTAAGCGAAGCGGCGGTAACGCCTTCGACCTCAGTACAATGGGCCCTGTTCCCGGTAATGGCAACAGCGCATAACAGCAGAACACCCTCCAGGATCGAGATCACCAATGAGGCCGAAGCACCATCGTCGCTGATTCCAAAGGAACGATGGCCAAATTGAGAGCTTTACTCGTCATACCTGCAAAGTCGGATTCTCGGTAAGTTCCCTGCCGGGTGAACGGTTGGCGCGGGCAGTGACCGATTCCCGTTTCACGGTAAATCAATTTCGCCCCGTGGAGAGCTATTTGTCCGGGGTGCCGATTTTGCCCTGCTCGGATTGCTCTGAATCGTCAATGAGTGACTTGGCGATAATGCATTTACCGATGCCGAAGTGGGAGTAGAAACCCCGTATTGCCGATCGATGTAGCATCTACTCGTGGCCACAGGACGGTTATGTACCACAGTTCAACTCAAGTCATTTCTGCGGTGATGCGGCATTGTCACCACTTGAAGCTTTCAGCAACCTGGGAAGAACTATTTTTTCCATGATTGTGTTTGGTGGAGTGGACTCCGCGTTGTAGGCGCCAGCGGTGAACACGGCAACCAGGTTGTACTGCGGTACGACATAGATCTTCCGTCCACCGTTGCCCTGTGCGGCGACAACATCAACGTGTTGGAACCCGGCGAGTGTTTGAACATTTAGCCACGGGCGCCACCAGAAATAGCCATAGCTGACATTGTCGACATGACTCTGTTCCGCGAGCGAGGCGTGGACCCACGCGGACGAGATCACCTGCTTTCCGTGCCAGCGACCGTCGCCCGAGAAAAGAATTCCAAGCTTGAGCATGTCACGGGGGCGGAGATGAATCTGCGAATATTCTTTATCGGCGTTGGTCAGATCGTAGTTCCACGACCAGGCCGTGCGCGGAATGCCCAACGGCCGGAAGAGGCGTGCCTGTGCGAACTCCGGAAGCCGCATGTGGACCGCATTCTCCGTCATCCGGCCTACCACAGCCACGCCACCGGAGCAGTAGTAGCCGATGGTTCCAGGGTCGTTGATCAGGGGAAGATCGAGCGTAGCCTTCACCCAGTCGGGCGAGTCGTCCAGCACCGTCTCACGCCCCGGAGAAGTTGAGCTATGGTCATTGCAGTCCAGCCCTGAACGCATAGAGAGGAAGTCGCCAAGCGTGATCGAGGCTTTACGCGGGTCGGGGTTGGCATATCCCGAGTAGCTCATCTGTGGTAATACTCTTTCCGTAATTCCTGATAGGGCACCTCGATCGATCGCGATTCCCCGCAAGTGCGCCAACAACGGACTTGGTTGCCGACCGAAGTTGATGCGGACGTTGCTCACTGTAGCCGTAGAAGTACTCCTCCATTAACAGCTTTCCATTCTGGTAGAGGAGGACGCTGTGAACATCCTTGTACGTGCCGTCGAGGATTGCGCGCACGATCGCATTGGCTGTCTCGACCCCGAGGTCCGAGCTTGCTATGTCTCCAACAGCAATACCGTCATGCAGGTCAGCAGGCGGACGGTACCGGTAGGCTGAAGGCGAGTTCTGCCCTTTGGGGCGCGGCCAAGCCAGCGCGGCAGATTCCGGGGTGACGGCCGACGAAATTCGGGGATGGAACATACCGTCCTGTTCGTAGCCCGTCACGGTTCCACTCGCCTCGCGCTTGAACGTCAGCTTTGGTCCGTACAGGGTCGAGAAGGCATCCACGCCCTTCGGTATAAGTCGGTACTTGGCCTCATCCTGGACTGCAAAAAACTCGTCGCCGTTGAGGATCTCCACCGGATGGCCCGGGGTATCAGTGTAGGTTCCCAGGTAGTCTCCCAAGGTTTCTTGCGCTTGTAGCCCACCTCCGAGGATAACCAGAAGGATGGAAAACGACGCTAGACGCAGAGAATTCGCTGTCGCCAATCTGCAGCCTCACCCCTCTTGTGTTCAAGAAGCGGAATGTGAAATACCAGCGCCTAGTCTACATGGCCTGCGTGGCGGTAATCCGAACCGTCGATGAACTCTGCTGCCAGGCGAGACCGCTGTTTGATCGTCTGGAACATTCGCGTATCTGCAATCTCTATCCAGTGCCATGAGAGCCTGCGACATGCTTTCATGTGGCCCGGGCTCGGCCGTAACTGTGGCCGTCTGCGCCCGGAGTAACCAGCGCAGTACAAGGCTCAAGAGAATCAAACCAGCGGAAATCTTCATTCGGCGATTTTAGCCAGTAAGCAGGAGACGATGTTCCTCGAAAGCCTGATGTTCGGTGTCCCCCATTCCACCAGCTTTGAACGGCTTGGCCGACCAAAGTTAACGGGCTGCCACGGAGAGGAACGTTTTCAGCTCTGTCGATCAGTCTCAAAGAGGCAGATTTGCTCTCTTCCGTTCCCGCTTCTCATACTCCACACGATTCAGATCGACTGTTGGCTGATTCTCCTCAGCCCATCGCACAAGAGGCCCTATTGCTTTGGCGAGGGAGCGTCCGAGAGCGGTGTTCGTATATTCGACGCGCGGCGGGATCGTCGGATAGGCCTTGCGTTCGATAAGGCCGTCCCGATGAAGACTGTTGAGGGTCTGGCTAAGGACGCGTGGTGAGATGCCCTCGATTGCAGCCTTCAGTTCACCAAAGCGATGCGTCCCTCCGAGGAGGGTCTGGATAATCAGACAGCTCCACTGATCGCCTATTCGATTGAGCACTGCTCGCGTTGAACAACAGATAGGGCCTCGCATCTTGCCTCCTGCCTCAGGCCATTAGTTACTTCCAGTATAGCTTGTTACTTCCAGATCCGTACTTGATCCGATTTTGATACCAATGTAGCGTGTCTTTGGAGGCAGAACATGAGTTTTGTAAACAAGCAGCTTCTCGTGACGGGCGCCAGCGGAAACCTTGGAAAGGCCGTCGTGGCGGAGCTTCGGCGACTCGGAGCAACGCGAGTGGTCGCGGCCACGCGTACTCCGGGGAAGCATGAGGAACTTGCCGCTTTTGGCGTGGAAGAGCGAGAAGCTGATTTTGATCGGCCCGAGACCTTGCAGACAGCATTCCACGGTGTCGAGCGCTTGCTCCTCATTAGTACCGATTCACTGCACGCGCCCGATGTACGGATCAAACAGCACCGGGCTGCGATTCAGGCCGCGGTGAGTGCTGGTGTGGAGCACGTCGTCTATACATCGCTACCCAATGCTCATCCGACGGAGGGAGCCTCGATCCCGGACGACCATTTCTGGACAGAAGTCGCGCTATTTGAGAGCGGTCTTAATTGGACGATATTGAGGAACAATCTGTACACGGAAGTCATCCTCAGGTTTGCGCCGTTCGCTCTTAAGACCGGAAAACTGGTGTCTGCAACGCAGTCGCAAGGCCGCTCGTATGTGTCTCGCGAAGACTGTGCAGGAACGGCGGCAGCGGCGCTGCTCAACGCCACCGGCAAGGCGATTTACGATGTGACGGGCCCTGCCTCGATCACCCATGACGATATCGCGAGAATCCTCTCGCACCTGTCAGGGAAGTCCATCCAGCATGTGAATGTCACGCCAGACGAGGTAGAGAAAGGCCTGGTGGCGGCCGGCATCCCTCAGTTCGCTGCGAGGAGTGTGCGTGAGTTGGACGAGGAAACGGCTCGCGGCTATCAGGCGATCGTTACCCCTACGGTGGCGAACCTCACTGGAAGAGTTCCCATGTCGGTCGAGGACTTCCTCCAGACAACCGTGCCCGCATTGATCGCCTAACCAGATCCGGTGAGGAGGCCGCGCTTGCTTTACGCCCGGTCTGCTTACGATCCGGTGAAATGGCTCGTACAAGCACAGACGGACGCGACTACCATCTAAAGTGCCATCAGCCTATTCGCAGTGGATGTGACTGCCGGGGGTATTCCGATTTAAGTCTTTTGCTTTCTTGGTGCCGGGAGGGGGGGTCGAACCCCCACGAGGTTGCCCTCGGCGGATTTTGAGTCCGCTGCGTCTGCCAGTTCCGCCATCCCGGCTTAGCTCCAAATTCCCGCCGGCAACCTCTAGTTTAAGCCTTGCAGGGTTGAAGTCTCTCGTTCTGGTGTCATGCGCCGCTCGGCGCAAACCCAGTATCGCATAGCCGCTGCAAAGCCTCCAATCAATCCTGCTGGACGAGGTTAACGGGTCGCCCAAAGTGCAGTAAGGTTTCGCCGGAATAACCCCTCTCTTTGAGGAGAGCTTCCGTAGATCCCGTTCTGGCTCGAGACGGCCGGTCTCTCTGGAAGCAGGAGTTATGGCTGAGCCAACACTTCATTGGATCGTCAGATACTGCGAAGGTGACCTGCTGACCGGATGTGGTGTACGACAATGCAGCGCGCGTATCCAGGTTGAGGACGGTGACAACGTGCACACCGGCTGGGAGTTGAATCGTAACAGGAGCAGGCGCGGGCGAGGCAAGAGTTCCCCATACATTGCTGGTGTAGCTGCGCTGCCACAACGCAAACAAGATGGAATTAGCGGTTGCTCCTGACGCGGAGCCAACCATACTTACGGTATCGAGCGGATAGGTGCCACTGTAACTCACGATGGACGGCTGAGATATCGGCATCACCGGCGTGTTTCGGATCGGGCTCAAATCCGACATCAGCCCCGCAATTGCCGAATACGAAGGCAGTGGCGCACGCGTGACAGGATCGACGAAGCCGAAGCCTTGTCCGCTGATGTCGTATAGGCGATAGAACTCTACGGGAGAAACACCTGCGGCCTGGTAACCGAGGAATTGACGGATGATGAACCGAGCCTGATGCGCGGAATCACTGTTTATCGTACTCGAGAAACCCGTCTCTGTTATGTTGTGCGCGATTCCCCAGGAAGGGTGATTCGCTATCTGAACCAGTGATGCCTGAGCGGCAAATGCAGCGTTGGAGGTACTGGTTGAAAGCAAGTTGCAGGCAGAATAGGGGGATGGCTGGCCGGCAGAGGTATTGATCGTCGCCCGCAGACACACCTGGTTCCAAAGACTGTCTTCCGGGTTGTTTCCGTAGGGGTGAAATGACTCCGTGGTCACAACCGTGGCTGGCTGAATGAAAGGAACCCCGGTGTTGGACGGCATCAGGTTGAATACAGTGTTGAATCCCGACTTATTGGTTCCCGCCCAGGTATAAGTGACTCCAGCCGGTGGTATCGTACCCTGAAGCGCAGCGACAAACCCTGGATTTGGGTAACCCGGCCCCTGTGGTCCCGGCTGTTGGTTGCCGGGCCAGGTGTCGTGGAAATCTCCACGGTTGTCCCAGGGATCGTCGCCCCACGGCGGCTCGTTCCACAGCTCGACCTCTCCTGTAAGCCCGGCTGCGGCGATGGTGCCAGCGAGGAAGCTGGCATATCCCGCGAAGGCCACGACCGAAGGGTCAGTTGGGCTCGAGGTCAAAGCCGGCGGATAAAGAAGCTCGTTGATGATGTATTGCGTGGTTGTGTTCGCCGGTAGCGATGAAGTGAGTCCCGAGGCCAGGGTTACTGTTGCGTGGGTTTCGTCAACGGGAGCCACGGCAATGATCAATCCACCGGCATACGAGTGGGCATGGGTGATGTACGCGTTCGAGGAGCTGAGGATGGTGTCGTAAAAGGCGGATAGCGAGGCGATGGTGTCGCCGCCGACGCCAGAGGCAAACTGAAGAGTGAGGCTAGTCGCACCGGCCGACGCTCCTGACGGGACTACGACGGTGAGAATCTGGTGGAACGGCGGGCCGTACGCTGCCAGCATTGTTGGGTGAATTCCATAGGTCGCCGCGGAGACAAGGCCAGCCGCGCAATCCGCTTGAAGAGCGTACTGGGGCGTTCCGTAAGTGTTGTCAGGGGGAGGGGTTTGATTTTCATTGCCGCCCCATCCGCACTGGAAGCGACCGTGGGTCGCACCAGCGGCGGCCGCTAATTGAAACTCCCAGCTATTCCCCTGGGTCAGGTTGAAGCCTAATCCGTTGAAGGCTTGCGAAGCAGGAATGACGCCAAGAGACTCAATGGTGGTCACTGTGGGGGGAGCAGCGACGGATTCGTTTATGTTGAAACTGATGCTTGTCTTCGAGGTAAGTTTTGGGCTGCTTGCCAGTAGCTTGTATCCAATTCCAGCGGCGCTTATGGTTAGATCGTCGAAGGTTGCGATGCCATTTTGCGCGGCGACGGTTAGGGTTCCGCTGAGCCCGGTAGCGCCTTTGAGCGATATTGTAACCCGATTGGTGGCGGATGTTACGACCTCTCCGCTGGCATCCTGTATCACGACCTCGACGGCTGGAGAGATGGCGGCGTTCGCCAGGGCATTCGATGGTTGCCGTGCGTATGCAAGCCGTACAGGCGTGAGGGGCGTAAGTGATTGCGCATTCGTGGCAAGCGGAATCACCAGGAGGAGCAAACCGGCACTCAACCGCAATGGGCCCTGTACTCGCAGACAAACCTCCACGGACTGCACAACCTGGTTGTGGGTTAGTGGCCGGATCGACTTATCGGAAGCGCTTCTTAGAAAGTAGCTACACTTACGTAGCCCATCGGACTCAGACGACGGCCATACGATAGCCCGTCTATGTCATCGGATGTCATCAGGCCGCAACTTAATCCTCCGACTGCAACTAAGGTGTTAGCGGCATAAGCATCGCAGCTACTAGCACCCCGACTTTACGTAAGGGCGCACACGCGGTCTTGTCCAGTGCTGCGTGGCAGGAAATCCCGGTTCGCTCCGGTCGGGATGACAAAGGGGAAGGCGGTGCTTTCATTCAGATTCGGTACTGCGGATGAGGAACAGCAGGTCCCTCCACTGCGCTTCGCTCCGGTCGGGATGACACTTCCGTTTGGGGTTGAGGTTTTAGACGGGGAATTCGGGACCGCCGACGGACGCACTGCAGATCCCTCCACTGCGCTACGCTCCCGTCGGGATGACAAAGGGAAAGGCGGTGCTTTCATTCAGATTCGGTACTGCGGATGACGAACAGCAGGTCCCTCCACTGCGCTTCGCTCCGGTCGGGATGACACTTCCGTTTGGGGTTAAGGTTTTAGACGGGGAATTCGGGACCGCCGACGGGCGCACTGCAGATCCCTCCACTGCGCTACGCTCCGGTCGGGATGACACTTCTGTTTGGCGTTGAGGTTTTAGACGGGGAATTCGGGAGCGCCGACGGGCGCACTGCAGATCCCTCCACTGCGCTTCGCTCCGGTCGGGATGACACTTCTGTTTGGGGGTTGAGGTTTTAGACGGTACGCTCCGGTCGGGATGACAAAGGGGAAGGCGGCGCTTTCAGTTGAGAGTGGCTTGTGGATGAGGAACCGCAGGCTCCTCGGCTGGGCTCGGAGATGTGACAAAGGGAGACGACGATGAATCAGCCTGCTACCATGGCCGAATATCCTGGCATTTAAAGGACACTTGCTTGATACAGCTTCGCTGTTTTCCTCTCGCCCTACTTACGGTTTTTGCAATGCAGTCCCCCGCCCAGGAAGCGCCGGCGGCAAGAACGCAGATCGTTCATGCGGGCAAACTTCTTGATGTGCGCACCGGACACATCGCTACCGATGCTTACATTACCGTCGCTGGTGAGAGGATCACCGCCATCTCTTCCTCACCCCCCACAGACACGAGTGCAGTGATTGACCTTAGCCGGTACACCATTGTCCCCGGCCTCATCGATGCCCATGGACACATTCTCTCCGATCCGACGACGCAGTCGTCCACGTCGTACCTGATCACCTCCGGCCCGCAAGCAACGATTCGCGGAGTCGCCAACCTGCAGCTTTGGCTCAAACATGGTTTTACGGTCGTGCGCGATGCCTGCGAATCGTATTCTTCGTATCCCCAATTTGCTCTTCGCGAGGGAGTTGAGAAAAAGCTGATTACGGGTCCACGCATTATCGCGGCCGGCAGTTGCATATCGCTCACCGGCGGCCACGGCGACTCTGATCGTCTCTCACCCGACAAGCCTTCCCTGGATCAACCCAACCAGGTGGACACAGTCGACGATGTCAGCCGCATTGTCCGTCGCGATATCAAATATGGCGCTGACTGGATCAAGCTGATGGCAACCGGCGGGGTGATGGACCCGATCAGCGACTACCGGGTCCAGGAGTTGAGCGATGCGCAGATGACCCGCGCGGTCGAAGACGCGCATCGTGCCGGACATAAGGTCATGGCGCATGCGGAGGGTACCGTCGGCATCAAGGCCGCCGTTCGCGCCGGCGTCGACTCCATTGAGCACGGCACCATGCTCGACGAGGAAGGGGCCAGGATGATGGCCGAACGCGGCACGTGGCTGGTCCCCACACTTTATTGCTTCCAGCACGACTTACAGACCGGGCTGTCGAAAGGACGAGAACCGAGCAGCATGGCGAAAGGAATAGCCATTGTGAAAGAGCAAGGTCCTGCATTCCAGCGGGCTTTGAAGTATCACGTCAAGATTGCGTACGGAGTGGATGACGACGACATCGACGAGTCGGTCTCCAAGGAGTTCGGCGCGCTGGTGCGGGGCGGCATGACTCCACTCGAGGCGCTGCAGGCTGCAACGATTCATGGAGCGGAACTGCTGTCGCTGGACAAGGACCTGGGCACGATTGAGACGGGCAAGTTTGCTGACCTGGTCGCCGTGCCATCTAACCCGATGGACGACATAACGGTGATGGAGCACGTTGCCTGGGTGATGAAATCGGGGGTGGTGGTGAAACCACTCTAACTATTTCGGGGCAGCGTCGAAGGACTTCTGAATGAAGGCAACGATGCGGCGTCGAGCATCGAAGCCGTGCCAGGGTTCAGGCACGGGATAGCCGAAGATCGCCAGAGCCAATGGGCCATGATCATCACGGGGGTAGGTTACGATGTCGACGGGCACGCCCACCTGACGCAAGGCCCGGTACATCTCTTTCGATTGACCCAGGGGATCGGTCGTGTCGCCCTCTCCCTGCAGCAGCATGAAGGGCGTGCTGGCTTTGCCGGCTAGCGCCAGAGGGCTTTGCCGCCAGGCATCTTCGGGATGCTCCCACGGTTTGCCGAAGTACCAGCGATCGTACCAGGATGAACCTTCCGTACCATATTCACTGTGCTGGTCGATAACCGGCGCGCCGCTGATGATGGCTTTGAAACGCGTGGTCTTGCCCTCCACAAAGGCAGCCATTTCGCCACCGTAGCTGTACCCCATCAAGGCCATGCGGTTGCTGTCGATGGGCTCGGTCTTGAGCACCGTATGGACCCCGGCCATGATGTCGCGATAATCGCCACCGCCAAGATCGTTTTTGTTCGCGGCAGCGAACGCCGCGCCATAGCCCGAGCTGCCGCGCGGATTGGTCCGCAACACGGCCCAGCCGTGACCCAGCAGGAAATCGATCCACGGCGCGTGCGCGTCGGCATACGCTCCAAGCGGACCTCCATGCACCTCAACAATCAGCGGTACATGCTCCCTGGCCGCTGCCGGCGGTAGATACAACAGCCCTTCTATGGTGAGGCCATCGCTTTTCCATTCGAGACGCTTCGGAGCAACGGTCAACATGTGCTCCGGCGCAAGCGGCGGTGTGTTCACCTGCCTGGGTGGGGATTGCAGGTCCACGGTGTAGTAAAGCCCTGGAGGGTTTCCTCCGCCACTGCCCAGGAAGAGCCAGCCGGTACGCCGTGCATTGGTTGTCACTGCTGACACATCGGATGGTGAGAGCGCTAAGAGTTCCGGCTCATTTGCGCCTGGCGTAAAGCGGGCGATCTTACCGTGGAAGCCGAATTCAACCTGCTGCACCACGCTGCCGTCGGCTAGTGGTACCGGAACGCGATCCCGCAAAGAGCCTTTGAGGCCATCGCTCAGGTTACGTGTAGTCTTCGCGCTGGTGTCAAAGAGGTAGAGATCCTGGTAGCCGGGCGGCGCATCGTGTTTAGCCTGCGCCAAATAGACTATTGACTTGCCGTCCGGGGACCATGCCGCGAGTCCGATGGTTGGCGGCAGCTCCCCAACCTTTTGTGGCTTGCTCGAGTCCGCAATGCTGACCAGCCAGCTGGTCTTCGCCGGTCCTAAATCCTCTGCACCATTCATGCCCTCCGCGATAACCAGCAGTCTGGAGCTGTCGTCGGTCCAGTACACATCACGAACGTCCGGTTCTATCGGCAAGAGCGTTAGCTTACCGGTCTCAACGTTGAGCAGGTACAGGCGGGAGCCGTGAGGGTTGTGATTCACCCATTCGGCGTCAGCCTTCGCTTCCTTCTGGGCTTTCTCGCCAGGCGTTTGTGGGTCGTCGGCGATGATCGCGATGGTGCGGCCGTCGGGAGCGATCCTGTAGCGCGCGATGTCGATGGGAACCTCATCGGAACCAGGACCGGTCCTGGTGTCAGACTTCGTAGGACTCGGCGCATCCGTCGATTTCGGATCTTCGGGTTTCGCTCCCTGATTCTTTGGCGGTAAGGCGTCGGGCAGCGTGGCCTGGTCGACGACTGGCTTGACCTTCAGTTCAAATGCCCTGGCTTCCCCTCCGATCATGGGCAGGCGATAGAGGGACGTATGGTCGCCGCGTTTCGCCAGGAACAGGATGCTCTCTCCATCAGGCATCCATTCGCCGTCGTGCTCGCCCCGTTTATCCACGTCAGGCGAGTAGGTGAGCTGCCGCGGGTCTTCTCCATTCACGCCAGTTAGCCACAGATGGCTCTTCGCCCCATCCGCAGTTGCGTCCGTAACGCGGATCAGGATGCGCTTGCCGTCAGGCGCGAGGCGAGGATCGCTCATCGTTTTGAATCGGCGCAACTGCTCGTTGTCGGGAAAATGGAGACTGGAGCCGTTAGCGAGAGATGCAGACGTCTGCGCTTTGAGTGTTAGGGCGGGGAAGAAGAACAGCACAAGGAGAGCGCTGTAGACGAAGCCAGCCATGCAAGAAGAGTACCAAGAGTGAGACCTTGAGCGATGGGCTTACAGTTTTAACTGTGCCCGGGAACGAATCGCCTTGTAGGGATACTTCCGCTCGAACTCGGCGAAATTCACTTTGATGCCCAGGCCTGGGGCGTCCGGCAAGCGAACCCGCCCATCCTTCTGGATCGGGTAGGTGCCCTCAGTCATCTCGACGAATAGGTCGTTATCCGCCCCTTCGCATTCGTGGATTACGAAATTGCGGCACACCGACATGGTGGACATCGAGGCCATGTGGGCAATCGGTCCGCTGCATTGGTGGGGGGCCACTTCCACTCCATAGGCCTCCGCCATGTTGGCGATCTTGCGCAGTTCCGTTACGCCGCCGGCATGCATGACATCCGGCTGAATAATCGCGGCTCCCTTCACATCGAGCAATTGCTTGAACTCGAAACGGGAGAAAAGCCCTTCTCCGGTGGCGATAGGGACTGGGCTCTTCGCCGCTACTTCCCCCAAGCCGGCCGGGTTCTCCCGCAAGGTTGGCTCCTCCATAAAGAGTGGATGATAAGGTGCGATGGCATTGGCAAATTGGATTGCGGAGCGCACCGTAAAGGTCTCCGCACATTCCAACGCAATATCCACGTGCGAGCCGAAGACCTTGCGGATGGCGGCCAGCTCCGCGACATCCTGATCGATGCGCTCGAGTTCGGTTGCCGCTTGCGGCAGGGTGTATTTGACTGCCGTCCAGCCCTGCTCGCGAGTGCGCGCAGCCAGCTCTGTCACCGCGGCGATGTCACGCTTCCCTGGCGGAATGGAGGCATCCCAATGGGTGAAATAAACGCGCAGATTGTTCTGGATCGGGCCGCCGAGTAAGGCGTACAGAGGTACCCCAAGGCGCTTGGCTTCGATATCCCAAAGCGCCGTGTCGATGGCCGAAAGCCCGGTCATCAGCGCCGGGCCGTTACGCCAGCGCGTCGCGATGTAGTAGACGCGATCCCAGTGGGCCTCCGGCCCGGCGGGATCGAGGCCCACATATTCGGGCTCCAGCCAGCGCAGCACCGCCTCGGCAACGTCGGTACGGCTTTCCAGGGTCGCTTCGCCGAGGCCGGTGATACCCGCGTCGGTGTGCACCTCGACAAACATCAGATCGCGCCAGCGCACAGAGACTTTGTGGATGTCGAAGCCGGTGATTTTGACTTTTCCGAGCGGGGCGGCCGCTTGAAATGCCGAGGCCAGAGGAACGGCGGCGAGACTCTTGATCAGGGATCTGCGGTTCACAGTCCGGAATATATCGCACTGCTGGGACGATGCGAAAAGGGTTATCTTGGACAAGCTTGCATTGTGCGCATACGGAGGACTCGTTCATGGGACACAAGTACGCCAACATCCTTGAAACCGTCGGCAATACGCCCGTGGTCAGGATCAACAAACTCGCACCGGCCGGGATCAACCTGTTTGTCAAAATCGAGGCCTTCAATCCTCTCGGATCCGTCAAAGATCGCCTTGCGCTGGGAGTGATCGAGGATGCGGAGAAGACCGGGCGGCTCAAGCCAGGTCAGACTGTGGTTGAGGCCACCAGCGGTAATACGGGAATTGGACTCGCCATGGTGTGCGCGCAAAAAGGCTATCCACTGGTGGTCACCATGGCAGAAACCTTCAGCGTCGAGCGACGGAAACTGATGCGATTCCTGGGAGCCAAGGTGGTGCTTACTCCCGCGGCGGGCCGGGGTTTCGGGATGGTCGCCAAAGCGTTGGAACTGGCCGAAGCCCATGGCTGGTTTCTTACCCGGCAGTTCGAGAATGAAGCCAATGCCGATATGCACTCGCGCACAACGGCGCAGGAGATATTGGCAGATTTCAAAGGTGAGCGGCTGGACTATTGGGTGACTGGATTTGGCACTGGCGGCACGCTGAAGGGAGTGGCACGGGTGCTGGCCAAAGAGCGGCCTGAGACCAAGATTGTGGTTTGCGAACCGGACGACGCGCCCATGCTGTCGAGCGGGGTGGCGCAGTCGCGGAACCCGGACGGATCTCCTGCTTCGGCGCATCCCGCGTGGAAACCACATCCGATGCAGGGATGGAGCCCGGACTTCATCGCCAAGCTGGTGAGCGATGCCATGGATACGAAGGGGGTCAGTCAAACCCTCCGCATCACCAATGCAGACGCGATGCGTTGCAGCAAGGAACTGGCGCGCAAGGAAGGAATTTTCGTGGGCATCTCCTCGGGCGGGACGTTCGCCGCGGCATTGAAAGTCTGCGCAGAGGCCCCGCAGGGATCGACTGTTCTGTGCATGCTGCCGGACACGGGGGAGCGGTACTTGAGTACTCCGCTGTTCGCGGATGTTTCCGTCGACATGACGCCGGAAGAAGTGGAGATCTCACACTCCACTCCGAGCGCCTGGATGCAACCGGCAGAGGTGAAATGAGCAAACAAAAGACGATGAGCAGGTTCGAACTCGAGGAAGACGGCGAGACCGCATACCTCGAGTTCGAGCTGGATAACGTGGGCTGGATCACGCTGTGGCACACCGAGGTGCCCCAGGCTCTGCGCGGGCGCGGTATCGCCGGGATGCTGGCGAGGACGGCGTTGGAATATGCTCGCGACCATCAATTGAAGGTGGATGTGGTGTGCCCACTGGTGGCGAACTTTGTTTCCAAGAATCCGGAGTTCGAGGGTTTGGTGGGGAAATAGGGGTTAGTGAGGAAGAGGCGCGTGACATTCTCCGCGATGCTCTCAGGAGGACGATTCTCCGGCCGGAAGACCGGGTACGGAGATCGCTTCTCTCTTCACCAAGATTGTCTTCAACCCCTATGAGCATTTGCAATGATATGCAGTGAAAGCGGTCGTTGGGCTGCGCCCATCATCTTCGGCCCACGTACGCTTTGGCGAACATGGGGCACCCGTCGATTCCCTCCGACGAGGCTGTGGAACGGACTTTGACGGGTTGTCGAACCTATTGTCCTGCTTACGGAATGACCAAGTATTGTTCGAGCTTTCCGTCGGGCATTTCGTAGGTCGTTACCCTCAGGTCCCGGTCGGGAAAGGTGGCGGTGAAGACCCGGAACATCATGCCGCCGCGAGCTTCTGATTTGGTTTCTTTGAAGGTAAGCGGTGGTCCCAGGGGCTTCAGACTGGAGGCAAAATCCTCTAACGTCTGCTGGTTGAAGTATGCATTGGCGTAGTTGGTGAACAGGCTGCGGTCGATGTGCCCGTCGGCCAGCCCCTTGAAGATTGCGAGCGCCTGAGCCTCTTGCCTGGTCGGCGTCGGCGTGGGGATGCCAAGGACGATGGGCATGATCCGATCTGCAATCGATCGTGCGGCCTGCGTGGCCATCTCATTGGTGAGGACGACAATGGCCGCGCGATCGTCGGGAAAGACTACGTTCTCCGAGACAAATCCCGAGACCTCGCCCGAATGCTCAATAATCTTGTGGCCCTCGCGCTTGCCTAAATCCACTCCCAGACCATAGCCAGTATCGGTACCGCTCTTAAGCAGGACGGGGGTGAACATCTGCTCATAAGAACCGGGTTTCAACAACGAACGATCGATCAGGCTGATATCCCACAGCGCCAGATCATGCGCCGGCATGGCAAGCTCTCCAGCGGCAAACATCCACCCCGCGCCTTCCTGGGGCGAAGGCCGCGGCGGCCCAAGTGCGTGGCGCTCGTAGCCGGTGGGGTCGGTTGCCGGTAATTTAGCGGCATCCGAGTCGTAGACGTTGTCCATGCCCAGAGGCAGGAAGATGCGTTTTTTCAGCAGATCGATCAGGGGCATGCCGCTGACCTGCTCCACGATGCGGCCTGCAATCACGTAGTTGGTGTTG
Source organism: Acidobacteriaceae bacterium (assembly GCA_049522955.1). GTDB lineage: Bacteria > Acidobacteriota > Terriglobia > Terriglobales > Acidobacteriaceae > PALSA-350. The sequence goes on from JBEKNJ010000061.1 coordinate 30,200, forward strand.
GAATACTGCCATTGCGTGCCCGGATCAAAATCGAGCGGCCTTTTTGCCCACACGTCCATGATGTGCTGGGCGGTTGTGGGCACCATCATGGAGGTCATCACGTAGTCCTCAGGCCAAAAATCCTGGTAGCCGGAGGTGTGCGATAGCAGCATGCGGATGGTGACTTCGCTCGCCCGGGTCAAATCAGGCAGGTACTTTGAGAGCGGATCATCCAGGGTCAACTTGCCATCCTGCGCGAGGAGAAGGACAGCGGCCGCGGTGAACTGCTTGCTGATCGATCCGACGGAGTACTGCATTTGGGGCGTGGCTTCCATCGAAGGCGAAAGCCGAGCCTGCCCGTATGCCTGGAGATAGGCAATACGGCCATCCTTAACGACAGCAATGGAGGCGCTGGGAACTTTGGTGGACGACAAAACCTGGCTGACTGCGGCATCGATTCTCGACTTAGAGTCTGGCGAAAGCTCAGCACGGACCGCCGGGGCAGCGGTGAGCAAGATAAGCGTGAGAAGGAGTAACGATTTCAGCATGCTGGCTCTGAGAGTCTAAACTACTTCCGACTCATTGGAGGATCCGGAATGCTTACCCGCAGAGAGTTCAACCGCCTGGCGTTAGCCGGGGCAGCCTCACAAGTGGTTTCGCCGCTGTTGGCGCAAGGGGGCGATCGCAAGATCGGCTATTGCATGATCGGCCTGGGCCGCATTTCCATGGGTCACTTTATGCCCGGAGCATTGGCCAGCAAGAACTCGCGGATTACCGGGATTGTGAGCGGGCATCGAGATAAGGCATTAGCCCAGGCGGCCAAATATGGCGTGCCGGAGAGCTCCATCTACAGCTACGAAAACATGGACCAGATGAAGAACAATCCGGCTATCGATGCGGTTTATGTTGCACTCCCCAATAGCATGCACTCGGAATACACCATCCGCTCCGCGCGCGCGGGCAAGCACGTGCTGTGTGAGAAGCCGATGGCTACGTCCATCGCGGATTCGCTGGCTATGATCAAGGCGTGCAAGGAGGCGAATAAGAAGCTGATGATCGCCTACCGCTGCCATTACGAACCTACCAATCTCCGCGCCATGCAGCTGATCCGCGACGGAAAGCTGGGGAAGATCCAGGCTATTGAGAGTGCCAATGGCTTTCGAGAAAGGGCTGGCGAGTGGCGGCTTGATCGCAAGCTGGCGGGCGGGGGTCCGTTGATGGATATGGGCGTCTATTCTCTTAATGCCTGCCGGTATCTCACTGGCGAGGAGCCTACCGACATTAAGGCCTTTTCTTCCGTCATCGATCATGATGGGCGATTCGATACGGTTGAGGAGAATGTGTCGTGGACGATGAAGTTTCCTTCCGGGGCGGTTGCCAGTTGCAACACCACGTACGGCGCGTCGATGAATGGGTTCTACCGGGTGCATGGGTCGCTGGGTTTCCTTTATGCAGAACCGGCTTTTCCCTACGAGGGGCTGCATCTTACGGCCCAGTTCGTTGACGCGGCAGGTGGGAAGCCGACGATCCTCGACGAGCCCAACCCCAATAAGGATCCCTCGCAGTTTACGGCGCAGGCGGACTACTTCTCGAAGTGCATTCTGGAAGACCAGACGCCAAAGACGGCGGGAGAAGAGGGCCTGCTCGACATGAAATACATGTCGAAGATCTATGAGTCTGCCGGGTTACCGGCGCTGTAGGTTCTGAAAAGGAACCGCAGATCTCTCAGCTCTTTGTTTTGTATCCAGGGCTTTAGAGTCTGCAAACGCTCGATGGGTTTGTGAGCAGTTCAGCGAAAGCGATCGTTGGGCTACGCCCATCGTTTTCGTCCCACGTACGCTTTGGCGAACGTGGGGCACCCGTCGATTCCCTCTGACGCTGCTATGGCCCTTCGGGCCAAGGGGTCCGCTCTTGAACCGGAGAGTTGGGACAGAGCTACAAAGAACCGCCGGCGATGGAGGGGATTACCAACACCTCGTCGCCGTCTTTGAAGGCGTACTCGTCGTTGCCTAGAAAGCGGATGTCTTCTTCGTTGACGTAAAAGTTGATGAAGCGGCGCACCTTGCCATCGTTGTCGCGTAGATGGGGCTTGAGCGCGGGAAAGCTGGTCTCAATCTCAGTGATCAGTTGGGGCAGATTCTGGGCTGCGGATTGTATTTCCCGGGTTCCATTGGTGTGCTTCTGAAACGCATTCGGCAATACCACTCTAACGGACATAAACTTCCTCTCTATCCTGCTCGACTCTATCCCGCTCGACCAGGGCCTCAAAATCAGCCAAACGCGGGCGAATCGCCTGCTGCTGTTCATACTTGCCCTGAAGCACATCCAGGGTTTTCAGACCGTTGCCGGTGATGGCCATCACGGTCAGATCGCCGGGGGCAATCCGGCCATGAGCATACAGGCGCGCCGTGACCGCGGTGGTCACGCCCCCGGCGGTCTCTGTGAACACACCTTCGGTTTCGGCCAGCTCCTGGATCGCGGAAACGATCTCGACGTCAGAAACATCCTCAGCCCAGCCACCGCTTTCGTTGATGGTGCGGATGGCGTACGGTCCGTCGGCGGGATTGCCGATGGCCAGCGAGCGCGCAATCGTACTCGGCCGCTGCGGCTCGTGATGCGCCAAGCCGTTCTTCACCGCGTGGGCGATGGGCGAACAACCCGTGGCCTGCGCGCCAAAAAAGCGCACGTTCTTCTTTTCGACCAGGCCTAGTTCGATCAGTTCGCCAAAGGCTTTGCGGATCTTGGAAATCAGGGCGCCTCCCGCCATGGGAACCACCACATTGTCAGGCAGCCGCCACCCCAGCTGTTCGGCAATCTCGTATCCCACGGTCTTCGAGCCCTCGGCGTAATAGGGGCGAAGATTGACGTTCACAAAGCCCCAGTTGTAGCGTTCTGCGATCTGCGAACACAGGCGGTTCACCTGGTCGTAGTTGCCGTCAATCCGTACCAGGTTTGCTCCGTACACCAGGGTGTTCAGGATCTTGGCAGGCTCCAGATCCGTGGGCACCAGGATGTAGGTCTTCAAGCCAAGGCGCGCGGCGTGGGCGGCCACGGCATTGGCCAGGTTTCCAGTCGAAGAGCAGCCTACGGTGTCGAAGCCGAAGATCTTGGCCGCGGCGAGGGCCACCGAGACCACGCGATCCTTAAAACTCAGCGTGGGCAGGCAAACCGCGTCGTTCTTGAGGTAAAGATTGGTGGCTCCGATGCGCTTGCCCAGGCGCGGGGCAGCCATCAAAGGGGTCATGCCGGAAGGAGTGGTCGGCACGTAGTCGTCCGGCACTGGCAGCAAGGCCTGGTAGCGCCACATGCTCTGCGGCCCCCGGGCAATGCGCTCGCGGGTGAAGGTCTCTTTGGCCGCGGCCAGATCGTAGGCTACTTCAAGCGAGGAAAAGCACTCATCGCAGGAGGAAAGCGGCCCGTTCGGGAAGCGCTTGCCACATTCCCTACAGCACAACTCGTAGAATGATGCCATCATGCCCTCAATTCGAGAGCGACAGATGCACGGGCACTACGTGACGAACTCAGTACTGCGGTGTTTCATGGAATTAGCGAGATGCGCTTAAAGCTGTGCACCCCGAATCTCATGTTCCCCGTTTCTTTTCAGAACGCAGGAGAGAGTTGACACCATACTCCTGGTTTGCCCAGGCAGGTTGTCGTGGCGTCACAGGGCCCGTCCCTCAGCCACTCGCGCCGCAAGGGGCGGTTTCGGCCTTGGGCTCAACTCTTATAGCCAACAAGGCAAGCTGGAAGTGCATCTGATTGGTAACATTAGTAAGTAAAGGCCATCAACTACCCAGCCTGCAGAGGGTCTGGTCCGCCCCAAGAATCGGAACGTGAATGACGGAAGCCAGTCCACAGTCCGCCCGCAGCGCATGGCGCGAGCGGGTGCAAGCGCTCAAGAACGTGCCGCCGGTGCTCGGCATCCTGTGGCAATCGGGCCCCGCCGTGGTCGTTTGGGGGCTGCTGCTGCGTATCCTGGTGGCTGCCCTACCGGCGGCGATTGCCGGCATCGCGGCACTGATTCTGAACGGGGTACAGCACTATTTCAGCCACCAGGGGGTTCCCCCGCATTTTTGGTGGCTGGTCGGCCTGGAAGCCGGCCTCAACGTGGTGAACGGGCTTCTGATACGGGGCATCGACTATAGCGATAGCCTGCTGGCCGATCGCTACACGCACTTCGTCAGCATCCGGGTCATGAAGCAGGCGGCAGCGCTGGACCTGACGACCTACGAAGATCCCGTCTTCTACGACCGCCTGGAACGGGCGCGGGTACAGGCAACAGATCGCCTGGCCATGATCCAGCAGATGGGCCGGCTCTTCCAACAGACCCTGACGACGTTGATCTGGACCGGGATCCTGCTCTGGTACTCACCGTGGCTGGTGCTTCTGCTGGCGCTCGGCGTGCTCCCCACTTTTCTGGGAGAAACCCATTTCGCCTTTCTTGGATATGCGAAGAATTTCCGCCAGACTCCGGCCAAGCGGCAAATGGATTATCTGCGCCAGGTAGCCGGCAGCCGGGAAGGGGCGAAAGAGCTCAAGCTCTTCAACCTGAGCCCGTTCCTGTCGGACCGCTTCACGCAACTGTCGCAGGGTATTTACGAGGAGAATGTCGCCCTCTCGCGCAAGAAGCTGATCGCCGGAGGTCTGCTCGGCGTGATTGCCACGCTTGGCTACTATGGCGCTTACGCCTTTGTCATCTGGCGCGCGGTCACGGGCAACTACAACAGCATCGGCGAGTTCTACTATCTGACGAATGCCATCATTCAGGCCTCCAGCAACCTGCAGCAGGTGTTCTCTACCGCTTCTGGCATTGCAGACCAGGCTCTCTTCCTGACCGACCTGCTGGCCTTCTTCGAGATGAAACCGACGGTGGTGTCGAAGCCGGATGGGTTGCTGATGCCGCGTCCGATTCGTCGCGGCTTTGAGTTTCGCAATGTCAGCTTTGCTTATCCCGGCACTACCCGCCGGGTGCTGAGCGACTTCAACTTCACCCTGGAGCCAGGGCAACGAATCGCGTTGATCGGGGAGAACGGCCAGGGCAAGACCACGGTGGTCAAGCTGATTACCCGGCTCTATGACCCGACCGAAGGGCAGATTCTGCTGGATGGAGTTGACCTTCGCGATTACAAGCTGGAAGATCTGCATCACGAAATTGGAGTCATCTTCCAGGACTTCATGCGTTACGAAATGACCGCCCGGGAAAACATCAGCGTGGGACGGGTGGAAAGCGAACACTCGCAGAGCGATATCGAAGAGGCGGCGCACAAGAGCCTGGCGGAAAGCGTGATCGCCAAGCTACCCGGCGGCTATGATCAAATGCTGGGCCGCCGGTTCGAGAGCGGGGTTGAGCTTTCCGGTGGAGAATGGCAACGGGTTGCTTTGGCCCGCGCTTATCTGCGCGACGCTCAGTTGCTGGTGCTGGATGAACCGACGGCCGCGCTCGATGCCCGCAGTGAGCTCGAAGTGTTCGAGCGCTTCGCTGAATTGACTCTGGGGAAAATGGCGCTGCTGATCTCGCACCGCTTTTCTACCGTGCGCATGGCGGATCGCATCGTCGTGCTCGAGGGGGGAAAACTGGTGGAAGAAGGGACCCATCCGCAACTGATGGCGCTGGGCGGACGCTACGCAAGTATGTTTGAAATGCAAGCGGCGAGCTACCGCTGATTACGAAGAGAGAAGACTCATGACCGAAACTGTATCCGGCTCCGGCCAGGCCCTTACTATCCCACCAGGGCACTCCTACTCCGCCGAGTCGTTACGGAGTTACGCCGACCGAGTTGCTCCTGGCTGGCACGTCGCGCATAAGCCAGAGGGCGCGGGAAGTTTTGGACGCCGCATCGACGCCACCGCGCAGTCGCTGGACCAGCTGTATGTGATTCTCGATGCCCGGCCTGTGCCCACTTACCTGCCGGGAGAGAAGCTGGACCCGCTGCTCGAATTGCGGCAAAATCCACGCCTGTTGCGCTCGGTCGTTATCGAAGTTTCTACCATACGGAAGAAGCTTGGCCGTTTGCCTCGGACCGTCCGCGACCAAGAAAATGACGAGCCGCGCATTGTAACCGTGGCTGACGCCTATCTACAGGCCACCGGATCGGAATATCACGCCCACGCGATCAAGATCTTTATCGACCAGGTGCAGCAATACGATGCATTGGAGCTCAACGAGCTGTGGGCTCTCGCTCCGGTCCTCAAATTTTTGCTGCTGGAAGAGATCATCGTACAGGCCAACGAAGTGCTCCAGGATGAGGCATCGCATACCGAGGCCGGCGCCGAACTGCTTAAGACGCGCATGAGAAGCCTGCGCGACATCGGCTACGCCGATTGGTTCACCCTGATCGAGCCGCTGGTGGTCTACGACCCTGTCCTCCAACAGGACCCCGCTAACGCGTACCGGTTTATGGACTTCGATAGCCGGGAGTCCTACCGCAAGCGGGTCGCGGAGATTGCACGCTACTCCGATTGCACGGAATTGGAAGTGGCTCAGGCAGCACTCACCCTGGCCCTGGAATCCAGGGAAAAGCACCGAGTAGAAGACCCGCGCCTTCGCACCCGGCGCGCGCATGTCGGCTACTACATCATCGATCGCGGCTTTCCTCAGCTTGCTTCCCGTGTCGGCTATCGCCCGCGCTTCATCGACCGGCTTCGGCAGTCGATCTGGAACAACGCAGACGACTTTTATATCGGCGGCATTCAGATCATCACCGTGGTGCTCATCGGCCTGATTCTGGCTCCCCTGGTGCCAACGTACCCGATCTTCGGCGGCCTTACGCTGGCCTTCCTGCTGCTATTGCTCCCGGTGACGCAGGGTGCCGTGGACCTGGTGAACAACACGGTCACTGCGATTTTCAAGGCTTATGCCTTGCCCAAGCTCGACTTTTCGAAAGGCGTGCCGGAGCCGTTCACCACCCTGGTGGTGATACCTACCCTGCTGATGAAGGAGAAGCAGGTACGCGAGCTCTTCGACGATCTCGAGGTCCGCTACCTGGCCAACCAGGACCGCAACATACACTTTGGCTTGCTCACCGACCTTCCCGACTCGGTCACGCGCCCACGGCAAAACGACACAGATCCCCTGGTGGAGCTGGCCATACAGCTCACCGACGAACTGAACGAACGCTATGCCAATGCGGGAGCCGGATCGTTCTTTCTGCTTCACCGCCACCGTATCTTCAATGCACGCCAAGGGGTGTGGATGGGCTGGGAGCGCAAGCGGGGGAAGCTACTGGATCTCAACAAGCTGCTCAAAGGCCAGTTTGATCCATTCCCGGTGAAAGCAGGCAATCTCAGCGCGCTCACCCATGCGCAATACGTCATCACCCTGGATTCTGACACCCAGCTTCCTCGAGGCACGGCGCACAGCATGATCGGGGCCATGGCGCATCCGCTCAATCGCGCGGTCATCGATCCCGAACTGCGCATCGTCACCGAGGGGTACGGCATCCTGCAGCCGCGGGTCGGGGTGAGTGTGCAATCGGCATCGCGCTCGCGCATGGCCTCCATCTATTCCGGGCAGACGGGCTTCGATATCTACACCCGCGCCATCTCCGACGCCTATCAGGACCTTTACGGGGAAGGAATTTTTACCGGCAAGGGCATTTACGAGATCAACGCGCTGCACGCAGTGCTGGATCGCCGCTTTCCGCGCAATTCCCTGCTCAGCCACGATCTGATCGAGGGATCCTATGCCCGGGTTGGGTTGACCACGGATATTGAGGTCATCGACGATTACCCATCTCACTACAGTGCTTACACGCGGCGCAAACACCGCTGGCTGCGGGGCGACTGGCAGATTGCACAGTGGCTCTTCAGCAAGGTGCCGGATGAATCCGGACGGTATGTTCGCAATCCCATTGCCACGATTTCGCGCTGGAAAATTTTTGATAATCTGCGCCGGTCGCTGGTGGAAACTTCTACCTTCGCGCTGTTGCTCGCGGGCTGGCTCGGGCTGCCTGGCGGCGCGCTTTATTGGACGGCGTTCACCCTGTTCCTCATGTTCGTGCCCACGCTGGTGCAGCTTGTCTTCAGCGTGGGTCGTGCCTACGTCACCAAGTTACCTGGCGCCATGCGCGATGCCGTCAGCGGGTTTGGACAGGGTACGTTCATCGCCCTGCTCACCCTGGTTTACCTGCCTCATCAGACGCTGCTCGCGCTCGACGCCATCATTCGCTCGCTGGTCCGTAGCTTCATCACCGGGCAGCGTCTGCTGGAGTGGGAAACCGCAGCGGAGGCCGAAACGTCGGCAAAAAGCCGTACGCCCGTCGATCGCTACCTCCTCATGTCGCCCCTGGTCGCGCTGATCGTCGGAGTGCTTGTCTTTCTGCGGCATCCGCAATCGCTGCTGGTGGCGCTTCCGATCCTCATCTTGTGGGCCTTTGCCGGAGGAATCACTGCGTGGCTCAATAACTCTCCTCAACAGACCCGGCCGCAGCTCACGTCCGAAGAAGATACCTTCCTTCGTCAGCTGGCACTGAAAACCTGGCGCTATTTCAACCAGTTTGGCGTCGAGGGTCACAACTACCTGATTCCTGATAACGTCGAGGAAGAGGGTCTGTTCGAGGCAGGGCGCGTCTCGCCCACGAACTTCGGGCTTTTGCTCAATGCACGACAGGCAGCTCACACCTTCGGATATTTGACCGTTCCCGAATTCGTGGAACTGACCGAGCACAGCTTGCAAACCTACGACAAGCTGGAGAAGTTTCGCGGGCACATCTACAACTGGTATGACACACGCACGCTGGATCCCATTCGTCCGATTACCATCTCTTCGGTCGATAGCGGCAACCTTGCGGCTTCGTTTTATACCTTGCGTACCGGTTGTCGAGGGATGCTGCGTCAACCGCTCCTCGACCCCAGTTTGTTTTCCGGCATTCGTGATCATTGGCAATTGCTCACAGGTTTGCCGGATGCACCCGCAGGCCTGAAGGCTTTGGCTCCGCCGGCGCTCAATGCGAGCGCAGAGGTTTGGGTTGGCTGGGCCCTGGCGACCGCCGAGGCGCCGGAATTCAGCGTTCCTGCAACGGGCGAAGCATCCTGGTGGCTGGCGGAAACTCAGCGCCGCATCCGCGCGATGGTCACCATCGTTCGCGACTACATGCCTTGGCTGTTGCCCCAGTTCGCGCCGCTGTTTGCTTTGCCCCAGCTGCAGGGAATGGCCGAAACTGCTGCGGCGGTACAGACGGGTGCCGCCAGTGGCCTGGCCGCGGACCTGGATGCCCGCATCGCACGGGCCTCCAGCAGTCTCGCTTCCGATTCTCCCCTGGTGGTGCTGGCCGAGGAACTGCGTTTGGCCTTAGCCTCTGCCCGGGAAGGCCTGAAGGCACTGGCCAACGAACTGAAGGACCTGTCTTCGGAGTCGATGCGGTTTGCCACGGAAATGGACTTCGGCTTCCTGATGGATAAGTCGCGTCTGCTGCTTTCGATCGGGTATGAGATCGAGCGCCAGCATCTGCATCAGGCTTGCTACGACTTGCTGTGCAGCGAAGCGCGCATTGCCGCGTTCATTACCGTGGCCAAAGGGGAAGCCCCGCAGCAAAGCTGGTTCAAGCTTGGCCGCATTCACACCATGGCTTACGGGCAACCTGTGCTCATCTCCTGGACGGGCACCATGTTCGAATACATGATGCCGAATATCTGGATGCGTAGTTACCCCGACACACTGGTCTCACGCACGCTTAGCGGCGTGGTTGCGATCCAACGGGCATTCGGAAAGGAGCACGGCATCCCCTGGGGTATCTCGGAATCCGGTTGGGCAGGCATGGACGACCATGGCCATTATCATTACCAGGCTTTCGGGATCCCGCAGATCGCGCTCAAGTGGGACGCGGTGGCCGGACCTGTGGTTTCGCCCTATTCCACGTGCCTGGCGTTGGGCATCGAGCCGGTGGAGGCACTGCGCAATCTCAAGCGCATGGCTAAGATGGGCTGGACGGGCGCTTACGGTTTCTACGAGGCCGCGGATTACCAGGAGTCCACCAAAACGCCGAAGCTGGTGCGGGAATGGATGGCTCATCACCAGGGAATGTCGTTGCTGGCGGTGCTCAATCTGCTGTATGACAACATCGTGCAGGATTGGTTTCATGCCAATGCACACCTGGAGGCGACGCAATTATTGCTGCATGAGAAGCCGATGCATGAAGCAGCGCTGAGGGCGGAGTTTCAGGCAGCGCAGCCGCGGAAGAAGGCCAGCTAGGTTGCGGGCAAAACAGACTGCGTGGGAACGAAAGAAACAGCAGGTCCCTCCACTACGCTCCCCCGGATTTCCTGTGGAACCTGGTGGCGTTGATGCACTTCATGCGCCCTTCTTTACGGAAGGGCGCACACATGGACTTGTCCAGCGCAGCGTGGCAGGAAATCCGGGTACGCTCCGGTCGGGATGACACTTCTGTTTGGGGGTTGTGGTTTTAGACTGGAAATTCGGGACCGCCGACGGGCGCACTGCAGATCCCTCCACTGCGCTGCGCTTCGGTCGGGATGACACTTCTGTTTAGAGGTTGAGGTTTTAGACGGAAAATTCGGGAGCGCCTACGGGTTCTCTTAGACGCGGGCGCTGTCGTTTGCTTCGTTCTTATCCAGCGCGTTCTTGACGCCGCGCACCAGCGCCTCGGGGTTGAATTCTGCGCGGATGATCTCATCGGGGCAATCGCTCTCGATGGACACTCGGTAGTTGCATACAAAGGCTACATGCTGCTCCGGCTGAGCCTTCTTGATCTCGTCGCACAGCTCCTGGGCGCTCTGCACCTTAGCATCGGCCTCGACATCGATTAAAACCAGGTCGTAATCCCGGTGGGCTACCGCATCCACTGTTTCGCTGGAATGGACGGAGGACTCCACTTCAAAACCATGCATGCGAAGGATTTCGTCGCGCAGGACCATGATGTTCGCCCGGCTGCTGACATGGAAAATCCGCTTGGGCCCATTGCTCGCTGTCTCTATTCCTTGCATCAGCCCACCCATAGCTCTATTTCACCGCGTCTGTTTTGGCTACAGCAGTATGCGGCAGCCCAATCGATGGGACCAGCATATCTTCCTTGCGATGGATCAGGGTGGTCGCGTTCAGCGAAGCCAGCTCGAAGCCATGTCCATGGGTGATGGCATCCGTCGGACAGGCTTCCACGCAATAGCCGCAAAAGATGCAGCGGTTGTAGTCAATGTTGTAAACCTTGGCATAGCGGTCAGAGCTCGAGATTCTCTTCTCCGCGGTATTCTCGGCCGCTTCGATGTAAATACAGTTGGAAGGGCAGGCCGCCGCGCACAGGAAGCAGGCAACACATTTCTCCAGACCGTTCTCATCCCGCTGCAGCACATGCGCGCCGCGAAAGCGATCGGCAAAGAAAGCACCGCGGTTGGGACCCGGTCCATCCGGGTAGTTTTCCACTTCGGTGGGGTTCAGCATCTCGCGAAAGGTGATGCTCATTCCCTTGGCCACGCCGGCTATGTTGCGCACAATGGACATATAACAAGTATACGACGACCCTACGAGGTGCGTGGTCGCCAAAGCCTGAAGGCAAGCCCAATCCATACGGCGCCGCAAAATAGTTCGAACCCGGATAACGCTTGTGTCGTGGCTCGGGCCGCCTGGTTGAAATGGGTCAGAAACAGGACTCCGACACCCAGAGAGATAACTCCCGCCAGACCAAGGAGGAGTAGATTGGCCGGCTCCCGGCGGAGCTTCATCGCCATTGCGGCCTGAAAACATCCGTTGCCCAGGGCGTGGAGACCGGCCAGGAAAGCGAGGGACTGGGGAGTCATCAACAAGGAAATGCCGATGTACACGCCGAGGAGCAATTCGAAGCAACCTTCACAGAGCGTCAGCCACCGGAGATGCAACTGGTGCTCGAACGCAAAAGCGGTCGCCACGCCCAGCAGGAGACCATTGCCTAAGACGAAGGAGCCAAGCAGAAGGCTCATATAGACGAGGGTGACCGGATCGAAGAAAAATATGCCCAGGAAACTGCTGGCAAGAAAGAGGACTACGGCAAAGACGACCGCCAGACCGCCTCTCACGGCGAAAGTCCACCAGAACATTCTCAGGTCTTGTATGGCCGGTTCAGGATTCATGCGATTGCTTCCGGGCTATATTTGGCTGGCCGATCCGTACGACTGCCGCGAAAAAAGAAGTAGATGACGACGCTCACCACGGCGGCATAAGCGCACCAGAGAGAAGTAAACTCGTATCGCCTTACCACCATCACGACCAGAAGACCGACAAAGTTAAGCCATGCTAACAAGACCAACGCGCGAAACCCGGAAAAGAACAACGCACCGCAGGTCGCGGTCACATAGAGCATCGCGACCAGGGTTGTCGTGGTAATGCGGTTCAGGTAAACGATGCCGTGATCTCCCGCGGAAACCTGCAGGGGATAGGCGATCAGCCCCCACAGCAGGTAAACCATGAGTCCGCCTCCTAAGATAGAGAAACCGAGCATGAGGCGTCGCCGGTCCCGGGTTGGCTCGATGAGAAGAACGCTCAGCGGTAACAGAAACGGCAGGAAGCCCTGGGCATACAAGACAAATGCCGCCCCGGCGTCGTGGGCCACGATAGGCGGCAATTTATGATCGAGTCCCAGCCAGACAAACCCCTCGGTGAACTGATGCAGGGCAAAGAGCGAGGGCATGGCGGCAAAAAGCAGCTCTCGCCGGTGCTTCACCTCGGTCAGTGTCGCCACCCCGATGGCTCCGAGTATGGCGCTGCCGACAAAATTGGCGCTTGCTGAAAAACACACGAAACCCTCCGCCCGGGTACACACGCATCATAACGTGAGGCTGGACGGAGGATTCGGTGAGATATCATTTGTTGCGGCCGCTGCGACGGCCGGGGTCTCGCTGATCTCAGGAGCAATTACCGATGTATGCAGAGCGTCCCACGCGGAAGAGATTATTGCTGGCATTCTGGCTTTTCGTTCTTAGCGCTATCTCTTTCCTCGATCGCACGAATATTTCGATCGCCGGACTCCAGATCAGTTCTGAATACGGGCTGGGAAACCAACGACTCGGGTGGATTTTTAGCGCGTTTCTCATCGGCTACGCGGGTTTTCAAGTTCCCGCCGGATGGCTCGCGTCCCGGTTTGGGCCACGCTTGGTGATCACGCTGGGCGTCGTGTGGTGGGGCGTGGCCACTGCTCTTACCACGCTCATCCCTCCCGGCATATCGCAGGCCGTGGTGCTCCTCATCGGCATCCGTTTCGCGCTGGGCGCCGGGGAAGCCGTGATTTATCCGGCTGCCAACCAGTTCGTGGCCCGGTGGGTGCCGGTGCAGGAACGCGGGTTCATCAACGGCCTCATCTTCGCCGGTGTGGGCGCGGGGAGCGGCCTCACTCCACCCCTGCTGGCATGGTTTATTCTCCATCACGGTTGGCGGTCCGCCTTCTGGTTCAGCGCCGTGATTGGTGTGATCGCAGGAGGTGTGTGGTGGTGGTTGGCCCGGGATACTCCGGAAGAGGATCCCAAGGTCTCACCGTCTGAGCTGCATCTCATTCAGGAAGGCATCGCGGAGAGCGCCGCGCCTGCCGGGTCGGCCCCCACGACTATTTCCTGGGGAGCCATCCTGCGGCGTCGAGATCTGCCGGCGCTTATTATTTGCTACTTCGGCTTCGGTTACACTGCCTGGATTTTCTTTAGCTGGTTCTTCCTCTACATGGCGCAGGTGCGCGGTTTCAATCTCAAAGCCAGCGCTCTGTTTTCCATGCTTCCGTTTCTTTCGATGACGATTGGCTGTCTCGCCGGGGGAGCCGTGAGTGACCGGCTAACACGCGCGTATGGGCTGCGCACAGGCCGCTGCGGCCTGGCTTCGGTGGCGTTCTTTTTTACCGCCATCTTTCTGGTGCTGGGGTCAAGAGTGCATAGCCCTCAGCTCGCGGGAGTCATCCTGGCCGGTGGTGCGGGCGCGCTGTATGTCTCGCAAAGCTCGTTCTGGTCGGTTTCGGCCGATATCGCGGGCCGGAGCTCGGGCGTCTTCTCCAGCATGGTGAACATGGGGGCGCAGGTTGGGGGGGCGGTCACCGCGTCACTCACGCCCTGGGTAGCCCAGCGCTTCGGCTGGACTACTTCGTTTGCCATCGCCGCGGCGCTGGCAGCCCTGGGCGGTGTTCTGTGGATGACGGTGCATCCGGAGCGCCCGCTCGGCGCGTGAAAGGAAGCATGAAGATAAGGTACCGGTTTCTGCAAGGTGCGCTGGTCTGGCTGGTCTTAGCGGCGTCCGCGTCGGCTGCGGATGTGCGGACACCTACCCAGGATGGCATTGTGTACGGCGTAGCGGACGGCCAGCAGCTGACCATGGACTACTACGCTCCCAAGGGCCCGGGGCCTCATCCGATCGCGATCATCATCCACGGTGGCGGCTACCAGCGGGGCAACAGCAAGAGCGGCAGCGAGGCTTATTGCGCCGACTTTCTTGCTCCCGCAGGGTACGCGGTCTTCTCCATCAACTATCGCCTGGCGCCGAAGTATCCCTATCCCTACATGGTGTACGACGTGGAGCGGGCGATCCGCTTCATCCGCCACAATGCGAGCCGTTGGGATGGACAGCCCAATCGCATCGCACTGGTCGGCGGCTCGGCGGGCGGCTTTTTGAGCAATATGGTGGGGCTTTTGAATTTACCTGGCGATCCTTCTGCGACGGATCCTGTGGATCACGAGAGTGCACAGGTACAGGCTGTGGTGACATTGTTCGCACAAAGCAGTTTCGCCACTGTGCCGCTCAATGCCGATGTGCACGCCCTGCTCGACCCGCTGATTAAGGAGAAGGGCGAAACCGAGGCGCTAAAGGAAGCGTCTCCCATCACGTATGTGTCGAAAGGCGACCCGCCGTTTCTGCAGATCCTTGGCGATAAGGATGAGTACATCCCGTTCAGCGAAGCGACCAATCTGGACGCGGCGCTGCGCAAGGTTGGCGTGAGTAGTGAGATCATCCGCATTCCCGGAGGGATGCATGGGACCGGTGGTTGGCATAAGCTGCCCGGCGTGCCGAACTGGGAGGTACAGATGGTGGAGTGGCTCAACGATACGTTGGGGCACCATGGACCGGTGGGCGAGGGCGTTCGTAAACGCGAGCCCGCTAGTTGAGTGACGCGAAAAGAAATCGCAGATCCGTCAGGTCTTTGTTTTGTATGAGGGCTTGACTTGAGTCGAGCCACTGCTTGGTCAAAATGGTCCGGGCTAAGGAGTCTGCGTGAGAACAGTGCTCTTCCGGCCAAGCCCCGTCAGGGACGACTGAATACCGGGTCTGAATTTTCAGCCGTCCCTTCGGGACTGCTCGATGGCGCATTCCAAACCCAGGACTACGTCCTGGGCTACTTTCAGACGTCCCTGCGGGACTAAGTCCAGAGTTCTCACGCAGACACTTTAGCCCCCTACCACCGTAAAATCTGCACGACTAAAGTCGTGCCCTGATACAAAGCAAAAAGCTTGATTGCGGTTCCAGAGTACGCAGGTCGAAGGCTGTGGTATCCCACATCTTGCATAAAACGAGCGAGATATGGGGCACCCTCTTGGTGGCAGGGACAGGGCTTAGAAGCTCACATGCCTGGATTACGCATGCGTATCGCGTACACCGAGTGGTCACTTAGCAGGTAGAGGGTGCGGCGATCTTTGCCCCCGAAGAGAATGTCGTGCGGACGCTCGGGCACTTCGATGCTGCCTAGAAACTTACCAGCAGGTGAGTAGACAAAAACCTGTCCCGCTGCAAGATAGACATTGCCGTCGGCGTCCTGGGCCAGGCTTTCTCCGCCCTGCTCGACAAAGGTCGTGATCTGCGACAAGGATCCATCTGGGTTGAGCAGACCGCGATAGGTGCGCTGCTCGGCTTCATTCGTGGCGTAGAAGGGTTTGCCGTCTATACCTTTAACCAGACCATAGGCTTCGAGAACAGGCGCCCATTTGGTACCAAAGTACGGTTCACCCTGCACAATGGGAGCATTCGTCGGAATAAAGAGAGTTCCGTCAGGAGAAACGAATTGATACGCAGTGCGGGTGCCAAGGCCCTTCTCGAACATTTGCTGCAGTGACGTATACGTATAGGGTTGGGTGGCAGAGAGTGTCTCGGCGAAGTCGCCATTGAACCAATAATCGACTGGGAGCGCCGCGGTGAGACCGGGCCGCTCAGCCGCCGGCTCCAGCTTCAGCAGAGTTAGCCGAGATGAATCAGGACGCAGGGCATAAGCAGTAAGGTCCTTGCCGCCGGAGGCAACAACGATGAGGTCGCCGGCCTTGTCGAAGACGAGATTCGCCGGATCAATGGGAGCGTCACTGACCACTGCAGCGTATTGCGACTCAGGCGACCAGCGGTAAATGCGCTGGAAATGCGCATCGACAAAATAGAGCTGCCCCGACGCATCCGTGGCTGCGCCGGAGATGTTGTAGAAGCCGGTGGCGAGACGCTCGACCCGCGCACCTTTATCCGTGAGGTTGGAGGTCGATTGGGTCGCGGGTATCGGCTTGTTGTCGGATAGATCGAGCCAGGCGAACTCGCGATCTCGTACCTCGGCATGCAGCGTCTGATCAACAATGGTGTTTTCAAAGGGCACCTTGTTGGAGCGCACCGCTTGGCGGCAGGCGCCCGAAGCATCGCATAGGCCGATGGAGCTGTTGGCATCCACATGCACGTTGCGGAAATGGATGTTCGTGGAATCGGCCACTCGCACCGCGTAGGGGAAAGGCTTCTCCATATGAGTCACGCGATAGCCGTGATAGTTGGCGATGGTGAGATCGCTGGAGTGGTCGATTTCAAGGGAAGACGCATCCTGGCTTTCGCCGCTCTCTTCCTCCGTCTGCAGCGCGTAGAGCTGCCAGTTCGCCACATGGTTCAGCTTGATTTCCGCGCGTACGTGATGCTCGCTCGAGAGCTCATAAACAAAGCCCGGAATGGTAGTGTTCGAAATCAGGATGCCGGCTTGCGCGAATGTGTCCGGGGTCCAGATATTGGTAAAGGTGCCGCCGCCGCCATCGATCCAGAGGCTGGGGTACTGCGAGTCCCACTTGCGATGAGGGTTGGGGTCCGCGCTGTGGGTCGCATTATAGGGATTCATGCGCGTGCCGTCTGGCGCGTTGGTACCGTGGCCGCCCAGGAATCGGACATCGTCCACCAGCGAGTCTTTGCCGGAACGCCAGAGAAGGCCGGCGGCGCTGGGGTTGAAGCCGCCAGTAAAGATGCCTAGACCGGTGATGATGTTGGCTCCTCCGGGAGGCGCGAGCAGCAGCGGCTTAGGAGAGCCGGGGCCCTCAAAGCCAGGCGTGCCATCGTTCAAATCGAATTGCGTGGTGCTGGGGTGCAGGCCGATCAGAACCGTGTCGGGGCGAAGCGCCAACGTGTCGTGGAGCAGGTAGCGTCCGCTGGGGAAATAAAGCGCCGTGTGAGTGTCAATTGCCTTCTGCAGCGCAAGCGTGTCATCGGTAAGGCCGTCGCCCTTGACGCCGAGGGAGTGGATGTTGACCCATGTAGCAGGGTCAGGTAATGGCGCAATCGCAGGCGGGGTGGGTACCGGCGATGTGGAGAGCGGTGAGGGCTCGAAGCGAGTCTGGATTGCCGCGGGCGCGCCCGGATAGGCCAGGCTGAGGCCGTGGGAAAAGACCTTGACCTGATACGTATCAGCGACTTGGCGGAATTCGCGGCCGCTCTCACGCAACTTCGCAAAGACGGGTACGTGACTGCAAGACACATTCTCGAAGTTGATTTCCGTCATGCGGCTGGCATCATTGCCGATAAGGACTGCGGGGCCGCTGATGTTCTCAAAACGGCTCTCCTTGATCCAGAGCTGATCGGAGTAGTGGGGATCGATCGAGACGGCAGTGGGTACGTTGCGGAACTCGTCATGGACCAGGGTTAGGCCGGCTTCATTTTCCCGGA
The DNA here is from genome assembly GCA_049522955.1 of Acidobacteriaceae bacterium. Lineage (GTDB taxonomy): Bacteria > Acidobacteriota > Terriglobia > Terriglobales > Acidobacteriaceae > PALSA-350. The sequence continues at coordinate 48,018 of JBEKNJ010000061.1, forward strand.
TGGCGGCTTCCCGCTGGCCGTCGAAGGTGGAGTCGATGAGGGTGAATTGCCACGCAGGTGAGGGTTTGCGGGCCATGATACCGAACTGACCGCCGTGGAAGTGGAGGTCCTCGGCCTCGTTCGCAACCTCATGCACACCGGCGAATCCAGAACCGATGGAGAAGTCGATGTGGCTGAGAAAGGCGTGTTGCGCGGCATGAAAGCGAATGGCGACAGCACCGGCGTTGCCCGGACCGATCTCGAAGTCGACGTTACTCATGGCCGAGTAAAAGGTGCCGGGATTGGCGTCAGGCACGTCGTTTCTCGGCGGTACGACTCCCCGCGGTGTGGGCGGTGGGTGGTAAAAGGATCGCACTGGGCCCGCGCCGCCCGCTGGCCGGGGACGCGCACCGGCGAAGAAGAACATATAGGCTATGCCGTCCTGGTATCCCGGGGTGTTTTCGCCCAGAACAAAGACGGGCCGCTGAGCGCCGTAGCCAATGAGGCGCACGCCAGGCCAGAGGTAGAGGGTGCGGCTGATACGGTAACGGCCGGGGCCCACAAAAACAATGCCTTCGCCTTTGCCCGCCTGCAGCTTGTCGATGGCTGCCTGAACGGCTACGCTGTCATCTTCCTTGCCGTCGCCGTGAACGTGAAATTCCTCCGCAGTGAGATAGACCGCCGCCGGGTCGTCAAGGCGCGTGGGATACACCGACGCGGCAGAGCAGGTCACTGTTACAAGAAGAGTTACGAGCAACGACTGCAGAATCTTCATCGGTTTGTTCACTTATCTCCCCGATTAGTTTATCTGCGCCGGACGCGATCAGCTTTGGGCGGGCAAATACCACATTGCGGTACATCACAGTTTTCCTTTGACAGTTGTGTACCAAGTTATCTATAAAGTTACCCGCTCCTATTACTTGAAAAAACACACGGGAGAAACTGCGTAAGTTTCTGTCGCAAGAGACTGCAGTGTTGTAAGCAAAGGGGTTTCACACTTTTCGGAGGTCTAGGGACCATGAAGTTTAAGAAAACGCCAGCTCTCGCAGCTGTATTCGTCGTGCTGTTCACCTTTTGCGCGGCAGGCATCGCGCAGGTCACAACAGGCAGCATTCTGGGCACGGTTCGCGATGCTTCCGGGGCGGTTATACCGAATGCATCGGTCACTGTCACCGATACCGGCAAGGGCACTACGTCGGTCAAACAAACGGATACAGAAGGTAACTACAGCGTTCCCTACCTGCTTCCCGGCACTTACAACATTGTTGTTGAGATGAAGGGCTTCAAGCGCAGCCGGCAGGACAATGTCGTGTTGGATATTGACCAGAAGGCCCAGGTCGATTTTTCGCTTGAGACTGGCGGCGCAAATGAAACCGTGGAAGTAACCAGCGCGCCGCCGCTGATTCGGCTCGACAGTTCGGAACTGGGTGAGGTAGTGGGCAAGCGCGAAGTGCAGAACCTGCCGTTGAACGGCCGCAATTTCGCACAGTTGGTCTACCTGGTGCCGGGAGTCACCACGGGCCAGGCGGGCGAAAACCTCTCCGGCTCCAGCTCCTTCAATCCGCGCGCCGCCTCGAACTTTAACGCTCTGGGCAGCCAGGCAAATACGAACGCGTGGATGGTCGACGGAATCGTCGATAACGAATACACCTTCAACACCGTCATGGTGCAGCCTTCGGTTGAATCGATCGCCGAGTTCAAAGTACTGACAGGATCATACGCAGCCAATTATGGCGTAGGTGCGGGCGTGGTATCGGTATCGACTCGTTCTGGTGCGAACGCGTTGCATGGCGAAGTCTTTCTCTACCTGCGCAATAGCGCAGTCGACGCGCGCAATTACTTTGCACGGGTGGGCAGCGCGGTGCAGAAGCCTGCGTATCGCCGTGGCCAGTTTGGAGGCGCAGTCGGCGGCGCGATCATCAAGGACAAGCTCTTTTACTTTGCCGACTACTATGGGCAGCGCTCGCTGAAAGGCATCGTCAATGACAACAACGTGCCGACGGCGGCAGAGCGCATTGGTGACTTTAGCGGTTACACAGGCACCAACGGCGCGGTGATCCCGATCTACGATCCGCTCTCGACCGTCGCAACGGTGAATGGCTCCGGTCAAACGGTTTATAGCAGGACCCAGTTCATGGGCTGTAACGGTGGGCAGCCAAACGTTATTTGCCCTTCACGCCTCGCCCAGGTAGGGCTTAACCTTGCCAGCATTTATCCGTTGCCAACGCTTCCCGGCAGCTTCAACAACTACGTATCAACCGCCGACCAGATCATCGACGACAACGGTGGCAACGCACGCGTGGATTATCACTTGAGCGACAAGGATTCCATGTTTGGGCGTTTTAGCTACGAGAAGTTCGTGCAAGACGCTCCCAATCCGCTGACCGGCGGTCAGGGTACCTGCTGCTTACCGACGCCTCCGACCGCAGCGAAGCAGTTCGACCTCGGACCCTACGTGGCCGGCATTCAGCTCACCACGCTGATCGCGCAGGGACTAGCGTTGAATGAGACACACGTTTTCAGTCCCTCCCTGTTCAACGAGTTTCGCGCCGGCTACTCACGGACGAATCCGTTCACAACCCAGTCGGACTTTGGGCACAACTCGTCCACTTCGCTGGGTATCCAGGGTTTGAATATTTCCCAATACACAACCGGCTTGCCTAACCTCACCATCGGCAGCGCCTGCGGTAACGAGTTCACCTGTTTGCAGGGCGGCACCGCCTTCCTGCCTGCGCACCCGGTACAAACCGACATCCAGGTAGAGGACACCTTCTCCTGGACTAAACAGAATCACTCCTTGAAGTTTGGCTTCCGCTACGTCCGTGTTCTGGCTTCACCGTTTACCAATACCACGACGCGCGGCGGGTTGACCTTCAACGACAACTTCACTGACAGCGGCACGGCAGCTGTCGGCGGTGCCGGCCTGGCGTCCATCCTGCTCGGCTTTCCCAACGCCGGCAGCCGCAACTTCCTGATCACGCCGTACTACATCACCAACGTGCAGTACTCCGGCTTTGTCCAGGATGATTGGAAAGTTTCTCCCCGCCTGACTCTCAACGTTGGCATACGTTATGACGTATTCACCCCGGATGTGGAGAAGGACAACAAGCTGGCGAACTTCAACGAAAATACGCTGGTGTTTGATTTCGCCGGTCAGAACGGTGTTAGCCGAACAGCAGGCATTCAGACCCGCTACGGCGACATTGGACCTCGCTTCGGCCTGGCCTACGACCTCAACGGCAAAGGATCGACAGTGATCCGGGCGGGCTTCGGTATCTCCTACTTCCCCGACCCGTTCTCGGCGTCCGACGAGCTGGGACAAAACCCGCCCTATACTATTTCGCAGACCTTCTCCAGCCCGGCCACCTTCCCCTTACCGAGTGCCTTTGCGCCTGCCAACCAGTGCACTGCGACCAATGTGACGGCGAGTTGCCAACCGATTCTCAGCAACCCGTTCCCGCAGGGTGCGGTCGCTCTGCCGCTTTCCTCTCTGACGAGTACGGCTGCGCTGAATGCAGCGCATCCGGCACTTATCGGTCATTCGCGGCAGAACCAGACGCCGAACATGCAAACCTATACCTTTGGTTTGGAGCACCAGACTCTGGGTGGCGTGGTCGGGCTGGCGTATGCCGGCAGTCATAGCATCCATCTGACCTACGCTTACAGCCCCAACGAGGTCGGCCTGATTCAGCCCGGTGGACCTACTTCACAGACGCTGCGCCGCCTGTATCAGCCGATTAACAACATCTCGACGTGGGTGCAGGAAGACATGATCAACGCGTCGAACTACAACAGCCTGCAGGTCAATTACAACAAGCGCTACACCCACGGGCTGACGTCGCTTATCAGCTACACCTATAGCAAGTCGCTTGACTACGGCGGTTCGGCCGCCTCGGGTGGCGGCTCGGCCGGCAACCCACAAACGGTAACCAACCTGAGGGCGGGTTATGGCGCCTCTGGCTTTGATCAGAAGCACCGCCTGGTCAGCAGTGTTACCTACGAACTTCCGTTCGGTGGCAACAAGCAGTTCCTCAACAGCGGTTTTGTTTCGAAGATTGTCGGCGGCTTCGAGATTGACGCAATTACGACCTACAACTCGGGACCTCCGTTTTCGGTGAGTCTGAACAGTGGTGTGAACAGCGGCGCGCCGAGCTGGCCCAACCGGATAGGCGGTCGAGGCAAGATCGACCACGGCAACCCGCTGCGCTTCTTCAACGCCACTCTCTGTCCCATCGGGGAAACGTCGCTGGCGAATGGCTCTGTTTGCGCCTTCCAAACACCGCCCGCGAACACCTATGGCAACGTAGCGCGCTCCGTGCTGTACGGCCCCACGACCAAGGATTGGGACATTGGGCTGCAGCGGCGGTTCAAGCTGTACGAGGACAAGAGCTTGAACCTCAAGTTCGACGCCTTCAACGCTTTCAACACGCCGAACTTCTCCACCCCTAACACGGCAATCGGCTCGGCGCAGGCCGGCCAGATTACCGGTACGGTAAACGACAACCGGGATTTGCAGGCCTCGGCGACGTTCTACTTCTAACCCGTTCATGGGGGCCCTTGCGGGCCCCCATGCGACCTGCTGGGTACTGCGTTATCCTTTCTTTTTTCCATCCCATGCGGAGACATCCCGGAAGGCGCGCCAGGCGCTCGAGGAGATGTGGTGAGGTTAGAGTCATTCTGCAATGATCCAATATCAAAGGGGAACGTAACAATGTCTGATTTTTTTAAATCAAAGTTCAATCGCCGTGGCGTGCTCAAGTCATCGATGGCCATGATGGCCGGTGGCCTTCTGAGCCGCTACGAGTTGGAAAAGGCCGCGGCCCAGACGGAACCGGCAGTTAAGAACGTCAACCTGAACTCCAGTCCCTCAACATTGAAGATTACTGACATGCGCTATGCGATCATCGTCAAGCCTGGCCCCAGTCCATGCCCAATCATCCGCATCGACACCAACCAGGGCGTCTATGGGTTAGGCGAAGTGCGCGATGTTGGCGGATATCAATACGCGATGGTGCTCAAGAATCGCCTCGTAGGCGAAAACCCGTTGAAGATCGACTATTTGTTTCAGAAGATCCAGCAGTTTGGCGGCATATCCCGGCAGGCGGGCGGGGTTTGTGCAGTCGAGATGGCGCTCTGGGATATTGCCGGCAAGGTCTACAACTGCCCGGTTTACCAGATGCTGGGTGGCCAATGGCGCGATAAGATCCGCATCTATGCCGATACGACAGAGTCGGACGAGCCCAAAGAGTACGGAAGACGAGCCAAGGAACGGGTCGCGATGGGGCTTACCTGGATGAAGATGGATCTCGGGATCAACGTGCTCGAAGGAATGCCGGGCATGGTGATGCAGCCTGCGGGCGAGAGCAAGTGGGAACTGCGCAATCAACCTCATCCCTTCATGGCGACGGAAGTGACCGATAAGGGCATCGACCGGCTTTGCGAATATGTTTCGGCGGTACGGGAAAACATCGGATACGACATGCCGCTGTCCATGGATCACCTGGGCCACATCGGGGTAAAGTCTGTCATTCGTCTGGGCAAAGCGTATGAGAAGTACAACCTGGAATGGATGGAAGACGTGATCCCGTGGTACTACACCGATCTGCTCAAAGAGATCACCGATGCCAGCCCCACACCGACGATTACCGGCGAAGATATTTACGAGATCGCGGACTTCGAAAAGCTCTGCAGTGTACATGCAGTGGACAAGATCCATCCGGATCTTGCCACCTCGGGCGGCATTCTGCGGACGCACAAGATCGGCGACATGGCCTTTGGCTATGGGGTACCGATGGCCATGCACTTTGCAGGGACACCGGTGAGTTGCATGGCCAACGTGCACTGCGCGGCTGCGACACGCAACTTCCTGGCGCTGGAAAACCATTCGCTGGATGTGCCGTGGTGGCAAGACCTCGTCAATGGGCTGGAAAAGCCAATGATCAACCGAGGCTACATCAAGGTTCCGGAAACTCCCGGCCTGGGTGTGACGCTGAACGACGAGGTTTGCAAGCAACACCTGAAGCCCGGCACGGGATATTTTGAGCCGACTCCGATGTGGGACGACGTTCAGTCGATTGACGACGCGCTCTTCAGCTAGCGGGTTTTTCGCTACGCGCTCTTGACCAACTGCCGTGAAAATGCATCCATTTTCACGGCAGTTTCTTTTGAGACACAAAGTCGTTTCCCGTCGGCGCTCAGGCCTCTGTCTGAAACATTTCCAAGAGGAGTCTGTAGAACCGCAGACCACTCGCCTACCCCGGATTTCCTGTCCCTTTTTTGATTTCGCTTGTAGTTTGTGGCTGGAAAGCTCGGAAGGACATCTGCCAACAAGCATCGCCGGGGTCCTTCGGCTCCGCGCCATAAGCCGTCTGTTACACGATAGTTCTGCGCGGCGTTTCGCTCAGGATGACGGCTTTGTGGTGCACTCCCCGAGAGCTGCATGCGTTCAGTCGATATGCTGCTCTGCCCCGGATCCTTAGCAGGCTTGGTGGGGGCGCTAGCTCCTCCTGGTGGCGTAGCGAGATGCGTCCGACTGCAAAGGCGCGACATCTTCCGGCATGACAAAGCGGAAAGAAGTTCCCTTCCCGACCGCGCTTTCCAGGGAAAGGTTCGTGCCGTGTTTCTCGGCAATCCATCTCGCCAGGGCCAGCCCTAGACCCGAGCCTCCGGAGAGGCCGCCCCGCCTTCGATCCACACGGTAAAAGCGATCAAAGACGCGTGTCTGATGTTCGGGTGCAATGCCAATGCCCGTATCGCTGACAGTTACGATCACACGACTATCCTCGCGCGCAACTTGCAAATGGACAGAACCTCCGGGCGGAGTGTAGCGGACGGCATTGTCGAGCAGAATCGTCAGCAGCCGCTGCAGGCTATTCCCATCTGCGTAGATAAATAGCGGCTTGGGTGCAGGCTCCACGCTGAAATCAAGAAGGGCCAGCCGCATGGAGGTCTTCCATTTTTCCCCCACCTGTCGAACCAACTGGTTGGCGTCTATCGATTCGAAACAAAGCGTTTCGTTGCCGGCATCGACTCGCGCCAGCATGAGCAAACTGTCGATGAGGCCGGTCATGCGGACCGATTCCATTTGGACGTTCTGGCAGGCCTCGCGATACTCCGCGGCGGATCGAGACGCCATGGAAAGAGCAACCTCGACCTCGGCGCGAATGAGAGCCAGCGGGGTGCGCAGTTCATGGGCAGCGTTGGCGGTGAAATCACGCATGCTGCGGACTCCGGACTCCACGCGTTCCAGCATCTGGTTGAGGGTTTCGGAGAGATCGGAAATCTCATCCCTAGTGGAAGCGATGGGCAGGCGGATATCGAGATTTCTGTCGTTGATGTGGCGCGCCTCGGTTGCAATTGCGGCCACTGGTGCAAGCGCCTTCCGACTCATGAAATGTCCGCCAACCGCCGCCAGGATCAGAACTGCAGGCGTCAACAGCAACAATCTCTCGCCAAAGGCGGAAAGCAGAACCATCGATTTATTTACGGCAATTCCTGTCTGGACCGAGTACGCACGCCCGTTTGCATGGATCGGATAGGTCAGTGCCCGCACATACCGCGTCCCCTGATGAAACTCAACGAGTGTGCCTTCTCCCGGTAGCAGTGCGGGAGCTGCGGGTATCAGGCCCTCATCGACCATGCGTCTGGAACGATAGATCCAGTGTCCGTCCCGATCGAGGACCTGTAGATATTTTCCGTCGTCTTTGACCTGGTAAATCTCGGTGAACCGCTCCTGGAGAGATTGATCGCTGATGTGAGGACCAAGTTGCTTCAGCAACAGCTCCACGTCCTCCGCCCGCTCCTGCAATTCGTGGTACTCGGTTGCCTTGACGCTTCGCTGCAGCATCCACCAGCTCGACATACTCAACAAGACTGCTGCCGCCGCGAACATAGCGCAATACCACAAGGTCAAGCGAAGGCGAATCGGCAGTGGTTTCATTTCAGCTGCTTTCTTATGTCGCCGGTTAGCAAATAGCCGCTTCCCCTTAACGTATGCAACAACTTCACCGTAAAAGGTGCATCGAGTTTGCCCCTGAGCGAGTTGACCAGGACATCGAGCGCGCCGGGAGTTACCTCTCTGTACTCCCGCCACACTCCTTCGATCAATGTGCTTCTGGAAACGACTCGAGGCGAATTCTGTGCCAGCAACTCCAGCAGCTGGTACTCAGTCCGGGTAAGGTCAATGGCCTGCCCGTTACGAATGACTTTGTGCCGGACCGTATCCACGACCAGGTCCGCGATGGTGAAGGTCGTGGGCGCTGGTTGAGGGGCTGGACGAGTGACGGCGCGAAGCCGTGCCAGCAGCTCAGGAAAGGAGAACGGCTTGGTCAGGTAGTCGTCCGCGCCGAGATTGAGCCCGCGAACGATTTCGTCCTCTTTGTTGTATGCCGTCAGCATGAGAATCGACGCCGGGTATTTCCTTTCCTGAAGCACTTGCGCGACATCATACCCGCTCAAACCCGGTAGGCCCAGGTCCAGGAGAACGACGTCAAACTCTCCGTCGAGGGTTAACTTGAGACCCTCCGCACCATCGAGTGCGACGGTGACGTCGTGACCGTGTTCTGAGAGCCCCTTATGCAGCAAGGCCGACATTCGGGGTTCGTCTTCTATCGTCAGAATGCGCATCAAGGGGGTTTCCGAGAGACGATCCATTACGCCAAGTTCTATTGCAACACAGGCATTTCGGTTGTGGAAGACGTCAGCGTAATCTTAGGAAACTTTCACCGCACCGTTAACCTCCCTTTAACAAGCCGGCCTATCTTCTCGATCAGTCTCCCCTGGCAATCTTCAATTCAGCGCAACCGGATCCAGCTTAGGAATTATTCACCTTTCCGTAAACGACGCTTTACTCGTGAGGCGGAAGTTATGGTCAGTCCAAGTACACTCACAAGGAGAGTTATGTTCGCGAAGGCCAGCCGTATATCCCTCCTCCTCACCATGCTCGTGCTGCCGTTGTTTGCCGGCGCCGCTACCGGAGACAAAGGCAGTGTGAGCGGCACCGTTAAGGATGCGGCCGGCGCCGTTCTCCAAGGTGCGCAGATTGTCTTGCAGCCAACCGCGACCTCCGTGGCTTCCGACGCGCAGGGAAACTTTGTTATTCCTAATGTCGCCCCTGGCACTTATACAGTGACCGTTTCTTATGTCGGCTTTGACAATTCGGCAGCCACCATTGTTGTTACCTCTGGCCAAACCGCGACGTTAAACGCAACGATGAATGTTGCTTCAGCCAATCAACAGGTTATTGTGAATGCCGGACTGGTGGGAGATGCGGCCGCCATCAATGAGCAGCGAACCTCCGCCAACATCCTCGATGTGCAGACCGATACACAAATTCAGAGCCTGCCCAACGCGAACGTTGCCGACGCCATCGGGCGCATGCCTGGAGTCACGCTGCAGCGCAACGAGGGTGAGGGTCAATATGTACAGATTCGCGGAACGGAGCCGCGCCTCAGCAACACAACGATCGATGGAGTGGTGGTTCCCGGGCCCGACCCGGAAGTGCGCCAGGTCGATCTCGATACGATCCCGGCTGACATCGTCGGCTCCCTGGCCATCAACAAGACACTGTCCGCCAATCAGGATGGCGACGCGATTGGCGGTTCCGTCGACGTGCGCATCAAACAGGCCCCGTCGGACCAGCCGGTGCTCAAGGTGGAGGGGATAGGCGGCTTCACACCGATTGCCGGGACGCGCAAGTTGTTCAGCATGAACTCATCCACGGGAATGCGTTTCGGCCCAAGCAGCGGGCATGGCAAGCGCTTTGGACTCATGCTCGGCTACAGCTACGACTACAATGGGCGAGCGATCGACGACGTCGAACCCACTCCAGACCTATATCCGAATGGACAGACAACGTTCGATGACGGCTTGAACATTCAGCAATACCTGTACGACCGAAGCCGCTATGGTTTCGCCGGCGCGCTTGATTACAAGCTCGCTGAGGATTCCGATCTCTACGTGCATGGACTCTTCTCGAACTTCAGAGATTACGGCCAAAAGTTTCAATACAAATTGTCGGGACCGGCTGGTTCCGGAGGGGCTTCCTATCACACCAGCGTTCGCCGGCCTAACCTGCAGATCTCCGACCTGGCTCTAGGGGGAAACCAGGTTTTCACACATTCCTTCCTCCACTACCAGGTTGCCATCGCACACTCGCGGTTTGGTGGAGCGGCGGGAAATCCGGGCGCGGACTTCAGCAGTTCCGCCGGCAGCGACTGCGGCTACAGCCCGTCGACTACCGTCAGCATTTATCGGCCGCAATATACCTGCGACAACCCGGGCGACTCCATCGCCGATCCGACACAGTATCAACTCTCGGACATCAACCTCACCAGCGGTCAGGCGACTCAGCTCAATCTGCAAGCGGGCGCTGCCATGGGGATGAACTACCATTTGGGCACCCACGCATCGACCTTCGAGTTCGGAGGTCAGTTCCGCAACGAGCACAAGGGACAGAACGCATACTCGCCCACCTATGACAACGGTGCAACCCCAAACATGAGCCAGTTTGTTAGCGGCTTCACCAATCCGCACTTCTACGGTGGAAGCTACTATCTACCGCCGGTGACCAGCTTTGGTCTCATCACCTCTTACCTTGCTGCGAACATGGCCCAGCTTCCGCTGGACGAAGCGACGACCCATCAGAACTCGGACGCGGCCAACTACAACCTTCAGGAACGCGTGTCGGCCGGCTACCTCATGAACACGATCGAGTTTGGCACCCGAATCCATTTGCAAACAGGATTGCGCTTTGAGGGCACACAAACTTCCAATACCGGCTACCTGGTCTTGACCAATGCGGACGGCAGCTACGGCGGCACGACGCCCCAATATGGGAGCGGCTCCTACGTGAATCCGCTGCCCAGCGTTCAGCTGCGCTATAACCTGGATAACGACTCAGACATCCGCGCCGTTTATGGACGGGGCATTTCGCGACCCGATCCTTATCAGCTGGTTCCCTATATCGTTTTCACGACCCAGGGAGGTCCTTCCGGGATAAACCTAGTGCAAATTGGCAATACCGGACTGGTAGCCGAGCACGCCGATGATTTCGACGTGCTCTACGAGCGCTTTCTGCCGTCCGTCGGCATGTTGGAGGGAGGCTACTTTTACAAGCAGATAACCAAGCCGATCTTTCTTGAGCAATCGATCGTGCCTGCGTCGGGCTCCCCCTTGTCTCAACTCTATGCCGGGGATTATGTGCAACAGGAAGTAAACGGCGACCGCGCGTATGTGCAAGGTATCGAGCTGGCTTATCAACAGCACTTGAGCATGCTGCCGGGCGTCATGAGTGGAGCACGCATCAACGCAAACTTCGCTTATACGAACTCGAAAAACTATAACCTTGTGAATCGTTCGGACACTCCACAGTTGGTAGGCCAGGCGCCTTTCTCCTGGAACATCGGACCGTCGTATGCAACCAAGCGAGCGCTGGTCACGATGGGCATATCGCACAACAGCGCAAACATTTATGCCTACCAATACCAGAGTACCGGGCCGGCTGCTGTCTCCTACGGGCCCGCAGGGCCTTTTGGCGACAACTACTTCTACTCTCATACCCAGGTCGATGCCCAGGCAACCTATTACATCACCAAAGGATTGTCGGTGCTGGCCTCGGGAGAGAACATGAACAACGCGGTCTTCGGTTTTTACAACGGAAGCCCGCAATACATGACGCAGCGCGAATACTACAAGCCCACCTATTCGTTTGGACTCCGCTGGAGCCTGCACCACGAATAGCAAGACGGGGTGGAGGACGGCCATCGACCTGCCCGTTCCGGAGCTCAATCGGCACATCTCGCTGAGATCTGTGGTATCCCACATCTCGCGAAAAACGAGCGAGATATGGGGCACCCATAGCTTTGTTGCGGGGACTGAATTGAACAAGTCTCAAGTCCGGGAAAACAATACATGGAGACAAATATCGTTGCTGCTTTTCTGCTATGGCTTGGCTTTTTTTCTGCCCAGGCCCAGACAGCTCCTTCACTCACGCTGCAACGAACGCTGGCATTGCCGGGAGTGACCGGCAAGTTCGACCACTTCGCCTACGATTCGGTGGGTAACCGGCTCTTCGCCGCCGCTGCCGGCAACCATTCGGTCGAAGTCATCGATTTGAGCTCGGGGAAGGTGGTCGAAAGCCTCACCGGGTTAGGCAAGCCGCACGGCCTCGCCTGGATCGGCGAAACGAGGCGGCTTTTTGCTTCCGATGGAGTACAGGGCGATTTGAAAATTTACGATGGCGCACCGCTCAAGCCGTTGAAGTCGATCGCACTTTCCGACGACGCCGACGATATGGTTTACGACGCCAAAACGAAGTTGCTTTACGTCGGACACGGCGGCAGTCCCGCTCATCCGGCCATGATCGCCGTGGTGGATACAACCAACCAGACCCTGGTGACGAATCTTCCCGTGGCGACGCACCCGGAAGGTTTGGAGATCGATCAAGCGAATGACCGCATCTTTGTGAACATTGCGGATGCCGCCGAAGTCGCGGTCATCGACGGGGCAACACACACACGATCTGCGACGTGGAAGCTGACCCGCGCTAAGGACAACGTACCCCTCGCCTATGACGACGAGCACCAGGTGCTGTTTGTCGCCTGCCGCACACCCGCTCGCCTCCTGGTTCTCGACGGGAAATCTGGTCAAGAACTGGCGGATCTGCCGACGGATGCGGGGGCAGACGACATTTTCTATGACGCCGAATTGCATCGGATTTATCTGATCGCCGGCGGCGGGGCGGTTGATGTTTTTGAGATCGACGGTAGCAAGAAGGTCCGCGCGTTGGGAGTCACTCATACCTCTGCTGGCGCTAAGACGGGATTGCTGGTCCCATCGCAGCAAGCGCTGTATGTGGGAGTGCCCGGCGAGCAGGCTGCCATCATGGTCTACACAACCAGGTAATCAATAATGAGCCATGCATTTCAGCGCCGAGCATTACGCTGCCTCACGCTTCTCCTGTGCGCAGCTCCACCCCTTCTTGCGCAGAGTGCAGGGGGCGCTTCAGGCAAGCTGAAATTCGTCATCATCTTCAGCCGTCATGGTGTTCGGACGCCAACCGGGAGCAGCGAGCAACTGAACCAGTACTCTGCTCAGCCGTGGCCGAAGTGGGATAGTCCATCCGGTAACCTCACGGCTCAGGGCGCCAGGCTCATGACTCTGTTTGGCCGCTATTACCGAGCCTACTTAGCGCAACAGGGACTGCTAGACGCCGATGGATGCGCGGACGCCACCCGTGTCTCTTTCTTTGCAGACTCGGACCAGCGCACGGCGGAGACAGGAAAATCGCTCGCTGCGGGAATGTTTCGTGGTTGCGCCTCCGGCCAGCAACCGGAGCAACATACCCTCCCTGAAGGTCAGGTGGATCCACTCTTCCATTCACTAGCAGCCGGGGTGGGCCAGCCCGATCGTAAACGTGCAGCGGCATCGATTGCCGGGCGCATCGGCAGCAATCCGGACGGCGTCACCGAAGCGTATCGTCTGCAACTCGACGCGCTGCAGCGCATCCTTCTCGGATGTGCTCCGGCCTCCCCGTGTCCTCAGCCGGGCCACACCGCGCCCACTGTCCTGCTCGATATGCCGGCCGGCTTTGTGGGCGGCAAGAGCGATCATCTCGCGGATTTGAAGGGACCGCTGAACACCGCATCGACCATCACGGAGAATTTGCTGCTCGAGTACACCGGCGGTCTCCCCATGGATCAGGTAGGGTGGGGCCGGGTCGATCTCGCGACTCTGAAACAGCTGATGGACATTCACACGGCCGCGTCTGATCTGACCCGTCGTACATCCTACCTGGCGACCGTGCAGGCCTCGAACACGCTGGCGCACATTCTCGACACACTGCAGCAGGCGGTCACCGGAAAGGACGTCCCCGGCGCGCTGGGGAAGCCGGGAGACCGCGTGGTCGTACTGGTGGGTCACGACACCAACCTCGCCAATATGGCGGGCATGCTCAACCTGAACTGGGTCATCGACGGGCGCCGTGACGACACTCCACCCGGAGGAGCACTGGTCTTCGAACTGTGGCAGGACGCGGATGCAGGCTACCAGGTCAGGACGTACTACACCGCGCAGACGCTGGAGCAGATGCGCGCAGTCACTCCACTCAGCTTAGACAAGCCTCCCGCCAGGGCGAATATCTTTGTTCCCGGCTGTAGCCAGGGTGGCGTGAATTTTCCCTGCGACTGGAAGGCTTTCCAGCAGACCCTGACTACTGCCATTGATCCGGCATTTGTGAAGTAGCCTACTCGTCGGTCACGCACCCAAGCGCGGCGCTCTTGACGCTGCGGATGTACTTGGCCAGTGTGCCGCGCTCGGCTTTGTAAGGCGGCATGCGCCAGGCCTTGCGCCGGGCAGCCAATTCATCGTCCGGCAGCGCCACGGAGAGTTGATTGGTCCTGGCGTCGATGGTGATCACGTCGCCCGTGCGCACCAGGCCTATCGGGCCGCCCTCCTGGGCCTCGGGCGTGACGTGACCAACGATGAACCCGTGCGAGCCGCCGGAAAAGCGGCCGTCGGTGATCAATGCAACATCTTTTCCCAGGCCCGCACCCATGATCGCCGAGGTAGGAGTCAACATCTCGGGCATGCCCGGGCCGCCTTTCGGACCTTCGTAGCGGATGACGAGAACCTGACCTTTCGCGATCTTGCCTTCTTCGAGGGCCTTCAACATTAACTCCTCGGAGTCAAAGACGTTTGCTGGACCGGAAAACCTGAGCCCTTCCTTCCCTGTAATCTTCGCCACCGCGCCCTCGGGAGCGAGGTTGCCCTTGAGTATCTGCAGGTGGCTGGTCGCCTTGAGAGGATTCGATACCGGCCGCACGATCTCCTGTCCGGTTCGCAAGCCCGGCAGATTCTTGACATTCTCTGCGAGGGTCTTCCCGGTGACGGTAACGCAGTCGCCGTGCAACAGCCCTGCCTCCAGCAGCATCTTTGCCACTGCAGGCAGGCCGCCGACCGATTGCAGATCCTCCATGACGTAAGAGCCGCTGGGCTTGAAATCGGCCAGCAATGGCGTTTTGTCGCTGATCTTCTGAAAATCATCAATCGTGAGGGGAACGTTGACTGACCGTGCCATGGCAATCAGATGAAGCACTGCATTGGTCGAGCCACCGAGGGCGGCAACCACGACCATGGCGTTTTCGAATGCTTCGCGAGTCATGATGTCGCGCGGTTTCAAATCGAGTTCGAGCAGGTTGAGGATGGCAGCACCCGCGCGAACACATTCGTCCAGCTTCAAGGGATCTTCCGCGGGCGTAGAAGAGCTATAGGGCAGACTCATGCCCAGGATCTCGATGGCAGAGGCCATGGTGTTGGCTGTATACATTCCGCCGCAGGCACCGGCTCCAGGACAGGAGTGGCGGACGATTGCCTGCCGCTGCTGTTCGGTGATGGTGTGGGCGATGAACTGGCCGTAGCTCTGGAAGGCAGAGATGATGTCAAGCTTCTGGCCATTCTGGTGGCCGGCGCGAATGGTTCCGCCATAGACCATCAAGCTGGGCCGGTTCAGCCGGCCCATGGCGATGAGGCATCCGGGCATATTTTTGTCGCAGCCGGGGATCGAGACATTGGCGTCATACCACTGCGCAGCCATCACGGTTTCAATGGAGTCGGCGATGAGGTCCCGCGACTGCAACGAAAAGCTCATGCCGTCGGTGCCCATCGAAATGCCGTCGCTCACGCCGATGGTGTTGAAACGCAGACCCACCATGCCGGCAGCGACCACACCTTCCTTCACCTTTTCGGCGAGCCCGAGAAGATGCATATTGCAGGAATTACCTTCGTACCAAACGCTGGCGATCCCGACTTGCGGTTTGGCCATATCCTGCTCGGTAAGGCCCGTCGCGTAGAGCATCGCCTGCGACGCCCCTTGAGCCTTGGGCTGTGTAATCTGAGAACTGTACTTGTTCAGCGTTTTACTCATAACGTTCAGTGTAACGTTTGTCTTGCGGCAAAGGAGCGTCTTTGAATATGCCCTCGGGGGTTTGGTGGCAGTATGGCATTCTTTATGAGGTTTATCCGCGGTCGTTCCAGGATGCAAACGGCGATGGCATCGGGGATCTTCGGGGTATCGTGCAGCGGCTCGATTACCTGGCTGATCTGGGCATCAAGGGAGTGTGGATTGCACCTTTCTATACGTCGCCCATGGCCGACTTCGGCTACGACATCTCCGACTACTGCAACGTTGATCCCATTTTTGGCACCCTGGCTGACTTCGACCAACTATTGAAAGCCATTCATGACCGGGGTCTCAAGCTGATCCTCGATTTCGTGCCCAACCACACTTCCGACCAGCACCCGTGGTTCCTGGAGAGCCGCTCTTCGCTCACCAACCCGAAACGCGACTGGTACTTATGGCGCGATCCGGCGCCGGATGGCGGTCCTCCGAACAATTGGCTGAGTAATTTCGGCGGTCCGGGGTGGATCAGGGATGGCAGCCAGTACTACTACCATTCATTTCTCAAGGAGCAGCCGGATGTGAATTGGCGCAACCCAGCGCTGCGTGAGGCGATGTTCAACGTGCTTCGATTCTGGCTGGACCGCGGGGTTGACGGATTTCGCGTCGACGTGATGTGGATGATGATCAAGGACGATCAGTATCGCGACAACCCGGTCAATCCCTCGACCTTCTCGGATAGCCCTGCATCGGTTCGGCTACTCCCTGTTTACAACACCAACCGGCCTGAGGTGCATGCGATCGTCGCGGAGATGCGCGCGGTACTCGATTCCTATGGCGAGCGCTTGCTCATCGGAGAAACCTACCTTCCGTTTGATCAGCTTGCGACCTACTACGGCCAGGATCTCAAGGGCGCGCAACTGCCCTTCAACTTTCATCTCATGCAATGCCCGTGGAACGCGGATGCGATCGCCCAGGTGATCAAGGAGTACGAGGCTGTATTGCCAGCGGGCGCATGGCCGAATTGGGTGATCGGTAACCACGATCAACCGCGCATGGCCACGCGCGTTGGCCCCGCCCAGGCGCGCACGGCCGCGATGTTGCTTCTTACCCTGCGCGGGACACCGATGATGTACTACGGCGATGAGATCGGCATGACGGACGTTGCTATCCCGGCCGCGGAAGTACAGGATCCGGCGGAAAAAAATCAGCCCGGTAAAGGAATGGGACGCGACCCGGAGCGCACGCCCATGCAATGGGATGGCTCAAAATTCGCCGGATTTACAGCGGGCACGCCGTGGCTTCGCCTGGCTGATGATCATGCGACGGTGAATGTCGCTACGCTGTCAGGTCAGGGTGATTCTGCGTTGAGCCTGTATCGTGCGCTCATCCGGCTGCGCAATGCCAATGCGGCTTTGAATGCCGGGGGCATGGAAGGTGTCGCCAGCAACGGTCATGTTCTTCGCTACGAGAGGACGAGTGAGGGACAGCGGTTTTCAGTCCTGCTCAATTTGAGCGAAAGCGCGGAAGAGGCAACGGCTGCCAGAGGCAGCATCGTGGTTTCAACGCATATGGATCGCTCTGGGGAAGCAGTCGGGGCAAGCCTCTCGCTGCGGCCCTTTGAGGGCGTGGTGGTTAGGCTCGGCTGAAATATTCTCAAGCGAAAAAAGCGCAGGGGCTAAAGCCCTATTCTTTCTTGTGCCCTTACGGCACGACTAAAGAGGCTGCGGAAAAAGTTGGGAGACGAATGGAAATGCGTCCCTCAGCGGCTAAAGCCGTACCTGTTTTCAATCGTTTATGTACGGGCTGAAGCCCGTACCCTTCAAAAAACAGAGTTTTTCCGCAGCCTGTAAGGTCGTGCCCTGATACAAAGCAAAAGAGCCTAATTTGGGCAAGTCTGTTGCAAAATACAAGCGAGACATAAGTCCGCGTTATCGTTTAATTGCCGCGACGACCGGTTAGAATGCGCTATGTCGAAATCGCGTAGGCAGTTTTTGGCTAACGGCTCCCTTGGTCTTTTGGGGATCGCTGTCACCTCTTGTACCCACGAGCAAAAGACTTCCGAATTACCTCCCGGCGCACCTCCGGCCTTTGCGACGGCGCCGGCAGTTGGGCCTGAGGTATCTCCCCTGACATTTGCGGAAGCGGAAAAGCTGGTACAGGTGGAGTTGAGTGAAGCAGAACGCAAGCAGGCGGTAGCCAGCTGGCGCAGTGGAATGGCGCCTCTGTACGAAAGACGGGTGGGGCCGCGCAAGGTCGCGCTCGAAACAGAACTGGCCCCCTGGTCGCACTGCGAAGCAACGCTACCCGGCCAAACCGCAGGTCCCGCACGCAACCTGTTTCTGCGTAGCAAGAGTGATCCAGGTCCGCTTCCCACGAGTGACGAGGAAATTGCCTTCGCCCCCGTAACCCGGCTGTCACGCTGGATCGAGAAGCGCCAGCTTACCTCGGAGCGACTCACCAACATCTACCTGCAACGAATCGAACACTTCAACCCCACACTGCTCTGCGTGATCACACCGACGCGCGAGCTTGCCCTGGCACAAGCCAAACAAGCGGATCAAGAGATCGCCGCCGGCCACTATCGCGGGCCGCTGCACGGCATTCCGTGGGGCGGTAAGGATCTGCTCGACACCGCAGGCATTCCCACCACCTACGGTGCAGAGCCGTTTAGGAACCGCGTGCCCACGGAAGATGCAACCGTGGTCAAGCGGCTGCAGCAGGCAGGCGCGGTGCTGGTCGCCAAGTTAAGCATGGGCGCGCTGGCGCTCAACGATGTCTGGTTCGGCGGGCAGACAAAGAATCCATGGCTGCTGCAGGAGGGTGCGTCGGGCTCGAGCGCAGGGCCCGGCGCCGCCACGGCTGCCGGGCTGGTGGGGTTTTCCATCGGCAGCGAAACCGGCGGCAGTATCGTAAGCCCCACCATGCGCTGCGGGATTACCGGTCTGCGGCCGACCTTCGGCCGGGTGCCGCGGACCGGCGCGATGACATTATGCTGGTCACTCGACAAGCTAGGGCCGATGACGCGCAGCGTGGAGGACGCCATGCTGGTGCTCGAAGCCATTACGGGCCCGGATGCGGACGATGTATCGAGCGTGCCCAGCAAGCTGGACTACGACGCAGGGGCAAAAGTAGAAGGATTGCGGGTTGGCTACTTTCCCAAATGGATGAAGGAGAAGCCGGCCACCGACGTCGATCGCGCGGCCCTTGAAACAGTGAAGAAGCTGGGCATGGTCCCGGTTGAGGTGGCCATTCCCGATTGGCCCTATAATTCGCTGCAACTGATTCTCTTCGCCGAAGCGGCTGCTGCCTTCGAGGAGTTGACACTCACCCACGGCGTGGATCAACTGAAGATGCAGGTGCCCGACGCGTGGCCCAATTCCTTTCGTCAGGCGCGCTTTCTTTCCGCGGTGGATTTCGTGCAGACCGATCGCTTCCGGCGTAAAGTCGCCAACGAGATGGGCCGTCTCTTCTCCCAGGTGGATCTGCTTCTGGTTCCCTCTCTGCGCGACGAAATACTCGATATCACGAACGCTACGGGCCATCCGTCACTTACTTTGCGCGCCGGCTTTATCGAGGTGTCGGAAGCACGCAGCGACTGGGCACCCGACCCGGCCAACCCACCTGCCAGGTTCTCGCCGCCGCGGCGGGTACCCCACGGCATCACCCTGATCGGCCGACTCTTCGACGAAGGCAGATTAGGCAGTGCTGGTTTGGCGCTCGAACGCAGCTTCGGCGTTGCTGACCAGCGACCGCCGGGATTCTAATGCAAGTTCTCGACTCCATTCGCGTGGTTGAACTCACAGAGGCGCTTGCCGGGCCTTACTGCGCCATGATGCTGGGAGACCTGGGCGCCGACGTCATCAAGGTCGAGCGCCGGGAGAGCGGAGACCAGTCGCGTAGCTGGGGTCCTCCTTTTGTGGGCAGCGAATCGGCTTACTTTCTGGCCACCAATCGCAATAAGCGTTCGCTTTCGCTCGACTACGATCAGCCACTGGGAGCAGAGATACTGCATCGCCTGCTGGCTACGGCGGATGTGTTCCTCATCAACCAGCGCAACCTGGCCTCGATGAAGCGGCGCGGGCTCGATGCGGAGACGATTTGCGCGCGATATCCCCGGCTCATCTTTTGTGCCATCTCCGGTTACGGGCACTCAGGGCCCCGCTCTGGATTAGCAGGCTATGACATCATCGCGCAGGCCCAGGCGGGAATCATGAGCTTTACCGGGGAACCGGAGGGTGAGCCAATTCGCTATCCGATTGCGATCGCGGATATGATCTGCGGTCTCTACTCCGCACTAGGGATCCTCGCCGCACTGCTGGCGCGAGAAAAAACCGGGGCCGGACAGGCTCTCGACATGGCGCTGTTCGATTCCCAGCTGACGTTGCTCATCAACGCGGGTAGCAACTACCTGAATGCAGGTGACTCGCCGCAGCGCTGGGGAAATGCGCATCCCAGCATTGTTCCTTACCAGGTTTTTCCTGGAGGAGACGGCCGGCATTTTGTCGCAGCCATTGGCACGGATGCACTGTGGCAGAGGTTTCTCCGCGTGATCCATGCAACCGAGACGCTGGGCGCTGATGCTCGCTTTCGCACCAATGCCTTGCGCACAAAGAATCGCCAGGCGCTGATTCCCGCGCTGTGTACGATCTTCGCAAAGGCGCCGGCCGACGAATGGTTAAGCCGCCTCACTGCGGAGGATATCCCCGCCTCCGCGATCCAAACTGTCGGCGAAGCACTCCATGATCCGCAGGCGTTGGCGCGCGGGCTGGTGGTCGAGATCAAGCATCCAACTCTCGACATCGTCCGCAGTATCGCCAACCCGGTGCGGCTTTCCTCCACTCCTGTGTTGTACCGGCTTCCGCCACCGCTGCTGGGTGAACATAACCATGAAATTCTGCAGAGTCTCGCCTACTCGAACCCGCAGATTGCCCATGCAGTGAGCCAGGGTGCCGTCTGAGAGACGCCGTAAGTTGTTGACTTTGGCATCCGGGCATTTCATTACGCTATAGTTTTTAGCAAATGGCGATCGAGCTTACCGACCGTGATGTCCTGCTGGTGATCGACGTGCAGAATGATTTTTGCGATGGGGGCGCTCTGCCAGTACCGGGCGGCCAGGAGGTGGTACCGGTGATCCATCGCATTGCCCCCGCCTTCTCCCATGTGATTCTGACCCAGGACTGGCATCCACAGGATCATCACTCCTTCGCCTCGAATCATCCGGGACGAACTCCGTTTGAAACCAAGGAAACGGGCCATGGCGAACAAGTGCTCTGGCCTGACCATTGCGTGCAAGGCAGCCTGGGCGCGGCATTTCACCCTCACCTGCTCCTGGACAACACAGAGTTGATCCTGCGTAAAGGCTTTCGCAAGAGCATTGACTCCTATTCGGCTTTTACGGAAAACGATCGCTTGACGCCAACCGGTCTCACGGGATATCTGCGCGAGCGCGGGCTGGGGCGCATCTTTCTCACCGGGTTGGCCTATGACTTCTGTGTGCGTCACTCCGCGATCGACGGCATGCGAGCGGGCTTCGAGACATATGTCGTAGAGGATGCGTGCAGGGCAATCGACCTGAGAGATTCCGTCGCTGCCACTGACCATGTCTTCCACGAAGCTGGGGTGCACCGCATCCATAGCGCGATGCTGGAACCGGCGTGATCGAAATTCGCCGGTAGTGCTGTTATTTCCGTAAACGGTGTTTGGGGATTAAGGTTTGGCGCGAAGAATTCGGGAGAACCGACGGGCGCACTGCAGATCCCTCCGCTGCGCTACGCTCCGGTCGGGATGACAAAGGTTGGGGTTGTGCATCCATTTGGATCTGATATGGAGGATGGTGAACAGCAGGTCCCTCCACTACGCTACGCTCCGGATTTCGTAGTGGATGAACCTGCTCTTTTCTTTGCGTCTCACGCAGACTCGCGTGCACCCATGGTGCGCAAGTTACGAGCGAGCCCTGCGCTAAGTTATAGTGGACTTCTTGAAGCCCTCAGTCATCATTCTTGCGTATAACTCTGTCGACACTTTGGGGGCGACGCTGGCCCAGGCGCAGGAAGTTTCCGACGACCTCCACGTCGTGGACTCCTTCAGCACCGATGACACGGTTGCGTTAAGCCGCCAGTATGGGGCCCAGGTGGTTCAGCACGCCTTCGAAAATTATGGCGCGCAACGCAACTGGGCAATCGACAACCTGGTCCCCCGATACCCATGGCAACTGCACCTGGACGCCGATGAGCGCCTCACCCCTGAACTGATCACGTCACTGCGCTCGTTGCCGGAGAACCCAGCACACTCGGGCTTTCTGATTGCCCGGCTAGTGCAGTTTCTGGGCCGGCAATTGCGCCATGGAGGCATGTCGCCTACGTGGCATCTGCGCCTCTTCCGCAACGGCACCGGCCGCTGCGAGGAACGAAAATATGACCAGCACTTCTACCTGTCTCAAGGGACAACTGGCCAACTCCAGGGCTACTTGATCGACGAGATCCGGATGTCACTCTCGGAGTGGACCGCGCGGCATAATCGTTGGTCCGATGCCGAAGTGGTGGAACAAACCGCCGCGATGGATGCGGTTCGCATCCAGCCCCGCTTCTGGGGAAACCCCCTGGAGCGCAAGCGCTTTCTCCGCGGCCTGTACAACAACGCGCCACTTTTCGTTCGACCCTACGCCCTCTTTTTCTACCGCTACTTCCTGCGCCTGGGCTTCCTCGATGGCTGGGAGGGTTTCATCTTCTGGACCCTGCAGACATTCTGGTTCCGCTTCCTGATCGACGCCAAGCTCTTCGAGCACGGGAAAAACAAAAGGATTTAGAATTCCCCTGGAGGTCCTATGCTCGAAGTCACAGTAGTCATCGGTGGAGCACTCGTCGCGTTCTTTGCCATGGTGTTGTGGGCGAATAGCGGCCGCTTCAAGAGCGACAACGACACCCACTAACGGCCATAGCCTTTTTCGTATCCGCGGACGTAGGCTTCCCGGTAAATATT
>JBEKNJ010000062.1:0-36298 GCA_049522955.1 Acidobacteriaceae bacterium
AACATGATCGATGTGCACAAGATTGATCTGGCCGACATGGATAAGAACGGAACGACGGATATTGTCGTGGAAGAACAGGACCAGTCGTTCCTGGACCGGGTGGTTGTGTTCTACAACGACGGGAAGGGTAATCTAACCGAGAACGTCATCTCCAACGCCAAGGGGCATAACGACGCGGTTGGCGACGTGATCGGTAACGGAGCGCTCGATATCTTTAACTCCGGCCATGGGTTCTTCAACGATTCACATCCGTTGCAGATCTTCCTTAACCCGTATTGATCAACATTCCTGCGAGGGGAGCGGCTATGCTGCTCCCTAGAGTACTGAGGAGAGTCTCGCACCTGCCGCGGCGAATGAACGTGTGCCGGCAGTGGGGTAACCTGTTGGTGGGCACGGCGGAGTACATCCTCGAATGAAGAAATCTATATGGGCCGCCGCGGTCGTTTTAGGGGTCGCACCTTTCGGGCAAAGCACGCTGGCCCAGACCGTGGACAAGTGCGCATGTCCACGCCCGGCGGTCGCGAGCACCGTCGACGAACCCGAGGACCTGCGCAGCAAGAATGGCGTCCTCGACGTGCAACTCACTGCGCATGATGCTCCGGATGCGAGTGGGAGCAAGCGTTATTGTTATTCCGATGCGGCGGGAAGGGAATCGCCTACCCTGCGCGTCCATCCCGGTGACCTGGTAATTCTTCACCTTCGAAACGAGCTGACAGATTCTGGCCCTGCGAGCATGGCGGCTGCGCACATGCACTCCTCCCTCCATTTGCAGAGGACTGATAATTCCTGCACCGCCGGCATCATGAGCCCTGTATCCACAAACCTTCACTTTCATGGGATGACGATTCCTCCGGTTTGTCATCAGGACGACGTGATGAAGACGTCGGTGCAGCCTGGCGATGCGCCCTTTGAGTATCGGTTCCGTGTTCCCGAGAATGAGTCGCCAGGCCTCTACTGGTACCACCCCCACATCCACGGTTTCAGCAAGCAGCAGCTCCTGGGGGGCGCCTCCGGAGCCCTGATCGTGGAGGGCATCGAGCGTGTCAAAAAAGCAACTGCCGGTTTACCCGAGCGCGTCTTCATCATCCGCGACCAGGACCTCATCCATCCGGATGCACCACCGTCTAAGTCTGAACCCGTGATGGCGCACAAGCCTATGACGGACCCCGACGGAGACATGGTCAATAGCGGTAATGGCTTTGGCAAGCCGGCGAAAGACCTATCCATCAATTACGTGCCGGTCCCTTATCCCGACTATCCTCCCGCGGTGATCCAGATGAGGCCGGGCGAAAAGCAACTATGGCGAGTGCTGAATGCCTCGGCCTTCACCTACCTCAGGCTCGTGGTTTTATTTCATGGATCGCCCCAGGTTGTAGGCGTAGTCGGGGTTGACGGTGTGCCGATGACTCATCAGCACGAAGCATTGGTTGATCCGCAGACCATTCTCCGCGTGCCCCCGGGCGGCCGGGTGGAATTCATCGTAAAGGGTCCCGCTGAGGGTCAGAACGCTTTGCTCGTCAACAGAACTGTGGATACCGGTCCAGGCGGCGAAAATGACCCCAACCGCACGCTGGCAAAGATTGTCGCCCTATCCAACGCGCCCGAGCCCCGATCCATCCTCCCCGCTTCACCCGATCCTCTTCCTCGATCGAGTGAGATATGGCTGGGAGATGTGCATCCGGTTCGTCAACGCCGTTTGTATTTCTCTGAGAAATTGTCCGACCCGAACGATCCTGCGAGCGCAGTCGAGTTTTACCTTACCGTCGAAGGACAGAAACCGCGAATGTTCGACATGAGCTCGGCCATTCCGAACATCGTGGCCCAGCAGGGAACCGTAGAGGACTGGGTTATAGAAAACCGCACCAGGGAGCTGCACGCCTTCCATATTCATCAGCTCCATTTTCTACTGCTCGACGGCCTGGCAAGACCTCTCGAAGAGGACTTCCTTCGCGACACGGTGAATGTGCCGTACTGGGACGGGCGCTCACTGAACTATCCCACCGTTCTTTTGCGAATGGACTTCCGCGACCCCAACACAGTCGGCATGTTCGTCTATCACTGTCACCTTCTCGAACACGAGGACAAAGGCATGATGGGATCCATACGAGTCATTCCAGCACCGTCTGTACCGGAACATCATTCCGAGCAAGCCAAAGCAATCCGCTAACTCAAGATCCAGGATAGGTCGCGGATTTACCGCGCCGAAACGAGTTAGTCAGCACCTACATTGCTAAGCTTTCTTGGATCGTTGGTCGAGCCCGCATCTGCAGTAGGTCCAGGCCGGACACTCGCCGTAGAGCCCGTGAAGCGGCGCCCCAGACGAATCATGGGTTTTTCCAGCAGGTAGTGACTAGCGCACGCGCATATCAGAATACAAAGAATGTTCCACGGCCACTGTTGAAGGTGGTAAAAGCCGCTTGTTCTTTCGAGCGAGTGAACATCGCGCGGTGGCTGTAAAAAAAGCTCCTGCCACAAATAAAGACTGTAGGAGAGTGCGCCGATCCAGCGCAGAAGCGGTAACTCGAGCAGACGGCTCAGTGCATTCTTTGGAAACAGAACGGTGCTCATCAAAAGAGCAGGAAAGAGCACCGCCAGTTGCAGCGTTAAGAGTGGCAGATGGTATCCCACCAGCACCACCAGGTAAATCGAGAGCGGAATCCATGCCCACGACCACAAGCGATGACTGAAGAAACGTTTGATTTCGGGAAAGAAAAGAGCCGCGAGGCAGCCCCACAGCAGAGAATCGAGTCTGGAATCCGTCCGTTGGCCCGCCCAGGTGAGGGGCGCCACCCGATGCATAATGCCGTAATGTGCATCGACGAGTCTCCACAAAAACACCCCGGCTGCCAGAATCAACGCCGCGCGGATCGCCCGCCGAGGCTTGAGGAAGGCGAGCAACGGCGCCCAAATCAGATAAAAGTGTTCTTCCACCGCCAGCGACCAGAAATGGGCCGTGTAAAGCCCGTAGGGCTCGTAGGGTCCGCCGGGAGGCGCAAGCGAGGGCTCGTAATTGCGGAAGAAGAGCAGGGAACTCGGTATCTCCCACCGCTGAAGGTGAATGCAGCCCAGCCATGCGACCAACACGATCCCGGCCAACGACGCCAGGTATGGCGGAATAATGCGGAAGAATCGTCGAATATAAAAGCTCTTGAGATCGATGCGTTCCTTGGCCTCGTATTCCCGTAGCAAAAGGCCGCAGATCAGAAAGCCGCTGATCGCGAAGAACGCGTCGACTCCTAAATAGCCATAGTCAGAGATGCGAACTACAGATGGATTGGAAAAGAACGAGTATTTTCCATGAAAGCAAATGACCGCAGAGATCGCAAGAGCGCGCCATCCATCCAGCGTGGGAATGTAGATCCTGCTATCGCGCGCACGCTCAAGGTTTGGCTTTAAATCCCTTCCTTTGACAGCCTCTAAAGTTCCCACGTGATCGACCCCCTACTCAACCCTGATACTTCTCACTCAGCCTGATCTCCTGAAGACCCGAATGCCGGCGACCAGGTGCTTCACAGCGTGGAAGTCTTTACCAGAGCCAATTGCAAGGGCTTGATTCCCAAGGCGTTCAGGGTTTCTCCAGCGAGGACCTCGTGCGCAGGGGAGTTCAGGCAGCCAACTAAGTTCGATCTTCGTTTGATTCATAACGTATGGAATCAACATCTGATGCGTGAATAAAGAATGCAGTGAACGGAGAATATCACGCAAAAAGTCCTCAACAAGACGAGTGACTGCGTCTTTTGATGGAACCATAGTCACCATTTCGTGGCATATCTCGGAGCTATCTAACGATAACTGTGCTATCTAAAAGATACCGATATCTAGACGAGTGGCTCTGAGACGTGCTCCAGCACCAGCTCGTGTGATTCGCGCAAGGTACGTCGCGCTTCGTAAAGTTGGATAGGCCAAAATGTGACCAGCTTGCTGAATGCCATGGCCATCGCGAGGCCTACCAGTCCATACCCATGCGCCAGCAGGATACCGCCGCTTACCACCCCAATCGCGCAAAGTGTCGTAGAAACTGCGAGCGGTGTCACCTTCTCCACGCCCGACAGCAGTTGGTTGGTAGGCATCAGTGCAATGCCGATCATCACGTAGATACTCAACCACCAGATAAAGGATGTTGTCGGCACCGCTGCCGGACTGGCCCATATCCGGATCAGCGGCTTGGCAATCAGAGCCATGAGGGCCACCAGGACAAACCCAACGCCGGTCGCGGCCAGGTTCGCGTTCTTGTATGCTCCCCTGATCCATGCCCAATCACCGCGCGCTTTCGCTTCTCCAAAAGCAGCAATAAAGGGTTGCGTTGCCATGTAGATCAAGTCCATCGGAAGGGTGATGATCTTGTAGGAAACGACAAAAATAACCACGCTCGCGGGACCAAGCATCTGGGTGATGATCATGGGCTGGCTTTGGTAGATGCCGAGCGCAGCCAGCTGCGTGACCATGTACTTACCGCCCAATTGGAAGAGCCGCCGAACGCTCTGCAATCGAACAGCCGAAGGGTAGGGAACCAGCCAGTGGTAGCGCCGGAAAAGGAAAACATTATTGGCAATGGCCACCAGTGTCCTCGTGCCCGAAAGGGCGAAGACCAGCTGTGGCAGCCCACCGTGAAAACGAGAGACGATCACCAGCGCGAACAGTGAAAATGAGTTGCTTGCAATGCTCCAGATATTTGCCAGGTAGCCGTCCTGGTACGCACCATAGATGGAGTACTGGAGGCTCAGGGGAAACCCGAGAATGAAGATCGCCAACGTCATCGCACAAGCCACATTCAACTCATGGCCGGGCACTGCGGTGGATACGTTAAAGACCGCCCGCCACGAAACCCAGTGAAAGCCTATGGCGGCGACTAACGCTGAAATAACACTTATGGACGTGAGTACCCAGAATGCGGAAGAAGTATATTGACGCGCGGCCTCAAAATCATCCTTGCCGCTGCTTTCCGCGAGCACGTTGACGAGTGCATTGCCTGACAACCCAAAATCGGTAAGCGTCATCCACGTGAGCAGACTGCTGATGGTGAGCCAGACGCCATACCGTTCCGAACCCAAATAATGAATAGTGAGCGGTACGGAAAGAAAGCTGATCAGGATATTCAGAGCTTTTGCAAGGAACGAGGAAGACGCAGTAATGCCCGCCCGGCGATACCGCTCCAGTCCCCGATTGGCGCTCGATTGGGTCAGAATCGCCTTCAGCTTTCCGGGGCTGAGATAACTCTTTAGCAACCCGAAGCGGCCGGGGGATGCAACCTCTGGAAAGTCGAAATCGGGCACGAGTTCCTCGTAGCGCTTTGAGCCTCGATCAAATAACGGGGCCACGCGAGCGCTGGCAAAATGGTCTGGGGGGTAAGGTCTTGAATTGGTGCGGTTAGCTGTACGCGAGCATTCTGCCGTGCTCTTGTTGGATAATACCACCAGCGTAAGGCCCCACTCCTGGCACCAATCTTGAGGAGAACATGTCCGATAACATATATTCTGTTAACTTACGCCCTCTCGCCCAAATCCGACCCCTCACACTCCAGCCACTCGGTCTACCACCTGCTCTGCCGACGCCGTTCGTGCGTACCGCAACACCCGCCGGACGTCGTACACCTGAATGGGCCAGAAAGTTATCAGCTTACTTGCGGCCATGCCGAACGCGATTCCCGTCAACCCCCAGCGCGGCGCCAGCCCAATCGCCGATCCGATCACCCCCAGCGCGCAAAGCGTAATCGAGATGGCAAGCAGGTTCACACGTTCCAATCCAATCATGATCTGCCCCGCCGTCATCAGCGCGATGCCGATCAAGGCGTAGATGCTCAGCCATAGGATCAAAGATGTGCTGGGTATTGCGATCGAGCCGGCCCAGATTCGGATCAGAGGCTTGGCCGTCAGGGCGATAATCAGCACCAAAGGAAAACCGAATCCGATACATGCTTTGACGGCATTTCGATAGGCACCCTCTATCCAACGCCAGTCGTTGCGCGCTTTGGCCTCCCCAAAGGCGGAGACAAACGGTTGGGTCGCCATGAACATCAGGTCCATCGGCAGCGAAAGAATCTTATAGGCCACCACAAAGATAACCACTTTGGCCGGCCCGAGGATCTGCGTGATGATGATTGGCTGACTCTGATAAATCCCGAGCGAAGCTAACTGGGTGACCAGGTACTTGCTGCCCAGGCTGAAAAGACGTTTTACGCAATGCCAGCGCACCGCCGAGGGCGCCGGCGCGATCCAGTGATAACGTCGAAACAGGAAACAGATATTGGCGATCGACACCAGGCATCGGGTGCCTGAAAGCGCCAGCACCAGTTGCGGCAAACCACCATGAGTGCGCGACACCACCACCAACGCTGCCAGGCTGAGGGCATTCCCCGAAATGCCCCAGATATTGGCCAGAAACCCGTCCTGATAGGCGCTATAGATCGAAAACTGAATGCTCAGCGGAAACGCCAATACGAAGAATAATAAGGTTAGTGCACAGGCCATCTGCAGCTCATGGGTCGATGTAGCAGCGGAAACCCGGAAGACTGCCCGCCAGGGTATATAGCGAAAGAAAACCAGAGAGGCTATTCCGGCGAGCACGCTGACCCCGGAAAGGGCCCAAAATGCCGACGAGGTGTACTGTTGTGCGGTAACCCGGTCTTCCTTGCCGCTGGCCTCGGCCAGAACATTCACCAGTGCGTTCCCTGCCAGGCCAAAATCCGTCATCGACATCCAGGTGATCAGACTGCTGATGGTCAGCCACACACCGTACCGTTCCGCGCCCAGATAGTGGACCGTCAAGGGAACGGAGAGAAAGCTGATGACTATGTTCAGGGCCTTCGCGATAAAAGATGAGGACGCGGTAATGCCCGCCCGGCGATACCTCTCCAGCCCCCGATTGGCGCTGGATTTGGTGAGGATTTTCTTCAGCTTCTCAACGCTGAGGTAACTTTTCAACAACGCGAACCGGCTGGGGCTGGCAAACTCAGGCGCATCAAAATCAGGCACACAATCCTCCGGGCGTCTCGACACAAATGCAACCGGTCACCGGGGAGAGTGATCGCTCGAGCAAATGAGTTCGGCGACGCAGCGAGTGTCTTGACCGGCGGAATGGATCCGCTTCAGTTAGGTTTCGGAAAGAACGAATGGTTGACTCCTGCCAATCCGCTCCCGTCCCCTCGCAGCATGGTGTGCTGTCAATGACTCCCGTTGGGATAATCTACCATCTTGGACCTCAGGCCGGAAGGTTTTTTCAAACCAGCTTCCATGCTTGTCCAGTGCGCCTTAACACTGTTAACTACTTTATTTGCATTTACTTGCCATGCATCCATGAAAGCTCTAGATGAAATATGGCGACCTGATTTTGGAATCGACCACATCAACGTTGCTTGTAGCGCGACCTACATCTTGTAACGCCCCAGGTCCTCATCATTGAGGCCTTCCAGCCACCTGCGCAGCTCCTCTGGGGTGGTCTCAGCCATGCTGGGAGCAAGCTTGGCAATGCGGATAACCTCTTCACTCACATAAATTGGGCAATCAGAGCGTAGAGCCAGCGCCAGGGCGTCGGAGGGCCGGGCGTCCAGGCTGACCACTTCCCCGTCCTGTTCCATCCAGATCACGGCGTAGAAGGTATCGTTCTTAAGTTCCGTAACCACAACCTTTTGCACGGCAGCATTCAAGCCGCGGATGAGGTTTTTCAGCAGGTCATGGGTCATCGGACGCGGGGTGGCCGACTTCTCAATCTCCAACGCAATGGCATTGGCTTCGTACATGCCAACCCAAATGGGCAACACGGTATCGCTCTTGACGTCCTTCAGAATCACGATCGGCATATTGCTGGCCGGATCCATGACCAGACCGCGGATTTTCATTTCGACATCCATGGTCAACTCCCTCACACGGTCGCCGTTAGGAGACGGCCTCGCCGACAAGGCTGTTGGGCTGGCTGTGGGTAATCCGCACCGGCAAATAGCTACCGGGAGCGGGACTGATAAGGTGCGGAGTCGTAAAATTAACCGTCTTGTTTTGCGAGCTGCGGCCGATCACCTGTCCGCGCTGGCTGTTGAATCCTTCAACGGCTGCTTCCATGACTTGTCCTACGTGCTTGGCATAATTGAATCTTTGAATTTCCCGTTGACGATCGAGAAGCAGTGTCAAGCGACGGCTCTTCTCCTCCTCTGGGATGCTATCGGCCAGGGAAACAGCGGGCGTATTGGGCCGGGGCGAAAATTTGAACGCGAAGACCGCATCGAAACCTACTTCAGCCAGCAGGCTCAAAGTCTGCTCGAAATCCTCCTCCGTCTCTCCGGGAAAACCCACGATGATGTCCGTCGTGATGCTGATCGGGCGCTGAGCGGCCCGAATCCACGCGATCCGTTTCAGGTAGTCCTCCCGGCTGTACTCCCGCTGCATCGCACCCAACACCCGCGTGGATCCGCTTTGCACCGGCAAATGCACGTGATCGCACAGCGCCGGCTCGGCGTCAATGGCGGCGACAATGTCCGGCGAGAAGTCCCGCGGGTGCGAAGTCGTAAACCTTACCCGGCGAATACCCGGAACCTGGCCAACTGCTGTCAGTAGCTCGGCGAAGGTAAGCTTGCCTTCACGATCACGGTACGAATTGACATTCTGTCCCAGTAACTGGATCTCGGTGTACCCAGACTCGGCCAGCTTGCGCGCCTCAGCCAGAACCGAGGTGGAAGTCCGGCTGCGCTCCTTGCCGCGCGTGTACGGAACCACGCAGTAGGCGCAGAACTTGTCGCATCCTTCGATGATCGTGATGTACGCGCGATGGCGATTGGTGCGCGCTGTAAACTCGGTTTCGAAGGTCTCTTCTGTCTGCCGGTCATCGAGGCCGGTGATGCGCGACTCCCCCGCTTCCAGCCGAACCAGCATCTCCGGCAATTTGCGATACGAGGCCGAGCCCGAAACTAAAGACACATAGGGAGCGCGCTCAAAAATCTTCTCCCCTTCCTGCTGCGCGACACACCCCAGGACGACAAACCGTTTGCCCGAAGCGTGCAGCTTCTTGTAGTCGTTTAGCCGGTTGAAGACCTTCTGTTCCGCTTTGTCGCGGATGGAGCACGTGTTGTACAGGATCAGATCGGCGGCGGCTTCGGTCTCTACCTGGGAGTAGCCTTCGTGGCGCAACGTGCCGATGACTTTTTCCGAATCATGCACGTTCATCTGGCAACCGAAAGTCTCAAGATAAAACGTTTTAGTGGTCGCCATGGTGAGACCGAGTATACCGCAGTGAGGGCTGGCTGGGAGTTACCCACCCAGGCGCCGGCAATCAGCATTGGCGCGGTATTCGTGCGCTCAATAACTGCTAAACTTAAAGTCGAAACATACATCGGAAGACGTGCAGGTTTGCGAACGATGCTGGAGGCGGACAGATGGCGGAAATGAACGGCAGTAACCCGACCGGACTACGGCTGAAACTGGGTTTGGCCGAAATGCTCAAGGGCGGCGTCATCATGGACGTAATGAGCACCGAGCAGGCCATCATTGCTGAGCGTGCCGGTGCAACCGCGGTCATGGCCCTGGAGCGAGTGCCGGCAATGATTCGCGCCCAGGGCGGCGTGGCGCGCATGGCGAAGCCAAGTCTCATCAAGAAGATTATCGGCGCGGTTTCGATCCCCGTGATGGCCAAGGCGCGCATCGGGCATTTTGCCGAAGCCCAGATTCTGCAATACCTGGGCGTCGACTTCATCGACGAGAGCGAAGTGCTGACCCCGGCCGATGAACTACACCACATCGATAAGCATGCCTTCACCACCCCCTTTGTCTGCGGAGCCCGCGATCTGGGCGAAGCCCTCCGTCGCATCGCGGAAGGCGCTGCCATGATTCGCACCAAGGGCGAAGCCGGTACCGGCGACGTAGTGCACGCAGTCAAACACATGCGGCAAATCGTCAAAGAGATGAGAGCGCTGACCGTGCTGCGCGACGAGGAACTCTATGCCGCCGCCAAAGAGCATCGTGCTCCTTATGAACTGGTGCGCATGGTAGCCAAGACCGGCAAGCTGCCGGTGCCGAATTTTTCCGCCGGTGGCATTGCCACTCCGGCCGACGCGGCCCTCATGATGCAACTGGGTGCGGAAGCAGTCTTTGTCGGGTCGGGAATCTTCATGAAGGAAGGCGCAACGCCCCTGGATGTGGAGCTGGATGAGAAGACAGGCGCGCCGCGCAACCCGGAAGAGCGCGAGGAAGCCGAGTCACGCGCCAAGGCAATTGTGATCGCCACCGCCCATTACAAGGATCCCAAAGTACTGGCCGAGGTCAGTGAGCAGATGACCGGCGCGATGCAGGGCTTGGCTGTCGCCGGGCTTCAAGAGGGCGAACTGCTGCAGACCCGAGGCTGGTAAGCCTGATGAACAAGCCGGGCGCGGAGCACGCGCCTGAACCCATCCCTGAAATAGACGGCTCCCGTCCGCGCATCGGCGTGCTTGCCCTGCAAGGGGATTTTGCCGCCCACGCTCGGGCGCTTGAAGAAGCGGGTGCCGTTGCCATCGAGGTTCGAAAGCCGGCTGAGCTTGCCGGCCTCGATGGCTTGATCCTGCCTGGCGGCGAATCCACTACATTTCTGAAATTCCTGGAACGGGACGGCTTTCTCGAATCTCTGCAGCACTTCGTCGAGCAGAAGCCGGCCTTCGGCACCTGCGCCGGTTGTATCCTGCTGGCTAAAAGCGTTTCCCATCCCGCACAGGAAAGCCTGGCCGTCATGGACATCAGCGTGGAACGCAACGCCTACGGCCGGCAGATCGACAGCGCGATTCGAACCGGCGAAACAAAGCTGCCCGGCGGCCCGCTGGAAATGGTCTACATTCGTGCTCCGCGCATCGTAAGTGTGGGACCCGGAGTCGAAGTATTGGCAGAACGGGATGGTTTCCCGGTGTTGGTGCGGCAAGGCCGATTGCTGGCCGCCACCTTTCACCCGGAGCTCTCGAGCGATGACCGTGTCCATCGGCTCTTCGTCGACATGGTTCGCGCACCACGCGACAATACCGCGTTAGGGTAGTCCAAGTGACTAAGGAGTTCATGGCAAATGAAACAGATTTCAATATTGCAGTGGGAGCCAGGGCCTAAACAGGAGTAATCTTCGAATGTCGGAGTTCATGAATGCCTGCTACCTTCACCCGCACCCCTGTTGAGACCGAGCGCAAGGATCCTGGATTCGGCGGCAAACCGCCGGTTGCCCGACGGCCGACAGGCGGAGGCGGGGATGGCGAGAACTGGGAAAACCGGCCACCCGGCCGGCGTGGACCCCGTGACCTGCTGGGTCGCTACCGCATGGTATTGTTTTTCGCCCTGGCCAGCGACCTGATGTTCTTCATTGCCTTGGTGAGTGCCTTTTTTGCTCGCCAGAGCAGCGGCCATTTCACTGCCGGCAATGTCTGGGTGCTCGACTGGCATCCGGTCGCCGTGCCTCCCATCCTGTGGATCAACACCGCCCTGATCCTGCTCAGCAGCCTCACCATGGAAGTCGGCCGCAGGCACTTTTTCCGCGAAATTGATGTGATGGAAGAATGGTTAGGGATGGGCCGCCCGACCATCCGCCGCGCTGCGCCCTGGCTGGCGGCAACGGCCATCCTCGGCGGACTTTTCCTCGCCGGCCAGTGGGTCGCCTGGAAGCAGCTGGTTGACCAGGGCGTCTTCTTCGCCAGCAATCCGAGCAGCCACTTCTTCTACCTCATCACCGGCACCCACGGTCTGCACTTGCTTCTCGGCGTGGCTGCCCTGGCTACCGCAATGCTGGCACTCATCTTTTTGCGCCGCATCGAACTCCGCCAGGTAGTGGTGGATTGCACCGCCTGGTACTGGCACACGATGGGTGTCTTCTGGATTTTCCTCTTCGGCATGCTGATCTTCTGCCAGTAGGCTGTGGGCATGACCTCCACCGCATGGCCCTCCCTCAAGTGGACCGACTGGCAGAAGACCGCCGACACCCTGCACATGTGGACGCAGATTGTCGGCAAGACGCGGCTCGCCCTTAGCCCGCTGCAAGCCCACTGGTGGAATGTTCCGCTCTATGTGAGCGCTCGTGGACTGAACACCTCAGCGATGCCGTATGGATCAGAGTTTCTCGAGATCACCTTTGATTTCGTCAGCCATGAACTAAAATTTGCGACCAGCACCGGCGCCAGCCTGTCGACTCCGCTCTGCGCCCAGTCCGTCGCCGATTTCTATCGCGAGTACCAGCGCAGCCTTGCCGCCCTGGGTGTCAGCGTAAACATCCATCCGGTGCCGGTGGAACTGCCGCACCCGATTCCCTTCCTTGAGGATGTGGAGCACGCCTCTTACGATCCCGAAGCAGCCCATCGCTTCTGGCGGGTTTTAATGAGCGCCGACAAAATCTTCCAGGAGTTTTCCTCCCGCTTCCTGGGCAAGGTCAGCCCGGTGCACTTCTTCTGGGGAAGCTTCGATCTGGCGGTCACGCGATTCTCCGGCAGGCCGGCGCCGCCCCGCGCGGGTGCCGACGCCATCACCCGCGAAGCTTATTCCCGCGAAGTGATCAGCGCAGGCTTCTGGCCAGGCAATGGTGGTTTTGGTGAAGCCGCTTTCTATTGCTATGCCGCTCCGGCGCCGAACGGTTTTGAGACCGCACCGTGTCAGCCTGTAAGCGCGGGCTACAACAAAACGCTGGGCGAGTTCATCCTGCTGTATGAAGATCTGCGCCAGGAGCCCTCTCCAGATGAGGCCCTGCTCGCTTTTCTACAAAGCACCTATGAAGCGGGAGCCACGCTCGCGCACTGGGACCGCAGTTTGCTGGAGCGAGCCCCGTCCGCACAGCCGTGACCTTTAACTCTTCTTCCAGGGATTCAAGACCTTCAGCGCGATATCCTGCTGAGATCGTGGTCGCGTTTCACTTCGAAGCTGTCGACCTTCGGGCCCCCCAGCAAATACTCCCTCAGGTCCAGCTTATGCGCCGTGAGCGCTCGGTAATCTGTGATCGATAGGACAACGGCAGGTTCGGCGCCATTCCGAGTGATGATCTGAGGACCTTTGCGGATAGCCTGCTCGATCACTGCGCTCAGACGTGTTTTTGCTTCTTGAACTTGCCATACGGCCATGCGCCCACACCGTTCTATATCACCTATAAGTATAGTCGGCCTGATCAGAACACCGCGAAGTTACAAATCGCCTTTTCAGCATCAGCCAACCAGTCCATGTAAGCCACAAGGGGAGCGGATAGGCGGCGAAACGTTCCACCGTACCGGTATTCCATCCGAGGGCAACCCAGGATGGAGATCCACGGAAGCCCAGAGCCAGCGTTGCCAGCAGTCCGACGGAACCTGCTACAAAGGGGATCCAGCCTTGCCCGCGCTTGTCCCGAGGTAGACAAACCGATCGGCGAATCATCACCAGGCCCAGCAGGATCATGCCCACGTTGCCTCCCAGAAAATTCGCTGCAGCACCCAGAATGTGCCATCGAAAATCGGCATCCTCAGGCACGAGGCCGATCACCAGGACGCCCACGCCAGCGACTGCCAGGAATAGCTGCACAATCCGATAAACCATGCGCGCAGGGAAATACCCGCGCGTCATCACGGCGCCGAAGAAGATCAGCAATCCCTGCAGCATGAACGAGCCGTTCATCACCCAGTGGAGCGGTGATCGCGCTGACCCCAGGTCGCTGATGTAATCTCGCGCCATGCTGTAGTGCCCTGGCCAGCCCAGTCGCGTAATCTGCTCGGCAACAAAAAACTGAAAGCAGCACAACCACAACCAGGGTCCTGTTCGGGACGAGTCGCGCTGCAAAGATTCCATCGTTTATTCTTGCATTATGGAATTCAGACGGCTTGGACATTCGGGTCTAAAGGTACCTGTGCTCTGCTTTGGCGCAGCGACCTTTGGCGGTGAAGGCGATTTTTTCAGAGCGTGGGGAGCGACCGATGTCGCCGAGGCTACTCGCCTGGTGGACATTTGTCTGGACGCAGGCGTGAGCCTTTTCGATACGGCCGATGTCTACTCGCGAGGGCGATCGGAAGAAATTCTCGGTCAGGCGATTGCCGGCCGTCGCGATAAGGTGCTCATATCGACCAAAGCCACCTTCCCCATGGGTGACGGTCCGAACGAGATCGGCTCCGGGCGGTTGCATCTCGTGCATGCCTGCGAGGCGAGTCTCCGCCGCCTGGGAACGGACTACATCGACATCTACCATCTGCATGGCTTCGACGCGCTCACCCCGGTGGAGGAGACGCTTGATACCCTGAACACCCTCGTACGCAGCGGCAAGGTACGTTACATCGCATGCTCCAATTTTTCCGGCTGGCATCTGATGAAGTCGTTGGCGGTATCAGACCGGTATGGCTGGGCGCGCTATGTGGGACATCAGGTCTACTATTCCGTAATTGGCCGTGACTACGAGCAGGAGTTATTGCCCCTGGGCGTCGATCAGGGTGTAGGTGCCATCATCTGGAGTCCACTTGGTTGGGGGCGGCTGACGGGTAAAATTCGACGTGGCCACCCGTTGCCGGCGGAGAGTCGCCTGCACAAGACGGCTGAGCAGGGTCCGCAGGTCAACGATGAGTATCTCTACAAGGTGATCGACGCATTGGATGAGGTAGCGAAGGAGACCGGCAAACCGCTTCCCCAGGTGGCATTGAACTGGCTCTTGCAGCGCCCCACCGTGTCCACGGTAATCATCGGCGCCCGCAACGAGACACAACTACGTCAGAATCTAGCAGCGGCCGATTGGAACCTGACTACCGAGCAGGTAGCCAAGCTGGATGCTGCCAGCAAAACAAATCTAAACTACCCCTACTGGCACCAGCGCCAATTCCCCGCCCTCCATCCCGAAGGCTTTCCATAGAAGTGGAGGGACCTGCTGTTCCGTCGATCCTAATAACCAATGTCGACTGAAAGCGCCACCCTCCACTTTGTCATCCCGACCGGAGCGTACCCGGATTTCCTGCCACGCAGCACTGGACAAGGCCGCGTGTGCGCCCTTCCGTAAAGAAGGGCGCATGAAGTGCGACAACGCCACCAAGTTCCACAGGAAATCCGGGGTAGCGAAGTGGAGGAATCTGCAGTTTCCCTTTCGGAACAAACTACCGCCCGTCCCCACCCTACTTAGCATTCAAACTAAAAGTATCCTGTAACTCAACCGATCTCTTCTCCGAGTCAGGATCAACCACGCGATACATCTTCGCCTCCGCGTGCTTTCCCTCCATCGTAATAACAACATAATTAAAATTGGGATAAGTCCGAAACCGATAAAAATCCTGATCCCCGCGAATAAAAATAGGATAAGGGCGAGCCCCCCCACCTCCACTAATCACATGCGTGACACCATTCATCTCAAACCGCTCATAGTTATGAATATGACCATTGAAAATAACAAACTTGGCATGCGACGCCGCCGCCCGCGCCTCGATATCATGGCGCAGATCAAGAGTAGGAGGATCAGGAATACCCACCATGAACGCGGTTTGCAGATCAGAGACCAGCGGCAGATGAAATAGGAAAAAAATAAAATCCGCCGACGACGGCAGATGGTCCAGCTGTGCATCGAGCCATCGACGCTGTTTCCAATCACGTATCGAGCTGCTATCGAGCGTGATCAGATAGATATTTCCCATCTGCACGGAGTAATAGTTGTGCCGTTCGAGCTGAGGGTAGGCAGCAAAGTAATTCTTCATCCCACCGATAGGATCAGGAAGCTCCTCATGGTTGCCGATGGTGGGGTAAATGCGCAACCGTTCCTGAGTCCATAGAGCCGTCTCCTGGCTGTAGATTTTCCAGTCGGCGGGGTTACTGCCGTGGAAAGGCATATCTCCGGTCAGCAGCAGGATGTCGGGCTTTTCTTCGCCCACTTTTTGTGCCAGCCATTTGCGCACTCCGGGATCGGTGTCGGATGTGTTGCTGGGATCGGTAAACCGCATGTCCCCATAAACGACGATGCGCAGCGGCCGTCCCACCGGCAGGTCGGAAACCGTAAAGGTCGGAGCGCCGTCATCGGGATCTTGCGCCAGGGTTTGCTGGGCCGCGGTCGAGATCCAGACAACTGCGAGAAGAACACCTGCAGCGTTGCGCAAGCAACGGACCATCACCGGCCGCCGCCGACAAAATGGACAATCTCCAGGCGGTCCCCTTCCGTCAGGCTGGCCTTGGCCCATTCTGTGCGGGGAACAATATTACCGTTATGCTCGATAGCTACCCGGTCGCCTTTGAGGTCAAGGTCCGCAATCAAGTCCTGGAGGCTGGCCCCAGGCGCCAGGCGCGGAAATTCACGCGACTGGCCGTTGAGGACGAAATGCATAGAGGCAGAGTATCACCGCCCCTTCCCTCACTGGGCACTGCTCGCGCGCAACCCTGAAAACCATCTGCGCCAGCGACGCAAGACCGGTTGAACCTCGGCACCTGAATAATAGATAGCGCGGTTGAGCGCTTTGAGAACCTGGATGGCCTCGACACGCGGATCGGCGCTCCCCAGGGGCCCCTTGTCGGCCGTGTCCACGGCGTATTCGTCCGCCAGGTATTCGATCGCGTGGCCCAGGATTTCCAGAGCCCGGGAACTCTCTCGAGAAAGCTCCCGGCGAACAAAGGGCGCGGCAGACGAAGCGAGCCCGACCGGCCCGGCTGGCGTCTGCCCCAACCCCAGTCCCTGGGTCTGCTGGCGTGCGCTGTGAGCGAAGTCTTCCGCCAATGGGGCGCTACGAAACCTGTGCATGATTCCACCTCATGGGGAACCTATCGGCCGGCAGTGCAAATCCCTGAACGTCCTCCGCTTGAAAATCAAACGAATGCTTGATCACCGGGTAACCAGCGCGGCTTGACTCTCGCAAGACGAAAACTTACAGTCGAAACAGAGCGCTTGGATCCTCGAGCCCCGCGAGTTGAAATGCAGACGCCCGATTACTTTTGGAACTACCTGCCGCTGCTCATGCAAATCCTCGTCGCCGTGGGCTTTGGGGCAGGAATTGTCACTGCTTCCTGGTTCATAGGACGGCACCGCAATACCGCTGCCAAACTTGCCACCTACGAGTGCGGCATCCCGGCGGAAGGCGATGCCCGCGGCCGTTTCTCCGTCCGCTTCTACATGGTCGCGATGCTCTTCATCCTCTTCGACGTCGAAGCCGTCTTCATGCTCCCCTGGGCAGTCGTCTATCGCGATCTGCCTAAGCTGGTCGGTTCCCGCATGTTCGGCTTCTGGGAAATGGTCGTGTACCTCGGCTTCGTGATGGTCGGGTTGTTCTACGTTCGGGCAAAAGGAATCCTCGACTGGTCTACCGATAAGGCGGATCTCTAATGGACTCCGCTCTCGAAAAAGACGCGGTTCTGCAAGCCCACGCCCAGAACCATGCCATCGCTGCCCTGCTCGCCGCCAAGCCTTCCTGCATCACCGATGCCCGCTTCGACCGCGGCGAGTTGAACCTGTGGATCGCGCGCGACGACATCCGCCCCGTATGCCGTACCCTGCAGACGGCGGGCTATAACTTCCTCGCCGACGTCACCTGTGTGGACTGGTACCCCAGCGAACCTCGCTTTCAGGTGACCTATCACATCCTTTCCCACAGCCTGAAAGAGCGCCTCCGCCTCTGTGTCATGGTCGATAGCCTGGATACCGAAGTGGCCAGCATCACCCCGGAATGGCCCTCCGCCAATTTCTACGAGCGCGAAGTCTGGGATCTCTTCGGCGTACGCTTTGGCGGACATCCCAACCTGCGCCGCATCATGCTGCCCGACCAATGGGAAGGCCACCCCTTACGCAAGGATTACCCGGTGGAGGGTTACCGCTGATGGATGCCGCTGACTATGTCATCGCCCCGCTGATCGAACCTCGCGTCGAGGAAGGTAACAAGGACCGCACCATGGTCCTGAACATGGGCCCCCAGCATCCCTCGACCCACGGCGTGCTCCGCCTGGTGCTCGAGATCGATGGCGAAACCGTCGTGCGCCTGGTGCCCGACATCGGCTTCTTACACACCGGCATCGAGAAAACCTGCGAGGCCAAGTTCTTTCAGCAGGTGGTTCCGCTCACCGACCGCATCGACTATCTCAGCCCGATGTCGAACAATCTCTGCTATTGCCTCGCGGTCGAGAAGCTTCTGCAACTGGAGATTCCGCCCCGGGCACAGTTCCTGCGTGTGCTGCTGAACGAGCTCACCCGCCTGCAGTCCCACCTGGTCTGGCTGGGCACGCACGCCATGGATATTGGTGCGCTTACCCTCTTCCTCTACACCTTCCGGGAGCGGGAAGAGATCCTGAAGATCTTTGAGGACGTGAGCGGCCAGCGCATGATGGGCTCTTATTTCCGCATAGGCGGGCTTGCGCTCGAGCCACCGGTGGATTTCTATGAACGGGTGCAGGCCCTGCTCAAGATCATGCCGGAAAAGATCGATGAGTACGAGAACCTGCTCAACGGCAATCCCATCTGGACCAGCCGGCTCAAAGGAGTTGGCTACCTCAGCGCCGCCGATGCCGTGGCCCTGGGAGTCACCGGGCCACCCCTGCGGGCCAGTGGCGTCGATTGGGACCTGCGCCGCGACATGCCCTACTCGGGCTACGAAAAGTTTCAGTTCAAGGTA
This sequence comes from Acidobacteriaceae bacterium, assembly GCA_049522955.1. Taxonomy (GTDB): domain Bacteria; phylum Acidobacteriota; class Terriglobia; order Terriglobales; family Acidobacteriaceae; genus PALSA-350. The sequence goes on from JBEKNJ010000062.1 coordinate 18,494, forward strand.
CCTGTCTCCGACGTGGGCGATGTCTGGACCCGCTACACCCTGCGCGTTCAGGAAATGCGGGAATCGGTCAAGATCTGCCAGCAGGCACTCGACGGAATGCCCACGGGTCCCATCAAGGCCGACGCTCCCAAAGTGGTCCTTCCCGATCGCGAAAAGATGAAGACCGAGATGGAATCCCTCATCTATCACTTTAAGATCGTGACCGAGGGCTTCGCCGTGCCAGCCGGGCAGGTCTACCAGGCAATTGAGTCTCCCCGCGGGGAGATGGGCTATTTTGTGGTCAGTGACGGCACGGCAAAGCCTTACCGCGTGCACATGCGCAACCCAACCTTTGCTTCCTTGCAGGCTCTGGAAACCATGTGTGTCGGACGCCTTCTTGCCGACGTAGTCGCCGTCATCGGCTCCATCGATATCGTGCTCGGAGAGATCGACCGATGAGCGATCCTAGCGAGGTTCGCTCGCACGTTTGGGAATCGCTCGTCAGCATGCTGCAGGTTTATGCCCATGCAGCCGGCCTTAACGGCAACCCATACCTGGTGACCTCCTGCTCGAACGATGCATCGGTCATACATGAGGAATCTGTGCTGAGCCTTCACTTCAGTCCCGACACGGGAGAGGGAAACTGGCTCGTCACCCACCCGGAACGGGAGGAGTGTGGCACCTTCCGCATCGACGAACACGGGGCGCTGACCGACCCGGTGGGCCCGAAAGAAATCGATCAGGCAGCCATCGACTGGATAGGCTATCTGGGGCGAGCCAAAGTAATTACGGAAGAATCGATGACCCCATTAGCCCCCACGGTTCATCCATAATGATAGCCAGAGGAATCAGACGGGTGCCCCAGGTTCGCCAAAGCGTACCTGGGACAAAATAGATGGGCGAAGCCCAACGACCGCTTTGCTGAGAATTACCCGGGACGTACCTGGATGCACCGGACCAAAACTATGAGCACACAGATCAACACCATCTTCAGTCCCGCCCTGGCCGCGCGCTTCGACCGCCTGGTGACTATTTATCCCATGCGTCGTTCGGCGCTGATCCCCATGCTGCTCTACGCCCAGGATGAGGTTGGCTATCTTTCCAACCAGGTGATCAGCGAAGTGGCCGCGCGGATTGGGATTACTGAACTGGATGTGCGCGACGTGATCACTTACTACTCGCTGATGCGCACCGCCCCAGTGGGCAAGTATCATGTACAGGTATGCACCAACATCAGTTGCATGTTGCGCGGTGGCAACGAACTTCTGGCCCATTGCAAACAGCGGTTGGGCATTGGCAACAAGGAAACCACGCCCGATAAGGTTTTTTCCCTGGAAGAAGTAGAGTGCATCGGCGCTTGTAGTTGGGCTCCCGCGGTTCAGGTGAATTACGACTTTCACGAGAATTTAACCCCCGACTCGATGGACAAAGTTCTGGCCGACTATCGCGCCCGGACCTAGTCACGGGGACGAACCAAGCGGAGAAAAGCATGGCCTATCTCGTTTCCCATCCGGATGAAGTCAAGGTGATCTCGTCCCGCTTCGGTAGGGGCGCGACCGACATCGATAAATATCTTGAGCTGGATGGGTACACTGCCGTTCGCAAGGCCATTGGCCTCGGCGCCGAAGGAATTATCGCGGAGATGAAGGCATCCGGCCTCCGCGGGCGCGGCGGCGCCGGATTCCCTACCGGCTTGAAGTGGTCTTTTGTCCCTAAGCAAGCGCCGAAACCCAAGTACGTCCTGGTCAACGGAGACGAGAGCGAGCCGGGCACCTGCAAAGACCGCCTGATCTTCGAGCACGATCCCCACTCGGTAATTGAGGGCGTGATGATCGCTGGATTGGCCATCGGCTCGAAGATGGGCTTCATTTACCTGCGCGGCGAGTATCGCTACCTGCTCAAGATCATGGAGAAGGCCATCGACGATGCGTACGCCAAGGGCTTTCTGGGCAAGAACATCTTTGGCAGTGGTCTGGACTTCGATGTAATCTCGCACACCGGCGCCGGAGCCTACGAAGTCGGCGAAGAATCGGCCTTGATGGAATCGCTCGAAGGCAAGCGCGGCATTCCCCGTATCCGGCCTCCGTTCCCCGCGGTCGTTGGGCTGTACGGCGGGCCCACCATCATCAATAACGCGGAGACCCTGGCCAGTGTCCCCCACATCTTCCGCATTGGAGGCGCAGAGTACGCCAAGCTCGGCTCCGAGCGTAACGGCGGCACCCGCCTCTTCTGCTTGAGCGGTGACATAGCCAAGCCGGGAGTCTATGAATTGCCCATGGGCTACAACCTCAAGAAGATGATTTACGAGGTAGGCGGCGGCATCCCCGGTGGGCGCTCGTTGAAAGCAGTAGTACCCGGAGGATCCTCCTGTCCGGTACTTCGGCCCAACGAGATCGATATCGGCATGGACTTCGACCAGGTAGCCAAGGCGGGCAGCATGCTCGGTTCGGGCGGCGTAGTGGTTCTGGACGACACCGTCTGCATGGTGGAATTCGCCCTGCGCACCATGAAGTTCTACCAGCACGAAAGCTGCGGCTGGTGTATTCCCTGCCGCGAAGGCACCGACTGGCTGAAGAAGACGCTCACCCGTTTCCATGCCGGTGGCGGCGTGGCCAAAGATATCGACAATATTCGTTACCTGGCACAGAACATGTTGGGCCGCACCTTCTGCCCTCTGGGCGACGCGGCTGCCATGCCCACCATCGCCTTCGTTGACAAGTTTCGCCAGGAGTTTGAAGACCACCTGGACGGCAAACCGTGTCGCTACGCGCACCAGCCGGAAGCGGCGCTCGCCGGCGCATGACCGATAAAGACAGGAAACCATGGCTGACGTAACCTTTACCGTCGATGGCAAAAAGCTGACCGCACCCGCAGGCACTCTGCTCATCGAGGCGTGCCGTGAAGCGAGCATTGCTGTCCCCCAATTCTGTTACTATCCCGGCCTTTCCCTACAAGCGGCCTGCCGCATGTGCCTGGTGCGTCTGGAAAAGGTTCCCAAACTGCAGACCGCGTGCACCACGCCGGTAACCGAAGGCATGGTCGTTGTCACCGAAAGCGACGAGATAACCACGGCACGCAAGGCCACCATCGAGTTGCTGCTCGGCAACCACCCCCTCGATTGCCCGGTATGCGATGCCGGCGGCGAGTGCGAACTGCAGGACATGACCTTCAAGTACGGTCCGCCCGAGTCGCTCTACACCGAAGTCAAACAGCACCGCGAGGAACAGCAGTGGTCCCCGGTGGTGTTCTTCGACCGGCCGCGTTGCATCCTCTGCTATCGCTGCGTGCGCACCTGCGGCGAGGGCATGGACGTGTGGGCCCTGGGAGTGCAGAACCGCGGCGTCACCAGCACCATTGCCCCCAACGGGGGCGATCATCTGGACTGCGAAGAGTGCGGCATGTGCATCGATGTTTGCCCGGTGGGGGCGCTCACCTCCGGCGCCTATCGTTACAAAACCCGCCCCTGGGAGATGAACCATGTCTCCACTGTCTGCACTCACTGCGCAGACGGATGCAAGACAACCCTGGGAGTGCGCAGTGTCCATAACGGCTCTGAGATTCTGCGCGGTGACAACCGCGACAAGAGCGGCATCAACGGCGACTTTTTATGCATCAAGGGACGCTACGCCTTCGACTTTGCCAACCACACTGACCGCTTGACCAAGCCGCTGCTGCGCCAGCCGGACGGCAAGTTTGCCGAAGTCAGTTGGGAGAAGGCGCTGGCCCACGCCGGCACCAGGCTTCGCGAGATTCGCGAGAGCAAGGGCGGTAGCTCGATCGGCGTCATCGGCTCCAACCGAACCACCAACGAGGAAAACTACCTGCTGCAGAAGTTGGCCCGGACGGTACTGGGAACCAACAATATCGATCATCACCGCACCGCTGACTACACTGCGTTTGCTCGCGCTATTTCCGGCCAGAAGGACCGCGCTGCTTCGCTCCGGGAAACCAATACGGCACCAGCGATTCTGCTCCTGGGCAACGATCCGACCGAGCAGCATCCTCTGTTGGCCTGGAACCTGCGCACCAATCTGCGCCACCATAACGCCCGGATTTACATCGTGAACCATGCAGGCATCAAGCTGGAGCGGCAGGCTCACCAGTCGCTGATCATTCCCCAGGACGGCTACGCCAACGCTTTGCGCTTCCTGGCCGGCGAAGATGCCGCCTTTCCCGGCACGCAATTGGGAGACGAAGCAAAGAAGTTCCGCGAGGCGTTGCGCGCCGAACCGACCCTACTGATCATCTTTGGTTCCGAATACCGCGGACGCGACATCGACGCGCTGGTGAACTTTGGCATGGGGCTGCCCCACGCGACCTTCGCCTGCCTCGGCGATTACGTCAACTCTCGCGGCGCCGCGGACATGGGTCTGCTACCCGGCTTTCTGCCCGGCTACGTTCCGGTGGCCCAGGGCGGCGCTTTTGCCGAGGAATACGGCGATGCCCTTCCCGCAACTCCGGGCCTGGATCTGGTAGAGATGTTCGACGCCGCCGAACGCGGGGATCTGGCCGCGTTATACGTCGTCGGCGCCAACCCGATCGCTCGCTATGGTATCGATCCGGCTGCGCTCAAGAGCACCTTCCTGGTCGTGCAGGATATGTTCCTGACCGAGACGGCTCTGTTGGCCGATGTGGTCTTGCCTACTTCCAACCTTTATGAAAAAGCCGGAACCGTCACCAACACCTATGGCGACCAGCAATTGGTCAAGAAGGCGGGTGACCGCGCCGGTGTGCGCAGCGACTTTGAGTTGATGGTGCGGCTGGCCGACTGCATGGGGGCGGACCCCAAAAAGCTGGTTCCCTTCGGTCGCGGAGTCCACGCGGATATGGGACAGACTCGTGGAGCGCAATCCGGCGAAGCCGACCGTCACAGCGTGTGGCTGGCGGCGCAGAATCTGGAGCCGAGGCTCAGCCCCTTCGACCCATTTGCCATTCTCGACGAAATCCAGCGCCTGGTCCCCGGCTACCAGGTCTCGCGTATGGAGCTGTTGGCGGGTAACGATGTTCATGTGCAATCATCGCTGGTGCAAATCGACGCCGGGCCAGAGCGCCACGCGCTGATTCTGCCCGCGGAAGACACACTCTTTACCTCCGGCACCCTGGGGCGTTACAGCAACGTTTTGCATTCGGTCATGGAGTCGCATACCACCAAATCCACTGAAACGGCCGCAGACTAGTGAAGGGTACGGGCTGCCTCGCCACAGCGAGCATTAGCCCGTACGAAATATGTCCCGAAAATTAACCGGGCTTTAGCCCCTGAGGGCAGCAAGTCGTGAGCTTCCTGATCTTTTTCCTGCTGAGTTGTTTGAAGATTGCCGTCGTCCTGGCAATCTTTCTCGGGGCCGTGGCCTACACCGTGCTGCTGGAGCGCAAATTGGTCGGCCGCATTCAAAACCGTTGGGGACCCACTCGCGTGGGGCCCTTCGGCATGTGGCAGCCCATGGCAGACGGGCTCAAGCTCTTCCTCAAAGAAGACCTGTTGCCCACCAACGTGGACCGTCCGCTTTACATCCTGGCCCCCATGATTGCCCTCGCCTGCGCCTTGATTTCGATTTCCGTGGTGCCTTTTGGCGCGCGCATCACCTGGCACGGCGTCGATATGTTCGAGATCGCCAATGTAAACATCGGACTGCTGGTGATTCTTGGCGTTACTTCGGTAGGGGTTTACGGGATCGCGCTCGCCGGCTGGTCCTCCAATAACAAATATTCCCTGATGGGGGCCCTGCGTTCCAGTGCTCAGGTCATCAGCTACGAGCTGGCCCTGGGGCTTTCTTTGGTCGGGGTGGTGCTGCGGGCCGGGTCGCTGAACCTGCGCACCATCGTGGAGAGCCAATCGGCGCACGGTCTGCTCTCATGGAACGTTTTTGGTGGCTTTCAATTTGTCGCCTTCTTCATTTACCTCACGGCGGCGTATGCCGAAACCAACCGCGCCCCCTTCGACTTGCCCGAGGCGGAGACCGAGCTCACCGCCGGCTATCACACCGAATACAGCTCCATGAAGTTTGCCATGTTCTTCATGGCCGAATACGCCAACATGATCACCGTAGGCTGTGTGGCCACCCTGCTCTTTTTTGGCGGATGGACCAGCCCATTCGGGAACCTGCTGCCCGACGGCGGCCTCGTGATCCAGGCCATCGCACCGGTCCTCTGGTTCGTCTTCAAAGTCTTCTGTTTCCTGTTTCTATACATCTGGGTGCGCGGCACTCTACCCCGGCTCCGTTACGACCAGTTGATGGGCTTTAGCTGGAAGTTCCTGTTGCCCCTGGCCATCCTGAATATTCTGGCCACCAGTCTGTGGCTCGCCTACCGCGCCTAGTGAGAACTGAGGAATCTACGGAGGGTACGATGTATTCGACACTCACAACGTCTCACTTTGTGTCAGGGGACAATGTCACGCGTGCCGCAAAGAGCTTTGTATCAGGGCACGACTTTAGTCGTGCCGTAAAGCGTTCAAAACAGGCTTGGGCTTTAGCCCCTGCGCTTTTTCTGACCAAATACGCAGCTGCAGGGGCATTGAGACAGAGGCAGGTTTTGCGATAGCAGGGGCTAAAGAGTTTGCGTGAGAACGCCAGAATTTGGGAAGCCCGAGGGGCGCACCGCAGATCCCTCGGCTTCGCTCGGGATGACAATTTTGTTTGGGAACACTAAGTATAGTTTTCAAGACGAGTTGTCATCCCGACCGGAGCGTAGCGTAGCGGAGGGATCTGCGGTGCGCCCCTCGGGCTTCCCAAATTCTGGCGCTAAAGAGAAGAGTTTTCACCCAGACTCTAAAGCCCTGATCATTCTTCCGGGTGAAAGTCGTGCCCTGATACAAAGCAGAAACTAGACCCAGGACGGAGTCCTGGGTAGGCTCAACGAAAACGAGACGGTCCCGAAAGGGACGGCTGAACATCTGAAGCTATAGCGGAAGCGCAAGGTGTTCTACAATCACCTTCGGGCCTGCAATGGGAGAAACTTTTTAGCATGTATCTGGTTCTCTTCATCTTCTTCGGCGGCCTTTGTGTAGCAGCAGCCTTGAACCTGCTGCTGCAGCGCCATCCGATCAATAGCGCCCTCTCATTGATCGTGGTCATGAGCTCGCTCGCTGTGCTCTACCTGCTGCTGGGCGCCGAATTTCTGGCTGCCGCCCAGGTCATCGTCTATGCCGGTGCAATCATGGTGCTCTTTACGTTCGTCGTCATGTTGCTCAATGCCGGGAAGGAAGAGCGCACGCACGGCAGCCGTGCGGCCTACATTGTCGGCATCCCGGGGGTAGCAATCCTGGTTTGCCTGCTGTCATTCATCTTTCTTTCCGCCCGCACCCGCCTGGCCACGGCCAGGCTGGGAGACTACGTGGTCTCGACCAGCGACCTCAGCAAGGTGCTCTTCCGCGATCTGCTGCTTCCCTTCGAGGTAACCTCGGTCCTTATCCTCATTGCCATCCTGGGCGCGGTCGCGCTGGCCAGCAAGGAGCATTGATATGACTGTTCCCATTGCCTACTACCTAGTGCTCAGCGCGATCCTCTTTTCCATCGGCGTCGGCGCCTTTCTCATCAAGCGCAACATCATCACCGTCTTCATGTCGATTGAGTTGATGCTGAACGCGGTCAACCTGACCTTTGTCGCTTTCGCCTATCAATGGCACCGGGTGCAGGGGCAAATCTTCGTTTTCTTCGTGATGGTCGTCGCCGCCGCTGAGGCCGCGGTCGGGCTGGCCATCATCATCGCCATCTTCCGCGCCCGCAGTACGCTCAACGTGGATCAAGTCAACCTGATGAAACTATGAACGAACACACTTCGCTCCATCTATGGTTGATCCCGATTCTGCCATTCATCGGCTTCCTGCTGAATGGACTGCTGGGGCGTCATCTGCCCCGGGCGCTCGTCTCGACCATCGCCCTGGTGTTCACCGCGGCCCCCCTGGCAATGGTCACGAACATCGCTTTCCGCTTCAGCAGCCTGACTCTGCCTCATATCGAGTGGTTCACCACCCCCTGGATCGCGACCTCCAACTTTCGCGCCGACTTTGACTTCCTGCTTGATCCCCTGACGCTCGTCATGCTGCTGGTGGTGACCGGCGTGGGCTTCGTGATCCATATCTACTCCGTCGGCTACATGGCGCACGAAGAGGGCTACTATCGCTTCTTCGCTTACCTCAACCTGTTCATGTTCTTCATGCTGACGCTGGTGCTGGCAGAAAACTTCCTGCTCATGTTTGTCGGCTGGGAAGGCGTGGGGCTCGCGTCCTATTTATTAATTGGTTTTTACTTTCAGAAGGAATCGGCCGCCGACGCGGGCAAGAAAGCATTCATCCTCAATCGCATCGGCGACTTCGGTTTTCTGCTCGCCATGTTCCTGATGATCGCCCACTTCGGCTCGCTCAGCTACACCAGGGTCTTCGGAGCAATCGCCGATCATCCCCAGATGCAGGGCGGCTTTCTGACCGCCATTGCCCTGCTGTTGGTGCTCGGCGCAACCGGCAAGTCGGCGCAGATTCCGCTTTACGTTTGGCTGCCCGACGCGATGGAAGGTCCCACCCCCGTCTCGGCCCTGATCCATGCCGCGACCATGGTGACTGCCGGCGTCTACATGATTGTGCGCTCGCATGTCATCTTTGACCGCTCACCCTTCGCCCTGGGTGTGGTCGCGATTATCGGCGCCGTCACCGCGTTGTTCGCAGCCACCATGGGCATGGTGCAGACCGATATCAAACGCGTGTTGGCCTACTCCACCATCTCCCAGTTGGGCTATATGTTCCTGGCCTGCGGGGCTGCCGCATATTCTGCGGCTATCTTTCATCTGGTCACGCATGCCTTCTTCAAAGGCCTGCTCTTTCTCGCGGCCGGCGCCGTCATTCACTCCATGGGCGGGCAGCAGGATATGCATGCCATGGGCGGCCTGCGCAAATCCATCCCCATCACCTTCTACACGATGAGTGCCGGAGTCTTTGCCATCTCCGGGTTGCCGCCCTTCTCCGGCTTCTTCAGCAAGGACGCGATTCTTTACCAGTCCTTTCTTTCTCCAACTGCGGGCCCCCTTCTATGGTTTGTAGGCATCGTCACTGCCCTGCTCACCGCCTTTTATATGTTCCGGCTGTGGTACCTGACCTTCTTCGGCGACCTCCGCACGCACGATGCGCACCCCCACGAAAGTCCCTGGTCGATGCTGGGCCCCCTTGTCATTCTCGGCGTGCTGGCGCTGGCCGGCGGCTGGATCGGCATTCCCAAAGCGCTGGGCGGTGGCGATCAATTCGCTCACTTCCTCGACCCCGTGGTGAACACCGGAGCCCCTCAACTGGCCGGCAGCGAAAATCAGGAGCGTCTGTTCAGCGTGATCTCGGTGGTCATGGGGTTGATTGGCTGGTTTATCGCCGACCTGTTCTATCGTCGCAAACCGGGAATGGCCGATCGCCTGGCCGAGCGCGCCGGGGGTGTCTACGCGCTGCTGGTAAACAAGTACTGGATCGATCAAATCTACAACGCCCTGATCGTGGCTCCGCTGCTCTTCCTTTCCCGCTACTTGTTGTGGGGCGCGGTCGATCGCGGAGTCATCAACGGCGGCGGCAGCCTGGCGTCAGGAAGCGTGCGCGGCTTGGGCGCACTGGTGCAGCGGGTGCAGTCGGGAAACATCCGTTCGTATGCAGGGTGGCTGGCGATCGGTGCCGCAGCTTTGCTCCTGATCACTTATTTTGGCTTTTCCATGCACCTTTAAGAGAGAGCGACGATTTTGCTGAACGACTCCATATTGACGCTGACGACTTTCGTGCCCACAGCAGGCGCCGTGGTCGTGGCATTGCTTCCCCGGCGGGGCCGCATCATCCAGTGGTTCACTCTGCTTGTGACCCTGATCACGTTTGGCTTGACGCTCCATTTGCCCGCCCATTACGTCTATGGCCACCCGGGTTTTCAATTTGAAGAAGACCGCGCCTGGATTACCAGCCCCGCGATTCGCTATCACCTGGGAGTGGATGGCATTTCCCTCTGGATCGTGGTGCTCACCGGCTTTCTGGCGCCTTTGGGTGTGCTCGCTTCCTGGAACACCATCGCTCACCGCACCAAGGAGTTTTATTTCTTCTTCCTGATCCAGCAAACCGCCATGATCGGCGTCTTTGTCGCGCTCGATATGTTCCTTTACTACGCTTTCTGGGAACTCACGCTGGTGCCCATGGCGATCCTTATCTCCATGTTTGGCCGCGACCGCGGAACCGAGGCGGCCATCAAGTTTTTCGTCTATACCTTTTTGCCTTCGGCGTTACTGCTGGTAGCGATCGTTTGGCTTTACGCGAAGACAGGGAGCTTCGACTTCGTCCGCGTGCAGGCCTTTCTGTCTCAGGGCAGTTTGCCCCCACAGGCGCTCTTCTGGGCCTCGTTAGCATTTTTGGTCGCCTTTGCCGTCAAAGTCCCGATGTTTCCCCTGCACGGCTGGCTAAGCGATGCGTTCAGTGAAGCGCCTACCGCAATGGCTATGGTTCTTGCCGGCAAGTTGGGTCTCTATTCCATCCTGCGTTTCAACCTCGGTCTCTTCCCCGTTCAGTCTCGCCAGGTGGCTCCGTGGATGATCGCGCTCGCGGTCATCGGCATTCTCTACGGCTCGCTGGTGGCGCTGGTGCAAAAGGATATGAAGCGGCTGGTGGCGTTTTCCACCGTCAGTCACCTCAGCTTTTGCATTCTGGGCATCTTTTGTTTCGCGGTCTCAGGGGTGGACGGCGCGGTCTACCAGACCATCAATGAGGGCGTCTCCGCAGGCGCTCTCTTCCTGCTTCTCGGCTTCATGTACGAACGTTATGGAACCTATGAGATTGCCGACTATGGAGGACTGGCCAGCCGCATGCCCCGTCTGGCGACCCTGTTCGTCATCACTTCCCTCTCCCTGGTCGGCCTGCCGCTGATGAACGGGTTTGTGGGCGAATTTCTTGTCCTGAGCGGCAGTTTCCCTGGGCACATTGCCTGGGTGACCGCGGCCACCGTGGGTGTCATCCTGAGCGCGACCTACATGCTGTGGATGGTCCAGCGCGTCTTCTATCGAACCGAATCCGGCATGGTTACAGACCTGGCCGTAAGCGACGTGGGCTTTCGCGAGCAAATTGCTGTTTGGCCGATGGCCATCGTCATGTTGGTGATGGGGGTAGCTTCCCCGTACTGGATACGCGCCATCGATGGCGCGGTGGTGAAGCTGGTTTCCCCTGCCACCGTCGCTGGAATGGCGGAGAAGCAGTGATGCCCGTGACTCAAGTACCCGACATCGATCGCATTTTGCCGGAGCTACTGCTCACGATTACCGGCGTCCTCACCATGCTCATCGAGCCGTTGATGCCGACCGGCATGAGCCGTAAACCGGTAGGCTTTCTCGCCTTGGCGGGCGTGATCGCTGCTTTGCTGGCCAGCGTATGGCAATTGGGGCTAGCCCCCGGAACCGCCTATTATGGCACCGTACAAACCGATGCCTTCAGTGTCTTTTTCCACGTCTTGATTTGCGGCGTGGTCCTGGTCACGCTGCTGATCGGTTTCGACGTGTTCGATGGCACCAAGGAGCGGCCGGCGGAGTACTACGCGCTGGTCCTCTTCGGTGCGACAGGCATGTGCCTGATGACCAGCGCGGTGGAGTTATTGCTGGTCTTCGTCAGCCTGGAGATTTCTTCCATTGCCACTTACATTCTGGCGGCCATTCGCAAACGCACAGGCAAGAGCCCCGAGGCAGGTCTCAAATATTTCCTGCTCGGCTCCTTCGCCACTGCCTTCTTTCTCTACGGCATTGCGTTGACCTTTGGAGCTACTGGGACTACCAGGATTACAGAGGTTGCCGCCGCCCTTCCCAACAGTCCCACACCGGGCTTCGCAACGTTGGCCGTGGCCATGATTCTGATCGGTCTTGGCTTTAAAGTGTCTGCCGCGCCCTTCCAGGTCTGGACTCCCGATGTGTATGAGGGCGCTCCTTCGCCGGTCGTAGCCTTGATGTCGACCGCACCCAAGGTTGCTGCCTTCGCCGTGTTGCTGCGTGTCACCTATAGCGCCTATCCGCAACTGCGTGACCACTGGTTGCTCCTGGTCTGGATCATGGCTGCCCTCTCCATGACGGTGGGCAATCTGGGCGCGCTGCGCCAGCACAGTGTGAAGCGCTTGCTGGCCTATTCCTCCATCGCTCACGCCGGCTACACGTTGGTCGCCTTCACCGCGCTCTCCAGTGAAGGAATCGCCGCCGCGATGTTCTACACCGCGACCTATGCGGCGATGAATGTGGGTGCATTTGCGGTCATCAGCCACGCCGGCGGTTACGAAGACAGGCTGGTCTCGGTGGCTGACTACCGCGGCCTGGGCTACCGTTCGCCCTTGCTGGGTGGTGCGTTAGCTTTCTTCCTGCTATCGCTCATCGGCATTCCCTTTACCGGCGGCTTCTTCGGCAAGTTTTACGTCTTCACCGCGGCCCTGCATTCCGGTGAAGTCTGGCTGGCGATCATCGGCCTGGTGAACAGCGGCGTTGCCGCTTATTACTACCTGCGTTTGCTGATGTCGATCTACAACAAGCCAACCGACGATGCCCCAGTGCAATTGGTGCCCCGCCCGAAAGCCTCGCTCACCCTGGCCCTACTGCTCACCGTAGCCGCCACCTTCCTCCTGGGCATTTTCCCCGGCCGAATCCTGTCGATGGCCCAAGCCGGAGCAGCCACCCTGGCCACCGTAAGCAACCCAAGTCAATAGCACGTCTTATAACATCGTCGGAGGGAATCGACGCCCCCCAACTCCTCAGCAAGCTTTTTGCTTTGTATCAGGGCACGACCTTCAGTCGTGCCGCCCCCGGCCAAAATGATGAGGGCTTTAGCCCCTGCAAGCGTAAAATCTGCAGGAAATCCCCTGGAAGAAAGCGCGGGGGCTTTTAGCCCGAATAGGCGGTGAGGTTTCATGTACGGGCTAAAGAGTCTGCGTGAAAACTCTGCACTATAGCTCCAGAATTTAGGGAAGCCCGAAGGGCGCACCGCAGATCCCTCCACTACGCTACGCTCCGGTCGGGATGACAATTCATCTTGGAAACTGTACTTAGCGTTCCCAGACAAATTGTCATCCCGACCGGAGCGTAGCGTAGTGGAGGGATCTGCGGTGCGCCCTTCGGGCTTCCCAAATTCTGGAGTTCTCACGCACACTCTTTAGCCCCGCTCTTTTTTGCGCCTTTACGGCAAGACTAAAGTCGTGCCCTGATACAAAACAAAAAGCTTGCTGAGGAGCTCGAGTGGTCGATTCCCTCCCAGCCCATCAGCCCAAATCTAACTGTTTAAGTGCCGGGCCAACACTCCTCAAATTAGCAAGCTTCATCTCCGAATACTTCCGCGACAAAAGAACCCCATCACACCCGCCGCGAAACGCGGCCAAAACAGCCTCTCGTACTCCATCAGGAGTGCACTTGCTCGAATTCTCAGCCGTAGGAATATCAATATCAATCCCAGGCCACAAAAGCGTCTTTGCCCCATTGAGTCCATCGCGCGCCCGTTTGGTCTCACGGTAAACATAATCCGCAGAAAGCCCGGTAAACGGAATCTCCGCCAAACTTCTCTCCTGGTAATTCAACACCCGATAGTGAAACTCCAGCGATTCCTGCCCAGGCAAATCCCCGTAGATCGACTGACCTAGATTATCGATATACCGAGCCATCCGTTCGCCGCCGCAATTGTTATAAATAACAATCTTCAAGAAATCCGAGTAAGGAGCGAGCACCGCGAGATCCTGTTCCGCCCGATAAATCGGGTTAAACGAATTGTTGTGCCAGATGTGCCATCCCACCTGAAGAGAAGGTTTGACCTCCTTCACCTTTTGGTAAATCGCCGCATAAGTTTCACGCAGGCTATCGGTCCACAACATTTCCCAGGCAAGCAGCTCCGGATATCGCAACAGAATGCGCCACAGCGTGACATAGTACCCATCGACAGGGCGCTCCTTACGATGCCCAGCCTGCACAAACTTATTAAGTTCGAGAAACCCCTGCCGCGCCCGCTCCGAGTTGATCCCCCGCTCCTTTGCCTTAGCCACGCAGAATCCACAAAAGCAGGTCACGCGATCGCCCGAGGCTCCTCCATGACTGGCCCCGAGCATGTTGGAGAACGCGCCCTGCCGCTCCGATCCCCACATGATTCCGTCCACATCGTACGACCGCGACCAGTTCTCCACCATGCCCAACAACCAATTGCGATAGCCGGGATTGTTAAAGCACAAGGTACTCGCGTTCTTTCCAGAAAGCTCCTTTTCCTGGAGCTCCTGAATATTGGGACGATCGTTGCGAAACACATCCTCAAACCAGCAGATAGTCTTTAAGCCGCGCTTTTTCGCCGAGGGCAGAACCGCTTCGAGCACATCGTAGTCACCAAAATCCGGCGCCCGAAAACTCTTGAATGGGGTGTTGGTGAAGTATTTGGGATCCACCTTGGTATAGCATCCGCCGTAAAAGGTATCCGTGTCATAGGCCTGCTTACCGTGGTCAGGAAGCGGTTGCCCGGGTACCTGCCTTCCTGCGATGCCCCGCCCATACGTGAAGGTCGCGATGAACAACGTATTGACGGAAGCCTGATCCTCGAATTCGTCCAGTACTTTCTCCACTCCTTCATCGACGAAGGAAACCGCACCCACCTGGATACCAATCATCTTGCTGGCCTTCAGCGGAGCCGCCCCCGCCTGCCATGAGGGCATAGCAGCGGTCACCGCCGTCGCGGCAGCGCTCTGCACAAACTGTCTTCGGTCCATATCCACCTCTTCCCGTGATGTTCCATGTTACCCGCAAGATTGATGCATGCCTGGACCGCGTGTATATCTATGGAATGCTCCGCATCCCTGAAAAAAGGAGCCGGCTCTTACTGCCGGCAATCTGCCTGCTGCTGTGGTCTGCAAAACCGGGGTGTGCAGCCGAAGTCATTCGTCCGAAAGTACTCGTCGTCGCAACCTACGAGGTCGGCCAGGACCGAGGGGATGTGCCGGGCGAACTCCAATATTGGGTCGAGCGGCAACACCTCGATGTAGCCGTGCCTGTACCCGGGCTGGATCATCCCTTGCTGACCAATGGCAACGGACTGTATGCGATGGTCAGCGGCACCACGTCGCGATGTGCGGTGCAAATGATGGCGCTGGCCATGAACCCCGCCTTCGACCTGACCCACACCTATATTCTGCTCAGCGGCATTGGCGGCGCCGATCCAGCCACGCTCACCGTCAGCAGCGCAGTTTGGGTGCAACAGGTAGTCGACGGCGATCCGGTCTTTGAAATCGACAGCCGTGAGATTCCGGCCGCGTGGCCGTATGGAACCATCGCTCTCGGCGCGACCGAACCGGGCAAAGTGCCGGCAGATGTTGAGCGCGCCCCGGTCGCGGGCCTCTCCGGGAACGGATCCGGCGGCGTGGGAAAAATCGTCTACGATCTGAATCCCGCACTGGTGGATTGGGCCTACGGTCTGACCCGGGAAATCAAGCTCGCGGATTCGCCCGCACTCAAAGCCTTTCGAGCGCGCTTCGCCGCTGATCCCATCGCGCTCCAACCGCCAAAGGTGATCGAAGGGGACAGCCTGGGCACAGATCGCTTTTGGCACGGCGCCATCATGAATCGCTGGGCTGAGGATTGGGTGCGGCTCTACACGCGCGGTCGCGGCGCGCTGGCAATCGCCGACTGTGAAGACCAGGGGATCGCGCTGGCGATCGAGAAGCTGGGCCAGTTGGGACGAGTCGACAAGGGCCGCCTCCTGATACTGCGGACAGCCAGCAACTTCACCGTTCCGCCCCCCGGAATTTCGCCGGAGAAAAGCCTCTTTGAAAACCTGGCCAGCTCACCCGCTTACCTGCCTGCGCTCGAGGCAAACTACCAGGTAGGCAGCGTCGTTACCGGCGAACTACTGAAGCATTGGGAACAGTACGAAAATCAGATTCCCTGAAAGCCTTGTATCGCAGCCCGTACAGAAATACCCAGAGATAAATGGAGAACACGATTGCATCGTCGCCGGTTTGTGCAACTGAGCATGCTCGCAGCAGGAGCTACGCTGCTGCCCACAGGCTGCCGTCGCCGCCGGCCGGGCGAACTCACCATGGCCCTGGGCTGGGTTCCAGACGTGGAATACGCCGACCTCTGGGTTGCTCTCGACCGGCACTATATTGCCGGCGAAGGATTGCGCTTCAACTACCTGCCAGGAGGCCCCAATGCGCCTCAGCCGGTGCTCGAAGTTTCCGCCCGTGAGGCGGACTTCGGAGACTCCGACTGGCTCCCCTTTTGCGACGCCGTCACCCAGGGGAACGATTTCGTGATCCTCGCTTCCCTCTTCCCGGTGACGCCGATCGGGCTGATTTCGCTGCCGGCGCATCCCGTGCACACCCCGGCGGACCTCGCCGGCAAACGCTTCCTGGTGCAGGGACCAAACGAACGCGCCATGCTGCAGGCGCTCTTTCGCATCAATGGACTGCCCGAGAATTACACCATGGTCCCAGTCGGATTCTCTCCCGAACCATTGATCGAGGGCGCCGGCGACGCCTACTTCTGTTTCGTGACCAATCAGCCCCAGACGCTCAAGCGCATGGGCCTGCGCGAGGGCACCGACTTCTTCGTGACCCGGCTGTACGATCTTGGCTATCGCGTCTCCACTTCTATGCTCACCATCGAACGCACGACCCTCAAGGACCGGCGCAGTGAAATGGTCCGCTTTCTCCGCGCGCTGCTGCGCGGTCACGCCGTTAATGCCGCGGACCCCGCCTACGGCGCGCGCCTCGCAGTCGACCGCTATGGTGCCGACCTGGGACTCGATCTCGAACAACAAACAACACTCAATCGGTTACAGATTCCACTGGAGACGGAGCCCGGATCCAAGATCCCGTTCTGGATCAGTGAAGAAGCTTTCGCCGGGCCTATGTACGCGGTGGCCCGCGTGTCGGGACGCCCGAAACTTCCCCCGCCTGCCAGCCTGCGCGACATGAGCCTGCTGGAAGAGGCCTACCACAGCTTGCAGGAGCAACCTTCATGAACCAAACCGATTTGCTCATCACCGGCTGTCAGGTGGTCTGTTTTGACCAGGCCGGCACCATCCTCGAGGACGGCGCGATTGCCATCACAGGCAACAGCATAAGCTGGCTGGGGAAAGCGGCCGACGCAGGTGCGCTGCCGGCGGCGCGCGAAACCCTCCATGCCCCGAGTACCATCGCCATGCCTGGCCTGATTGACTGCCACGTGCACACCGCCCAGCAATTCCTACATGGCAAAATTCAGGCGATTCAACGCCGCGGCGAGTTGCGTAACCCCATGTGGAAGCGCTACCTCGTTCCCTTCGAGAGCGGCCACACGCCGGAAGATGTGTACGCCAGCGGCCTTGCCGCCTATGCTGCGATGATCCGCTCCGGCACGACCTGCTTTCTCGAGGCCGGCGGACCCTTCGCCGACGAGATGGGCCGCGCCGCGGACGAGATTGGGATTCGTGGCCGAATCGCCCTCTCCACTATGGACACCGAAGAAGACCTGCCGGCGAACATGCGCTGTTCCACTGCCGAAGCACTGCGCCGGTCCGAGGAACTGGTGCTGCGCTGGAAAGACCATCCCCGCGTGAACGCCTGGCTCTCGCTGCGCCAGATCATGGTCAACACCGATGCCCTGCGCCAGGGGATGCACGAGCTTTCCCACGCACTCGCAACCCCCATTCACACCCACCTCGCCGAAGGTACCTACGAAGTGGATTACGCCATCGCCCAATGGGGTGTGCGGCCGGCCGAGTATCTGGAGCAATCACACTGCCTGGACCACTATCTTCACGCAGCGCACTCGGTTCTATTGAGCAACCACGAAGTAGACCTCTACGCGCAACGCGATGTCTCTGCATGCCATTGCGCACTGAATAATTACCGC
>JBEKNJ010000063.1:0-36078 GCA_049522955.1 Acidobacteriaceae bacterium
AAGCCTCCACCGACCCGGCACAGGTGCACGGTCACATCACTCGCCGGAATACCCAGTTCCTTCACCACCAGGGCGAGGCCTCCGCCCGGCGCCTGGCTGGTGGTCCATATCTCGAGCTTGCCGTCTTTCCACTGCGCGGTAGTGTTCATCGGCTCGAGCGTGGCATGCGCGATGAAGGGGAAGGTGTAGTTTGCTTCCACCACCTTGGCCGCGCCCTTCAGCGCGCCGTCTACATCGCCATAGCTGCTCACCGTGTTGCCCGGCGCCGCCTGCAGCAACGTTTCCGCTTGCTTAGCAAACGCTTCGCTCGATTGCGTCGCGCCCGGACCGTAATCCCAATCGACCTTGAGGCTCTTGCGCGCCTTCTGCGCGTGCCACCAGGTGTCGGCCAGGATCGCCACGCCCGGCTCCATGCCCGGTTCCGGCGGAGTGAACCCCGCAAGTGTGATGGTGCCGTCGATTACGACCACGTGGCGTACTCCCGGCATCTGCTTGATCTGGTCGATGTTGGCGGTCTTGACCTTGCCGCCAAACACCGGACACTTCTCGATCACCGCGAACAACATGCCCGGCAGCGCGACATCGATGCCATAGAGCGGCTTGCCGGTGACGATGGAGTGCGTGTCGATTCCCTTCTGCGATGTTCCGATGATGCAATAGTCTTTGGGATTTTTAAGGGTAACGGTGTCGAGCGCTGGGCAAGGCAGCTTGGCCGCCTTCGCCGCCAGCTCTCCATAACCCAGTTTCTTGCCTGTGGCCGCGTGCAGTACGCATCCCGATTTGGTGGTGCACTCCGACACGGGCACGCCCCAGTTCTGGGCAGCCGTCTGCACCAGCATCTGCCGGCCCGCCGCACCCACGCGGCGCAGCGGCTCCCAGGACTTGGGAGTGGAGGTGCTGCCGCCCGCGGACTGGCTTCCATAGACCGCCTCGTTCAGGTCGGCCTGCTCCACACGCACGTCCTTCCAATCCACGTCGAGCTCTTCAGCAATCATCATGGGCAGGATGGTCTTGATGCCCTGACCCATCTCCGGCCCTCGGGCCATGATGGTGGTGGTGCCGTCGGGAGCAATGCGAATAAAAGCCTGCGGTTTCAGATCCGCCTGCTTGGGAGGAGCTTGTGCCAGCGCGAGCGGCTTGACATAGAGGCTGAGCGTAAAACCTCCGGTTGCCACGGCGGACATCTTGAGAAAGGATCGGCGGTTCAGGTTCATCGGAATGTCCTCCTTAGCCTTTCTGCACGGCTGCGCCGGATTTTGCGGCCAGTTGAATGGCCTGGCGGATGCGCGGGTAGGTCCCACAGCGGCACAGGTTACCGCTCATCGCTGCGTCAATCTCGGCGTCCGTAGGATGAGGCGTCTTCGACAGCAGAGCGGTCGCGGACATGATCTGGCCCGCCTGGCAGTATCCACATTGGGGAACGTCGATGGTTTCCCACGCTACCTGCACCGGATGCGAGCCATCGGTCGAAAGCCCTTCGATGGTGGTGATCGGCTTGCCCACCACGGTCGACACCTGGGTCAGGCAGGACCGCACGGCCTGGCCGGCAACCATCACAGTGCAGGCGCCGCACAAGCCCATGCCGCAGCCATACTTGGTTCCGTGCAGGTTGAGGGTGTCGCGCAATACCCACAGCAGTGGGGTATCGGGCTCGACATCCACTGTTTTGGCTACATTGTTGATTGTCAATTCGACCGGCATAGGTTCGCTCCCAAACCGCGTGGGGATAAAAGCGGATCGCGGAGACACGATTCAGAACGGAATGCATGTTCCGCGGGTGGATGGTTGCGATTCTACCGCTGCTCAGGAGCTTGCGAAAAGCGGGCACGTCATTCGCAGAAATTCGATTGATTCGGGATTAGTAATTCGTAGGAATTCGCAGGCTGGCCGGCTTTGTATCGACTGACGCCTTCGTCGTGCCGTAAAGGCGGCGCAAACAAAGAACGGGGCTTTGGCACCTGCACTTTTCCATTCAAATTTCGTGCAGATTTTGCCGCTGCAGGGGCTAAAGCCCCACTCCTTCTTGCGCCTGTACGGCACGACTGAAGTCGTACCCTGATACAAAGCAAAAAGCCGAACGGGGACCTGCTGTTTCTTTTCGAGGCTAAAAAGCCTTGCCACTCTCAATCAGGACAGGACTGTTCCCCACCTGGAGACTCCCTCCCGCCACGCCAGCCACATTCCCGCTCAAATCACGGACCTCGATAAATTGCGCCGGCACCTTGTAACTCACACTGCTGCCGGAATTCCAAAGCACGAGCCCCTGATACCCGCCGCTCCGAGTCAAACGACAACTCCACGTATTCCCGGAATCAAGCACGCAGGCGGAAGGCATCGAAGCCCCTTCCATCCATTGTTGAACGATGTCGTAGGCGGTAACATCCGGGGTCGCGAGCCCACCCCAGGTGCCGCCATCGTAGGCGTACCAAACGAAGCGGCTGACTCCACCCGACCATTGCAGCAGATAGTACTTAGCCATGAAAGCTGCGCGGCTTGCGTTTCCATAAAGCACATCATCGGGATCTCCCGCCCAATCCCCTTCCGTATCCCACAGGGGTTTACTGCTCTGACCGTGCGCCGCCACGACGTTCCGGTACCGCGCCACTACGGAGTTGATCGACTCAGCCTGGTTATTGCAGTAACCGTGAAAGGACATGATGTCGGCGTACTCTCCTCCCCCTTGAGCTAAATAGGAGTCGAGCCAGGCCGGCCCACCTGCCGCTGAAGCGGCGGGAGTAATGACCTGTGCGGCTGGGTTGATTGATTTGATAATGCGATAGGCATGCTGTGCCATCGTCACCATGGTGCGCATGTCGCCACAATAGTATTCCGGATCCTGTGGCTCGTTCCACAGTTCCCAATAGACAATGCGCGAGCCAACATGGGTAACAATGGCGGTCACATAGTCGTCCCAATTTTGAAGGTTAGCGGGAGGTGCGCACTCTCCCGGCCCATAAGGATCCGGCGTCGACGGTTGAGAGGACGCCCACTGGGGCGTTCGTCCGAACGTATAGATGACATCGACGTTCCGTTGCTGATTCCTGGTGAGGAACGCGTCCAGGTATTGAAAATTGTAGAGGCCGGGTGCGGAGTTTATATCGGCCCAATCCAGCATAGGAAAAGAATCCCACGTCCTCGTGGTCCCGTAGTGAAGCGGAGGATCGACATGTTCAGAATCGAGTACCGTCATGCCAAAGAGCGACCGCGGAATGACTCCCTGATTGTTATAAGTTAAATTGGTGCCGCAGGAAACCGCTACCAATGACGACGCGGCACATAGCCGTTTGAGCGTGCGCACGACGTTCACACCAAGGCTCCCAATCACGACCAGAACAACAGATGGACGGACTTCAAACTGAATCTAAACAGGGGAGCGGGAGGCGCACATTCCACCTTGGCTCACTCTACCGAACCAAGCGGGTGATCTCGTGTCTTTTTGGCACATCAAGAGAGATGCAGCGTGCAGATATGGCTGGGAAGCGGTATTGCAGTCTGCTGGAATCTAGCGAGGAGATACTTCGGCAGTGGGAGCCACCGGGGCATCGGCTCCTTTTTCGTTGGTGAGTCGTCTCCAGAGAATACGCAACGTAGCAACCGCAGGAACCGAGACCAGGGCACCGGCTACTCCGGCAATTTCTCCTCCCGCCAGCACAGCCAGAATCTGCACCAGGGGCGAGATCTCGAGCGACTTGCCCATGATGCGCGGGGCGTTGACGTAGTCCTGAACCACGCGCCAGATAGCGAGGAAGACCACTACCCAAATCAGGTGCGGGTAACTCGTCAGCACCGCGATCACGAAAACAATAAACGCGGCGATGGCCGGACCCACCACGGGAACAAACTCGAAAATGCCCGCCAGCGGGCCGAGAATCAGAGCGTACCGGACGTGCAAAAGGCTCAGCACCGCCGTGTATGCCACCAGAGTGAGCGAAGCGAGAATGAGTTGTGCGCGGATATAGCTGCCGAGCATCACGTTGACGTCGCCTACGATCCCGCGAAGCGTCTGCTTTTCCTCGACACCGTTTCCGAAAGCGACAAGATTCTCTCCGATCGACTCGCCATCTTTGAGGAAGAAGATACCGAGGATTGGAATCAGGACCAGCCACCAGACATGCTGCGCCGGCTCTGCCAGCTTCTGACCGACAGCCCGGCCAAACCCAAGGATGTCGTCTTTATGCGCGACGAAGAACTTCTGGATCTGGGCTTGCCGGGCTTCACTCCATCCATGTTTCTGACCCACCTGGGATACAAGTTCGCCGGATCCCGCCTCATCCAGCAGCGAGGGAAGGCTGGTCGCAAGCGCAGTGCCTTCACCCGCGACCTTCGGCCCAACAAGAAAGCCAAGGCCGACCAGAAGACCAATCAGGATCAGGTAAACTGCACCGATTGCCTTAAGCCGGCCGCGCAATGGCTTCTCCAGCCAGGAGACTAGAGGATCGACAAAGTAGGCAAATAGGACGGCAAAGAGGAAAAGCGTGAGCGTCTCACGCGCACCGTAGAGAAACGCCAATCCCAGGGCAAAGATGAACGCCGTACACAGGATTCGGGCGGTCTTCGGATCCCAAAACTTATTAAGCATGACTCATCTTAGCTCCTTTGTGACCGGCATTAGGAACCGTAATAGTGTCGAATCGTGGGGTATCGTGCGACCGGACTGAGACCGCGGCTGCTCAGTTCCGTTAGATTGCAGGGAATAAGCTTACGGGTTCCTCAGGGTCTGTTGAGCCCGGAGTCATGCAGCAAAAGCGGTCGTTGGGCTGCGCCCATCATTTTCGTCCCACGTATCCGGATTTCCTGCACAGGGCTCCACCAACATCCGCGTGTGCGGCTTTCATTAAGGAAAGCCGCATGAAGTGCGGAAACGCCAGAAGGCTCGACAGGAAATCCGGAGTACGCTGGGGCGAACGTGGGGCACCCGTCGATTCCCTCCGATGTTGCGATGGCCTCCGATGTTGCTACGACATAGGCTCCGGCGCTCCACTGGACTGGGCTTCCGGTCCGGTGCTATCGTTCCTTCGGCGTACGACGTCGGCAGCGCTCCACCCCGAAACAACTTCCTGCCGGCCGCGCCGGAGGTATTTGATGGCAACCATCCCCGTTGATTCACGTATTACTTCCAAAACCGCGGAATTCTTCTCGCGGCAACACCGCATGCTGATCGATGGACGCTTTGTCCTGGCGGCATCCGGCAAAACCTTTCCGGTCTACAATCCCGCCACCGGCGATGTGATCGCCCGCGTACCCGAAGCGGAGAGAGAAGATGTAGACCGCGCCGTGACCGCCGCGCGCCGGGCCTTTGACGAGGGACCCTGGAGCCGGAAGCTGTCCACCTCGCAACGCGGACAGCTGATCTGGAAATTAGCTGACCTGCTCGAGGCCAACCTGGAAGAGTTCGCAGAGATCGAATCACTCGACAACGGCAAGCCGTTTTCTGTCGCCAAGGTTGCCGATGTTCCTCTAGCCGTCGACATGTTTCGCTACATGGCCGGCTGGGCAACCAAGATTTCCGGCTCCACGCTTAACTTCTCCGCTCCCGGCGCCTTCCACTCGTACACTTTGCGCGAACCCATCGGCGTGGTCGCCCAGATCATCCCCTGGAACTTCCCGCTGTTGATGGCGGCCTGGAAGCTTGCCCCGGCCCTGGCCGCCGGCTGTTGCGTGGTGCTCAAAGTTGCCGAGCAAACGCCCATGGCCGCACTGCGGCTGGCCGAACTGTTTGATCAGGCAGGATTTCCCCCAGGCGTGGTCAACATCCTCACCGGCTACGGAGAAGGCGCAGGCGCACCGCTGGCCGAGCATCCGATGGTCGACAAAGTTGCCTTCACCGGGTCGACCGAAGTGGGCAAGCTGATCGTGAAGGCCTCCGCCGGCAACCTGAAGAGGGTAAGCCTCGAACTGGGTGGCAAGAGCCCGGCCATCATCTTCCCCGATGCCGACCTCGAGCGCGCCATCCCCGGCACGGCCAGTGCCATCTTCTTCAACCAGGGTCAATGCTGCTGCGCCGGCTCGCGGCTCTTCGTGCACGAAAGTGTTTACGACAAGGTTCTGCAAGGGGTCAGCGATATCGCCGGCGGAATTAACATGGGTGCCGGCATCGACCCCAAGACCGAGATGGGCCCGCTTGTCAGCGAAGAACAGTTTGACCGGGTTACCGGCTATATCGACTCCGGCGTAAAAGAAGGCGCCAGGGTAGTGGCGGGCGGCAAACGGCACGGGGACCGTGGATATTTCGTTCAACCCACTGTCCTGACCAATACCAAACCGGATATGAAGGTGGTTCGGGAGGAGATCTTTGGTCCCGTGGTCTGCGCGGAATCATTCTCCGATGCCGACCTGGACCGAGTGGCACGAGAGGCAAACAACAGCATCTACGGACTCGCCGCGAGTGTCTGGACCCGGGACCTGAGCACCGCGCATAAGATGGCGCGGCGCATCCAGGCCGGTACGGTCTGGATCAATTGCCATAACGTCTTCGACGCTTCCCTTCCCTTTGGCGGATATAAGCAGTCCGGCTGGGGCCGCGAAATGGGCGAGGAAGTGCTCCAAAACTACACGCAGGTAAAGGCCGTGACCGCGGCTCTATAGACTGAAGTGCCCCTGGGGCCGGACTATCTCCGGCCCCGGGGACAACGCCCGGGCCGAAACCCTCATCCCTTAAGCACGATGCCAAAACAAGATCACCCTGACAGTGATTTCCAAAAGGGCGCGGTTGAAGAAGAAACCAGCGTGCCCTCCACCGACGGCAAGCCTAATTTGCAAGGCCAATTGGGCCATCGCGATCAGGATGAAATGCTCAAGGACTCGGACACGGATTTTCCTGAGCCTGGGCCAAATCCGGAGCACAGCGGAGAGCACCGCTAGCCTTCTGCTCGGAAGCAACAGGTCCCTTAGGTTTTGGCTCAAAAATGATCAGGGCTTTAGCCCCTGCAAAAGCACCATGCAGGGGCTAAAGCCCATCTCTGTTTCCGCCTCGTGCGGCACGACTAAAGTCATGCCCTGATACAAAGCTTCGTCTATCCAGCCAATCTTGTAACTAGCCGATTTTGGTGAGTTGACCCTGGTTCAGCTCTTTCCAGTTGCGGCCGTTGTCTTCGCTGAATTCGGTACGAAAGTGCATTACCTTGTCGGACAGGAACTCATCGTTGGTCAGGAACATGATGGTCTTGTCCTGATTCTGGACTTCGGTCCCGAAGCTCCAGATGTTTCCCTTCACCTGCATCGGCACTTCCCGCGGAGAAGCGTCTTTGTCCACACCGAAGAATTTGTAGGTCTTGTTGGCCTCGTCGTAGGTGTACACAGACAAGCTGTTGCTGACGCCACTCGGGTTGTTCATCAGATGGTCACACAGGATAAAGCCGTGATGGGGTGACCAAGTGCATGTCATCTCAGAGGTTACCGAGGCGGCTTCGCTGTATGGCGTCGTCATTACCTGAGTCTTGGACTCCCAGGTTCCGACCCAAACATCCATCTTGGTTATTTCAGGGGCAACCGTGGGGACGGTCAAATGATCGCTGGCAAGCGCCAGCGTGCCTGCGGTAACGACGGCCAAATAAATCCCACGTAGGAAATTCTTACGCA
Organism: Acidobacteriaceae bacterium; assembly: GCA_049522955.1. Taxonomy (GTDB): domain Bacteria; phylum Acidobacteriota; class Terriglobia; order Terriglobales; family Acidobacteriaceae; genus PALSA-350. The sequence continues at coordinate 7,579 of JBEKNJ010000063.1, forward strand.
TCCTATCCCCTTGCTCTGTTTGGATAAACGAGCTGATGATACAACTTTTAGGGGATAGTTGAACAATATTCGCTGCAGATAATTGGTACCCAAATTGCCGAAACCTCCGGCGCCCAGGTAACTTCGTGTCAAATTTACCCGGGGGACCGGTTCGAGCCTACTGGAGCTTCTCCATAATCTGCCCCAGCACCTGGCGGGAGGGCCGAACCCGCGACTCGGGGAGGCTGGCGAGTGGCTCATCGACCAGGTTCAGCATGTCGGTGAAGCTGGGTTTGGCGGTATCGACGTAAAATACCCCGGTCAAGACCTCACCCTGCTCATGGGCCCGCATCAGGGCGGTCACCGCGCCAATACGGTCGGTCGGATCGTAGTCCTCGTGGAGCTTGCGCAGGCGCATGTGGGATCCATCGTGCATTTCCACGTCCAGGGTGGTCCCGGGGTCGTAATCGACGGCGATCTCTTCGAAGGACGGGACAAAACCCACCTCGTTGACCGCCTCCTCGTGCTCCTGGATGTACTTGTAGCTCTTGGTCGACCCCTCATGGTCGTTGAAGGTGACGCAGGGCGAGATGACATCCAGCATAACCGTGCCGCGATGGGAAATGGCCGCCTTGAGCATGGCCAGCAGCTGCTTTTTGTCCCCGGAAAACGACCGGCCGACAAACGTAGCGCCTAACTCGACCGCCATCACGCAGGTGTCGATCGGGGGCAGGTCGTTGATGACCCCGGTCTTGAGCTTGGAGCCCAGGTCGGCCGTAGCCGAGAATTGCCCCTTGGTCAGCCCGTAAACACCGTTGTCCTCAATGATGTAGATCAGAGGCAGATTGCGCCGCATGACGTGGGCAAACTGCCCAAAGCCGATGGACGCGGTGTCTCCATCGCCGCTGACGCCCAGACCCATCATGGTGTGGTTGGCCATCAGCGCGCCGGTAGCTACCGAAGGCATGCGCCCGTGAACGCTGTTGAAGCTGTGCGCCCGGTTCATGAAGTAGGCGGGCGTTTTCGAGGAGCAGCCTATGCCCGAGAGCTTCATTACCCGCTCCGGAGCAACCCCCATCTCGTACATGGCGTCGACGATGCGCTCGGAAATGGCGTTGTGTCCGCAACCGGCGCAGAGTGTGGTCTTGCCTCCGCGGTAATCCAATACCTGCAATCCCAGGCGGTTTTTCTTAGGGCCGGGGGCCACGGGTGGGTTGAGAGTCGTCGCCATTAGATTTCCTCCTGAAGGACCAGCTTGTCGGTCACAGTGCGCGCGTCGAGAGGCAGGCCGTCGAAGTGGCGAATGCTTCTTAACTTGGTGATTTGGTCGGCGGGAAGGTCGAGCTTAAGCAGGCTGAGCATTTGCCCATCGCGGTTCTGCTCGATGACGTACACCCGGGTGTGGCTGGCCACAAACGCATGGATTTCATGGGAAAAAGGAAAGGCCCGGATGCGCATGTAGTCGGTGTCGAGGCCATACTCTTTCTTGAGCTGGTCGCGGCTTTCGCGTACGGCGAAATCAGAGCTGCCGTAGGCAATCAACCCAATCTTGGACTTGCCCGTCTGCACCACTTCCGGCGCCGGCACCAGGGTGCGCGCAGTTTCAAATTTCCTGCCCAGGCGCTCCATCAGGTTCTGGTAATCGTCTGGCCGCTCGGTATAAAGCGCCTTCTCGTTGTGCCCGCTACCGCGGGTAAAGTACGCCGCCTTGGGGTGGTTGGTTCCGGGCAGGGTGCGGTAGGGGATGCCATCCCCATCCACGTCCTTGTATCGCTCGAATCCGCCCAAGCGCTCCAGATCTTCAGCGGAAAGAACCTTGCCCCGCTTGATGGGCTTTTCCGGATAGACAAATGGATCCGACATCCAGTTGTTCATCCCGATATCAAGGTCGGAGAGAACGAAGACGGGGGTTTGCAGTTGCTCGGTAAGCTCGAAGGCTTCCATCGCGAACTGGTAGCACTCGTTGACCGAGGCGGGCAGCAACATCACGTGCTTGGTGTCGCCATGGGAGAGGTAGGCAATTGCCAGCAGGTCACCCTGCATGGTGCGCGTCGGCATCCCGGTAGAAGGGCCGACCCGCTGGATATCGAAAATGACGCCGGGCAGCTCAGCGAAATAGCCCAGACCGGCAAACTCCGCCATGAGGGAAATGCCCGGACCGGATGTGGACGTCATGGATCGCGCACCTGCCCAGCCGGCGCCCAGCACCATGCCGATGGCGGCGAGTTCGTCTTCTGCCTGCACGATGGCGAAGCTTGCTTTGCCATCTTCCTCAATGCGGTACTTCTTCATGTAGTCGATGAGACTTTCCACCACCGAAGAAGAGGGCGTAATGGGATACCAGGTGACCACGGTGACCCCGGCGAACATTGCACCCAGGGCAGCAGCCGCGTTTCCGTCGATGATGATCTTGCCCTCGGTCGCGTGCATGGCCTCGAGCAGCAACGGATCCTGCTTGGTCAAGGAAGTGGCAGCGAAGTCGTAGCCGGCTTTGACCGCAGTCCAGTTCAGGTCGGCGGCCTTTTGCTTCTTGGCAAACTGGCGGCGCACGGCGTTCTCGACCGCAGTGAGATCCATGGCGAGCAGCTGTGCCACCACGCCGACGTAGATCATGTTGCGCACCAGTTTGCGCAGCTTGGCTTCCGGACAGACCGCAGCTGTTAGCTTGTCGAAAGGAACCGGGTAACAGATGACATCGTCGCGATACTGCTTGAGGTTCAGGGCCTCATCGTAGATGGCGGCGCCGCCGGTCGGCAGCGAGAGGATGTCTTCTCGCGCGGTCTCGGCATTCATGGCCACCAGCAGTTCGATTTCTCGTCTGCGTGCGACGTAGCCTTGTTTGCTGGCGCGAATGGTATACCAGGTTGGCAACCCCGCGATGTTGGAGGGGAAGAGGTTTTTTCCGCTTACCGGAATACCCATCCCGAAAATGCTTTTGAGCAGGACCAGGTTGGCGGATTGCGAGCCGGACCCGTTTACGGTGGCTACCTGGATGCTAAAGTCATTGATGACCCGCTTGGATGTTGGCGTCTGCAGTGCCGCTGAGCTACCCGCTCCGGGTGCTCCTACGGCAACGTCTCCTGTCGCCATTTGGCCGGATTCCTTCCCCGATGGATTGAGCGGCACCATTCGCCGGCCAGACCTTTGCTACCTGTCTGGGATCAAGAAGGACCCTGATCTCCGCTCCAAACATTATAGTTCAGTGATTTCCCCGGTTTTAACCTGCGGCGTTTAATGGCACTAATTAGCCACTGGACGGAGAAATCCCGCTCTCAGACGCATTTGACGGGCCGGAATACAATAACGATATGCTGCTCGAAGGCGTTTTCGCTGCGGTCACGACGTGTTTCTATCCCGACGGACGGCCCTACTGGCGCAAGCTGGAGGCAAATGTGGAGCGCTACTCGCGCACGCCTATGAGTGGGCTGGTGCTACTCGGCTCGACCGGCGAAGCTGTCATGCTGAGCGACGAGGAGTCGCGGGAGGCGCTGCGTGTGGCCCGTTCTGCGACGACTCCGGAGAAGGTTTTGCTGGCGGGGGTTGGCCGCGAGAGCGTGATCGAAACCCTGCGGCTGGCGGATTACGCAGCAGAGCTTCAATATGACGCGATCCTGGTACGCACTCCTCATTTCTACCGCAAACAGATGCGGAATCGGGAGATGCTGACCTATTACCAGGCGGTCGCCGACCGTTCTCCGTTGCCAGTCCTGCTTTATAGTGTGCCCAGCTGCACTGCATACGACCTGCCTATTGAGGTGGTCGCGGAGCTGGCGATGCATCCGAATATCGTGGGCATGAAGGATTCAAGCGGGAACGTGGAGAGGATTGGGGAGCTGGTGAAGGCCACTCGTTCCGCGCGGAAAAGGACGGTCCCGGTCACCACCGTTTTCGCTGCTGTCACAGCGCGGATGCTCGCTCCGGCCCAGCAGGAAAGCAACGGCGGGGCGACGTTTGTCGCCGCAGGCCAACTTGTTTCCGGCGCCACCGCTGTTGCAGTGGCCCCGCCCCGGCCGCCGCTGAAAACACGTACCCGGGAGGTGGGGTTTCAATTGCTCGCAGGATCTGCTCAGACGCTCTACCCCTCGCTCGACGCGGGGGCGACCGGTGGCGTGCTGGCGCTTGCTACGTTTGCTCCGCAGGCGTGCTGCGAGGTGTATATGGCCTGGGCGGAGAAGAACGCGACGCTGGCTGCAGAGAAGCAGCAGCGGATTGCCCGGGCGGGCATTGAGATTGCGGGGAGGATGGGGATTCCCGGGGTTAAGTATGCGCTGGATCTGAACGGGTATTATGGCGGCCGGCCGAGGATGCCACTGCTGCCGCTCACCGGGGACGAGCAGCGGGTGGTCGATGAGTTGATGGTGGATATTCGTAACTAGGACGGTTTTACAACAGGTTCGCTTGCAGTCCGGTCGAAAAACATTTCCAGGAGGGGTCCACGGAACTGCAGATCCCTCCACTACGCTACGCTTCGGTCGGGATGACAAAGGGGAGGGTAGCGCTTCCATTCAGAGTCGCTACTACGGATGATGAACAGCAGGTCCCTCCACTGCGCTTCGCTCCGGTCGGGATGACACCTCTTTTTGCAACGCACAGAAGAGCGATCAGGAGCAGTTTCTCATCCGCTTGGGTGAGCCGCTGGCCCTGCGGTATCCCTCGGATCGCTGGTTCGTTAGTGCGCGGCTACGGGTTCGCGGCGCAGTTCCTGCAGGGCGTTGACGGTGATCTGACGGCGCTGGGTGGCGGCAATTCCTTCGGCCGCAGCTCTCGCCGCCGCAATGGTGGTGATGGTCGGGATTCTCTGGGTCACCGCGGCTCTGCGAATCGCGCGCTCGTCAAAAAACGTGTCCTGGCCGTGCGGGGTGTTCACGATCAGCTGAATACGCTCTCCCTTGATCAAGTCCACCACGTTGGGACGACCCTCCTTCACCTTGTAGACGCGTTCCACCACCAAGCCTGCCCGCTCCAGCACATCGGCGGTCCCTTGCGTGGCCACCAGGTGAAAACCCAGTTCGACATATTGCCGGGCAAGATCGAGGACGACCGCTTTGTCACGATCATTCACACTGAAGAAGACTGTGCCCTTCACCGGCAGTACTTGTCCGGCAGAGAGTTGTGCCTTGGCAAACGCTTCGCCAAAGTTGTCGGCCACGCCCATCACTTCGCCGGTTGACTTCATCTCCGGCCCGAGCACCGTATCGACACCGGGAAACTTGTTCCAGGGGAAGACCGGGGATTTCACGAAAAAGTGACTGCCGGTGGCGAGATCCGTGCGCTCGGCCACCTGCTCCGGCATCAACTCGCGCAAGGTACGCCCGGTCATCAGGCGTGCTGCCATTTTCGCGAGAGGGACCCCCGTCGCCTTGGAGACGTAAGGGACGGTGCGGGAAGCACGAGGATTCACTTCGATCACGAACACCTTGTCCTGTTCCCCGGAACGGCGCTGAATAGCGAACTGCAAGTTCACCAGGCCAATGACATTCAGGGCCAGGGCCAGCTCGCGGGTGTACTTACGAATGGTGTCGAGGGTCGAGACGGCCAGATCCGCGGCAGGCAACACGCAGGACGAGTCGCCCGAGTGGATGCCTGCTTCTTCGATATGCTGCATGATCCCGGCAATGACCACGTCTCTGCCGTCGCACAGCGCGTCCACGTCGACCTCGACCGCATCCTCGAGAAAGTGATCGACCAGAACAGGTCGCTCCTGGGAGTACTCCACCGCTTCGCCCATGTAGCGGCGTACGGCATCGGCATCATAAGCAATCACCATCGCCCGGCCACCCAGCACATAGGAGGGCCGCACCAATACCGGATAGCCAACGCGCTCGGCGCCTTCGAGCGCTTGCTCGACGGTGGTGACCATGGCGCCTGGGGGCTGGGGAATATTCAGATCCTCGAGCAACTTGCCAAAGCGCTTGCGGTCTTCGGCCAGATCGATGGATTCAGGAGAGGTGCCGAGGATTTTGATGCCCTCCGCTTTCAGCGGAAGTGCGAGGTTCAGTGGTGTCTGCCCACCGAACTGAACAATCATCCCGATCTCGGCGCCGGAGGAGGCCTCATGCTCGTAGACGGCCAACACATCTTCCAGGGTCAGCGGCTCGAAGTACAAACGGTCGCTGGTGTCGTAATCGGTCGACACCGTCTCGGGATTGCAGTTGACCATGATGGTTTCGTAGTCGTCTTCGCGCAACGCAAAGGCAGCGTGGCAGCAGCAGTAATCAAATTCAATTCCCTGCCCGATGCGGTTGGGGCCGCTGCCCAGGATGATGACTTTGCGTCGGGGCGAGGGCGGTGCTTCGTCCTCGGTTTCGTAGGTCGAATAGAGATAGGGGGTATCGCTGTCAAACTCGGCCGCGCAGGTATCCACCTTCTTGAACACTGGCGTGACCCCGTGGCGACGGCGCAGTTCCCGGACTGCGGTCGCTCCATCCAGAGTGTCCATGTTCCATACTTCGGCGATCCTTGCATCGGAGATGCCCATCCGCTTGGCTTTGCGCAGCACATCCTCCGGCATGGTCTCGAGCGTGTAGTCGGAGAGCTTCTGAATTGCGTCTGTGACCTCTTTGATCTGGTAAAGAAACCAGGGGTCCATCGATGTCATCCGGGCGACTTCCCGGACCGAAAGGCCGGTGCGGAAGGCGTAGCGGATGTAGTTCAGGCGCTCGGGCTGCGGGGTCACCAGGCGCTGGGTCAGGCGCCGTGGCTCAATCACTTCAGAACTGATCCGTTTGCCTGAGTCGAGTGAACGCAGGGCCTTCATCAAAGCTTCTTTGAACGTGCGGCCCAGGGCCATCACTTCGCCAACCGACTTCATCTGCGGTCCCAGGTTCTCATCGGCTCCTGGGAACTTTTCGAACTGCCACTTGGGAATCTTGACCACCACGTAGTCGATGCTCGGCTCAAAACAGGCCGGCGTCTTGCGTGTGATGTCGTTGGGAATCTCATCGAGCGTATAACCGACCGCCAGCTTGGCTGCAATTTTGGCGATGGGAAAGCCAGTTGCCTTGGAAGCCAGGGCCGAGGAGCGCGATACACGCGGATTCATCTCGATCACCGTCATCCGCCCAGTGGTCGGATTTACGGCGAACTGCACGTTGGAACCACCGGTTTCGACGCCGATCTCACGCATGATGCGGATCGCCGCGTCGCGCATCGATTGATACTCGCGATCGGTCAAGGTCTGGGCCGGCGCCACAGTGATCGAATCGCCGGTGTGCACACCCATGGGGTCCATATTTTCAATGGAACAAATGATGATCACGTTGTCGGCGAGATCGCGGACGACCTCGAGCTCGTATTCCTTCCAGCCCAGCACCGATTCCTCGATCAGGCATTCGTGGACAGGAGAGAGATCGAGTCCGCGACCGAGGATGTCCATCAGTTCTTCGCGGTTGTAGGCGAGGCCGCCGCCGGAGCCGCCGAGGGTGAAGGATGGGCGGATGATGACGGGGAAGCCGATCTTGGCCGCGAATTCCGAGCCGTCGCGGATGTTGTTCACCAAGGCAGAACGCGGAACATCGAGGCCGATGCGCGCCATGGCGTCCTTGAAGAGCAGGCGATCTTCGGCTTTCTTGATGGCTTCCAGGCGGGCACCGATCATCTCCACATCGTATTTTTCGAGAATGCCGGCATCGGCAAGATCGACGGCGAGATTGAGAGCCGTCTGCCCACCTACTGTGGGCAGCAGGGCAAATTTGCCGTTGCGGCGGCCGTTGTCGTCGGTCATCCGTTCGGACTCGCGGCGAATGATCTCCTCTGCGTACTCCGGGGTCAATGGCTCAATATAGGTGCGGTCGGCGAGCTCCGGATCGGTCATGATGGTAGCCGGGTTGGAATTGACCAACACCACCTCGTAACCTTCGGCTTTGAGCGCCTTGCAGGCCTGGGTTCCCGAGTAGTCGAATTCCGCTGACTGCCCAATCACGATCGGCCCGGAGCCGATCACGAGAATCTTGGTTATATCGTTCCTGCGTGGCATTTTTATTATTCCGTTCGAAGGGGCCGGGCTTCAAGCCGGCCATGGTTTTGAAGGGGCGGGGCTTCAGCCCCGCCATCAGACCCTGCCACAGCGAGGGGCTTTAGCCGCTGAGGGATCGGGTCTAGATTTACCGCGAGATACCGGTAACCCTCTGAAGATTGGCAGAGCTTATTCTTGATCGGATTTTGCCGCATATAGGCAATATGATGAGCCCAATGCTCAGCATTTCGAATCCGATGATCCGAGAAGCCTGATTGCCATATATCGTGTCTCCAGTCAAAGGCTCGCTTTGCTCGGAATGAGAATCCACCCTTGATATTCTGCATGGCCCTCTCAAGACTTTCCTTGGGGGAAATGATGAGATGGAAGTGGTCGGGCATGACAACAAAGGCGTGAAGCGAATAGGATTCGCCTCTATAGTGCTGTAAGACTTCCTGCATCAATTCCGCCCATCGCTCGTGACGAAAGAAGGGTTGCCGCTCAACAGTTTGAGAGCTGACGAAGTAGGTCTGGCCGTTACCCCTGACCGCTTCTCTGGCTGGACGCATGCGCTCCCTCAGCGGCTAAAGCCGCTCACATTATTTGTTTAACGGACGGGCTAAAGCCCGTCCCCTTCAAAGGCTGTCAGCCGTTTAGTAGCTGAGGCCCGTCCCCTTCCGTTCCGTCCCTCCAGGCAGGCCGCTCCCAACTCCGCCTTGGAGCTCTGAAACTGGTTCACTTCTTCCACTCTTCCATCATTTTTCGGAAGTCGCCAAAGAGGTAGTTGGAGTCATGGGGTCCGGGGCTCGCCTCCGGATGGTACTGCACACTGAAGAGCGGCAGTGTGCGGTGGCGCAGGCCTTCGAGTGTGTTGTCATTGAGGTCCACATGAGTCAGCTCGACTTCGCTCTGGTTGATCGAGTCCGGATCGACAGCATAATTATGGTTGTGCGAGGTGATCTCGACTTTGCCAGTGTGTGTCTGTTGCACCGGATGGTTGCCGCCGTGATGCCCGAATTTGAGTTTGTAAGTCTTACCACCCAGGGCCAGGCCGATCAACTGGTGTCCCAGGCAGATACCAAACATTGGCTTGCGCCCGACCAGCTTGCGGATATTTTCCTGGGCATAGGTCACCGGCTCGGGATCACCCGGTCCGTTGGATAGGAAAATGCCGTCGGGATTGAGAGCGAGCACGTCCTCCGCCGATGTTTCCGCAGGCACCACAGTGACGCGGCAGGCTTCGCGCGCCAGCATGCGCAGGATGTTGTGCTTGATGCCAAAGTCATAGGCCACAACATGCAGATCAGGCGGAGGCAACTTCAGGGAGTCATCCCCCTGTTGCAGAGGATCGCCGTTGAAGTTTCGCCGATCGTGGCAGTCCCACTCGTACAGGGATTTGGTGCTCACGACCTTCGCCAGGTCGGTGCCATCCATTTTGCGGATGCCACGCGCCTTGAGGACCAGCTTCTCCGGATCCGTTTCGAGCGATGAAATAACGCCGCGCAGGGAGCCGTGGGTGCGCAAGTGGCGAACGACAGCACGGGTATCAATTTCGGCGATCACGGGAACGTTGAATCGTTCGAGGTATTCCTCGGTCACTTGCTGGGAGCGCCAGTTGGAGCTGATGGGCGAAAATTCGCGCGTGACCAAGCCTTCGATGTACGGACGGCTGGCCTCGTTGTCGGCGGCGTTGGTACCGTAATTTCCGATTTGCGGATTGGTCAGGACAACAATTTGTCCAGCATAGGAGGGATCGGTAAAGATTTCCTGATAGCCCGTCAGGGCGGTATTGAAAACTACTTCGCCAAAACATTCACGTTTGGCGCCATAGCTCTCACCGCGGAAGATGCGCCCGTCTTCGAGGGCGAGGAATGCCTGCATGGCTTCTCCGTCGAGTGGATTCAGTCAAGTTTAACAGGTATCAGCGGGGTATCAGTGGATAATGCCCATGTCTTCGGCCGGCCAATAAACAAAAGAGGCCTTGCCGTAAATTAGATCCTGAGGCACCGGTCCGAAATCGCGGCTGTCACTGGAAATGGAGCGATGATCGCCCATCACAAAATACTCTCCGGGCGGAATGACCATCACGTCCTGCGACCGGCTGTCGTGATATCTTCTCGGCACGTAGGGCTCGGGCAGCAGCCTGCCGTTGATATAGGTGCGGCCATCATCAATGCGCAGCTCGTCGCCCGGCTCCGCGATGACACGCTTGATGTAACTCTTCTGAGGATCGCGCGGGTAGTGGAAAACCACCACGTCGCCGCGATGGATACTGGCAAAATGATAGACAAATTTATTGATGAACAGCCGATCCTGGTCGCCCAGGCGAGGCAACATGCTAGTGCCCTCTACCCTTACCGGCTGGTAGAGAAAAGTGATGATGAAAAAAGAGACCGCCAGAGAAAACAGCATGTCGCGGCCCCACAGCCAGAAACTTCGACCACGCTGTTCTTCCGGACTCATCAGTTGCAGCCCGGGCTTCCGAACGGGCAGAGAATTCGCTGCTTCCGCATGGGTTGTTTCTGGCTCGCTGGAACCATCTGCGCCTGGCCGCCGGTTTCATCGATCCCGGCGAGTTGCGATTGCTGCAGAACGAGCGGCCGCTGCAAAACCATTTCGACTGACGTTCCCGAGGGAATCACAATCTCGTTGCCGCGTGTGAACAGGGTGTAAATGGTACCCGCAGCCGCCCCGGCCAGAGAGCCGTAACCGATTCCCTTGCCGAAGTCTCCGTTCACGCCGCCAGCGATGGCTCCAGCCTCTGCGCCGATCGCCGCTCCCTTGACCACATTGCCCACGTCGCGGCCTTTGCTCCCTGCCTGCTCTACCGTGCCTTCATTCCCCTTGACCTTCGGCCCATCGGAGCCGGGTAAACTATTGAGCACTCCAGGGACTTCGACCACCTGGCCGTTGGGAAAGATCATAGTGGTGAAGTGCAGGTCGAGTTGTGCCCGGCCCTTGACACGGCCAGGGCGCACTACCCGGTCGACAACTCCCTGTACATAAACCCCGACAGGAATCATGACTCGCGCATTCTCCACGACGGGGAAAGAGGAAACCAGGTAAACACCATCTCCATGCTGTGCGGTTTTGGTATTGATCCCACTCTTGAGCGACAGCAGCACCTTGGTTCCCGCGGGCACGGTGTAGGTCTGGGGCTGTTGGACAACGGGCGCCTGGGCTGTGGACGGGAGTGGTGTCGCTGTCTGCGCCAGTGCCTGGGTAGCCGCCATTCCGGCTAACAGCCCTATCGTGACGAACTGCCCCGGAACAGCCATTCCACCAACCTCAATTCACAAGTATAGACGGGTGCGCTGATCGATCGGCGAGCACATTACCTGACTTTGTCCCGAAATGATCCACGCGGAGGGCAAGTCGGGTTAACATCGCTGTTGGTAACCATGCCTCCCCCGCCACTGTTGCTGCCAACATCAGCGTCTGCGCAGCGCGAGCAGTTTGCCAAAGCCTACGCCGTACTGGAGCGGGCAATTGCGGAGCAGGCGTTTCCGGGCGCATCCTTCGGTGTGCTCGCGGGAGGCAGGGTGCTTGCGCTCGATGGCGTGGGCGGCTTTACCTACGATCAAGCGACAGAACGGATCTCCGCCTCCACTGTCTATGACCTGGCCAGCCTCACCAAGGTGATCGCTACCACGGCCATGGCTATGCTGCTGCACCAGAACGGGAGCCTACCACTTGACCGGACTCTGGCGAGTATTCTTCCCGCCTTCTCCCAAGGCGAAGCCCCGGGGAGTGTGCGGCAGCAGGTGACGCTGCGTTTGCTGCTCACTCACGCGTCTGGCCTGCCCGGCTACGTGCGCTTGTTCGAAGGGATGGATGGGCGGGAGCAACTCCTGGATGCCTGCCTCCGCCTTCCCCTCGAATACGCTCCGGGAAGTCGCGCCGAGTACTCCGATCCGGGATTCATCCTGTTGGGCAGGGCGCTCGAGGTCATTGCCGGCGAGGGACTGGAACGCTTCTGCTCGCGTGAGATATTCGCTCCTCTCACCATGACCAGCAGCTGTTTTCGGCCGCCCTCGGACTGGCGGTGGTTTATCCCACCAACCGAAGAGGACTTAACCTTCCGGCATCGCATCATCCAGGGCGAGGTACAGGATGAAAATTGCTTTGTATTGGGCGGAATCGGAGGCCACGCCGGCCTTTTTTCCAATGCGCTCGATCCGCTACTTTACGCGCAATGCCTTCTGGGTGGGGGGCAACCTTTTGCAACGGACACCGTCCAATTGTTCACGACTCGTACCGAGCTGCCGCCGGGCAGTTCTCGAGCGCTGGGGTGGGACACGCCCTCGCGGCCTTCCTCGTCGGGGAGATTCTTCAGCGGCCACTCGGCCGGCCATCTCGGGTATGCTGGGACTTCCCTGTGGATCGACTTTGAATGTCGGGTGGCTATCGTGCTACTGACCAATCGCACCTGGCCGCACCGGCAGAGCCAGGCTATTCGCATGATTCGTCCTGCATTCCACGACGCGGTGATGGAAGCATTAGACCGGGGTAGATTGCCATAACCCAAAAGTGTTTGCGTGGATGGCACGCTGCGCCCTAATTTCAGAGCAAAGTTTCGTCACTTAGAGATAAAATCATTTAGTTGAGTGGGAGCAGAGTGAAACAAAATGGCCACAACAAGTACTCTTCACACCGAGACAGGCACCGGCCCGGACGGAAGTAACGATCAGCCGCAAGACCTGCACGAACTGACGACAGAAAGCTCCAACGAAGCCTCGATGGGCTTCGACACCAAATCCGCTCTTGAAATCGCCCGCATTATCAACCACGAAGACTCAAAGATTGCAGCAGCGGTGAAGAAGTCGCTGCCCGAGATCGCTTTGGTCATCGACATGGTGGCGCGTAGCCTGCGTGATGGAGGGCGCCTGATTTACGTTGGCGCCGGATCCAGCGGCCGCATCGCCGGACTGGACTCCTCGGAGTGCCCGCCGACCTTTTCCACCCCTCCGCAAAGCGTTCAGTACATCATGGCGGGAGGTCCGAAGGCTTTGGCATCTGCGGTTGAGGTCAACGAGGATTCCACGGAACTGGGCCAGCGCGATATAGCCCGCCGCCGCCCGACGCGGAAGGACGTGGTGATCGGCCTTTCTTCCAGTGGACGTACCCCTTATGTGGTAGCCGCGGTGGAATACGCACGCGCGCGCGGGGCCAAGACGGCCGCCGTTACCTGCAATCACAACACTCCGCTTTCTGCGGCGGCAGACATTTGCATCGTGGCTGAAGTGGGACCGGAAGTCGTTTCCGGATCAACGCGTATGAAGGCGGCTACCGCGCAAAAGATGGTGCTCAACATGATCACCACCGGCGCCATGACGCGGCTTGGCTACGTCTATGACAACCTGATGGTCAACGTGCACATGCAGAACACGAAACTCGTGGAGCGTGGCATCAGTATCCTGATGCGCGCCTGCCATATCGATCGTGATCAGGCCGTGCTGACGATCAAGTCTGCGGGACGAAGCGTACCCGTCGCCCTGGTGATGCTTAAAGCCGGTGTCGACAAACCAGAAGCAGTGCGCCGCCTGGCTAAGTCAGATGGCAATGTTCGGTTGGCCATCGAAGATACGACGCTCGAGTTATAGAAGCAACTTACAAGTAAGGAGCACCCCCGGGCCCTCATGGATAAGTTTGTGATTCGCGGCGGTAACCCGCTGCTAGGAACGATTCGGGTAAGCGGAGCCAAGAATTCCGCGCTACCCTGCATGGCCGCCGCAATCCTCACCGAAGATGAAGTGGTGCTGGAGAATATCCCTCAAGTCCGGGATATTGACACTGAGCGGAGACTGTTAACTTCCATGGGCGCCGAGGTCGAACTCGGCTATGGCCGCGCCCAGCACCGCTCGACCATCAGTTGTCGCGTGCTCTCTGACCCTACCGCCAAATACGAGATCGTCAAGACCATGCGCGCTTCTTCGCTGGTCCTGGGTCCGTTAGTGGCGCGCTGTGGTCTCGCCCGCGTCGCCCAGCCTGGCGGATGCGCCATTGGCGACCGCCCCATCGACCTGCACCTCAAGGGGCTGGAGATGATGGGCGCAACGATCGTGCAGGAACACGGGTATCTGGAGGCGCGCGCGCAGCGGCTGCATGGCGCCCATATCGTTTTCGACAAGATTACCGTGACGGGCACGGAAGATTTGCTCATGGCGGCGGTGCTGGCTGAGGGCGATACGCTGATGGAGAACTGCGCCCGCGAGCCGGAGGTGGTCGACGTGGCCACTCTGCTGGTGGCCATGGGTGCGAATATCGAGGGGGCGGGCACCGCGACCATTCGCGTGAAGGGCGTGGACAAGCTGCATGGTGCCAAGCATCGGATCAATCCCGACCGCATCGAAGCCGGGACGTTCCTGGTTGCGGGTGCAATCAGCGGAGGCGACCTGGTGGTGGCCAATTGCCAGCCGGCGCACCTTTCCGCGATCATTACCAAGCTCGAAGCTTGTGGAGTGCGGATTACGCCGATGGGTTCCGATTCGCTGCGGGTGCGCAGCGAAGGCACGCTCACGGCCAACGATATCTCGACCGAAGAGTACCCGGGCTTCCCCACCGACATGCAAGCGCAATACATGGCTTTGGCTACCCAGGCCGAAGGCACAACGACGGTAAAAGAGAATATTTTCGAGAATCGCTTCATGCATGTGGGCGAGCTGGTCCGCATGGGCGCGAACATCAAGGTGGACGGGCGGACCGCGACGGTACGCGGGAAAACGCCGTTGTCGTCTGCAGTGGTCATGTGCTCCGACCTCCGCGCATCGGCGTCGTTGGTACTAGCCGCGTTGGTTGCTGACGGTGAGTCGATCCTCGATCGCGTTTACCATATCGACCGCGGCTACGAGCGCATCGAAGAGAAGCTGCGCGGCGTTGGGGCGCAGATTCGGCGCATGGGGGACCTGTTCAGCAGCCCTAAGCGTGAAGTGGCGGTGGAGGCGGAAGTTTAGTAGCCTCCATCCGTTTTTTCGCATCGAAGTAAGATATGCCCGACAATGATGCTTCCCTTCGAGATCAACTCGTTCAGTTGCTCCGCGGCGGCGGTGCGCACGTGGATGTGTTTGCGGCGCTGAAGGATTTTCCTCCGAAACTATACGGCGCTAAGCCGGAGAACGCTCCTCACTCCGCCTGGCAGCTTCTCGAGCACCTGCGCATCGCGCTGCGTGATCTGTGGGATTTTTCCACGAACGCGGAGTATGTGGAGAAGAAATGGCCCGATGATTATTGGCCTGAGTCTGCCGCGCCGCCTTCCAAGCAAGAATGGGATAGCTCGATGAAGGCGCTTAAGGAGGATTTGGCGGCTTTTGAAAAGCTGGTCAAGAATCCGAAGAGCAATCTCTACGCGGAGATTCCGTGGGGCAAGGAGAACCAGACTCTGTTGCGCGAAGTGCTGCTGGCCGCGGATCATAATAGCTATCATGTCGGGCAGCTGGTGCTGCTGCGACGGCTTTTGGGTACATGGGAAGGGTAAAGAGTAACCCACGACTGCGTCCCATAAACGCTCGCTTACTTACGATGTTTTCTTCGAATGCCCACAAAACCGTCATCCTGAGCGGAGCGCCTCAGAGATCTTCGCACGACACAGCGCTTGTGCGCGGAGTCGAAGGACCCCGGGTGCGCTTACGTTACCCGTGCTGCGCGGAGCTTTTCTCCCACCAGACCTGCAAAACGCGGCACCGCTTGAGGGTCACGGTTGCATCCTTTCATGCACTGTTATCATCTTCCACCCCCACGTCTGGGCAAGGTCTTTGAACTCGGGGTTGACCGTGCGAATGAGGTTAGGCTTCTTCTCGCGCCGCCAGCCTTTGAGCTGTTTTTCCCGAGCGATAGCTTTGCGGATGTCTTCGAAGCGTTCAAAGTAGAGCAGGCGCTTGCAGCCGTAGTCCGCGGTGAAGCCTTCCAACGTACCCTCCTTATGTTGGAGGGCGCGCTGATACAAGTTGCTTGTGACGCCAATGTAAAGTGTGCCTGTATGACTGCCGAGGATGTAGATGTAGCCACCAGACATAGCACGATGCTAGCAAGTTCCTGGTTCTCCGCCCCAGGAAAAGACCGTGGCGGGTCTGCCTGATACGGGCTTCGGTGGTTGAAAAGCTCTGAGCAGCATGGGTAGGATAAGCGCCGTCGGGGTCCTTCGACTGCGCGCGGCAAGCTCTGTATCATGCGACAGCTTTGTGAGGCGCTCCGCTCAGGATGACGGTTTTGTTGCAGGATGACGGTTTTGTTTCAGGTTGCGGTTTTGTTGCAGGATGACGGCTTTGTTGCAGGATGACGGTTTTGTTGCCGGTTGCGGTTTTGTTGCTGGATGGGCGGTTTTATTGCTGGATGGGCGGTTTTGTTGCCGGTTGAAGATGCTTTTGTTGCGGGGACGGATTGGTATGGCTATTTCCAGCTTACGGCTAGTTGCCAGCGCATTTGACGCTGGGCGGTCTTGCGGAGCACGCGTTCGAACTCTTCCATTTCGCGCAGGACGGCGGGGGTCTCGGTTCCCAGAGCGGTGGGCGAAGTTTTCAGGTGGTCGAGCAGGGTGCAAACAGTAATCAGGCCGTCTTCGGGCGAAAACCACTGAGGCGGTGGTAAGGTCTTGGCCCACTCCGGATCGCCCGCGCCTTCTTCCAGCAGCAGAGCCATGGAGTTCTCGTCGGCAGAGAAAAACTCCAGCAGCGGCTTGACTCCAATGCGCTGGGCCATCTTCTCCAAAGCGTCTTCGTTCCGAGCAAGCGCCCGGCCATTCACGAAGATATCGAAGCCCGGATCCTCTCCTTCGACGACGATGTATAAAGTGGCGCCCATCGCCTGCAGTTTATCGCATCCCCCGACAAATTTTGTCGCCTGAGATCATCAATTGCCAAGGAGGGAAACGGTATTGTCATCCTCTGCACGTGCGCGCATCACTACTAGCAGACTCGCCAAGGTAACCAGGGATCCAGCAACCATACTGAACGACAGGCGCAGGCGCAGAAAGAAAGCAGTTTCGAGGATGCCCACCAGGGGGCCGACCCATTGCACGGTGACTACTTTGTACGTCTCCAATTGCTGCAGTAGCCAGAAGTAGATGGCATAGGCCGGGGCGCCCGCCACCAGGGCAAGAAAAAGCAGCGCGCCGATCGCATTGCGATTCCATTGCACCGGTTGTCCGCGCTCAAGAGCCAGGCTGGCGAGAAAAAGCAGCCATGCTGCGTTGCCCAGCACCAACGCAGTAACCAGCAGGGGGTTCACATTCCGGAGTTCGCGGCGGACAAGAAGCGCTGAAGCCCCGGCGGATGCCACGGCCAGGAGACCCACGGCGGCACCCCCGGCCTGAGCTGGAGAGAAACCAGCGCCGACAACCAGGATCATCGCCCCCAGACCTACCATGGACGCTTGCATCGCGCCGCTGGGGACACCCCTTGGCGTCAGAAGCGACACCAGTAGCGGCATGGCCGCATAGAGCACAGTGATGGTTGCCGATAAAGCGTGTTGCTGCGCCCAGAGGAGCAGTAAGAGCGGCAACACGATCATGGTGACTGAAACCAGGAACACGAAACCCAGGACGCGGCCGCGAGGCAGTCTCAGGCGCTTCCGAAGGATTACCGGAAGGAAGAGCAACGCAGCCAGCAGGAAGCGGACGGCTGCTCCACGCAAAGGGGGAACGGATTCAGCCAGGACGCCGGAAGCCACCCAGGTTGTGCCCCAGACAACGCCCAGCGACACGAAGGCTAACCAGTGCTTGCGTCTGACCACTCGAGTACCTTGCTGTCATCAAAAGTAAAGGGTTGCGCAGACTACGCAACCCTTTGTTGAATTCAGGTCGAATATTTACTGGGGAGCGCGGCCTCCGCCGCCGCCACCACCACCCGGGCCGCGGCCACGGCTGCGATGCCGCCGGCGACGTTGGCCAGCGGGACCACCGGAACCACCAGCACCTGCCGGCCTGCGAGTCTCAGCGGGTGCGGCATCCGAGGTACCATCCGCACGATTGAAGTTTGGCTCATCTCCGCCCTCGACAAAGGGCTCATCGTCGTCGAACTCTTCGCCACCTTCGATGGTGATGGTGCTGGCGTTGGACGCCGGCTGCCGTTCTACCGGGGCTTGCGATTGGGCTCGCGGAGCACGCGGAGACGATCCCTCGCCGCCACCATTGTCTCCACCTCTGGATGGCTCGGGAAGGCCGAGCTTTTCGCGCTGCTCTCGCAAAAGCGCCTTGCGCGAAAGCTTGATGCGGTTGCCTTCGATGCCGAGAACCTTGACCAGTACCTGGTCGCCTTCGCGTAGTTCGTCCTTCACGTCTTTCACGCGATGTTCGGCAATCTCACTGATGTGCAGCAATCCGTCGGTGCCGGGGAAGATCTCGACAAAGGCGCCGAATTCGGCCAGCCGCACCACTTTGCCCAGGTAGGTCTTCCCTACTTCCGGAACAGCGGTGAGGTCGCTGATCATCGCCAATGCCTTCTTCAGACCTTCTTCATCGCTGGAGGCGACATTCACGCGGCCGGTATCGTCGACGTCGATCTTCACGCCTGTGGCCTCGATGATGCCGCGAATGGTTTTGCCGCCCGGTCCGATCAGATCGCGAATCTTGTCTGTCGGTATTTGCAAGGTGTGGATCTGAGGAGCGAACTTGGATCTCTCGACGCTCGCGGCAGACTGCACCGCGTCCATCTTGTCCAGCAGGAACAACCGTCCGCGACGGGCCTGTTCGAGCGCCTCACGCATGATCTGTCCGGTCACGCCGCTGATCTTGATATCCATCTGCAACGCGGTGATACCCTCGCGCGTGCCGGCCACCTTGAAGTCCATGTCTCCGTAGTGATCCTCGGCACCCGCAATGTCAGTCAGGATGGCGTATTCGTCACCCTCCTTGACCAGTCCCATGGCGACACCGGCAACGGCTCCCTTCAGCGGAATGCCCGCGTGCATCAGGGCCAGACTTGCACCGCAGACGCTGGCCATGGAGGAAGAACCATTCGATTCGAGAATGTCGGAGACCACACGCAAGGTGTAGGGAGATTCGTCTTCCCCGGGCAGCACGGCTGCGATGGCACGTTCTGCCAAGGCTCCGTGGCCGATCTCGCGCCGGCCGGTACCGGTCATGCGACCCACTTCCCCAACCGAGAACGGGGGGAAATTGTAGTGCAGCATGAAACGCTTGCGCTGTTCACCCTGGTAGGTTTCGAGACGTTGCACGTCATCCGAAGTTCCCAAGGTGACCGTAACCAATGCCTGGGTTTCGCCGCGGGTAAACAGCGCGGAGCCATGGACCCGGGGCAACACGCCGACTTCGATCGAGATTTCACGGATCTGATCGAAGCTGCGCCGGTCGGGCCGTATGCGCTCCTTAGTCACCTGCTCACGGAAGATTCTTTCCCGCATGACTTCGTAGTACTTGGACAGCTTCTTCTTGGCGTCCGCATCCCCTTCAGGAAGCTCCTTGGCCAGCTCGTCTTTGATTTGCTTGACCAGCGCGTAGCTTTCCGCCTTGGGATGAGCATTGGTGTCGAGCGCGTCCTTCAGCCGGTCGCCGACCTTGGCCTGAAGCGCAGTCAGGTATTCCTGATCGAATTCGACCGGAGGCACCACACGCTTTTTCTTTCCCGCCTTGGCAACCAGATCGTCGATCACGGCACAGATCTTCTTGATCTCGGTGTGTCCGAATTCAATCGCATCGACCACCGTATCTTCGGTGACGCCGGTAGCGCCGCTCTCGATCATGACGACGCCGTCTTTTGTAGCCACCACGGTGATATTTAACTTGCTCTCGAGCCGCTCAGCGTAGGAAGGATTGACGACGAACTGGCCATTCACCTGGCCTACGCGCACCGCTCCGATGGGGCCGCCGAAGGGAATATCGGAAAGCGCCAGAGCCGCTCCAGCCGCGTTGATGCCGACGACATCGGGATCGTTATCTTTATCCGCAGACAGGACCAGGGCGATCACCTGGGTTTCATTGCGGAAATTTTTGGGGAACATGGGACGGATGGGGCGGTCGATCTGGCGGCAAGTGAGAACTTCACGCTCGCTGGGACGACCCTCGCGCTTGATAAAGCCACCAGGAATGCGGCCACCGGCGTAGGTGTACTCGCGGTAATCCACCGTCAAGGGGAAAAAATCGAGGCCTTCTTTGGGATCCGGCGCGGCCACTGCGGTGGCCAGAACTACGTTGTCGCCCTGGGTCACTACTACAGCGCCAGAGGCCTGTTTGGCCAGCCGGCCGGTTTCAAAAGTCAGTCGCTTGCCACCAGCAAGCTCGACAGTTACTTCCTGTTTCATAAACTCCTCATTTCGTTTGTGCACGAAGGGCGGGGGCGCGTGCAGAGGGCGGGAATGGTCACAATGCGAGAGGCGACGTGCGCAGACGAGACCCCACGACGATCTGGCGCGCGCTCTCCGGCCGGTGCGACCCCGTGTGCACCAGCCATCCCAGCGTACCGCTCGATCCAGTCTTTTCGCCTAATTGTGGGGTACAAGTTGCTCGCTTGTTTACTTGCGGATGCCCAGCTTACCGATCACATCCCGGTAGCGGTCAGAATTGTTCGTCTTGAGATAGTCCAGCAGACGGCGGCGCTTACTCACCAGCATCAACAGACCTCGCCTGGAGGCGTGGTCTTTCTTGTGAAGCTTGAAGTGCTCAGTCAGCTCGCCTATACGTTCACTGAGAATCGCAATCTGCACTTCCGGGCTACCCGTGTCACTGTCATGGGTGCGAAAGCGCGTAATAACCTCGGTCTTCTTAGCAGTTGCCAGCACGGCAGCGCGTTACTCCTCTACGTTAAATCGAGTCCACTCTCTAAGTGTCTGACTAAGAATAACATGGCTTCGATGGTGCGTCCACGTGAGCGGGGCGACGGAAGAGGCGATCCGTAGTGAGTTTTGGTTGCTTCAGCGTTGCGGGAGATCATTTGACTGTGATCACGCGCTTTAGCGCTGGCGTCGAAAAACCAGGGCTAAAGCCCATTCCCTGGAGATGAAGCACTTTTCCGCTGGACTGAAGTCCAGCTCCCCCCTGCTGAAGCAGGGGGCTCCCACCAAACGCACTCCGCTCCTTCTGCTTCAGCAGGGGGGCTCTCCCGTGTTCCCCTATTCCATCATGACGGTTCCGCCCCCGCCCGGGCGATTTTTGTCGAGCAGGAAGGCCAGAGGGACCATCAGGGCCGCGGCAAAGGCGAGAACGTAGTACACATCGACGTAAGCGAGAGCCTGCGTTTGCGCCTGAAGGTGTTGATACAACTGCCCCTGGGCCAGATGTAGGCCATTTGCCTTGCCCGCCGTCACGTCCAGGGTGCCGCGTAATGCGTCAATCTGTTGCTGATAAGCGCTGCCGGCCAAGGTGGTGTTTTTGGAAAGCGTGTCCTGATGCCACTGCGCGCGCTCGGTCACCAGGGCATTGGTGAGCGAGATGAGGATGCTGCCCCCGATATTGCGCACAAAATTGATCAGTCCCGACACCTGGTTGTTCTTCTCGGGAGGAATTCCGAAATAGGCGGCCGTGGTCACGGAGATAAAGACAAAGGGGATCGCGATGATCTGGACCACGCGCAACTTGGAGGCGAAACCAAAACTGATGAGCAGGCTGATGTGCTTCGCGGTGTAGAAATATCCGAAGGCGAACATCACGAAGCCCAGGGCAATCAGGTTCCGCGCCGGGAATCGGCTTACCGCCTGCCCCGCCATAGGCATGGCAAGGAGCAGCACCAAGCCGCCACCGGAAAGGGATAGCCCGGCAATGGTTGCGGTGTAGCCCAGTTGCTGCTGCAGAAACTGCGGCTGCAGGACAGTGGTCGCATTCAGCAATCCACCAGTCAACAACATGAGGAAGGCACACACCGCGAAATTCTTGAACTTGAAGAGGCGCAGATCAATGAGCGGTTTCTCAACGTGAAATTCCCAAATGATCAATGCAATGAACGAGATGATGAATGCGGTGGCAAACGTCACGATGAAGTGCGATCCAAACCAGTTCTTTTCCTCGCCTTTATCGAGCGTGATCTGCAAGGCACCCATAGCGATGACCAGCAAGCCAACGCCGATGTAGTCGATGCGGTAGAGGTTCTTCCGGTCTGACTTCTGGTAAGGAGGATCTTCTACCAGGCGATTGGTGAGGAATATGGCAAGAATCCCTACAGGAATATTGATGTAGAAAATCCAATGCCAGGAGTAGTTGTCGGTGATCCATCCGCCGAGAGTGGGCCCGATAGAGGGGGCCAGCACCGCGACCAATCCGTAGAGGGCGAAGGCCAGGCCGCGCTTCGCCGGCTCAAAAGAATCGGCCATGATGGCTTGCGCCATCGGCTGCAAGCCTCCGCCTCCCACCCCTTGAAACACGCGGAAAAGCAGGAGTAAACCCAGGGAGGGGGCGATGCCGCACAAGAATGAGCTGATGGTGAAGATCACGATGCAGAGCATGAAGAAATTCTTCCGCCCTATGACGCTGGCGGCCCAGGCGCCCATGGGTAAGACGATGGCATTGGCTACCAGGTACGAGGTGAGCACCCAGGTGCTCTGATCAGCACTCGCGCCCAGGCTGCCTGCGATATGGGGAAGCGCCACGTTGGCGATCGAGGTATCCAGCACTTCCATAAAAGCGGCAAGGGCCACGGTTGCGGCAATGAGCCAGGGATTGGTCTTGGGTTTCCAGGCATACATCGCCCCATTGGCGGCTGACGCATTGGTGGTGGTCGCAGCGGCCATCTTTCTTTGTGTTCCCCCTGGAGTTGGATAGCAAAGCTGCCTGAGCCAAAGTCAGTCTGATAGATGCAAAGCTTAGGCCCGGGGACGCCATTTGTGGCAACGGAGGATCAGAGGTGCCGATTGAGAAAGGCCAATGTTCTTGCCATGGCCTCCCTGGCTGCCTCTGCGTTGTAGCTGGCGCGGGTGTCGTTATTGAATGCATGCCCGGCGTCATACCAATCGATCGTTACTTCCGGGTGGGCCGCCTGCACCCTGGCAACATCGGCCTCTGGAATGTGGTTGTCCTGTTTTCCAAAGTGGAGCAGGACGGGAACCTGCGGTTTTTCGTGGGCGAATCTCGCAATGTGACCACCGTAGTAGCCTACGGCTGCGGCCGGCGCGAGCCTGGTTGCGGCTAGCCAGGCCAGCGTGCCTCCATAGCAATAGCCCACTACGCCTGCCGGTTTTCCGTTCTCTTTGCGGGCGTATTGGAGTGCCGCGTCTACATCTTTGACGGCATCATCGATGCCGATCTTCTGCGCGACAGCCATCCCCTTTTGCATGCCCTCGGCGGAATCGGTCAGTTCGGCATTGGGTTCCACGCGATCAAAGAGCGCCGGGGCTACGACGTAGAAGCCCTCGTGGGCGAATCGATCCGCGACGGATCGTATGTGTTGATTCACGCCAAATATCTCCTGCACCACGACGAGCCCGCCCCAGGGCTTACCGTCTGGTTCGGCAACATAAGCATCCAGTTTGTGACCGTCACTCGCCTGCAACTTCACTACTTTGGTCATTCCATCTCCCAGGCCGCACACATGTGCATGACGCGGATTCCTCTTGCTTCGATGCAAGGGGATCGGTTGCGACTCAATTGGTGCGCGATCCTTCGCGCTTTTAGGCGGTGGCAGGAGAGAGTTTACTGGTCCGGCTGCTTTCCCAAGGCCCAATAGCTGGCTCGAG
The DNA here is from genome assembly GCA_049522955.1 of Acidobacteriaceae bacterium. Taxonomy (GTDB): domain Bacteria; phylum Acidobacteriota; class Terriglobia; order Terriglobales; family Acidobacteriaceae; genus PALSA-350. The sequence continues at coordinate 31,124 of JBEKNJ010000063.1, forward strand.
TGACGACGTGGGCTCCCAGATTGCGGGTGAGCCGAACGTCTAGCACGTGCAAGCCCGGAGTGTTGTCGGAGGGACGAAAGCTCAGCAGATAGCGATTGCGCGCATGACTGGCCACCTCCTGCACGCGCGCTTCAAAGCCTCGTTCGGTGGTAAAGGGAGCGTATTCTCCGCCACTCATCTGGGCAATTTGCCGAGCAGCATTTTTACGCAAGGCCTGAACAGCCATCATCAGAGGGGTAATGAGATCCGGGCCGCTGGACTCCCTGTCATGTTTCAGATCGTACAAAAACAGAGCCTTGGCGGGAGAGAAGGCGACGCTGAGAACCAGCGTATTACTGGTGCCGATTTCTTCCACCAGCTGCTTTTCATCCACCTCCCGGCTGCCATGATCGCGGGTTTCGCTGATCAGCAGCAAGACGCGCCGGTTTTCTTTCGGCCTGTCTTCGAGCAGCTTCACCGAATAGCCCACAGCGTCGAGGATGGCGGCTCCGCCGTCACCCGGCTCGATGCGTTGGAACGCACGGCCCAGACGATCTTCGTTTTTGGTGAAGGGCACCACCAGTTGCGGCTTGGAATCAAAACTTACGAAGGCGGCTTCGCTCGATCCATCGCCTAAGAACAGATCGATCAAGGGCGCGAGGCGATTGATTTTCTCAAATTCGAGCTCCGCCATGCGGCCTTTTTCAACGGCGACAACGACCGAAACCGGTTCGTTGTCCAGGTCATCGTCGACATGGAGCTGCTGTTGCACACCGTTGTCGAGCAGTTGAAAGTCGTTCGGCCCAAGGCCGTAGACGATCTCCCCGGAGGGCATCTGGACCAGTGTGGGGACCAGTACTTCCGATGTCTGCACACGGATCGTGGTTTCGGGCGAGGATGCCTGCCGAGCATGCGCGACACAGGCCAGCAAGCACGTGCCGGCAATGGGGAGACAAAAGCGCCGGCTGAGGAGGGAGAGACGACTCAAGAAGGTTGCCGGGTTCCGTAATTTCGCGTCCAACCGAGGAACCGCAGCAGTTGGGCCCTTTCCTTCCAGAGGAAGAACCAGAAATACCTGGCGTCGATGGTGTCAGCCTTGCGGCCGGAATAGGTTTCGATACGCCATTTGAGGTATTCGCTCCGCCACGGAGTGAGCCGATGGCCTCTTGTCGCATTCCACAAAAAGCGAACCGCCATGCCCAGGCGCCTCTTCACGAAGTATATCGAATGGTTTACGAGGGAAAGGGCGTCAGTCTAGCCTTTGGGTTCCAGCATGTGCTGGATCAGTTTGTCGGCCAACTCTTCGGCGCTGACGTGATAGGTTCCGTCGGCGACAGCCTGCTTGAGCTTTGCGATCCTGGTCCGGCGCTCCTCATCGGTGACGAGATCGACCGGGATGAGACGATCGGGGGCGCGAAGAGGATCGCCTGGGGACGGATTGTCTGGATGGTCCATACCGGACTTAAGCGTAGCATCATCCGCATACGAAAGGGGACCTTTGGTAACCAACGCGACAACCATCGTGAAAGGCCCTCAGCAAGCGTTTTTCGGGAAAGCGGGCCGACGGGTTGAAGGGGAACCAGCGGCTGGCTCCTGCCGCTCGGCGAAGTCGGCAAGACGGGCGCGAAGGTGCAACACGGCAGAGGCGTGGATCTGCGAGACACGGGATTCCACGACGCCCAGGATGAGCCCGATCTCTTTCATGGTGGTCTCCTCGTAGTAGTAGAGGGTCATGACCAAGCGTTCGCGCTCGGGCAGGTCGCCGATGGCTTCGATCAGCCGTTCGCGCATTTCGGCGTGCAGATAGCGAAAGAGCGGATCGTCTTGCGGCCGATTGGGCAGGTAGACCAACTCTTCTTCGCCGGAATCCTCAGAGCGTTCGGAATGGAGGGTACCGATTTCCAGCCCTTTTAGTTCACCCAGCAATTGTTGATAGGCAGTCAGATCGAGGTGTAGCTGCTCAGCGATTTCAACATCGCCCGGGGCACGGCCGAACTGGGCAGTGAGTGTCTGGATTGCCTGCTCGACGGCGCGCCCTTTGCGACGCAGCTCTCGCGGACTCCAGTCGAGGGTGCGCAGGTTGTCGAGGATTGCGCCGCGGATACGGAACTGCGCATAGCTGCGGAACTGGACCTGTTTGCTGGGGTCGAATTTACCGAAGGCGTCGAGCAGCCCTACGACACCGGCACTATAGAGGTCTTCTATCGGCACGTGTTGCGGGAGCCGCTCATGGATGCGGCGGGCGATAAAGCGCACGATGGGCAAATGCTCGATCATGAGCTTTTCCTGTTCGGCGGTGAGCAGGTCGGCGGGTCGCGAACCCGCGGTTAATGCCGGTGCAGCGGCAGGAGTTTCTTTCTTTGCACTCTCAGGGGCGACCTGGTTTACCGCGCTGATCTCTTGCGCCGATGCTCCACTCCGCCGAGGACGTCTGTGACCCTTTCTTGTCTCTTGCATATTCACCATCCGACCTGTGTCGAGGAACTGGAGCCGAAAATTGTTGAGGAGCTGTAAGGGGTCGCTGAGATACAACGATCTTCGGGCGAAAGGCACAGACTGTTTCGGTATGTGGCGTCGATGCCGGTGAACGAAAGCTTCTGATTGTCTATCGGCGTCAGCTGGTGGAAAACGATCTGTGCATGGTTTACTTTCTGGCGACCATCTGGCGATTTGTGAACTGTGGTTGCAGTTCTAGCCTGCAACGCAATGCAGGTGGAAACAAGCATCTTGCAGAGGTTCATGCGTGCACTATTTCCAGAACGGGACCGGTTCACGAGCGAAGACCCAAAACGAAACATTCACTGCTGCAATGTGGCGCAGTTGGGGAGAAAACCCTGAAAAAGATTTTTCTTGGTTCGCTTTTTGTTCGCTATAATGCAGAAATGTCGGTCACTCGCAGGCAGAAAGAAGTACTGGACTTCCTCAGCAATTTTGTACAACGCAATGGATACTCCCCTTCGTTTGAGGAAATTGCCCGCGGATTGGGTCTCAAGTCGCTGGCAACGGTGCACAAACACATTACGAACCTGCAGAAAAAAGGGCTGCTGCAACGCGCGCACAACCGGAGCCGCTCGATCGACGTTCTGCCGCCACGAAGCAAGACGCGGCGCTCCGATCGTCTTCCCCTGCTGGGGCGGATCGCAGCGGGTCAACCGGTCGATGCAGCGGAAACGAGCGAAACGATCGCGCTGGCTGACATTATCGGAAATCGCGAGGTATTTGCTCTCCAGGTTCGCGGAGACTCGATGCGCGACGAGCACATCGTGGATGGTGATTATGTGCTGGTGGAACATACCAGCACGGCGCGCCAGGGAGAAATTATCGTGGCCCTGGTGCGAGGCAGCGAGACCACTCTGAAAAGGTATTACATCGAGGGGACGATGGTCCGGCTGCAGCCTTCCAATATTGAGATGGAACCTATCTACGTTCCGCTGTCACAGATTGCAATTCAGGGGCGTGTTCTCGGGGTTTTGCGGCGGTACGCTTGAGGGACGGTGGGACGGAAACCGCGCGATGAGAACAGTCCCGCGGGCGACGTTTGAAAGTCAGAGCTGTGCAAATTAGCGGAATCGAGCTATCGGTTGTCGCGGCTCAGGATGGGGAATCAGGTTGAAACAAAGCTGATGGATATCCCATGGAAGATTCGGGAGGGCCGAGGGGCGCACCGCAGATCCCTCCACTACGCTACGCTTCGGTCGGGATGACAATTTTGTTTGGGAACGCTAAGTATAGTTTCCAAGATGAATTGTCATCCCGACCGAAGCGTAGCCGGATTTCCTGCCGCGCGGCACTAGACAAAGCGCCGCGTGTGCGCCCTTCCGTAAAGAAGGGCGCATGTGGTGCGACAACGCCAACAAGTTCCACAGGAAATCCGGGGGAGCGTAGTGGAGGGATCTGCGGTGCGCCCCTCGGCCTTCCCGAATCTCCACGGGGTACCCGCAATTTTGTCGCGGAGCCTAATCGGACAAGTCTGCCTGAGAATCGATGTATCAAAAGCGATCGTTGGGCTGCGCCCATCTTTTTCGGCCCACGTACGCTGGTGCGAACATGGGGCACCCGTCGATTTCCTCTGAGGTTGTTATGACACGTAGAAAAGCCCCGGCTCTCGCCGGGGCTTCTGTTTCCTGAGCGCGGACTGTAGTTAAACGGCCTTGGTGGTCGACTCGACTGCTGGGGCAGCGGCGGTCGCTCCGTTGCTGGTTGCTGGCGCCGGGCTAGCAGCGATCAGCTTGGTGATGCTCTTGTCGATCGTGTCTTTGGGGACATAGCCGACGATCTGCTCGGCAACTTTGCCGCTCTTGAAGAGCAGCAGGGCTGGAATGCCACGGATGCCATAGCGCATCGGGGTCGCGGAATTCCTGTCCACGTCCATTTTCATGACCTTGAGCTGGCCAACGTATTGCGCGGCTACCTCGTCCACAACGGGGGCCAAAGCTCGGCACGGCCCACACCAGGCTGCCCAAAAATCGACCAGAACAGGCTTGTCAGACTGCAAAACCTCCTGCTCAAACGTCGCATCGTTTACTTCAAAGACCCCTGGTCCTGCCATGTTCCTCCTTCACTTCCTGGCTAGCATAGCATTCACGCTACACCGAAGCCCGAATAATGGATGCAGCACTGAGGGAAAAGGTGCACTCGCCCCCCTAAAACTAAAAGCGCCTGGGCCTCGCGGCCACAGGCGCTAGAGCAGCCCTCCCCCAGAACTGCCCACGACGCGTAAATTAGGGCTTAGAACAGAGGTTTGTAAACAAAACTTAAGTAACTATTAAGTAACATCTGAGGAAATCGGAAATTTACCCTTTTGCCATCGCAACCGCTCATTCGCCAAGGCTCACCGCGGTTCCCTCGGAACACAGGCCGGCGGGCAGAATCTCTACCGGACAGACTGGCCGCGCGAGCTCCAGAATCGCTGCCTTCAGGGGTTCCACCTGGGTGCCATTCCCCTGGGTCAAGAGCAGGACGGCCGGGCCCGCACC
>JBEKNJ010000064.1:0-32531 GCA_049522955.1 Acidobacteriaceae bacterium
CTGACCCACGACTCCTTCGACTTCCACGTGATCCCCGGAGTCGTGCCCAACCGAGGCCTGAACCCACAGACCGATCTCAGCCTGTACGGTCTGCATTACCTGCAGCGGGTCAGTGACGCCGATCCGGTGCCCTCCAAGAAGGTACACCCGCACGGATACTCCACGACAGCGCGCCAGGCACTGCATATCGAGCCGGGACTGTTCATGAACGTACCGGCGAGTACACCGCCTCCCGCCACTGTCCCGCCGACCCCGAACAATGACCCGCCGATCGTGTACAAGGATGCCATCGTGCGGATGGGGAGCATCCCGCACGGCGTCACGGTGCTGATGCAGGGCCCCAACCCGGGGACGACGCCTACTCTGGGCCCTCCGAACATCCCGCCCCTTACACCGTTCAGCACCCCGGGCAATGTGTACCCTGGGCTCAGTCCCATGCCCTTCCCCGGGAATTATGCAGGTCCTCCCCCGCTCCCCGTGGGGAGTGCGAACCCGCCGGCCGTCGGGATCCAGCCGATAGAACTCGACGCCATCCCCGGTCCGCCCCCCGTCGCGGCAGGCGCCCAGCATGTGGTTCCGGAGATCAACATCAACGCGGATGTTTTTGTGCCGAATCAGCCGCCGGCTCCGGGGCCGCTGCCGCCGCCGCTGCCGGCGAATTCACCACTGTCCTACCAGAGCACCGGCCCATTCCCAGACAGTTTCCAAGGCTTTATCGACGATCCCAACAGCGTCCTGCGGGATGCGATCGCTGACCAGGAAATCCTTGGTTTCATTCAGATCGACCTCACGACGGACTCCCAATCCTCGAATGGCGTCCCGACACTCGGCGTCGGTAGCCTATTCGAGACCGTCAGCAACATCCCATTCCTGGGGGTCGCTAACCAAACTCAAAGTCCCGCGCCCGTTCCCCTCCCTGTTTCTTACCAACCGGCTACCCTGGCGATCGAACCAAATACCACCGCCAACGCCTTCGTCTACTCAGCAAGCGCAACCTTCTGGATCGAGTGGGTGCGTATCCCGGAGTATCCAATTCTGAAAACGGATCCAGGCCCGGCGCTGAAGGAGCTCGAGCCGTTCTGGCCGGAGGGCACTTACCTGCAACTGCAGTACTCGCAGCTTGTGATTCTGGTTTTCAACAACGTCCTTTGGCCGCACGTGACCGTCGCGACCATGACACTCAGCGCGGGATAGATCCCGTACAGTCCGGCGGCGCTTGGTGACGACGCGACCGCCGGCGCTCAATCGAGATCAAGACCGTCGATCATCCTCGATCAATTGCGCGGTGAGTGACCCGGCGATTTTGCTCTCATCGAGAGTCGAAGACTGCAATGCGCCCCGAATACGACGGTGCACTCGCCTTCAGCCATGTCTCGTTCGCAACTGTGCCGGTACAGGGCCCGAGTGAACAAACTTTGATTGGCCTGCGGGTACTCTCCATTCGCAGCGTACTCAGCACGTCGGTCAATATGGAGCCGTTGAAAGGCGAATACAGGTAAAACACGGTGCCGCTGGACAGGTCTGCCTCCCGTGCGTCCTGCGGGATAAACCGGACGCGGCTGAGGTCAAGGCTTTGAGCGCATTCCCGCGCACTGGCGACATAAGTCGCCTGCACCTCAATACCAAGGCTCTGGGCTCCAGTCACCACCGACACCAGAAGCGGCACATGCCCCAATCCCGATCCGAGATCGACAAAGACGTCATCCCTCGTAAGGGCACTGGCTGTTATCAGGTGGAGAATATGGCGCACGGGCGTTGGCTGATAGGGCACCATCTCCGGTGATCGCTGAAGGTTAGGTTCGCTCGGCTCGCGGAGTTGAAGAACACCGCTCACCAACTCGTCCAGCGAGTCGAAGCCCAGTCCAGGCAATGGGCTTGTTGATACGTTCTGGTTCGCTGAATTCTGCAGCCACTGAAGAAGAATGCCGGATTGGCCGCCATGAGCAATCTCAGCGCGCACGGACTGGTAGAGCACAGCATTGGCGGCTTCGAGTCGTGTCCGGAGTGCTTTCGCGCGATTGTGAATTCGTGCATTCGTACAACTCGTAAGATCCGCGGGATCGAAGCCCCCAAATCTGGAATCAAGGTCGTCCAGTGCGATCAGGCGCTCACGCAGTTGCTCTGGCTGAAAGAGAGAACAATCGTCCTCGAGCCCGCATAAAAAGGCGTGAAGATCGTGGCCGCATTCGATTTCACCCGGGCGCGAAACAACGCTGGCAACGGTTGACATGTCAACAACCGTAAGCACTTGCGGTTGTCATGTCAACCCTAGAGTGGTGGGAAACCGGTCTTTGCTTCTTAATTCAGCAATACATCCCGATTGGGGCTATCCAGCGAGAACGTCGGTATCTCTATATCGAACCGCTCGCCCCGATCGGTCTCCATCTGGTAACTTCCACCCATCATCCCCGAGGGCGTGTCGAGAGGCGCACCACTCGTGTACGCAAAGCTCTCGCCCGGCTCAAGGAAGGGTTGCTTCCCAATCACGCCAGGCCCCTTGACCTCAGTGAATTCGCCGCGCGCATTCGTGATCATCCAGTGCCGGCTTAGCAGTTGCACCGTTTCCCGTCCGCGATTCTCGATGGTCACTCGATAGGCCCAGACATATTGCGAATGACCAGGCGTCGAATTCGCCTCAAGGTAAGTTGGCTCAACACTTACCGCGATTCCTCGCGTGATTGCCGTATACGGTGTCCGTTCTGCCATGAAGAAAGCTTAGTTCAAAATCGAGGGATGGGCCAGGATTTGTGGTTCACCGCTGCCCTACTTCACTTTTTGGCTGATCGAGAAAAGCCTCAACCGCTGTGATGGTAAATTGTCCTTTACAATCAAGCACCACATGGCCGCAGCCGGGAATGATGGCCAATTCTCCTTTAGGCAATAGCTGGAACAGCTCGACAAACTTCGGGATCTGGTTGTAGGGATCGTGATCTCCCGCAACGATCAGGGTGGGAATTTTGATCGATTGAATCTGCTCATCGGTCACGTAGACCGGACCCGCCCACATCGCATTGAGTTTTTCGTTAAACTCCAGCCACCTTTCCGGCTGCGGCATCAGTTTTTTCCGCTCAGAGACAAATTGAGGCGAGTCCCTCTCCACATCAGTTGGCTTCGCATTCCTGAACTCCATCTGGGCGCTGGAAGTCCAATCGGCAAGCTTCCGCGGCCCGCCGATGGCCACCAATCGTCGTATCAGCTCCGGATGCGCACTGGCGAGGGTGTAGGAAGTGACTGCACCATCGCTGAATCCCAACACGTCGACCTTCTCGCCGGTCTCATGGCGTATCACCGCAAAGGCGTCATTGGCAAACAGCACGTAGGAGAAGGGCTTCGTCCCTATGTCCGACTTCCCGTGGCCCCGTGTGGCAATCGCAATCACGCGGCGATGTTTGCTCAACTCCCCAATTAATTCACCGAATTCTTCGATGTATCCATACAATCCGCCGTGCAGCAGCACGAGGGGAGTTCCGCCAGTTCCATACGTTTCGTAGTAGATGCTGGCGTCATCCACGCGCAGGAAGTGTCCAGCCGCTGGATTCGCTCCGTAGGAGACTGGTTCCGCCTTACTTTGTGCCTGCGCACTGCTCCCTATCAGCATGGCGGCAAACACTGCGCACACGCCCATGATCACATTTTGATATTTGCTCACCGCAACATCCTCCCGTGGACGCAACGGCGTCCCATGAATTTTCAAGTCGGGAAAATTGAGTAGCTTCTATAGGTGGGATCGGGTAGCTCTACGCGAAGCCCTCCCCCAAAACGGCTAGGGAAGCTCGCATCAACCATCGCTCTAGAAACGCACCTGTTATTTCAGGCCCCTGCGTCCAGCGCTACCCGAGTTGACGCACTCAGATTAAAGGAGCGGCAATTCCCTGTCAATGCGTTGCCTCAGGGCTCTCCCGCTATTTGCGAACAGCCTGCTTCCCGCATCACTTCAATTCTCAAGTCGCGCAAACAAGCCCATCCGGCCAGGCGCTGACTCCCGCTTCCACGATGTCAATAAGACGAAGGCGAGATCCTGGCGCCGAGGGTGCTGCATTATGGGTGATTGCAAAATGCCAGGGACGCTTTCCGATGCACCAGGATCAAGTCTCGATCGACCCCAGGTGCCTTGAAGGAATCGAGAACCTTCCATTCAAATTGCGGTCTTGTCCTGATCGTCAGGTTGAACCAGGTTGGTTCGTCCGTGTTCAGAACGAGAAAATCGGTGTGGGAACAAAGAAAATTGCTGCTATCTTGAATGTTTTTTGAGTAGTACCCGTTATCCCGATACGCCTGCATTAGATGGTAGTCGAGGACTTGCCCGTTGGGTCCTCTCAGGGCCGAAGGCCAGTCCAGAAGGAAATAGTATCGGGTTTCCGGATCGCGCCCCGTGCGCATGATTTTTGTAAAATCATCAAGCCAGGTTGCGACCACGGGAAGCTGAGGAGGCGCGACATTTTCCAAGCGCTGTACATCCAGGTAAAAGGTATCCATTTCAGGGCGGGGCAAGGCCAGAACTGAAAATACCGGCAAACCCATCAAAAATACTGCGATCACTGGCCAAACCCAGCGCGGCACTCTACGCGAGGCGTTCTGACTGTCGGCGCCGAGGGCGTCTGCGAAAGCTGCCAGAACGATCGCCATACCGATTTCGCTCGGTATCAAATACCTCGGAACGAAGACCGGCGTAATCAGGTAAGAAAGCGCAAACAATACAACGGGCGCTGCCAACAGAAAGTACGCGACAAGCAGGAAACCACCTTTTGGATCGGAGCTGGTTCGCCGTTCACGCGCGAAGAGTCTTCGTACGCACAGTAGAAAGACCACAGCGAGAGGAACAAAAACAATCAACTCCGTCCCGCGGAGAACAATCTTGAAGAGCTCAATGTGTGAATGACTCTTAAGCCACCAAGAAAACTGAAAGAAATCCTCGAAGAGGTAGGTAGTGAACAGGCTTCTGATAGTTGGCAACTGGATCCAGGGATTTGGCTTGCCGGCTGCCATGGAGTTTCGAATCGCAGGAATCCAGGCGAGCAGCGACAGCCACCCGATGGCGTAAAACAAGTAGACCTTCCATCGAAGGTTATGTTTTGTTGCGTCGTATAAGACCAGGGCCATCAAGATCAGGATGCCGTAGATAAGACCGAAAACATGGCTCAAGACCAGACCAGCTTGACACAGAAGGGTCAAAATCAAGAACCAGGTCCCCGAGGATGCCTCTTCGTTTTGCATCAGTCGCGCATACATATTCACCGTAATTGCAACAGCCAGCACATAAAGCCCATAAAAACGTGCTTCGACATTCTGATAGAGCAGCAGGGCCGAAGTGCCCCACATCATGAGGACGCCAAATGCCGTCGCCCACATTCCGTAAAAGCGGCGAATCGTATTCCAGGTGATCAGCAGACCCCCGCACATGGCGGCGCAAGAGTACAGGCGAAGTGTCAGAACGCTGGTGCCAAAGATCCTTGCCCACACCCATGCCGTCGTGTAGAAAGCCGGCATCCCGCCATCAGCGCCATTCTGAATGGCGTGATAGAGGTGTAACAGCGAGGGGTCACTCACTTCTTTCCAGGTGAGTATCTCGTCCATCCAGGGCTGCTTGTGCGGTGACCAGAGGATGCAACAGACGACAAGCGAAATTAAAGAGGAGCCAAGCAAAAGGACTTCGCCCGCTGACATCCTCTGGCTGCTGAGGGCGGTATCCAGGTTGCTAAGAGGCTTTCGGGAAGAATTCATCGAGGTTGAAGAGAGCGATTCCAGATCGACAGCGGGCGGCTCAGGCTTCATGCAGTAGAGTCATTGTCGCATGTGGCAGAAATGTGGCGGTGGAGTAAGAACCTCCTTCCGCATCCCCGGCGTCTCATCGCGATCCTCATTAAGGATGGCCCTTCCGGCCGCCACGCCGTATGACCGCGACTGGTCGGTCGTACAATGCATTCCAATGCGCATTCGTCGGCCATTCGCTATCTTCCCGCTGGTGCTCCTGCTTTTTGGATTCGATCTTCGCTGTACAGACGCGCAAACCTCTGATTCTTCAATCGTCACGATCGACGGGCTCGGCAAAGGTACAGTCGATCTCTCCGGACCCTGGCGTTTCCATATCGGCGACGACCTCCAATGGGCCGACCCCAGCGTCAACGACACTCCGGGTCAAGGCGGTTGGGAAACCATCCTTCCCGATCGCCCGTGGGGCGCGCAGAGCCATTTTGCGTATGCCGGCTTTGCCTGGTACCGGCTTCACCTTCGCATCACGCCCGCGCCGGATGTCAAAACCGGCTTCCAATTGCTCCTGCCCCGCCTGCAGGACGCCTGCGAGGTCTACTGGAACGGCAGGTTGGTGGGCCGCTATGGAAAGCTACCTCCGCACCCATCCTTCCCGGCGTTGAATGCGCCCGCAGCCTTCACCTTGCCTGATTTTCGATCCGGCACGCTCGCCATCCGCGTTTGGAACGAAAGCCTTGGCTCCAGTTCGGCCGGTGATGGCGGCGGCATAGCACAGACGCCTGTGGTGGGAGATTCCCAATCGATTGCCGCGCACATCGGCACCTGGAACTACCAGTTCCTGCGCGGCACTCTTTACATCAATTCGCTGAACATTCTCTACCTTTTGGTAGCGCTGGCTGCTTTCCTGCTGTGGCTCCGCCGCAGGAAGGAAACGCTGCTCCTGTGGTTTGCCATCTTCGCTGTCTGCCCGGCCATCTGGACGTCGGTCTACACCATGCGCATTCCGGTCTCCAGCCAGTTCAGCCAATTCATGCTGCAACCGCTATGGGCCCTGCGCAATGTCGCGCTTTGGTTCCTTCTCATCGAGATGCTTCATCTCCGCAGCCGCCGCGGATTGGTCCGCTGGGCCAGGATTCTTGCCGTCGTCAGCCTCACTAGCGCGTTCCTCGACGGCTGTCTCACCTATGCGCCTGCAAACTGGATCTCACCACACGCCAGCGCCTGGATCGATGGAGTCCTCACCGTTATCATTGAGCCGTGTCAGCTCTATCTACTGGTGCTGGTGGCGAACGGTTTCCGTCAGAAACTTGACTCCGTGCGCTGGGTGCTCGCGGTAAGCGCGTCGCTCTCCCAACTGCTTTCTGTCATTACTGCCACGGCCGGGCAGGGCCAGCGGTTCACCCACTGGACTTTGGCTCAGCATCTGTCTTCGCCACTGTTCCATATTGGCCCCGTCTATTTCGCGGCAGACTCGCTTCTCGATCTATTGTTGTTCTTCTCGATCATATATACGGTCTATCGCTACATTCGTGACCAGCAAAATCGCAAGGCTATCCTGGAGCAGGAACTGCACAGCGCCCGCGAACTCCAGCAGGTCCTGATCCCTGAAAAGCTACCCACTCTGGCGGGCTTCAGCATCTCAAGCTCGTATCTGCCCGCCCTCGAAGTGGGCGGCGACTTCTTCCAGATCATTCCGCTGGATGGCCCGGCCGCCGGGTCCACGCTGATCGTCCTTGGCGACGTTAGCGGAAAAGGGCTCCGCGCCGCGATGGCCGTGTCGCTCATCGTGGGTGCTGTGCGCACGCTCGCAGAAACTACGTCCAGTCCCGCGGAAATTCTCGCGGGCCTTAGCCGCCGCCTCCACGGCCGTCTACAAGGAGGCTTCTCGACCTGCGTAGTCCTGCGCCTCGATCCCCGCGGAGCCTGTACCCTGGCCAGCGCCGGCCATCCAGCGCCCTATTTCAACGACAAAGAGATTGACTTGCCCGGCGCCTTGCCGCTGGGCATCGATCCTGCAATCGCCTATGAGGAGACCGTAATACACTTCCAGCCTGGCGACCGGTGCGCGCTTTACACCGATGGTCTGCTCGAAGCACGCACACCCTCCGGCGAGATTTTCAGCTTCGAGCGGCTGCAAACCCTGTTCGCTTCGGGCGCTGACGCTGTGCAAGCTTCGGAAGCCGCCGTCGCCTTCGGCCAGGATGACGACATCACGGTAGTCACCCTGACGCGGCTAGCGAATGCGTGATCACCCGCTGCACGCAGGACTGGACAGAAATGCGCATCTATCCGGTCGCTACCATGTATTCCCCAGCATCGGACTTCAGTACGAAACCGCGAGCTCCCGCCTTCAGCGCGTACACGATGATCCTTACGGCCTCATCCATGGTGAAGATGAGGACCCTGGTGCGCGGCTGGCTCTTCGGGATCGCCGCGTCGCTTCCAGACCATTCGGCTAACAGAATGCGCAATGGCATCGCGCTCCCTATTGATCGCGCCTGCATTGACCAGGGATGCGACCTTTACAAAACTTGATCGAGCTTAACCAATCTTTATCGCATGCTCCCGGTACCGGTGCTGAAATCGAATCACTGCGCAGGCAATGACAAATCATTGCCGGAGTTGTAGAGGTGTATCGATCTCGATGCGCATCGAGGAGCTTTTCATGAGTTTTGATAATCTGTTACACCGATTCTTCGCACCAATACTCATCCTGGTGGTTACCGGTGGCATATCGGTCTTGGCCCCACAATCTGCTTCAGCCCAGGAAATCACCGTGACCGCCCCATTTGCCTATTCTGTAAATCACCAACAATACCCAGCCGGAACATATCAGTTCTCCCTTCTATCCGAATGGCTTCTCTCCATTCACAATGCGGATAGAAAGGAGAACTTCTTTCCGATTCGCCCCGAACGTAGCGGAGCGCCAGGATCGCGTGGTCACCTGACCTTTTCCCAATGCGAGGGACACAATGAGCTTCTGGCAGTCTATATACCTGGTACAGACATGACCGCCAAACTGGTCGGGCCAAAGAGTGCAGGAAATGAAATGAAACTCACCTCTCAGGACCATCGATGAATTGCTTTGCCTGAACAAAACGCGTTCCCCTGCATCTAAGGCCGCACGCGCCTGGGCAACAGAACTCTCATCGGAGAACCCAGGCGCGGGCAAGCCACCGAATACCACTTTTCGGAAAGTCTAGCGTCCAACCGTCGGAACGCCGCTTGAGTCAGCTCGACCCCACTAAGGACTTATATGTCTCAGCACTTGGCATTCTGTGATTCAACCTCACGCTGAGATCAATGGGGACGTAGGTGTTGTAAATCGCAATGACGCGCCACCCGGCCAGGCTGCTCGTTTCCGGCCCAACGCGCAAAATCTGGCTTTCAGTATGCGTGAATCCCCATCCTGCCGGTCTGGGTCAACAGAAGTATGGTGCGCGGGCAAAACCTGATGAATGCGACTCCAATGGACTAACAAACCAGACGCGCAGCACCATCGGCTGGTAGGATAGGTACAGCCCTCCCTTGGACTGTCCGGAAGTAGTTATGCGTTCAACCGACCCGTTGATGGGGAAGGAGTACTCCATCCTCCCTTCTCCGCATCCAAGTGCATTGAACACAATTGAAAATAAGAGGTGGAAAGCATGGCGACCAACGGATTCCACCCAAAAGCAACAGCAAAGATCCGCAAAATCGCGTTTATCGGCGATCACCTGCCGCGCAAATGCGGCATTGCCACCTTCACCACCGATCTACTCTCGGCCGTACAAAACCAGTATCCGCAAAGCCAGTGTCTGTGTGTTTCTGTCAACGACATAGAAGACGGCTATGACTACCCGGAAGTAGTTCGCTTTGAGATCGAAGAACAGGATTTGCCGTCGTACCTGCGAGCTGCCGATTTTCTGAACATCAGCGACGTGGACATCGTGTGTCTGCAGCATGAGTTCGGCATATTTGGCGGCCCGGTCGGCGGTCACATCCTGGCCATGCTGCGCGAATTAAAAATGCCGGTGGTCACCACCCTGCATACCATTCTGCGTGAACCCAAGCCAGATCAGCGGCGCGTCATCGAAGAGCTGATTGCGCTCTCTACCCGGCTGGTGGTGATGGCGGATCGCGGACGGCAGATGTTACACGAGATTTACCAGGCACCGCTGAGCAAAATTGATCTGATTCCCCATGGCATTCTCGATGTTGCGTTCGTGGATCCGGCCTACTTCAAGGACCAGTTCCAGGTGGAAGGGCGCACCGTGCTGCTTACCTTCGGCTTGCTCTCACCCAACAAGGGCATCGAATACGTACTCAATGCCCTGCCGGCGGTTCTGGCCGAGTTTCCTAATGTGGTGTATATCGTCCTGGGCGCTACCCACCCCAATGAACTGCGCAGGTATGGAGAAGCCTATCGGCTAAGCCTGGAAATTCTGGCCACCAAGAACAAACTGGAAAAACACGTTATCTTCTACAACCAGTTCGTGGACCCGGCGAACCTGACCGAGTTCATGGGTGCCGCGGATCTATACATCACGCCGTACCTGAGCGAAGCCCAAATCACTTCCGGTACGCTCTCGTTTGCTTTCGGTTCCGGCAAGGCGGTGGTTTCTACGCCGTACTGGCACGCCGCAGACCTACTCGCCGACGGCCGGGGTGCTTTGGTACCCTTTGCCGATTCGGCGGCCATGGCGGAGCAGATTCTTGGGTTGCTGCGTGACGACGCCCGGCGCAATACCATGCGCACCAATGCTTACCGGCTAGGGCGGGAAATGGTCTGGTCCAGTGTGGCCCAGCTCTATATGCACAGTTTCGAACTGGCTCGCCTCGAAGGCGCGCCATTGTCGCGCAAGTCTCTGGCGATCAAGACTCTCGACCAGAAACATCGAGAGCTGCCGGAGCTGAAGCTGACGCACCTTTCCCGGATGACGGATTCCACGGGCGTATTTCAACATGCCATTTTCAGTGTTCCTAATTTCACCGAGGGCTACTGCACCGACGACAATGCCCGAGCCTTTATTCTCGCCGTGCTGATCGCGGAACTCGCCGACGACTCAGAACGTGAGCGGAGCCTCGCCACCACCAGCGCCGCCTTCCTTCATCATGCTTTCGACGCAGTGAGTGGGCGATTTCACAATCACATGAGTTTCGAGCGTCGCTGGCTCGACGAGCAGGGATCGGAGGACAGCCATGGCCGGGCTCTTTGGGCGCTTGGGGTGGGCGTAGGGCGCTCACAACTGCGCAATTTTCAGATGATGGCCGGTCAGCTGTTCGCGCGGGCCCTGCCAGTGTTGACTAATTTCAGCTCGCCGCGAGCGTGGGCCTTTGGTCTCCTGGGCATACACGAGTACCTGCGGCGGTTAGGTGGCGACAGCCAGGTAAACCAGGCACGCGAGACACTGACGGCGCGCTTGATGGAGCTGTACGACCGGCATGCGCATGCCGATTGGCACTGGTTTGAGGAAGAGCTTTCCTATGACAACGCCAGGCTCTCCCACGCCCTGATTGTGAGTGGACGGGCGATGGGTAACGAGGCTATCTTGAACCGCGGCCTCGAGACCCTGCGTTGGCTCACGGAGCAGCAGACCACAGAACAGGGTTACCTGCGCCCGATCGGCAGCAACGGGTTCTATCAGCGGGGCGGCGCACGCGCCAACTTCGACCAGCAGCCAATTGAGGCCCAGGCCACGGTTGCGGCCTGTCTCGAAGCCCATCGGGCAACGGCAGATCTGTACTGGTATGAGCAGGCGGAGCACGCCTTTGACTGGTTCATCGGAGGTAACGATCTCGGTCTCGAGCTCTACGTGCCTGAGACCGGCGGCTGCCGCGATGGTTTGCATATCGACCGGGTAAACGGCAACCAGGGAGCTGAGTCCACGCTGGCCTTTCTGTTGTCCCTGGTGGAGATGCGCCAGGCACAGAACATGCTGACCAGCTTCAGGCAACCAGTCACCGCGGAAGATTACCCTCCCTTGCCTATCACCGTTCGTTGACATGTGTACCGCAAGAGCACGTTTACGGGGCTGTTCTCCAAAGAACCAGCTAAATTGAAGAAAACCCCGCAAAGCCTGTGATCCACTGATAGCTGCCGCTGAATCCGCGCGGCAGGAAATGGGACCTTAATGGGAAGCGGGACCGCACTGGCAATCGCTCTGAAGCGTTCTACCACCGTGTTGAGGCCGGATCCGTCGCGTGTCCTTTTGCGGCAATTCGATCCCGGGAATGCACAACGCATGAGCGGGATCATAAAAAGAATTATGGCTGTGCCGGAGGCCCAGGTCGCCACGCTGCTGAAGCAGGTGTCGGCTGACTTTTCCCAGCGCCACCTGAATCTGCCGCAACGTTTCCTGGATCGCTTTGCTGACCTGGAGGAACTGCTGCCGGAAGGTGCTGCGATCACGGACCAACGGCGTTTGCTGATTGGCTCCTACTTCCTATCGGAATACTCATTGGAATCGGCTGCCCTGTTTAATCCATCGATGGTGCCTCACCCGGACCAGACCAACGTGCCCCCGGGCGCAGTGCGCTTTGTTCTCAGCCTGCGCGCGACCGGAGAAGGACACATATCCTCGATCACGTTTCGCAGCGGAATCGTGCACAGCGATCTTCGCATCGAAATGGATCCGGCGGGGAACTTGCTCACCGAGCCCCGCCAAATCGCCAACACCGTGTATGAAGGCCCGCTGTTCCAGCGGAAACTCTGGGAGCTCGGATTAGAGAGTGACTTTACCCGCCGTGTGCTTCAACGGCTGGGCCGCTCGTTTGGATTGGCGACGCTGCGCGATGCCCTCGCCGCCGAGTTGAAGACCACCGGACACACGCAAGGAGAAGTCGGGGAAGATGAGTTGAGAGCGCAAAGCATCTGGATGCTGGCTCGATCCAACTACGAGGTACAGTTCGATGCGGAGCAGGATCTTTCTGAGCGCATCATCTTCCCCTCCACGCCCTCGCAACGCAACGGCATCGAAGATGCCCGCTTTGTTCGCTTCCGCAAAGACAATGGCGAGCATGTTTACTTCGCTACGTTTACCGCCTATGACGGCAGGGTCATCATGCCGGAGCTGCTCGAGACCTCCGACTTTCTTCGCTTCCGGTTTATTTCACTGAATGGACCGGAAGCGGAGAACAAGGGCATGGCGCTGTTTCCGCGAAAGGTGAACGGCTCCTACGCCATGATTTCCCGGCAGGACAACGAGAATATTTACCTCATGTGTTCGGATAACGTGCATTTCTGGAATGAACGCCGCTTACTGTTGAAGCCTGCTTTCCCCTGGGAGCTGGTGCAGATTGGGAACTGCGGATCGCCCATCGAAACCAAGGAGGGATGGCTGGTGCTGAGCCACGGGGTAGGGCCCATGCGCCAATACTGCATCGGCGCCTTCCTGCTCGACCTGAAGGAACCCTCAAAGGTCATCGGCCGGCTGCGTGAACCGATGATGACGCCGGAGGCGAGCGAGCGTGAAGGCTACGTACCCAACGTGGTTTATTCCTGTGGCGCCTTGTTGCACCAGGGCGAACTCATCATTCCTTATGGCTTGGCCGATCTGGCCGCCGGCTTTGCCACGGTTGCCCTAGACGATGTGCTGGCGGCCATGGCCTAAGGAATGGCCGCGAACAGAAGAGTGGCTATCCTGTCGCCGGTCGCTTGGCGGACGCCACCGCGCCAATATGGTGCCTGGGAGACAGTGGCGAGCAACATCGCCGAGGGCCTCGTAGAGCGGGGATGGGACGTAACCCTCTTCGCCACCGCCGACTCGATCACCCGTGCCCATCTGCATGCCGTGGTAGACAGGGGCTATGAGGAGGATCGTTCGATCGATCCCAAGGTGGCCGAGTACCTTCACATCGCGGAACTCTTCGAGCACGCTGCGGAGTTCGACCTGATCCACAGCCACTATGACTTCATGGCATTGGCCTATACGCGGCTGGTGAAGACCCCGGTGCTGACCACGGTTCACGGTTTTTCTTCCCCCCGCATCATGCCCGTCTACGAGAAATACCGGGATGGATATTTCGTATCTATCTCTGATTCAGATCGCGCTCCAGGGTTGAATTACCTGGCTACTGTATACAACGGAATCGATCTCGCCCTCTACCCGCAGCGCGAGACGCGGGGAGACGATCTTATCTTTATCGGCCGGATCCATCCGGACAAGGGCGTTCATCTGGCGATCGAGACGGCTCGCCGCAGTGGACGGCGGCTGCTGATCGCAGGCATTGTGCAGGACACAGACTACTTCCGCGATCAAATTCAGCCCCACCTCGACGATCAGCAAATCTGCTACGTGGGGGCCGTGGGTGTGATGGAAAAGAATGCCCTGTTCGCACAAGCCTTCGCCCTGCTTCATCTCAATACCATTCCGGAACGTTTCGGGTTGGTACTGGCCGAGGCGAACGCGGCGGGAGTTCCGGTGATCGCCATGGATCTCGGCTCCTGCGGAGAGGTGATCGAGCAAGGAGTGACTGGGTTTGTTGTAACCGATGTATCCGGAGCGGTAACAGCCCTGGAGCGGGTGGCGGCGATTGACGATAGCGCCTGCAGAAGCAGAGTCGAAAAAAGGTTTTCCATCGCCACGATGGTGGAAGCATACGAACGGGTTTACGCGAGGATTTTCTTATTGGAGATGGGCCAGCAGCGGTGATTGGCATTCGGTGCCGAGCCCACGAGCCTTGAACCAAACGATGAACGCCTTATCAGTCGTGGCGTAGGTAGTTCCGGTTCTCTGGCTGGACTTACTCCACCGCAAAGCTGGGTCCCGCTCGCACGCACACGAACGGGCAAGACCTGGTTTGCATTCATGAGAAATCAAACGCTTCGCGTACTCCTTGGCCGCGATGTTCGGCCATTCAGGAATCTGTTGTCGTGGTTTGCGAGGGGATCGTGACCGTGACGTCGACCATTTTTCCGATTACCAGAAGAAGCTCAGCCGGCGGCATGGGTTTAAGCAGCAAATGAAATTCATGACCCCGAGCCCGGGCCTCTTCAATTAAACCCCAGGTGGCTGGGTGCCCCGAAAAGAGCAGGATCTTGCACTTAGGGTATTGGGCTCTCATCTTCATCGCTAAGTCGATACCGGAAATGCCCGGCATCGTAACATCCGATATAAGTAGATCCGGAGCCTTCGAGCGGGCAGCCGCCAAGGCCTCCAGTGGGCTGGTGAAAAACTTGGCGGAGAACCCGTTCCTCTGCAATATGGCGGCGAGAGTAGATGCGATGACGGGTTCATCATCCACGACGAAAATCTGTGTGGCCGGATCGGAAAACACATAAGTCCTCTTCCGAATATATTTTCGTTAATTGCAAAAGCGGCGCAGGCGAGGGGAACACACACGGGCGTTTTGAGCAGCCTCAGAACCCCTTGCACCAGAGGGTATGTAAAACATTATCTCCCTCGCCCGGGTGCACGTACTGGTCAAATTAGCTCACTACGAGGGGCACCAGAGTCTGCGTGGGAACTAGTCTCTCCCAGGCCGGCACTGCATGATTCCCTCAAAGCCTAGACTTTGTGAGCAATTGGGAACGGACACCGCCGGGCGATCGGTGTTCATATATCGAGAATGGTGAACAAGAAAAAGCGCTCAGCGACAGCGGGAAGAGCACTCATTGCCAGTATTGATAAGGAGATGCAGAAGCCAAGACTGACGGCGTCTGTTCGCAGTGAAGACAGAGATCAGGCCCCGCCGGTCGCGAAGCAACCTGAGACTTATCCAAAATAGGCTCCACAACAAGATTTCCCTCTGCTGAGCCTCCTGCGCCCTGTCGCGAAGGGGCCGCCAACGAGGCATGCGAGACGCTTCAGTCGTGGAGAATCACGTTGAGCAGCGTCTTATTAACCCGGATGCGACCGTTGTATTCGATAAAGCCGAGCTTACGAAAGCGATTCATAAAGAAACTAACGCGGGACCGAGTGGTGCCGATCATTTCCGCAAGAGTTTCCTGGGTGATCTCCGGAATCAGTGATTCCGGTTCACCCGGCTTGCCAAACTCCGCCAGCAACAAGAGAATCCTCGCCAAACGCTTCTCGCTGGAGTTGAAAAGCTGATCGATAAGATCGGCCTGGGTCCGCATGCTGCGGACCAGCAGAAATCTCAGAAACAGCTCGGAGAAGGCCGACTCATCGTGCATGACGCGGACCATCTCGTCCCGCTGGATTTCCAGTGCGTTACAAGCGGTAATGGCCGTGGCAGTTGTCAGATGCCGTCCACCCAGGGTCGCCAGCGACTCCTCTCCAATGAAGTCACCCGTAGTGAGAAGGCTGATGGTGGCTTCTTTGCCATTTTTTGAAACAACCGTCAGTTTTGCGCGGCCGCGCTGAAGGTAGAAGAGAGAGTCAGCAGGATCGCCTTGTGAGAAAAAGGGCTGCTTTGGTTTCAATTGGACCATCCGTCTCCCCAGGCCGGCTTCAGCGAGAAATGCGGGAGCGTCGAATGCAGGTTTTTTGTGTTCGGCCATCTCAATGGTCCCTTCTAAAGGGCGGACCCGCCGAAGCGCAACTCATAAGGTCGTGCGATGGGGTCTGATTTAGTAAACAGCGAGGGCTGTGTTCCTATTGTAAGCCACGCGGCCGTTGCGGTGGCTTTCCAAGGAGATCGGCTGTTGGCCGCGCGGGATCCACCGGACATTCAGAGCTCGAAGCGGAGAGGTGTCAGGTCAGACGGATACTCAAGCTGGGCATGAGGCGCTGAAGATTCTTCAGCGATCGGGCGTGCCATGGCACGGCCTCGGAAGCGACCACTTGAAGGTCTATTCCGGTGCGGTCGCGAGCTTGAATGACGAACCGGGAAAGCATGGTAATACCGGAGCTGTTGAGAAACTCGAGCTCCCTGAGGTCCAGGACAATCGGTGTTGTCGGATTGATCAAAGTTTCCTGCAGCATATCGAGAATCGGAGCGTAATCCTCCGTTCCACACAGACGTATCGCCCCTCTGAAAAGAACCGTGGAGGTTTTCTCTTCCAGCTGGACATCAAAGGACTCTCCATGAATGTTTTTCAAGCAGACACTCCCGGGACGTGTTTGAGAGGCAGGACCGCACTGGTGGTAACCGTCATACCCTTAGGCTGAGCGGGGAGAACGTCAAAGCTCCAGGCAAGCTGAGCGTCATAGTCAGTGATTATCGTCAGGAGTCCCAGGCAAGACACGGCCGCCTCGCTGGATCTGGCGCTTTCTTCCTGCTGTCGCATGAGAAGGTCACCGGCGTCTCCCTGCTGCAGGTCCTGCACGAACGCCTGGTAGCGTACTGCCTGGTCTGCGCTGATACCGTTGCTGACGCTCACCGTGATTTGGTCGCTTCTGAGCTCCATGTGGACCCTGATGGGGATTTCGACATCCGGCTGGTGGTACTTCATCGCATTCTCGAGTAGCTCGTTGGCGACATAGGTGACAGCGTGTTTGAGCTCCTTTTGCCGGCTCTCGGCTGGGGGCTTGCCATCCCGGGTAGGAAGGAATGTGGTCACATAGTCGGCCAGGAAGTCGGCGGATAACCCGTTATTTCGCCAACGGGAACGCAGAGGCGCGTTGGTGGGCGAGAACGCCAGGGTGAGATATTCGCACTGGTTTGATCGTTCTCCACTACTCACGGGGGGCTGTCCAGTCGTCATATTCGTTGTCTTCTCCTCGCCCTGAGAGTTCACCTGGTTCCGGCCGCCTCGTTTCGCCAGGTAGAGACGCCGGTCCGCCTCCTCGATGAGCAGGCGCGCATCCGAGGGACCATAAGGTTTAGGGATTGCCGAAGCTACCCCGATGCTCACCGTGACGTGTCCACTCACTGGAGACGAAACGTGGGGAAGAGCGGCAGCCGCAAGCGCTGCACGCACTCGCTCCGCCACCTGTACGGCTCCGGCTGTAGTCGTTTGTGGCAGTGCCATGGCAAACTCTTCTCCGCCGTAGCGGGCAACCAGGTCCCCGGCACGATAGCACTGGCTCATGGCCCGGGCGACGCTTTTTAGGCATTCGTCACCAGCCTGGTGACCATAGCAGTCGTTATAGAGCTTGAAATGGTCGACATCGCAGAGCAGCAGGGAGAGCGGTTGCTGTGATCGAATGTGGCGAGCCCACTCCTGCTGCAGATACTCGTCGAAACGGCGGCGATTGGCGATTTGGGTCAGGCCGTCGATGCGCGCTTTCTCGCCTTCCTGCGCAGATTGGTCGCCCTGGTCAATGAGAATTTGCACCATGATCTCCAGGTCGCCTTTCTCTCGCCTCACGGCCTGAATGAGCTCTTGCAGTTTTTCCTCGGCCGCCTGGCGCTCTCGAACCTCAGCCGTCAGGCTGGTGCTGAGCCGGTACAGATGGTCCTGCAACAAATCGCCATGCTCGTTCGAGGTCAGGAGGGCGATTTGCAGATCCTGATTTTCGATTTGTAACTGATGCCGTTCTCGCCGGAGGCGATCGAGTTCGTCTTGTGCGTTGATCTGACTCATAGACTATGCAGGTTTGATCACCAGCAGGCTGACGTCATCGTGCAGATGCTGGCCCCCAATGTACTTTCGCAGACTGTGCAGGACAGCTTCACGAATAACGCAGGCCGATTTCTGGTGGCTGTTGCGGACTGCTTCGCTGAGCCGCCCTATGCCAAACGCAACCCCGGCGCAATTGGTCGCCTCGGTGATTCCGTCGGTGTAAGCGACCATGACGTCGCCAAAATTCAACGGAACCTTTGCTTCACTGATGAAGCTGGAGATATCCGCCTCAAGTCCCAGGGGAAAACCAAGATTCAGGGTGTCATGTCTCTCCAGGGCGCCGTCTCCGCGGACCACCAGGACCTCCTCATGCTGCCCGCTGATCGTCACCATTCGGTCCTGGTAGTGCAACAGACTCAGGGTCAGGTTGCGATCACAGTGCATGCGGCGAACGTTATCGTAGATCACGCGATTAAGAGCGCCAAAGAACTTTCGGCTCTCATACTGTCCGCTGGCTAACAGTGTTCTGACCGCGGTTTGGACCATAATGGCGATCACCCCGCTTTCCAGGCCGTGGCCGGTAACATCACCGATGCCGAAGACGACGCTTCCGTCATGGCAGACAACGTCATAGTAGTCACCGCCGATTTCCGTGGCAGGTTCCATGGAGCCGGAGATGTCGAGTCCCTCGATCGTGCGCATTTCCTCGTCGCGGGGAAGCATCATCTGCTGCAGGCGCTGGGTGATTTCCAGCTCACTGCTCATGCGTGCGTTTTCCTGCTTCAGCCGTTCATGGAGGTGGTTGATTTCCTCCAGCAGCCCGCTCTTGATGCGACTGGCCTCCTCAGCAGCTTCTTCTGCCTGTTTACGGTCGGTAATGTCCGTCATGACGCCGGCAAGCTCTTTGGCCTTGCCATGGCTGGTGACCAGGCGAACCGAAGTTCTTAACCACACCACTCTTCCGTCCGCCGCCATCATCCGATGTTCAAACCGCTCGGGGCCGCGGTTCTCGGCGACGGCGCGGCAACACGACTCTGCCAGCGGGCGGTCCCTGGGATGAACATGATCGATCCAAAAATCCGTGGTGCGGATCCAGGCTTGGATTGGATAGCCAAGCAAGCTCTCCGCTTCCTGATTGACATAGCTGAAGGTCGTGCCGTCCAACCCTCCTCGCCAGAGAATGACCTGGGCCGAATCCACCAGCTCGCGATAGCGTTGCTCACTCTGGTGCAGTTCCAGGGACTGGGCAGAAAATCTGCGATCGGCGAAGGATGTCAGGATCGCCAGAAAGAGAGTCATGAAGGTGACGCCACCGATGCAGACGATGCCGATGGAGGAGATCTTCACCGCGTGGGTAAGGTCAACAGGAGAAGCCGTGGGTATGAAACCAGCTGCAGCCATGCCGGTGTAATGCATGACTGGAATAGCGGCGCCCATCAGGGTCGCACTGGCCACCTTTCGCCAACTGACCGAGCCGGCGTCAGAGCGCAAGTGGAAGGTGAGCCACAAGGCAACCATGGAAATTACGATGGCCAGGATCACCGACAGGGTCACCAGGCCGCGAGAGTAACGGCACATGGCCGGGAGACGCATGGCGTGCATGCCGACATAGTGCATGGCCGCGATGCCTGCCCCCATGAGCAGGCCGCCCACGCCAATGCGCAATGGTCCCATTGCCTGCCTGCTTACAAAGAAGAGGGCAACGGCCGATGCCAGCACTGCCGCCAGCAGAGACAACAAGACCGTGGGCCAATGGTAGAAGACAACCACCGGAAGGCTATAGGCAAGCATCCCGATATAGTGCATCGACCAGATGCCCATTCCCATGGCGGCGGCGCCACCCGTGAGCCAAAGGTAGCGAACGGCTCCACGGGCGGCGGTGACACGGCCGCCAAGGTCAAGAGCAGCATAGGAAGCAAGCGTCGAAATCACCACGGACAGGATTACCAGGCGGTAATCGTAAGCACCGGCGAGTGGGAGAGAAGGGTCTATCGGCATCGCGCGACGCTCCTACCTATTGCCATTGAAGAACGAATGCATGGCGAAGCCTCGGCGGACCTGGAAGCTCAGTAACGGTCTTTCGTTTGTCAGATATATCGGCAGCGGGGAGGGTTCCATGAAGCAGGCCGAGTGGCGCAGAATGAGTCAGTTGGACCCGCTACAACGCGTTGCTTTTAATTCAACTTGCTGTGAGCAGCGGATCTCCGCAAACCCTGACTTGTCCAAATTAGGCTTCGCAGCAAAGCTACTCGAACCTATTCGACCTGCAGGCGCGACTTCATCAGGACAACGACGTAGGGGTTCCACGTGGAGAGAACATAGTACACACTTAGCTCGGAGCCTCTCAGTCTGGTCCATCGCTCCACTACGTAAGGAGCATAGGCCCCGCCACGCACGGCATCTGGATTCATCTGGCCCTTTCCGATGACGGGTCCCGCCAGCCCGTCGGGCGGATTGCCGTCCGGGTTGTGTATAAACCTGCCGATACCATCATTGGCAACGTTAAACAGAATCTGCGGCGCGCTCCATGGCCCCCACGGAGTGCGCGAATAGCTAAAGGCGATTCCACGCGTGGGGATTCGTCTGTCATAGGTCATCAACCACACGCCGAGATCCTTGCACCAGGTGACCGAGAGATCTCCTAGACTGCCGTTCTGCACAATCGGCTTCGCCTCCGATTCACTTACGCTCCATGAGGGGGCGCCCGCGGCATCCATTCCCGCGAAATACATCGTCCCTTTGCCGGTCACGAATTGCGCTACCGGGACAACTGAAAGATAGGCATCGCTCTGCCGGTAAACACCCGTGCCCCAGACAAGGACGAAGGGGCCGCCGGAGGGCATTCCCGCAATCGGTCCCGGCTGAGCGCGCAAAGACATTTTGACGAAGTGTCCGGCAGGTAGTTGAGAAATCGTCCGCAGGGGCTGAAAGGTCGCGGGGAGCGTGAATCGCGTCAGCACCGAACGGTCCGTGCCGCGATCTGGCGAATGGTCGGTGCTGACCACCACATACATCTGGCCGCCCAGGCTCACTCCCGCCACCGGTACCTCAAACGCGCCCATACTTATGCCGGGGGGCTGAATCGTCAGGTAGTCGCGCCCCGCCATCAGGAAATCCAGGCGCACGCCTTGCTCCGGATCGTTCGCATCCGTGGTCGCGATCGTGTCCAGCGCGTGGTCGAGGCGCCCCACCGTATCGCCAAACAGAAAATATAGCCGCCCGTTGTGTTCGAAGGAGTTGCCGAGGTCCGTGCCCCGAATGCCGTAGCGTGTCTCGCTCAGGCTGAGCGTAGGTTGATGCTTTTCTTTGTCCTGCTCACCCAGAAGTTGTTCAAGCTTGACGGTCGAGCCGGCCACGAAGCGAATCACAGGTCCGGTCCCGGTCCCCTGCGCCCCAGTGACCTGCGGGGTCATCGCCGGATGCATGGCTCCGCGCAGCATTGTGAGGAAACAGGCAAAGCTTGCCATCAGGATGATCGTTCGTTTCATATCCCGAGCCTCCCATAGTGGTGCAATGGTCTGGGCGTTGCTACCGGGTTATTCCGCTGCGACACCGCTTAAGTGAGAACGTCGAGGACCATCACAATGCAATGGGACCAGTTATACGCCTGAGAGGGCAATTCTGGGATGCGCAGACGCTGCTTCTGCCTGAACTCATCAGATCCTGGTAATGATCGCCACCTACCTGTGAATTGTCCGGTTCTATCAGCAGGATTGGAGCATCAATATGCTACGAAGATTTTAGAGAATTTCCGGCCTTGCACCGGTTTGGTCGAGTATGCGGCCATGTCAGGTCAGGCAACGACGAAAAGCGGAGAAGCACGGCTCATGAGTATTCGAGAGGTTCAAGTCCAACGATTCAGTGTAGTTACCACCCAGCCCTTTGACACGGTGGTGGCTCGAATCGACCAGCAGATCGGCCATCCGGATATGGCTGCATTTCGCAAGAGCCTATCAGCGGCCCAAACTCAAGCTGAAATGGAAAACGTTGTGAAGCCGATAACTCAACCGAACGGCATCATGGAGTTTACACGGTTTGACCTCGGTGAAGTCCTCAGAAAGGAGAGCGGAGCCAGTACGCCGAGAATTCTACGCATCGTCGCGGGGAATCCCCTGATCATGAAGGAAATGGTCAAGCATGTTCCTGACGCCGGCTCGTATGCACCGGTATCCATCCTCATTGACCAGCGGGCAGATAGCGTGCATATCTCTTATGACAGGATGGCCTCGTACCTTGCTTCCTATGGGAATGGCGATGCTCTCAAAGTAGCGCGAGATCTTGACGCAAAGATCGAACGGATAATTATAGAGGCCGCAAAATAATGTTCCTCTTTGCGATCTCGGGTCTTATCTGAACGCCATCTGGCTATGTTGCGGCCGCTGGGCGCGCATTCTCTAAGAAAAGGTAAAGGTTCGCGTACATGGACATGTCCGCTCAAGTGCCCACTGTCTGGAATCAACTCGCCGAAGCCATGTATCTCACGGGATCCCCCAATGCCGAGGTCAGGCTATCCGAGCTTGCCTCGTTCTCGTTTGGGAGGTTTCAGAGCAGCGAAGGTCTTCCGGAGGTTGCACGTCCGCTGGTTGGTGAGCGCGGCTACATCATCGTATTGCAACTCAAACCCATATCGTTCGTCGAGCAATTTCTCGGCAGGAAAAAGGTATCGAGTGGTTACTACCCCATTGGAGCTGTAAGTGCGATCGACTTACGAGAGGAGCCAGCCGTCCTGCTCCCAAATCCCTTCGACGCATTGATTCTATATGTCACGCGCGCTGCATTGGATGACGTTGCTTATGCCCTCCAGGCGCCACGAGTGGAGCGGTTAGCTTGGCCGCATGGGGTACTCGATCCTATCGTCCACCACCTCGGGAAGACTCTCCTCTCTTCGTTGGAGCATCCCCTTCACACACCGAAGATTTTCCTCGACCACGTCTTGCAGGCCTTAAACTGTCATTTTGTCTCCTCTTATAGCGGTGTAGCAATACCGGCTCCGCGGTTTCGGGGTGGACTCTCTCCCTGGCAGATGCGAAGAGCAACAGAGTTAATGGAGGCTCATCTGGACGGCAACATCGCCCTTCAGAAGGTCGCAGCAGCATGTGAATTATCAGTAAGCCACTTTGCCCGAGCCTTCAAAACAACCTTTCGCAGGCCGCCTTATAAGTGGTTGTTGGAACGACGAGTCGATAGGGCGAGAGATCTTATGATGAATTCCCGCCTACCGCTTGCCGATATCGCTGCCCGTTGCGGATTTCCAGATCAATCTGCACTTAACCGCTCCTTCCAACGAGTGCATGGGGTAACTCCGGGTATCTGGCGACGGAGGATGGCCCGCGGTCGCAGCGGTCCAGGCAGTTTAATCGGGGTCTAGGAATCCAATACATCATACGAATCGGCCGCCCTCATGGCGGCCCTTTCATTGCCACGACCCTTGAGATAGGTAGCAGGAATCACCAGCTTCTGATGGTTTTCGCCTAGATGCTTCCCCGCATTCAAAACTACGCTCAGATGAGACCGGATAGCGAATGTGAGAATGCCACAGAACTGCGTGTTTGTTTGCGTTCGCTCAGTCCGTACCGATTCCGAGAGAACCCTTTCGAGTGTCGTACGGATATTCCGTCCATCAAGGAGAAATAGAATGCAAGCACTCAAGTTCGTTCGAAATGTGGTGGCAGCGTGCGCCGCGTTACTCGCGATTATCGTTGCCGACCATAAGGCAATGGCACAGACACCGCCCACTGGAGGGGTAAAAACCGTACTCCTCGTTCACGGGGCATGGGCCGACGGTTCAAGCTGGTCGAAGCTTATTCCATTGTTGGAAGCGAAGGGGCTGCATGTTGTCGCTGTGCAGATCCCGTTGACATCATTCTCTGACGACATTGCGGCAACGCAGCGGGCCATTGCTCTCGAGGATGGACCGGTATTGCTCGTCGGTCATTCTTACGGGGGAGCTGTGATCACCGAAGCTGGGAACGATCCTAAGGTCGCCGGACTCGTCTATGTGTCAGCCGTGGCTCCGGATAAGGGAGAATCCGCCTTTGGCCTCATTACAAGCGTTCCAACGCCTATCGGGTCAGAACTGCGTCCCGACAACAGTGGTTTCCTCAAACTGACTCCCAAGGGGATTGCTGAGGATTTCGCGCAAGACCTCTCCGCCAAAGAGATTGCGGTTTTGACTGCGACGCAGGTGCCAACCAGCGTATCTGCCATGAAGGGAGAGGTCACGACTCCGGCCTGGAAGGCGAAGCCGTCGTGGTACATCATCGCTTCGAACGACCGGGCAATTTCACCCGATCTTGAAGCAGCTCAAGCAAAGAAAATCGGAGCCGCAACGACCACTGTCCCCTCCAGCCACGTCATTATGCTCGCTCAGCCGTCGAAGGTCGCCGATGTGATTTCAGATGCGGCGTCAAAGGCCAATTCGAAGTAAAAAAGAAAGCAGCAGTGAAAAAGACACCGCTGAAACCTCGCCCGAGGCTGACAACCAAAACGCTTGAAGGTTGACCCGGTAAACAAGGAACTGCGGGTCTGCGTGAGTATGCTATCCAACTGAGTCCCGTAGAGCCTGCCCTGATACAAAACAGAGGCACAGGTCAGCGGCTTTAGCCGCTGACCTGTGACACAACTCATTCGTAGCGTAATGCCTCCAGCGGATCGATCTCTGCAGCACGTCGCACAGGCACCCAGCATGCGAGCAGCGCCACGCTCGCGAACAAGGCGCCCACAACGATCAACGTCATCGGATCGCTGGGCTGCACCTCAAAGAGAAAAGTCTTCAGCACTCTGGATAGAACAATCGCCAGCACCACACCGGCAAATACTCCGCTGGCAATCAAACGAAATCCTTCGCCGAAGATGAGGCTGCGAATGTCTTTTTGTTGCGCACCGACCGCCAGGCGGATCCCCAGCTCACGTCGTCTCGAAGCAACCGATAGCGCCAGCACACCGTAGATTCCCACCAACGTCAGCATGCTCCCCACCACCGCAAAGCCGACGAGCAACTGCATTGCGAACGTTCGCGAGGCCAGAGAATCGCCGCGGATCTGGTCCAGGCTCCTCGGGTTTTCGATGGCGGCGGTAGGATCCACCTGGTGCAGCTCACGTTGCACCGCAACCATCACTGTCCGTGGGTCCGCCTGCGTGCGAATCACCAGGTGTTTGGAAAACGCGGTCGCCTGCCACAACGGCAAATAAATCTCCGGGGACGCCGCTTGCGTCAAATCATCCGTTCGGCCATTGACCACCTCGCCGACGATTTCCACTGCCGGCTTGTCGCGGCCGTTCATCCAGATCTTCCTGCCAATTGCATCGGCATGAGGGAAGTAGCGATCCGCAAATGCCTGGTTAACAATCGCTACGTTTGCCGCCTTGGCGTCATCACTGGAACGAAACACTCGTCCCCCGAGCATAGGCAGGCCCATCAGTTTGAAATAGTCCTCAGTGACCGCACGCAGCGGCAGCGCGGTCTTGTCGCTCTCCTTGACCGCCGGAGGCTGTCCTTCGATCTCCATAGTCGCCGGCCAATTGTTGCCGGTCAGCGGCACTCCCCAGGCAAATGCCGCGTATTGCACGCCGGGAATGGCCTGAACCCGTTGCAGGGCCTGCTTGTGAAAATTGGTCCACTCAGCAAAGCTCCGCACCTCAGTCACACTCATGGTTAAGATGTGGTTGGTGTTGTAGCCCGACGGCACCTTCGCAATATTGATCATGGTGCGAATCAGCAGGCCGGCCCCAACCAGCAGCGCTAGAGTCAGGGCCGTCTGGGCGATGGTCACGCCGCGCAGCAGGCGACGTTCCCCGAGTCCCGCCGTTCCTTTCGGGCCGGCATCTTTCAGCACCTCCATCGGATCCAGCCGAAGCGCCCGCAAGGCAGGAAAAACAGCCGCCAACATCGAAGCCAGCACGGCCGCGCCCAGTCCCCATGCCAGTACCGCCCATCCGGCGGTCACACTATCGAGGCGCGGAACCGCATGTCCCGCAATCAGTTTGAAAACCTTCACGATGCCAACCGCCAGCCCCACACCGAAGACCCCACCCAGAAGCGCCAGTAGCAGACTTTCGATGGAGACCTGGCGCAAAAGAGCGATCCGTCCCATGCCCATCGCACTGCGCACGGCATACTCCTGCTGGCGTTGCAGCCCTCGCACCAAAAGCAATGCCGCAGCGTTACCGCAACCAATCAGGAGTACGAGCGCGGCCGCCCCAAGCAACGGAAGCAAAATGCTGCGGCCGTCCTGGTTCATTTCGTCAGTCAGCGATTGCAGTTGCGGCCGGAAACCTTCAAATTGTTTCTCCGCTTGGGCCTCTCTCGCCGTCAGCACCGCCAGCTCGCCTTGCCCTTGCTGAGGGGTCACGTGATCCTTCAGTCGCGCCACCACGTCCCAAACCGGATTCTTCTCATATTTCGGGTCGGGCTCGGCAGGACTCCAGAAGTCCACCAGCCCGTTCACGTTGTAATTAGGTTCCTTTGCCGCCCCCGGTGAAGGCAGAAAGCGCACGCCCGGCGGCATCACGCCGATGATTGTTGGCGGCACGTCCCACCGGCTGATACGAACCGTTTTGCCTATGATTTGCGGGTCGCCATTGAACGTCCGCTGCCAGAACTCGTACCCCAGAAGAATCACCTTGACGGGTCCCTGAGCGAAGTCCTGCTCTGCAAAGCCTCGGCCCAGCATGGGGCGCAACCCCATGATCTCCTGGTAGTCCCGGGTCACTGCCATACCTTGGATCGATTGGCTCCCGTCATTGCGGATCAGGAAATTAAACTGCCAATAGTAGGCGGCAACGCCCGCAAACGACCTCGTTTCCTTCTGCCATTCCGACCATTGTTGAGAGGGCCAGCCGCGCGGGTTTTCCTCTTTTTCCCCGTCCGTTCTTGCCCTCTGCACAAGCACCAGCTGCTGCGGCTTCTTGTAGGGTGGCGGCGTCAGCAGAACGCCCTGGATCAAACTGAACACTGCGGAAGTCACCCCGATGCCCAGCGCCAGGGTCAGGATCGCAATCAGGCTGAATCCGGGCTGCTTCAAAAGCATCCGAATCGCAAATCGCAGGTCTCGTTTCATCTTTTCCCCCACCTCGGTTCCGTGAATCACAACTTCAGGATGCTCTCTACAGAAACGTTCCGGCCCCTCCGTTTGTTCCCACGATCCTGCCGGCATTTTAGGAATAATTCGAAGGTCCAGGAATAGGCAATTTCGACCAGCCCCTGAGACCTTCCGTAATCTGTGCAGGTGGACCCGGGACCAACCGGGCAGCCAGTGGACAGGTTCCTCGCTGATCGCCTGAGTCGCAGAAGAGGTATCCCGGATCGAGTGGAACTGCGCAGGGTCGCTTCGGTATGCTTACGGTTGCCATGACAGATCAAACCACCGCCCGCATCTGGCTTAATCCGCCGGCATATTGGACCGAGACCGGGGATACGCTGACGGCAACGGTGCCCCCCGGCACAGACTATTGGCGGGTAACCCACTACGGGTTCATTCGCGACAGCGGTCCGTTTCGCTATCAGGAACAAACCGGAAACTTTGAAGCGAAGGTCCGCATCGCCGGGAAATACCATGAGCTCTATCATCAGGCGGGCTTGATGATCCGCATCGATGACCAGAACTGGATCAAAGCCGGAATTGAGTTCGTGAATGGCAAGCAGAATGTCAGTACCGTCGTCACGCGAAAGTTCTCAGATTGGTCGGTACTTGCTTGTTCTGACAACCCCTCGTTTCTCTGGCTGCGCATGCAACGTTATCACGACACAGTTCAGGTTTCGTATTCGCGGGACAACCAGGAATGGTCGATGATTCGGCTTGCCTACTTTCCGCCGCAGGTGCCGGTCAAGATTGGCATGATGGCCGCTGCACCCGGCAAAGAAGCTTTGCAAGTGACCTTCGACCACTTTTCGATCGGCCCTCTTGATTCGCCGCCCCAAGAAGACTGAGCTATGACTGTAACCTACTCCTAACCTCGGTTTGATAGCTGAAAGTCAGACTCTTCCCCAACTAGGCTCTCCAACAAAAATGCAGCTGGTTTGGCTGCAGTTCCCTCTCCATCCAGGGTAGGAGAGATAACTCGTCCTTCTGGCCGTTTCACTTCTCCTGCCCTTAGCAAATAATCCTGCCTGGATAATTCCCTTCCCCGGCCCCGTTCCCAACTCTCGTTTGTCGAGGTAATTCTGCGATGACGTACGTGTGCGTTCCATACAAAGAGAAGCACCTGCGGCAAGCGCTACGCCGCTTCGCGAATTTTCTGTGCCTGGCATTGATTGCAGCGGGAACGTCACCCTTGCTCGCACAGCAGTTCGCCACGTTGAATCTAACCGTAACCGACCCTTCGGGAAGCGTCGTTCCACAGGCGAAAGTATCGATTCAAAACACCGATACAGGCGTACTTCGGACGGCACTCTCCGACAACCGCGGACTGGTAGAGGTCCCGGGCCTTCCCGCCGGACAATATACGTTGACAGTCGACGCGCCAACTTTCAGTTCCTACCAGGCCCCACTCACCCTGACGCTTGGGCAGATCGCCTCTCTCGCCATCGAGCTCCATATTCACGCCGCGACGGAACAGGTCGAAGTCCGCGAAGCGACGCAGGGGATAGATCAAGAAAGAACACAGCCCAGCCAGGTCATCGATCCTCGGCAGATCGCCGATCTTCCCATTGCGGATCGGGATTTTATCGACTTCGTATTGCTTACTCCAACCGCTACCATCGGCCGTGATTTCACGACCGGAGCTCAGTCGGCCTTTCAGGAGACGGTGCTGGAGATCAGCTTCGGCGGCTTGCGCGAGACGCACACTGTCTTCTACGGACTGGATGGAGTCAATTACACAACGACCGTTTCCGGAGTCCAACGGGCCAGCCCGTCGCTTGACTGGGTTCAGGAGTTCCGCGTGGTCAAGGGACCCGATGCTGCGGAAGGATTGAACATGGGCGCCGCGGTGAATACCATCACCAAGTCAGGGACGAACGACCTCCATGGTTCCCTCTATTACTATGGCCGTAACAATCAGCTGGATGCTAACAATCTTCTCTCCGCCCCTGGGTTTAACACGCTGCGCTTTAATCAATTTGGAGCAACAGTGGGTGGACCGGTGCGACAGGACAAGGTATTCTACTTCGCCGGCTACGAGGGTCAACGCCGCGCAGCCTCGCCCGTCTACTCCCATTTCATTCTGAAGTGCATCGACAGCCAGGGCTGCCTGGGGCCCGGCACCCCCAGCATCAACCAGGTAAAGGCCCTTCTCGGCCTTGCGCCGGAGAATCTTGGATCGATCCAGCAAATCGGCGACTATGACAACGCATTCGGAAAGGTATCGGATGTACTGAACCACAGGAGCACCCTAACGGTTGGCTACTTATATACAGATGTAAGAAACGGCAATACTGCCGCGGCCTCTCCGGGGCAGGGACTGCCTTCGAGTTATCGCGACAACCAGGTTCACGACCAGACCGTCTATGGAAATTTATTTCATCTCTTGAATGATCGATGGACTTCAGAAAGTTCCGTCAGCTTTGGCCGTCGAATCTTCTACATGAACCCGGTTGGGGCGGGCTTTGAGCCGACGATTAACGTCGCCGATACGCTCTACAGTGGCGGATTTCTTGGCGGCGTCAGCTACTACAGTGAGCACCACTTCCAATCAAGAGAAACATTGACTTACACCCATCAATCCAATTCCATCAAGCTCGGTGTGGAATTTGAACCGATATGGTTTTCTGCTCAGACCCCGTATTTCACCCCAGGTGTCGGCATCTTCAGTCCGCAAAGCTTCTTCGGCGCAGGGCCGTTCGGTGGGCCTCCGTTTGGCCCAGGAACCGCGTTGGAGTTCATCTTCCAACAGCCCAGGGCTGAATTTGGTCAGCAGGTTCCGCAGCGCGAGTTGCCTTTTGAGAAGGGTTTCTATACCGGGCCGGACGCGGCACTTCGTGAAAGTGCCGATGCTGTGGCGTTCTGGCACAAGTTGGCAGGCTTCTATGTTCAGGACCAATGGAGGGCGCGGCCAAATTTATCGCTCTCCTTCGGTTTGCGCTATGACCTCGATTTCTTCCCCTCGGCAAGCGACCTCAAGATCATCGGCAGGATGAACCCGAACAACTATGGCAACGTTCAGCCTCGGGTCGGGCTCGCTTATTCGTTTCGCGGGGACAAAAGTGTTGTGCGATCAAGCTTCGGCTTGTTTACCGGATCCTTTGAATACAGCAGCACCGTCAATGGGTGGCATGGCGCGTCCGCTTTTACGCACATGAACCAGCCGCTGCTACCTGAGTTCTCGGATCCCGAAAATGACCTGGTTGGGTTCGGACAGGCCGGTATGGTGGGCACGGCAGGCCCGGTTCTTGCGGGAAAAGCATTCTCTAACTTTGCGCATAATGGCATCTACCCCAGCCCAACGAATTTATTGCAATTTCCTCTCGGATTTGTGAAGCGCAATTTTCCGAATGCCTTCAGTGAGCAAGCTAACCTGGAGATCGAAAACCAGCTTGGCAACGGCTGGTACCTTACAGCCGGATATCACTACCTGCACGCAATGCGTCTACTGAGCTCTAGTACGGTGAACGGCATCCCCGATGGCACGCTCTCCGATGGCCGGCAGAAGTTCACGCCGGCCGATCCAGCGTTTGGGTTCGTGTTGTACGCAACCCCTTCCGCCTGGTCCATCTACAACGCTGGGACCCTGAGCCTCCGCCGGGATATGGCCCATCACTACAGTGTTATGGCGAACTACACCTATGGCAAATCAATCGATATCGCCACCGAGAACCAACTGCAAGACGAACCTCAGGATTACTTGCAGCCGCAACTGGACCGCGCAGTCAGCGATAACGACGTCCGTCATCGGCTGGTGTTGACGTTGATGGCAGAAACGCCGAAGGAGTGGGCGGCTCCTCTGCGAAACTTCCGGTTCTCTATGCTGAACACCTTGCAGAGTCCGCAGTATTACAGCATCCTCGCGGGTTCGGATGTAAATGGGGATGGCTTCCCGTTCAACGATCGCGTGGGAAACATTGGCCGCAATACGTATCGCGGCGACTCCTACTATGACACGGATGTTCGCCTGCAGAGGCTTCTCTCTATTACGGAGCGGGTCACGGCAAACCTCAGCGCCGAATTTCTGAATGTCTTGAATCGAGTGAATGTCCAGGACGTGGATCAGGTCTATGGCGCAGGAGAATTCTCCGGCCCGATACCGAGGAGATATGGGGATGGTGTCACCAGCCCGGCGAATCCGACCTTTGGAACCCCGACGTTCGCCGGAGCAGCACGGCAGATCCAGCTTTCGCTGAAAGTGACGTTTTAAACCTTCTATTTCCTTCAGGAGGAAATATGCCGCTGATGCCCGGCGAACGCGAATGGGTCGTAGCTGAAACAACTCCGCCACCGACTGCGGAAACATCCCTGGATTACGCGGGATGGCCGGTCGTCATTGCCGCATTCTTCGGCGTGATGGTGAGCTTCGCCGCCGTGGTGCCCTATACCTTTAGCCTGTTTCTCTCTCCGCTGCATGCGGCCTTTGGCTGGCGAAGAGAGGCCATCTCGCTGGCATTTGGCATCACCGCGATGACCGTGGCCGTTTGCTCCCCAGTGATCGGTCACCTGCTCGACCGGTATCCGCCGCGGCGGATCATATTGCCGGCTATCGTCCTGTTCTCGATGGGGCTGGCATCTCTCTCCTTACTTGGTTCGCACATCGCACAGTTCTATTTGTCTTATCTGTTGTTGGGAGTGGTCGGCAATGCCACCGCGCAACTCGCGTATTCACGTGCGGTATCGACGTGGTTTATCGAAAGAAGAGGACTTGCCTTCGCGCTGACGATCACAGGCAGCGGCGTGGGTGCACTGTTTCTGCCGTTGTTCGCGCAGCGCATCATCGAGACATACGGATGGCGCGCGGCCTATCTGGGACTCGGCGCCGTGGCACTGGCCGGGTTTCCTCTGACTGCACTGTTCGTCCGGGAGAAGCCAGTCGCGCTCCGCACAGCCAACCATCCCTCCCTGACGGGAATGTCGGTGGGACAGGCATTGCGCAGTAAGGTATTCTGGATCCTGATAGGGTCTATCTTGCTTTTCGCGCTCAGTGCCAATGGCGCCATTGCCCATCTCTCAGCCATCCTTACCGGTGCCGGCGTGACCGCACACAGCGCAGCGCTTGCTCTTTCGGTATTGGGCGCGACAGGAATTGCCGGCCGCCTGGCAACCGGTCATTTGCTTGACCGATATTTCGCGCCGAGAGTTTCTCTTGGAATGCTGTTGCTCTGCTGGGGCAGCATGATCATCTTGGCCCACGCGAATACGGCAACGGTCGGCATCGTCGCTGCCGCCCTGCTTGGTTTTGGACTTGGCAGCGAAGCAGACGTAACCCCTTACCTGATCGCGCGCTACTGCGGACTCAAGAATTTCTCCATGCTTTACGGCCTGAGTTGGACCGCCTATGCATTCGG
>JBEKNJ010000065.1:0-31984 GCA_049522955.1 Acidobacteriaceae bacterium
CAAGCGAACTACCCCGGAGCGATCCGCGAGTACACCGCGGTGGTGGCGCTGAACCCACTCGATAAAGCTGGGGCTTACTTTCACCTGGCGCAGGCGTACAACGCATCGGGCCAACGCGATAAGGCGGAAGAGAACGTGCTCGCTTCACTGGAAGCTGCGCCGGGATATCGCCCGGCGCAGAAGTTGCTGCTTGATTTACAGAAGGACGCGCCCAAACCGAACTGAAAGCCTGGAGCCAAAGTCTTGATAGAGAAAACCGCAGGTCCCTCCACTACGCTACGCTCCGGTCGAGATGACAATTCATCTTGGGAACGATACTCAGTGTCCCCAAACAGAATTGTCATCTCGACCGAAGCGTAGCGTAGTGGAGAGATCTGCGGTTTCTTTATCCATAAAAACCATTTAGTCGAGAGGATGGAAATTGCCGATGGTCACGCTCCCTGAACTTAGCCAGGACGCAGCTCAGCTGAAAAGTCGCATCGAGAGGTTCTATGCGGTCCGTGACGGCATCCTTGCCCAGGTGCGCCAGGTCATCGTTGGGCAGGATGAGGTGCTCGACCAGATCCTTACCGCGCTGTTTGTCGGTGGGCATTGCCTGATCACCGGCTTGCCTGGTACGGCCAAGACCCTGATGGTGCGCACCATCGCGGAAACTCTTGGCCTGACTTTCCGGCGCATCCAGTTCACACCCGACCTGATGCCCTCCGACATCACCGGCACCGACATTATTGAGGAAGATCTCACCACCGGACATCGTAAGTGGACCTTCGTTCATGGCCCGATCTTCGGCAACATCGTACTTGCCGACGAGATCAACCGCACCCCGCCCAAGACCCAGGCAGCGTTGCTCGAAGCCATGCAGGAACGATCCTGCACCGTGCGCGGCCACGTGTATCCGCTGCCC
Source organism: Acidobacteriaceae bacterium (assembly GCA_049522955.1). Classification (GTDB taxonomy): domain Bacteria; phylum Acidobacteriota; class Terriglobia; order Terriglobales; family Acidobacteriaceae; genus PALSA-350. Next base: position 905 of record JBEKNJ010000065.1, read on the forward strand.
GCGCCTTTCTTTGTGCTCGCCACCCAGAATCCCATTGAGCTCGAAGGCACCTACCCGCTGCCCGAGGCACAGCTTGACCGCTTCCTGTTCAACACCATTCTCGACTACCTCAGCGCCAGCGACGAACTCAAGGTCGTGGACCTCACCACGACCACCAAGGTCGCAACCGTCGAACCCGTCACCACGGCGCAGGAGCTACTCGATTTCCAGCAACTGGTCCGCATGGTGCCGATTGGGGAGCCAGTCGCAAAGTACGTCGTCAACCTGGTGCGCGCCACACGATACAAGAACGAGAATGCGCCCGATTTCGTAAAGAAGTATGTCAACTACGGAGGAAGCATTCGCGCGGCGCAATACATTGTGCTGGCGGCCAAGGCGCGAGCGCTCTCCCGGCGCCGCTACCACGTGACCTACGACGACGTAACCTCGCTTGCCATACCTGTACTGCGTCATCGCATCCTGCTCAACTTTCATGCCGAGTCGGAACGTGTGGACGCAGACGAAATTCTCCGCCGTTTGATCGAACATATGCCGCCGCCCAGGGAGGCGTGATGCTGCAGCGCTTTCTCGATCCCGGTGTGCTCGCCAGTATCAGTAGTCTTGATCTGCTGGCCAGAACGGTGGTGGATGGCTTCGTCGCCGGTCTCCACCGCTCACCGGATTTCGGCTTCAGTTCGGAGTTCGCCGAGTACCGCGCCTATACGCCCGGGGACGACCTGCGCCATGTCGATTGGAATCTATTTGCCCGGACCGAGCGCTGCTACCTCAAACGCTACCGCGGCGACACCAACAGCCAGCTCACCGTCCTGCTCGATGCCAGCAATTCCATGGACTACACCTCAACCCCAGCGCGGCCAAGCAAAATGGACTACGCACGCTTTGCCGCCGCGTCGCTTTTCTATCTCGCCATCCACAACCAGCGCGACGCGGCTGGACTGATTGTTTTTGACGATGAGGTGCGCAACTACATCCGGCCCTCTACCCGGCAGGGGCAGCTCTACCGGTTGTTGGCCGGACTGGAGCAGGCCGAGCCGCACGCCCGCACGGACTTTACCAAGCCGCTGCAGCACTTCCAAAACCTGTTGCATCGACGCGGCATCGTGATCATGTTTTCCGATTTCTATGAGGATCCCGCGAGCATCGTGCGCACCATCGAACCGTTGCGCTATCACGGTAACGAAGTGGTTCTGTTCCATGTGCTCGATCCCAAAGAGATACGCCCGGAGCTGCGCGGGCCGGCCATCCTGGTGGATCTTGAGACCGAACAACGTTTGGAAGTGATTCCGGAGTATGCGCGCACCGATTACATCAAGAAAATTGACGACCACATCGAGCAGTTGCGGGATCGCACCCGCGGCGCGGGAATGGATTACCACCTCCTGGTGACCGACCAACCGCTCGACACCACGCTGCGCGAGTATCTCGCCATTCGCCAGGGAGAGCGTTGATGGGATTTCTCAGTCCATGGTTTCTGCTTGGCCTGGCGGCGATCGGCTTGCCCGTCTACATCCATCTGCTGCGTCGTCACGTGACCACACCGCTGCCCTTTAGTTCCTTGATGTTCTTCGAACGGGGCACGCAAAGCTCAACCCGCCACCGGAGGCTGCGCTACCTGCTGCTTTTCTCTCTGCGAGCCGCACTGCTGCTGCTGCTGGTGCTTGCGTTTGCCAATCCATTTATTCGCCGCGCAGCCGGGGGCGTGAACGACAAGCTGCTGCTGGTGGTGGTCGACGACTCCTTTAGCATGAAGGCCGGCTCGCGCTTTGCCGACGCGAAGCAAGGCGCATTGCAGTTACTGGCGTCGAGGCCGCGATCGCAGCACGCCGAGGTCATGGCTCTCGGAGGCCGACTGGCGGTGTTGACCCAGCCCATTCAGGATGCTGGGGCTCTGCGCTCCGCAGTCGAGAGCATCCAACCAGGGGATTCACGCGCGAACCTGGGTGAACTCGCACACGGCGTTCGCGCCCTGGTGGAGACGGTGCACACCCCGGTCGAGTTGCATCTGTTCAGCGACATGCAGAAGACCGGTATGCCGGCAAATTTTGCCGAGATGGAGCTGCCGGCGAATGTGTCTGTCGTTCCGCACCCCGTGGGAACCGCCGCGACTCCCAACTGGACAGTCGAAAGTGTCAACGCGCCCGCTCAGCTCGCCGACCCGAAAGACCCCAGGAAATCACGCGTGCAGGCGGTGATCGCCGGCTATGGAACGCCGGCTGCATCGAAGACTGTCTCGCTGGTCGTGAATGGTAAGACAATCGCAACCCGCAAGGTGGATATCCCGCCGGATGGCCGGGCAACGGTCGAGTTTCAACCGCTCGATGTGCCGTACGGCCTCAACCATTGCGCGATCACGATCGACTCGGCTGACGGCTTTCCAGCCGACGACACCAGCGTGTTTGCGGTCAAAAGGTCTGACCCGGAACGGGTGTTGTTTGTGCATCAGGCAAGCGATACTCGATCACCGGTCTACTTTGGCGCAGCTCTGGCCGCAGCCGCCCAGGCGTCCTTTAATTTGCAATCCATCGACAGCGAAAAGTCGGCTGACGTCGATCCATCGAAATACGCTTTCGTGGTGCTCTCCGACGCGACGGCTCTACCGTCCATCTTTGAAAATGCCTTGTTGCGCTACGTGCGCGCGGGCGGCAGCGTCCTGATTGCCACCGGAACCTCGGCTGCGCACCATGCCCGCATTCCTGTCTATGGCGGATATACTTCGGACGCCCACACCTATTCACGTGACGGTTTCGCCACCGTGGGCCAGACCGACCTTACCCATGCGGTGATGAATGACTCGGGCTGGAACGATCTGCAGTTTTACTACACAGCTGGGGTGGATGCAGCCCAGGCACGTGTCATCGTGAGGCTCACCGACTCCACACCGTTGCTGATGGAGAAGCAAATCGGTGAGGGCCATGTGCTTCTCTTTGCTTCAGGATTCGACAACCTCACGAACAACCTGCCCATTCGTCCAGCCTTCGTGCCGTTTGTTGATAGGACAGCACGTTATCTTTCGGGAAGCGACAATACAGGCGGCAGCAGACTAGTCGATTCGTATGTTCCCTTGCGCACTGCCACGGCTGGCAATCCGTCCACGGGCGTCGAGATCCTTGATCCGGATGGCCACCGCGCGTTGTCACTGAGGGAGGCTGCGGCGGCGCAGTCGTTCCAGTTGACGCGCGCCGGCTTCTACCAAATTCGCTTCGCAAATGGCAAGAGTGCGCTGATCGGAGTAAATCCCGACCGACGCGAGTCTAACCTGGAGCCGATCGCAAACGATCTTCTGAAGCTCTGGGGCACCCACTCCACAACGCCCGCATCCTCTGTGGCTGCGGTTACCGTGCAGGAAAAAAATAGCGCGCATAGCCTCTGGTGGTACGTTATGCTGCTTGTATTGGTGGCGGCGGTTGCCGAGTCCATCGTTGCCAGCCGCTACCTCGGCACAGAGAGGGAAGAGGCATGAGCGACCCCAACTCTAATCAAAGCAAGCTCAACCTCTATATCCACCAATTGCACCAGCGATTGCGTCTGGGTGCGTCGCTGCGCGGGGTGGCCATCCTCACCGCCACGGCACTGATCACAACCATTTTCCTGGTTCTGATCCTGAACGTATTTGCCTTTCCGGTACGCGGCCTCACCGGAGCGCGTTCGCTGCTGCTGATTGCGATCGCAGTGGCTGCGGCCCTTGCCCTGGCGCTTCCCTTGCGGCGTCTCACGCGCCGCCGCGCTACCGTGGTCGCTGAGTCGGCTTATCCTGAGTTTCAGCAGCGGCTACTCACGTTCGATGACCGGGAAAAGAAAGGCGATGATCCTTTTCTCGAGCTGCTCGCCGCTGACACCCTTTCCGTAGCCCACGACGCGCAACCGGCAAACCTGCTACCCAACAACAAACTGTATTTCCTGGCTGGCGCCGGCGTTGCCTGTCTGTGCGTCCTGATCTGGCTGGTTGCCGCGGGGCCCGGGTACCTGGGCTATGGAGCATCGCTGCTCTGGACCGGACCCAAAGCGACTCCGCTCTATGACCTCCGGGTCACACCCGGCGACGTTGCCGTGCGCCGCAACAGCGATCAACTGGTGACTGCGAACATCATCGGCCTCAAGCCGGAAAAGGTGCGGTTGTTTGCGCGCTACAAGAGTTCCGGATCGAGGGGCAAAGCTGGATGGGAGCCGGTGGCTATGCAGCCCACCGATGCTTCCAACTTTCAGTTCCTCTTTGCCGGGCTTCCTGAAGACGTCGAATATTACGTGGAAGCCGGCCCGCTCACCTCTCGTCATTACAAGGTCCGGGTGGTTGATTTGCCCTCGGTCAAACAGATGCGGGTGACGTACCACTACCCGAAGTGGACCGGCATGAAACAGGTCACCGAGGAACACGGCGGTGATTTGCGCGCCCTCGAAGGCACGAATGCCGAGCTGACGGTGCAGATGGATCGCCCGCTGCGCAACGGCCAACTAACGCTGGATGATGGAAAACAAATCACCCTCAGCGGCGGCGAGGGGAATGTCTACAAGGGGTCCATCCTGATGCAGAAGGATGGCGCCTATCATGTGGCCGCACTCGACCAGGGCCAGCCGGTGCGCTTGTCGGAGGACTACTTTATTGCTACCGATAAAGCGAACCCACCGGATATCGCGATCGACCGGCCAGCCGGCGATTATCGCGCCAGTCCCATCGAAGAAGTCACGGTCGGAGTCAAGGCGTCGGATGAGTTTGGTCTGAACAAGGTGAGCCTCCACTATTCCGTCAACGGTGGCCCGGAAAAAACCATCGACTTATCGCAGCAGCCGGGCGCGAAGAGCGTGAGCGGCGCGATGACGTTGAGCCTCGAGGACTTCAAGCTGATTCCGGGAGACCTGGTCAGCCTCTATGCCACGGCGAAGGATGGGCATGCGGAAGCACGCACCGACATGGCCTTTATCCAGGCAGACCCATTTGAGCGCGAGTTCTCGCAATCGCAACAGATGGGCGGCGGGGGTGGAGGGGGCGGCGGCGCGGGAAGCCAGACCGACATCTCAAAACGCGAGAAAGAACTGATCGCCGCAACCTGGAAGCGGCAGAACGAAAAGGGCGCCACGGCCAAGGACGCGGCGGAGGCGGGCAAGTTCCTCTCCGGAGTGCAAACCAAGTTGCAGGAACAGGCACTGGCTCTGGCAGCGCGCATGGACAGCCGGGACCTGTCGTCTGCGAATGAAGAGTTCAACAGCTTTGGCCACGACATGCAGGCGGCCGCCGCGGCGATGACTCCATCCTCAGAAAAGCTGAAGCAGACGCAATGGCACGACGCGATTCCGGCCGAACAGAAGGCTCTGCAATACCTGCTACGGGCAGAGGCTACTTTCCGCAAGATTCAGGTTGCGTTTGGACGGCAAGGCGGGGGTGGTGGTGGAGGGGGTGGCGGTGCCGGCCGCGACCTGGCCAGCCTGTTCGACCTGGAACTGGACACAGAGAAGAATCAGTACGAGACGGCGCAGACCGGCTCGGCTGCGGACCAGCGTGCCAAAGCGGTGGATGATGCTTTGGCGAAACTTGATGCCTTGGCACACCGCCAGGAAGAGTTAGCCCAGCAGCAGCGTAACCAGCCGCAAACCATGCAGGAGCGCTGGCAGCAGGAAATGCTGCGCCGTGAAGCCGAGCAACTACAGCGCCAGATGGAGCAGATGGCTCAGAACAATCAGGGACAGCAAGGACAGCAGGGACAGCAAGGACAACAGGGACAGCAAGGACAACAGGGGCAGCAAGGGCAACAGGGACAGCAAGGGCAGCAGGGACAGCAGGGTCAACAAGGGCAGCAGAGCGCCGGTGGATCCTCGAGCGGAGGTGGATCTTCTTCAGGCGGATCTTCCGGCCAATCACAGTCCGCGCAAGCGCGTGGATCAAGGGGTCAGTCACAGGCCAATTCCAACGGAGACGCTCCTGACCCGCGTGTGACCCAAGCCTTGAACCGCCTGCGTAGTGCGGATGAAGAAATGAAGCGCAGCGCCGGACAGCAGCAGGGTAGCGAAGCAGCGAAGCGGGCCGCCGACCAACTACGCCAAGCGGCGGGTTTGATGAGCAGCACGCAGCAGCAACAGGCCACGGGCAAGCTCGATTCACTCTCCCGTGAAACCGATCGTCTCAGCAAAGAAGAGCACGCCCAGGCCGATCGCATCCGTGGCTTGGCCGGGCAAGGGGGCCCTTCCAACCAGGAGCAGTACGCTGCCAGGCTGCAGCAGCGCAACAAGCTGGCAGAGGACCGGCAGCAACTGTCCGATGATCTTTCTCAGCTGGAAAAGAACTTGCGCAACGCCGCACGGGAACTGGCGCCGACCCAGCCGCAGAGCGCCTCAAAGTTGCGTGACGCCCTGGGGGGCATGGACCAGACCGACCTGACCAACCGTATGCAGCGCACCGCTGATTGGCTACGCCGCGGGGTCAACCCCAATTCCAACGGGACGGAAGAGGGTATCAGCAAGGGTCTGGACCAGTTGAGCCAACAGGTGCACCAGGCACAGCAAGGTCTGGGTCCGGGCAAACCCGGTCAGGGTCAAGGGCAAGGGCAAGGCGAGCAGACGGCCGCACTTGATCACGTCGAACGCTTCCGGGATCAGGTGGAGTCTTTGACCGGGCGGGGACAAAATGCTTCGGGCCGCCAACCCGGCCAGCAGCCGGGGCAGAACGGACAGCCTGGGCAAGGCCAGAACCGGGGACAGGGCGGCCAGCAGCCAGGACAACCCATTCGAGGCGGCTGGAGTAGCCAGGGTGACGGACGCGCACAGATTGCTCAGGGCGATGGGAATCAACGTGGGGGAAACCAGGTCGCCCAGGATAACTTGAGCGGCGACGTGGGCAATTGGCGCTCCGGCGGCGGAGCGGTCGGCACAGCCTGGAACAATGTGAATACGGGCAATAACCATTTCGACAGATCTGGCCGGCCGATTACGCCGGATAATTCGCCCGTGCCTCCCGACCCTGAACGTACTTACCGCCAGGGGCTCGCTGAGTTAAACCAGCTTCACCATTTGGCCCAGAATGATCCGGCGGCACTCAAGGAAATTCAGGAGCTGGCTAAGGAGATGCAGCGGCTGGATCCAAGCCGGTTCCCCGGCAATCCGGCAATGGTGGAGCAGCTCCACACCGAGGTGCTCAGCGGGGTCGACAAGCTCGAACTTCAGCTGCGCCACGATTCCGACGACCAGACTCCGGGACAGGTGCGTACGGCGAAAGAACCCGCGGTCCCACCCGGATATGAAGAGGCAGTTGCCGAGTATTTCCGCCGGCTTAGCAAAGGCCAGTAGAAGACTGTCTTTCGGGAGCTTCGTCAATCTCCCACCAATTCGTCATTCTGAGCGCGATGCGCCCACGAAGAATTCGGGAAGTCCGAGGGGCGCACCGCAGATCCCTCCACTGCGCTACGCTCCGGTCGGGATGACAATTCATCTTGGAAACGATACCCAGCGTTCCCAAGCAAAATTGTCATCCCGACCGGAGCGTACCCGGATTTCCTGCCACGTTGCGCTGGACAATGCCGCTTGTGCGCCCTTCCGTAAAGAAGGGCGCATGACGTGCACCAACGCCACCAAGTTCCACAGGGAGTCCGGGAGAGCGCAGTGGAGGGATCTGCGGTGCGCCCCTCGGACTTCCCGAATTTGGCTATTTTCGGACTCTATTTGCCCAGGTATTCCTTGAAGAGGTCGGGGTATTCCTGCTTGAGCGCTTCGACCTTGGGGCGATCGCAGACCATGATGTAGGGATTGTTGGGGTTATGCAAGGCGTAGTCCTGATGGTAGGCCTCCGCATCATAAAAACCCTTCAGTGGCACAACCTGGGTCACGATCGGCTTGCGGAACACCTTGGCCGCGTCCAATTGGGCGATGTAGGCTTTGCTGATCTTCTGTTGTTCGTCGCTGGTGTAGAAGATGGCAGAGCGGTAAGACGAACCTACGTCCGGGCCCTGGCGGTTGAGCTGGGTGGGATCGTGAACCACCGAGAAGAAGATCTGCAGCAGCTGGCCATAAGTGATCTTCGAAGGATCAAAAACAACCTTTACCGATTCCGCGTGCCCGGTATTCTCCTGGGTTACCTGGTCGTAGGTTGCGGTGGCAGCGGAGCCGCCGGCGTAGCCCGCAGTGGTAGAAAGTACTCCTTTGACGCGCTCGAAGACCGATTGCGTGCCCCAGAAGCAGCCGCCGGCAAAAATCGCGGTCTGTCTTCCCGGGGTCTGAGCAAGCGCGCTATCGCTGGCTGGAGCGGGAATCGGGGTCTTGGTAGCGGCAGTGCACCCGGTGCAGGCGACAAATGCCATCACCAGAGTCATCACTGTGGTGCGCATCGAGAAGGAATTGAACATACGAATCTCCAGGGGGGCCTTCGAACAGTCCCCGAATTGAGACGGACCAACGCGGTAGAGGTTACAGCTTGTCCTAGAATAGTGTAGTGACGCTAAAACGGTTTCTTGGAGTGACAGCCTTTTGTATCCCTGCTCTCGCCGTTACGCTTTGTGGCGCCCAGCAGATGGAACACTCCGCACCGTCTGCTCCATCCACTCACTTGACAATTAAGACCTACGAGGGCAAAACGCTGACTTTGAGCCCCGATGAGCTGGCCGCCCTGCCGCACAAATCAGTCGCCGTCTTCAATGCGCACAGCAAGGCTAAAGAGACTTACTCTGGTGTCCCGCTCGCCGATCTATTAAGCAAAGTTGGGGTGCCTCTGGGAGAAAATGTGAGGGGTAAGCTGTTCATGATTGGGGTCATAGCGGAAGGGATGGATAGCTATCGCGTCTTGTACTCCCTGGCCGAAGTGGATCCGGCAATACACACTGGCGACGTGATCGTGGCTGACACGATTGATGGTCAAAAACTGGGCAAGGATGGCGCGTTTAAAATGGTTTCGAGCGAAGAAAAGCGGCCGGCTCGCTGGGTACGCAACCTGAGCTCGATTTCGGTGATCCAGGTAACACCTTAGTTTCAGTGAATGAGGGCCCCGTGACACGCAAGCATTTCATGATCCTCTGCCTGATGTTGCTCCTGGTGCTGCCAGGCAGCGCGGCAAACTCGAGCACCCAGGCCAATTCTGCTTCCTATCGGCTCCGTCTCTATCATCTTCATACCGGTGAACATATCGATGTGGTCTACCGCGTCGGCGACCAATATCTGCCGGATCAGGTTGCGCAGCTGGACCATTTTCTCCGCGACCACCGCACCGGCGACGTGAAGGATTACGACCTAAAGGAGTTCGATCTTCTGCACGATCTGCTGATCAAGCTGGGCCGTCCGGATGGCGAAATTGACATCGTCTGCGGGTACCGCACCCCCTGGAGCAACAACTACCTCCGAGAACACGGGCACGGCGTTGCCGAGCACAGCCAACACATGGAGGCGAAGGCCATCGATATTCGTATCCCTGGCGTTTCGAGTGCGGCGGTTCGCGATGCGGCGTTGTCTCTGGGCCGAGGGGGCGTGGGCTATTACGCGCAATCCGATTTTGTCCACGTGGATGTAGGCCGAGTACGCCGCTGGTAGCACTCACCCCTCAGGGGTAAGGCGGTCCCTTGGCCAGCACGGCATTGAGCGAACGGTCGTGGCCGTAGATGTCGTCGAAGAAGTAAACTTCGCCATCCTCTTCAACCACCGCGGTCAGGTAGATAATCACCACCGGAACGGGCCGTGTCAGGTTCACCTGCTGATTATCGGGGCCCGATTCCATGGCCGCCTTTACCGCGTTGAGGGTCCACTTTGGTTGATCCTGCAACAACCACGCCGCAAGCTCCGTCGGTTTCTGCACTCGTATGCACCCGTGACTGAAATCCCGCCGCGATTGAGAAAACAGCTGCTGCGCCGGTGTGCTGTGCAGGTAGACATTGTGCTCGTTGGGAAACATGAACTTGATCAACCCCAGCGAATTCGTTGGCCCCGGCCTTTGCCGCACCAGCAGCTTTCCGGAGCGTACTTGCGCCAAGACGTCGGGACTCACCGCACCGCTGGTCACGATGCGGCCACTCTGGTCCGTAACTTCAAAATTCTTGCGCGCCAGGTAACCGCTGTCTTTCTGGAGCGCTGGGATGATCTCACTACGAGTAATGCTGAAGGGAACATTCCAGTAGGGCCGAAACACAATGTACTTCATGTCTTTTGCGAAGACGGGAGTCTCATGGCGCACGGCCTTGCCCACGACGACATTCATACGCATGGCAATGCGATGATCAGGTGTAAATACGCGCAGGATAAATTCCGGGATATTCACCGCGACGGGCAGTGGTGAAAAATCTGCGGGCAGCCATCTCCACCTTTCCAAAGCATCGTCGAGCTGCTGGACGCGAAAACTCAAAGGTGTATTCAGCTGGCGAAGCGTATCTTTGGTGAGTTTTCCATCGGCCGCCAATCCGTGGCGGGTTTGAAAGTGCTTCACTCCGTCGACCAACGCGCCATCGTAGATGCCGGGCGTTAGGCTCACGGCCGCGCTTTTGGGCAGATCGCCCAGCAATTGGAGACGCTGCGCGAGCGCCTCAACCCCGGCATAGGCGTCGCCGGGTGACAACGTCTTTTGCACTTCGGGCAAGGGGACGCTATGGTCCTGATCTGCAAGAGCCAGATAAGCCTGCAGTGCGTTCTCCGTGCGCCGGTAGAAGTAGTATGGCGGTTCTACTCCGTTTAGCACTTCCGCCACATTACTGGCCGGCAATAATTTCTGTGCCAGAAACTGTGGCAGATCATATCTCTTCTGCTCCACGTCGATACCGAATTCGAAGTGCTTTGGGTTGACCCGCCCGACATGCAGGTCGGAGATGTAGCGCATCGCGCTCACAGTAAGCGCAGCATCAAAATGCGCAACCGTGTTCGCATCGCCGGGCGCACTCTTGAGCGCATTCAACCGCTGAGGCCAGCGCGATGCATCGTACTCTTCCGGATTAAGCCCTTTTTGCCGGCTGCTCTGGAGCGCGGTAATGACGGCCAGCGCCTGGGCTGTCGCTTGTCCATCGTGTATCCAGACCGGCGTGTAGTTCACTGCCTCATACAGTCCTTGAACCTGCTGGCGGTAGTCGGTGAAGTTGGGCCATGTCAGGTCCGCGAGCGTGCCCCCGGCAGCGATCATTCGCAGCTGCCCGGCAACCGCTTCTGAGTTCGGCGTATTGGACGCCGGCGCGGAGGAGGGCGTACTTTGAGAGGGGCATCCCAGCGCAATAGAGAACAGGATGGCGATGGGAATGCCAAGGATCGCACACCGTCTCACAGGAATCATGACCTATTAGAGCATCGGTTTCGCGGCATTGTCTTCGGCCTAAGAAACTGAGAGACTCTCTTCGATGACCGAGGGGACACGTTGAACGCCAGGAAATGGCGCACGCTGCTGATCGGCGTCGCAGTACTCGCCGCGGCCTGGCGGATTGTTCCTCAATCCCGGCCAGCTAGTTCCCCTCCCGCGAATCAGGCTGGCTCCGGCTATGTGGATCCGGCCCTCTGTGCGAGTTGCCATCAGGACATTGCCAAGACCTACAAACTTACCGGCATGGGCCATTCCTTATATCAGCCGGCGGCGGGAAGTGTGGTGGAGGACTTCACCACTCGGAACCTAGTCCACCACGAAGCATCGGGCCTCACCTACACCATGGTGGAACGCGACGGAAAGTTTTACCAACGCCGCTCTGAAAAGGGGTTCGACGGCAACGAGACAAACGTTGTTGAGGAACAGATCGACTACATCATCGGCTCCGGCAACCACGCGCGAAGCTACCTGCATCGCGGCCTGGATGGCAGGCTCATCGAGCTACCAGTCTCCTGGTATGTCGAGAACTCCGGCTACTGGGCCATGAGCCCGGGCTATGATCGCAAAGGCCAGGAAGACTTTCGCCGGGCAATTCCCGGGGAGTGCATGCTTTGCCACAACGGGTTGCCGCTCAAAGGGAGTTTCCCCGAGCGCGGAAACACTGGCCTGTCTGTGTTCCCCAAAGAAATTCCTGAAGGGATCGATTGCCAGCGGTGTCATGGGCCCGGTGGTGCCCATGTTCGCGCGGCGCTCGCCGCAAACACTCCGCGAGAAAAGATCCGGCAGGCGATCGTGAACCCGGCGCGCCTCCCGCGTGACCGGCAGCTTGAAGTCTGCATGCAATGTCATCTGGAGACCAGCAGCAGCCTGATGCCGAACGAGATTCGCCGCTATAACCGTACGATCGACTCCTATCGTCCTGGAGAGCCGATCGGCGATTACAAGATTTACTTCGATCGCGCCCCTGGGGAAGACGATCGATTTGAGATCGCGCACGCGGGCTATCGTTTGCGCATGTCCGCGTGTTTTCGATCGAGCGAGATGACGTGCCTTACCTGCCACGATCCTCACCAGTCCTACCGTACCTCGACCTCTACGGCTCATTACATCGCGGTGTGCCAGGGCTGCCATCAGTCCGTTGTGCACAAAGCCAGCCTGCCTGCGGGAACGGATTGCCTCTCATGCCACATGCCAAAACGCAGGACGGATGACGCGGTGCATGTGGTGATGACAGACCACTATATTCAGCGAGTGAAACCTGACCGCGACCTCGTGGCGCCGATGGCGGAAGTCGCCAACGAGCCCCAGGGTAAGGAGGGGGTGGCACCGTACTATCCTTCGCCGCTGCCGCGCAGCGCGGAGAACGAGCTCTACATCGCCACGGCTGAAGTGAAGCACGGCACTGACGCCGGCATCGCACATCTGGAAAGCGCGATCGTTCGCTACTCACCTGCCGCACCGGATTTCTACTTTGAGCTGGGCGACGGATATGCGCGGGCGGGAAGAAGGGATGAGGCGATCCGCTGGTACAAGGAGGCGTTGCGTAAGAAGCCGACGTTTCGCCCCGCCACCAAGCAGCTGGCCGCTACGCTGATTGGCAAGGGAGAGTACGCGCAGGCGACTGAAGTGCTGCGGCAGGCGGTCGCAACGCCTCCGGCCGATGAGGCTCTCTTTACGGATTTAGGGAATGCCTATTTGCACCAGCGAATGTTTCCGCAGGCGCAGCAGGCGCTTCGGCGAGCTCTCGAGATCAATCCTGAGCAGCCGGAAGCACAGAATTTGCTGGGGCTAGTCGCGGTGCAAAAGAATGATCCGGTCGAAGCGGAAGCTCAGTTCCGCAGCGCGATCCGCAGCCAGCCTGATTTCGCTGAGGCGCATAACAATCTGGGCAATGTGCTCGCGGCGGCGCGCAATTATCCAGAGGCGGAGTACCACTTCCAAAGGGCGGTCGCAAGCGATCCTGGATATGCCGAGGCGCATCATAGTTACGCGCTGACGCTTGCACTAACCCAATCCTACGATCAGGCAATCGCTGAGCTGCGCGAGGCAGCGCGACTTGACCCGAAGAATGCCCAGACACGCGATGACCTGGGCGACGTTCTGATGGCGCACGGGCAGGCCGATGGGGCCGCCGAGCAATACCGCGAGGCCGTACGACTTAAGCCTGATCTGGCCGACGCGCATTGCAGCTTAGGGAATGTACTGGGTGCGCAGGAAAGATTCGAAGAGGCCAAAAGCGAGCTTCAGACTTGTACCCGACTCGACCCGGGCCACCTGGATGCCAACCTGGGGTTGGGCTTCATCCTGCTGCGCGAGGGCAAAACGGTGGAAGCGAAGGTGCAGTATCGAAAGGCGCTGGCAAGCCCGGACCCTGCTGTGCGTAGCGCCGCCCAGAGCGCGCTGGATCAATTGGGTCGTTGAGAGACAGGTTCGGGATCTATCGTTGCGACGAAAAGCCCTACTTACGGTGGCCAACGGTCGCGCAATCCGTAGAAAGGTGGCGAACTCCGGTCGCCATGAGTTCCTCAATAGCTTCGACCGTCTGAATCCCACCCCGGGCTCCGACCGCGCTGCAGTTCAACGCGGCAGCAGCACAGGCAAAATCGAGTTGCCGCTCCAGGGGCCAATTCTGCAGCAGTCCATAGATAAAGCCGGCATGGAAGATATCTCCGGCGCCGGTGGTGTCAACCACGGGTACGGAGTACGCACCAATGTGGAGTAACTGTTTACCATCCCACGCCAGAACACCGTTCTCACCCAAAGTAGCGGCCGCAAGACGGCACCCATACCGGCGCTGCATTTGACGCAATGCCATCTCCAGATCCGGCTCCTCCATGAGCCGGCATGGGATATCCCGGCTCACGATGAGATAGTCCACGTTCTCGAGGAGACGCTCCACCCCCGGATACAGCTCATCCAGATCGGCGATCACAGGAATGCCGGCGTCGCGGGCCCAACCGGCGGCTACGGTTGCCGCCGCTGTGTCGTAGCCATCGACGTGCAGGGCGCGCGCGTTCACGATCCATTCCCGATCCAGATCGGCCGGCTTGAGCGCAACCCTGGGATCCCGCCGGCAGAGGACGGTCCGCTCCCCACCGCCATCGACCAGGATCAGCGATTGCGGACTTGTGCCTCCCTCAATGATGATGAGCTCCGCTTCTACGCCAGCCCGGCTGAAGGCTTCCCGATGAAGAGCCGCTGCGGTGTCGTCCCCTAAGATGCCCACGTAGCGGGTAGACATGCCCCAGCGCCGGCAAGCCACCACGGTCGTCGCCACCTGGCCGCCGGGCAGCACCCTGGACGAGCTGTATTCCACCTTGGAACCGCGTTCGGGATAGTTTTCGAGCGCGATCAGCGTATCGGTCGCATTCAAGCCAACGCCTACAAGGTCAACCCTGGACGGTTTCGTCATCTTGCCAGTGTACCCGCAGGGCTGAAGGATGCGGAGCTAAGAATGCACATTTTGAGCTACACTAGTGCGACCTCTCTCTAAGGTAGTTGAATGCACCTCAAACGTGTCTGACCACGAGCAAATCTGGCGTCTGGTTTTGCCCATCGCGCTGCTCGCGCTGGTAGTCGGGGCGACCCTGGGCGGAATCTGGCATCATCACGCCAACGCACCCGCCGACACCTGCCCAATCTGCCATCTGAGTCATCAAACCATCGCACCACCTCCGGCAAACATTCGTGTAGGTATTCCGGCTCCCAGGGGTTTCGGACCGGAACCCGAACGGCTTGACTTTACTCCCCGACTCGCTGCCAGACGCCTTCCCGCCCGCGCTCCCCCTGCATAGTCAGTCCGCTCGCCTACGTGCTGCTCCGGCACGCCAATCTGTGTACCGCCCTCAGTAAGAAGGCTGACTGCCCATGCGTTCAAGACGTTTGCGTCTTCTATTCTTTATCGTCACAGTACCTATTTCGTGTGCCGCCTGGGCGCAATCGCCGCCGGCCCAGGCGCCGCCACCGGCGGCGCAGACGCTGGCCCAGAATCCGGCAGCGGTAACCGTTTCGCTCGATGACGCCATTCAGATGGCGCTCCAGCACAACCATACCCTTCTGGCGGCGCGCACCACGATCCAGCAAAATGAGGCCGAAGAGATCACCGCAAATCTTCGGCCGAACCCGGTGATTTTGAGCGACTGGCAGTTCCTGCCGGTTTTTCAGCCAAGCCAATTCAGCGCTGATTACCTCGACAACGTCGCGCAGTTCGATCTTGGCGTCAGCTATTTGTTTGAGCGAGGGAAAAAGCGGCAGCACCGCTTGCGAGCCGCCCGAGACTTGACGGCCGTGAGCCGGTCGCAGGTCGCCGACAATGAGCGCAGTCTTACCTTCAGTGTTGCCTCCGGGTTCATCAACGTGGAACTTGCCGAATCGACGCTTTCGCTGGCGGAGCAGGATCTTAAAAGCTTCCAGAACACGGTAGAAATCGGCGAGGCGCGTTACAAAGCGGGCGACATCGGCGAAGACGATCTGCTCAAGATCAAGCTGCAGATGCTTCAGTTCCAGACGGATGTGTCAGCGGCGAAACTCGCCCGGGTGCAAGGGCTTTCCGATCTGCGCCAACTACTCGGATACGAATCGATCACCGCGGACTATGACGTCGCTGGGACATTCGACTACCAGCCGGTCAAGGGCAACCTGGACGACTTTCAGGCAAAGGCGCTGCAGAGCCGCCCGGACTTGCGGGCAGCCCAACTGGGAGTCACCGCTGCCGACAGTCAACATGCGTTGCAACAGGCCATTGGTAAGCGAGACATCACCGGGGAGATCAACTATACCCACCTTGGTTATCTCAACGACGTTTCCTTGTTCGGGCAGATGCAGATGCCGATTTTCGATCGCAATCAAGGCGAAATTGCACGCGCCGCCTTCGCCATTACGCAAGCGCAGGAGCAGGAGAGATTCGCCAACGGGCAGGTGCTGACCGATGTGCGGGATGCCTTTGAGAATCTACGCACCAATGACCAGGTCGTCGGGCTTTATCGCTCGGGATATCTGGACGAAGCGCAACAGTCTCGCGACATCAGCGAGTACGCCTATAGGCACGGCGCCGCCAGCCTACTTGATTTTCTTGACGCGGAACGAAGCTATCGGGCCACCCAACTCGCTTACCGCCAGGCCATTGCCTCGTACCTGTTGGCGACGGAACAGCTTCGCGAAGCAGTAGGAACCAGGAGCTTGCCATGATTGATTTAACCAAGAGTGCGCTGGTGCTCGCCGTCGCCCTGACGCTCACGGCCTGCAGCTCGGACGACCGAAGAAGAGCTGGCCAGATGACCTCGTATTCGGCCGACACTTCGACCTCTGCGACTCCCCAGCTTTTTACCATCCCGCAAGACCAGTTGTCGCACGTGCAGGTAGTTACTGTTGAGCCCGCCAAGTTGACGCGCACGCTTCGGCTTACGGGCGCGGTGGCCTACAACGCGTTCAACACCACCCCGGTTATCACCCAGGTAGGAGGGCCAGTGAGCCGGATTCTGGTCGTGCCCGGGCAGCACGTCAAAACCGGCCAGCCCATGCTGGACGTCAGCAGCCCCGATTATTCGCAACTGCTGGACGCTTATTTGAAGGCGGCGGATTCCTTCCGGCTCGCGGACAAAAACTGGGTCCGCGCGCAGGACCTATATCAGCACCACGCGATCGCCCAGCGCGACCTGGAGCAGGCGGAATCGGACCGCAACCAGGCGCAGGCGGACCTCAACGCGGCCGATCAGGGCATGAAGATTCTGGGCATCAAAAACCCGGCTGACCTGGCGAAAGCTCCGAGCTCGGCGCTCATTCCTGTGCTTGCTCCGATTGGGGGCGAAGTGGTCGAGCGTCTTGTCTCGCCCGGCCAGGTTGTGCAGGCGGGGCAAACCCAGGCTTTTACGATTTCCGACCTGAGCACAGTGTGGGTTCTGGCCAATGTTTACCAGGCGGATCTTGCGGCCGTTCGCACCGGCGACGACGTGGTGGTGGAAACCGACGCATACCCCGGGAGTTTCCATGGACGGATTTCTTATGTCTCGCCAGCACTCGACCCCAATACCCGAACGCTGCAAGCGCGCATTGTCGTAGACAATCCGGGCGAGAAGTTGAAAAGGGATATGTACTGCACGGTCACCGTGACCGCAGGATCCATTCCCAATGCAATCGCCGTACCGGACGCGTCCGTTCTGCGCGACGACAATAACCAGCCGTTCGTGTATTTGGCCACCAGCGCGAATCAGTTTGGCAGGCGCGATGTGGAGATCGGCGAAAGCCTCGACGGGAAGACGCATATTTTACGGGGCCTTTCCCCGGGAGAGAGGGTTGTGGGCAATGGCAGCCTGTTTCTTCAGTTTGCCAATTCGCTACAACACTGAGGAAACGGCTTCCCATGATTCATCACATCGTCCATTTTGCACTGCGGCAACGGTTGCTGGTCTTGCTGTTGGTGGCGTTCATTGCGGTGGGTGGAGCGATCTCGTTCCAGCACATGCCGGTGGACGCCTATCCTGACCTCTCGCCACCGATGGTTGAAGTCATTACCCAATGGCCGGGACACGCCGCCGAAGAAATCGAACGCCTGGTTACGATCCCGACAGAAGTGGAAATGAACGGCGTACCGAAGATGGCGGTCATGCGCTCGATCTCGCTGTACGGGCTCTCCGATGTGATCATGACGTTTGAGGAAGGCACCGATGACTACTTCGCCCGCCAAGTTGTCTTCCAGCGCCTAAGTGAAGTGACTTACCCCACCGGGGTAACTCCCACGCTGGCGCCGCTCGCCAGCCCGTCAGGGCTTGTCTATCGCTATGTGATCGAGAGCCCAGACCGCTCACCGCAAGAGCTGAAGGTTTACGAAGACTGGGTCATCGAACGGGAATATAAGCAGGTTCCCGGGGTCGCGGACGATTCGGGTTTCGGCGGCACTGTCATGCAATATCAAGTCCTGCTCGACCCGGCTCGGCTTTACGCATACCACATCACGGTGCCGACCGTGCTGCAGCAGCTCTCGGTCAACAATTCCAATGCCGGCGGCGGATTCTATTCCCAGGGGGGTCAGTTCTATTATGTTCGCGGCCTGGGCCTGGTGCGCGATACCAGGGACATCGGCGACGTCATCGTGGGCACGCAGAATGGGGTGCCGGTGCGTATCCGCGACATCGGTGACATCACCATCGGAGGTGCGCCGCGCCTGGGGGAATTCGGCTTCAACAAGAAGGATGATGCGGTCGAAGGCGTGATCATGATGCGCCGCGGCGAACAGACGCAGAATGTGCTCAAGGGGGTGGAAGCAAAATCCCAGCAACTGAATGAGCAGATCCTACCCGCCGACGTGAAGGTGAAGCCCTACTACGACCGCAGCGACCTGGTTCAACTGACCATCGATACTGTGGAGCACAACATGCTGGTGGGCATGGCGCTGGTGCTCATCGTTCTCATGGCGTTTCTGGTGAGCATTCGCGCCGCTGTGATCGTCGCCCTCACCATTCCTCTCGCCTTGCTGTTTTCCTTTATTTTCCTGCATGCGCGAGGAGTCGCTGCGAACCTGCTTTCGATTGGCGCGATCGATTTTGGAATTCTCATCGACGGGACACTGGTGATGGTGGAGAACATATTCCGCGAACTGGGCCAGCGTGAAGGCCAAAGCTACGATCTGCAACACGTGATCATGGCGGCCGCCAAGGACGTCGATCGCCCTATCTTCTACTCCGTCGCTGTGATTATCGCGGGCTATCTCCCGATCTACGCGCTCGGGGGGCCTTCGGGAAAACTGTTTAAGCCAATGGCAGACACGGTGTCGATCGCACTGGTAGGCGCCCTGATTCTAACCCTCACCTTCGTTCCCGTCATGTGCGCCTACTGGTTCAAGAGGGGTGTGCACGAGCGTGAGAACAAGCCCTTCGAATGGCTACGCAAAAAGTATGCGGTCCAGCTCGACTGGTGTCTCGACCACCCAAAGATAACCATGGTTGTGTCTACTTTGATTTTCGCCGCTACCCTGCTGCTCATCCCTTTCATCGGGGGCGAGTTTATGCCTCACCTTGACGAAGGTGCGATATGGGTACGCGCAACCATGCCGTACACGATCTCCTTTGAGGAAGCGAGCAAGTTCTCGCCCCAGGTTCGCAATATCCTGATGAAGTATCCGATGGTAACCGACGTTGGCTCTGAGTTAGGCCGGCCCGACGATGGCACCGACCCTACCGGGTTTTTCAATGACGAGTTCTATGTGGGCCTCAAACCTTACAATGACGCCTCCTGGAAGAGCGGCAGCATCCATAACAAAGCCCAGCTGGAAGAGGACATTCAGAAACAGCTGAGCGCGTTCCCTGGCGTGATCTTCAACTACACGCAGCCGGCCGAAGACGCGGTCGACGAAGCGTTGACCGGGCTGAAGAGTGCGCTGGCAGTGAAAATTTATGGACCGGATTTGAACGTGTTGCAGAGCAAAGCGCTGGAGATCAAGCGCCGCCTCTCCCAGGTGCGGGGTTTTACCGAACTAACGGTGGTACGTGAGCTGGGCCAGCCCAGCTTGCTCATCGATGTGGATCGCGACAAGATTGCGCGCTACGGCATCAACGTCGCCGACGCAGAGGCGGTGGTACAAGCGGCTGTCGGCGGCCAGGCCGCCACGCAGGTGATTCAGGGGGAAAAGCTATTCGACCTGGTGGTACGCATGAAGCCGGAATTCCGCGAAAATGCCCAGCAGATCGGCAACCTGCTCGTCGGGACTCCCGGAGGCCAGCAGATCCCGCTCAGCGAGCTGTCGAATATCCATGAGGCCGGGGGTGCGTCCTTCATCTATCGCGAAAACAACTCCCGTTACATTGGTGTGCAGTACAGCGTTGAGGGGCGCGACCTGCAGGGCGCGGTGCTGGCTGGACAGAAAGCCATCGCCGATCTGGAAAAATCTTTGCCCGCCGGATATCGGCTCGCCTGGGGCGGTGAGTACAGCGAATTTCTTGAAGCAAAGCACCAGATAGAATTCATCGGCCCGCTGGCTTTGCTGATCATTTTCATGATCCTGTTCGCGCTTTACGGCAATTTCAAATTCCCGATCACGATTGCTCTCGGCGTAGTCCTGACCGAACCCGTGGGCGCGCTGATCGCACTCAAGCTAACCCACACGCCGTTCAGCGTGTCCTCTGCATTGGGTCTATTGGCGCTGATGGGCGTTTCCGTCGAGACCGCCGTCATCCTTGTTTCCTATATCAATAAGCTGCGTCTGGAGAAGCGAGACATCCGCTCCGCAACCCGTGAGGCTTCGCTGCTGCGGTTGCGGCCTATTGTGATGACCGCGCTTGTCGCGTGCCTGGGATTGCTGCCGGCAGCTCTATCGACGGGCATCGGTTCTGATACGCAAAGGCCTTTTGCAATCGTGATTGTCGCCGGCTTGATCTCGCGCCTTTTTCTTGGGTTCTTCGTCAACCCGGTGCTGTATGAGATGGTCGCCCGCGAGGGAGATGTGTTGCAGGTCTGATCGGGGACGTTATTTTGTCCAGAAGCCTTCGTGCACTTTGCCGGCCTCGTCTTCCAAAAGAGGACCGGCAACGGCGATCCGCTTCTGGCCGCGAGCGAATACTTCGCGACAGGGCAGGTCGAGGGTTGGATTTTCATCGTGGCTGCCGGTGTAGCGCATCAGGCCGGTCTCAGCCAACGCGAAAACTACGCGGCCAACGCCGATCCAATAAATCGCGCCAGCGCACATGGCGCACGGCTCAGTGCTGGTGTACAGGGTGCACCGGGCAAGCTCTTCTTCGCTCAGCAGCTGCGCAGCCTGCCCACAGGCCAGCATCTCCGCATGCTGAGTGGGGTCGCCTTTGGGGCGCACTGCATTGTTGCGTGCAGCGACCACTGTTTCGCCTCGCTCGTTGACAATCAGCGCGCCAAACGGATGGCGCCCGTCGCTGCGCGCTTCGCGTGCCAGTTCGATCGCCCGCCGCAGGAGAACCAGGTCTTGTTCGGTGACTTGTTCCATCGCTTAGCCCTCCACTTTCGAGGAAAAGAAAAGGTTGAGTAGGACCGCGGTTGCAGCGGCCAGGAAGATCCCACTGTTCAAAAAGAGCCGGGCTGCATCCGGAGCGTGTGCGAAAAGCTGAGGGGAGGCGATGGGCAACACGCCCATGCTCACGGAGACGGCGACGATGATCGCGTTGTTGGTGCCACTGTAGCGGACGCGGGTCAATTCCTCGATGCCGGCCATCGTCGTCATGCCGAACATGACGATCGACGCGCCACCCAGGACCGGCCGGGGAATCGCGGCAATCACAGCCGCGAGTTTAGGCAAGAACCCAAGCAAGACCAGCAATCCGCCACCCGCTGCGACCGCAAAGCGGCTTTTGATCTTCGAGAGCGCAAGCAGACCTGTGTTTTGCGAGTACACGTTGTAAGGAAAGCTGTTGAATAGCCCACCCAGCATCGTCGACAGGCCATCTGCACGGAAGGCCGCAGTCAAGGTTGCGGCCCCGATCGGGCGGCCGGTGATTTCGCCGATAGCCAGACAGTTGCCGGTGGTCTCGGTCATCACCACCAGCATGGAGAGACTCATCACCAGGGCGGGCAGCCAGGAGAAACGGGGCGGTCCGAACAACAGCGGATGCGCCATCGCGAACCATGGCGTTGCCGGCACCTGGGTGAAGCTCGCTTGGCCAGCCAACGCTGCCAGAATGGTCCCACCCATCAGCCCCAGCAGCACACTCAGATTTGCCACCATGCCGCTGCCGAAGCGCTGGATGGCCACAATCAGGACAATCGTCGACAGTCCCAGGCCGAGGTGCACAAGGCTGCCGAAGTCAGGCGCCGAGGTGTCTCCGCCACCCAACCAGCCGCCGGCCACCGGCAGCAGCGACAGGCCAATGACCGTGATCACGGAGCCGATCACTACCGGAGGAAAGAAGCGCAGCATACGGCTGAACCAGGGTCCCACCAGCATGGTGAATAAGCCGCAGCTGATCACTGCGCCATAAAGAGTCGGGATACCGTAGCGGGTGCCGATCAGAATCATCGGAGCGACGCAAATGAACGAGCAGCCCTGAATCAGCGGGAGACGCGCGCCAAACTTCCACCAGCCCAGGGTTTGCAGCAGGGTCGCCAATCCGGAGGTAAACAGGTCGGCGCTGATCAGGGCAATCACCTGCCCTGGCGTAAACCGCAGCGCGCTGCCCAGGATCAGCGGCACTGCAACCGTACCGGCGTACATGACCAATACGTGCTGCAGCCCGTAACAGAGCAGACGCGGAAGACCCTCAACCTGATCGATGGAGCCGCCATCGGCCCGGGGCGCAGGAGTGCCCGGGTTGACGTTCACTTCGGCAGAAGGGGTCATTGGAGGTTTCATCATAGCGTGCCCTAGTTTTTTGTTGTTCTGCGATGCGCTCTCATTTAGTACTTTCCCATGACTTCCAAACCTTGCGGTTTTGTCTTCACGATGAAGACACTTTGTTTGTTGGTTGCGCTGGCGAGCACAACGTTGATGTTCGGACAGTCCCCGGCGACCGCTCCGGCCAAGCTGCTGGTGAAGAATGCCTTCATCCTGACGATGGCGAAGGACCAACGCGACCCGGTGAAAGGATACCTGCTGGTCGGCGAGGATGGCCGGTTATTGGCGGTCGCGGCGGGCGATCCTCCGGCCGGCCAACAGGCTAAGGAGATCCTGGATGCGGGCGGGCATTGGGTTATCCCCGGCTTTATTTCCGCGCACAGCCACTTATGGCAAAGCGCCTTTCGCGGGGTGGCCGCGGACAAGACGCTGATGGCGTGGATCGATGCGCTCTACACGCCGGCGGCCAAAGCCAGCCCGGACGACATGTACTGGTTTACCCTCGATGGCGCGCTCGATCATCTGCAGCATGGCATTACTGGAGCCTATAACTTCAACTTCGAGGCGCGAACCCGGGGCAGAAATGTAGTCACCGCGGATGAATACGACCAGAGTGGGTTCCGCGCAGAGACGGATTCCGGCATCCGCTTTGTCCATGGCATGTCAGTGGGCCGCGCTACCGAGTTAGGGGTGCAGCCCAGCTATGGAGCAACGCAGGCGCGGGTCCCGTTGAAGGCCTTTCTGGATTGGACGAGCAAGCAGCCGAAGTCGAGTAATTTTCTCTCGGTGATGATCAGCGGCCTCACGGCTTTTAACAATACTTATCAGCAAGCGCTGATGGAGAAACAACTAGGAGACGAGTTTCATCTGGCGAATGAAACTCACTACCTGGAGCCACCAGAAACGCAGTATGAACAGCAGAGCAAGTTTCGCTGGTTCATGGATAGTGGCTTGCTCTCGAAACAGCTCATCTTCGGGCACTTCATCCATACCAACAGCTTCATTCTGACGGAGACCGGGAAGGCGGGGGCGGCGATGTCCTGGAACCCGCTATCGAATGGGCGGTTGGCATCGGGTGTGGCGGACATCCCCGCCTGCCTGAAGGCTGGTATCCGGGTGGGCATGGGCGTCGATGGCGAGGCCAGCGCCGACATCGCGGACCCATTTGAAAATATGCGCTCCGGGCTTTACGCGATCCGCGACAAGTATGAGAATGCGACGATTATGAGCCCCTATGATGTGCTGCGGCTGCACACCATGGGCAGTGCGGACGTGCTTAACGTGGCTGACCGGCTGGGCAGCCTGGAACAAGGGAAACTTGCCGACTTCCTGGTGATCGATCCTACGCGTTTCCGTACCATTTTCGACCCTTATGCTTCGCTGGTGTTCGTTGCGGACGAACGTGACCTGGAACGCGTTTACGTCGGCGGCGATTTGCTGGTACAGAACGGAACGTTTCTGAAGCAGGATGTCTCGAAGGTGAGAGTAGAAGTGAAGCAGCGCGTCGCCGCTTTGCGATAAACCACTGGTGCGCCCGATCATGCCGCAAATGAATCCGAGCGAGAAGGGCGATGAGATTGATGTCGATGAGGAACCGCGTCAAGGCAGTTCCTCGCGCAGCTCACCCACCGCATTCGCTGTCACCCTGGAGGCACCGGAGCGTATGGGAAGAATGGGAACTCCATTTCGCGTCTTGCGCCTGGATTTGACCGAGGTCAATCCCTGCCTGGCAAGCGAGGAGATGACCTTTCCTACCGTCCTGTTTTCCACCACGGCCATCTCCTTAGCCGCAGTCAAAACATCGTCATCGATTGCCAAGGTAATCCGCACATCCTGTCCTCTACATCAACACCATACATCAGATGCGAGGGGCCAAAACCATCAGCTACCGTCGGGGAACCCGCCGCGATGCAGGAGCATCGGGTAGTGCGGCAGTCCTTCGGGTTTTGGGATGGATGCCCTCCATCCATCGGGGTAAGGCTCGAGGCCGCCAAACAGCGGCGAGCGCAGCACGGCCGGGTCACCGACCAGGCTTTCAAGCGATTCCCGAAGTTGGCCGATCGCGCTGCTTCCAAACTGTGCCTGCCATCGTTCCTCAATGGCGAACACCCTCTGACGGTAGGTCTCCCGTGCTTTGCGCCCCTTGGAGGTAAGCAGAAGCAGCCTTCCCCCGCTGGCGGCCGGCCTGGATTTGACGATTGCGTATCCGCGCTTGCTCAGAAAGCTCACCGACATCGCGATCGCTTCTTTCGACACTGCCGCGATCCGCGGGAGATCGCGAACCGCGGTCCCCTCCTCGCCCAGCAGTCGCAGGACGTTTGCGCTGAGGGCCAATGACACCTCTGCCCCTCGTTCGAACTCGATCGCGAACCACAGCAGCACCCTCGACAGCAGTGATGGCAGAAAGAGCTTGACGCTTACAGCCGCCGCAGGATGCGCTGGTTCGGATGCACGGCTGAACAGGCCGTAGCCCAGGATCGGGAGACTGTCGGGCAAGTCAATGTTCAGCTGCTCCACTATGGTGAAGAGCCGTTCGTGAAGGCAGTCGACGGTATCCCCGCCGAGCCGTTCCCGCCAGCGCTTGTCAATCAGATCCTCCAGCGTTCGCCATACCTCAATTGCCTTTCGACCCCGGGCGTAGGCTTGACCACCGCATCGGAATGGATCCGCTTCGACTGGGCGCCCGCCGCTTTCGATTCGACCACGATGTAGCCCCACCACTCGCTCATGCGCGTTACCCAGATGCGCATGTCCCTTGCCGGCATGCGAAGCAGGCGCTGCAGATCCCGGATCGTGGTTCCCTCCTCATCAACGAATCGCATGAAGTTCGACCACATCACTCTGGAAACCAGCCAGGGAACGCGACGTGATCCCGTAGTCGAGCCAAGGCTTGTGGTCCGATGCGGCACCTGATGCTCGAACTCGTTGTCGAACTCGATGGTAAAAGCAACCAGTACCTGCGACAGAAGGGCCGACAGGGGTAGGGGGTCCGGAGGCTTGATCGTTTGCTTAGCCAGAGAGGTCATCGGGGTGCAATCTGCGGAGCTGTGCTCACCTGAGGGCATTCATGGTTTCTATCCCGGGCTTGATGTGCGAGAATCGTTCGCCGGCCAAATCCAGCAATTTTTGCCAAGGTTAACCTCGAATGCCTGATAAAGCAGCCTGTCCACTCACGCTTGAAATTATTCGTACGAGCCACGCAATTGTAGTGAAGTGCAACGGCAGGCTAGTGGCGGGCGTGAACGATATTCTCTACGCCCAGGTCAGCCAGCTGATTCCGGAAACCAAGAGGATCATATTGGACCTGACCGACCTCGTCCGGGTCGACAGTATGGGACTCGGCACCCTGGTTCGCCTGTACGTTTCCTGCCGATCGGCGGGCTGCAGTTTTGAACTCATCAACCTTGGCAAACAGGTTCGGCAACTCCTTGGGACGACTAACCTTTTGTCGGTATTTGCGATCATTGGGGAGCATGGTATCAAGATGGGCTGACCCTTAAGTTCCAGCTCGCTCCCGACCATTACCATATGGGATTACCGCAAACCCGCTCGGTGTTACGCAAGGGCTCTGGCAAGTCTGGCTGAAACCAGTATGCTCTTCAACAGACGGCGATTCTCCAAACTCTGTGATCGAATCTTTCGGGGGAGGGACTCGGTAGTAGACAAGGAGAGTCGCCGTTCGTATATCTAACCCATTCCAAGCTTTCACCCTTTGTAAATGAGAGAAGCATGTCCAGATCAAACGAAGCATCCTGCAAGATTTTGCCGTTCGTTGTGCCCGAGCCGTCCCGCGAAGGACAGCTCGAGAAGTGGTTTCGCGGTGTCATGCAGAGCAACAGCGAGCTGATGACCGCCCTGGAGCGGCTCCGCGATTCGTACGAGCAGTTGGTGGAACAGCCGGTTAGCGAAACCGATCAGGCCGTCCTGCTGGCGGTTGAGATCACGCTGAATAACGCCAGGAACGCGCAGATACTGTAGCTCTGCCCTGGCTGTACTAACTATAGAGAGCCAATCATGAGCCATGCCACCAGCGTCTATTGCCCGACCTGCTTTGCTGTCCCTGGAGAACTGTGCCGCACCAAGTACGTCGTACACGGACAAAATGAAGTCACGCCCGTGATCTGCCCGACCCACCATCCTCGTTTGGTGGATAGTCGAAAGGCATCGAGCGACTACTTGTTTGCCCGGCTGCTCTGCGCGGTCGCGCTGTGCGCCCTCGACCAACACAAAAAATAGCCGCCCTGGCCTCTGTTTCGTAAAGCGGCGGGGGAGTTTCAGCCAAAGCGGAAAAGCCGTCAGACCTTCGCCTGACGAGAAATACTTCATTGCAACGTTACGAGACTTTGCCCCGTGGGCCCACTTGCGGCCAGGATTACGGGGCCTATCCTGCGCCGGTCAATCTGGAACGATTTTGTAGGAGGCGTCCGTGGTTGCTTGTAATCTGGCTGCGAGGTCTGAGCAGGACTGTTGATACCAGTCGCCGCTATAGCTCCGCAGGTTAATGATGCCGCTAGGGTGATCTTTGCAGTAGCCCTTCGCGGTAGCTTCCGTGTCTCCCGGGGTCGGTCCGGTTCCAGGTTTGGGGTCAATGTCTTCACCTTCTTTCCTGTGCAAGTTGCACTTTTCTTTTGAATCCAAAATGAGAACTCAGTCTGCGAGCGACGGTGTTCACTCAGTGAGACAGTACTCACCCTAACCAAGCGCGCTCTCATAACTGCGCCGTTCACGAAGGGTGACTTGCGCGGTTGCGCACACCCGCGCTGATGACCTTACCTCGGCAAACACTGAGTGCCACATGTCGTCCTCCCTAGCGGAAGAAGATGTACCCTCACAAATTGAGCTGACGTGGGTGCCCTTGAGAGAAACTCCTCGGCCCGTCTTCGGGCTGGATCGCATTCACGGCGATCCCTCGGTCCATTCGCCATCGATACTCCCCCTAAATTGATCGCGAGGCCCGAGGAGATCGCCGCTGGTTCAAAAGCATCAGCCGCTGCGACAGAATTTGCTATTGCCCATGAGTAACCCGAAAGGGGCACTTTGGTAATCAGATCTGCGACCTTTTTGGATGTGTGTTGCGTTTTTTCGAGGCGGTTTCGGCCACGAAATCTCTACGTAGCAAATATCGGAGCAATTCCACAGCGCGTTATGGTGCAGAATGCGGCAGGTTAACTCTCAAGTAATCATAGTGGCTGCTGGTAATGCACCAGAGCATAGTTGCGGTGTTCGACTGCCCCAAATTGGCGTCAAATGCCGCTCTGTTGCATGCAAGTCGTTGACCGGGAAAACGGCTGAGCCATCCGCCGCAGCGCGTTAGCCTGGTTGATCCGGGATCCAGACCTGCATGGCCGATTCCTCTCGGTTCGCCCATGCATAGTAAGGGATAAGCTTCAAGGTAGTGGGGCCGGCTGGTTCAACGGACACGACTCCGGTTGCGGTTTCCGGCTCATACAGAGGCTGCGATGCCGGCGGGGCCGTATACGAACCGGGCTGTTCCAACGTGACCACGCCATTGAGCAGCTCCGGCTCATACTTCGCTGTTCCCTGGGCGCCGGGGCGAGCGGTGTAGAAGTAAAAATCGCGGGGATCCCTTCCCGCTGCCTGGTCGAGCTGCTCCATACAGAACACGATTGGACCGCGTTGCATGGCGACGCGAGCGGTATCCTCCGTAACCGCGGGATTGGCCTTGACCGCACGCGGCTCCATGTCAAGAACGATCTCCACTACATCGTTCCCCTTCCAACTACGCCGAATGGGTAGATATCTGCCAGCCACCACTTCTTCGACAGGTTCGCCATTGACCTTCACCGTTGATTTGCGCGACCAGCCGGGAATGCGCACGTAGACGGTAAACACTTCGGCCGCAGCCGGCGCAACCGAAAGGCGAATCGTACCTTCCCACGGATAGGCGGTTTTCTGTGTCAACTTGATTGGCGTGCCGCTTGCCAGGTGCCAGTTCATGGAGGAGTTGTCGTAGAGATGGACGTAGACTCCGTCGTCCGCGATGCTGTAGAAGTAGCCGGGGAGCGAAGCAAACGTGCGTTCGAGGTTGGGCGGGCAACAGGTGGTGTCATACCAGGGATTGCGGATCTTGTCGCCGGAAGTTGGATCGTGTGCCAGCGGATTTCGATAGCAGTAAAGTTTGCCGTCGAGCGACATTCCCGAGTTGATGCCGTTGTACAGCGCACGCTCCATGACGTCAGCAAAGCGTGACTCGCCGGTGGCCGAGAGCATGCGCCAATTCCACATCATGTTGCCGATCGCGGCACAGCTTTCCCCGTAGGCACGGGCGTTGGGTAACTCATAGGCGTCGCCAAAGGCCTCGCCCTCACTCCGCGCGCCGACGCCGCCGGTGATGTACATCTGGTGCTCGGACAGATCGTGCCAGAGGGTGTTGAGGGTTTCCAGATAAGTTGGATCGCCCGTCTCGAGGTAGTAGTCCGTGGCCCCACAACAGGCGTACATGGCGCGTACTGCGTGACCTTCGAGCCTGGTGCGCGAGGTGAACGGAATGCCGCAATACATGTAGACGATCTCTCGCGGCTTCAGTGGAATGCGATCATCGCCATGGAGGATATAGCCGGCCAGATCGAGGTAGCGGCGATTCCCTGTCGTGCGGTAGAGCTCGATGAGCGACATCTCGATCTCAGGATGGCCGGCAACAATGGGCTTTTGGTTCGGTCCAGGCCCGTAGTTGGGCAGCAGAAAATCATCGACAAAACGAATCCCCGCATTGAGCAGCGTGGGATCACCGGTTGCCCGGTAGTAGGCGATAGCACCCTGCAACATGTGACCTAAGCAATAGAGTTCATGCCCCACCTGCTGGGAGTGCGGCAGCATGCGTTCGGATTTGTGCTCGCCCACATAGTAGGTGTTCAGGTAACCGCTTGGCTCCTGAACAGCAACCACGGCTCGAATCATGCCTTCGGTGGTCCGGCGCAGCTCCGGGCGATCGCCGGATTGCAGGACAAAGCCGACCGCTTCCATCCACTTGTAGATGTCGGAGTCGGAGTAGTAGGGCCCCACCTGCGGGGCAGCCGATTGGTTAGTCAACCGCAGGAAGTTATCCATACGGCCATGCGCGATCAACTGATCGTGCATGCTGGGGATGCTGGATTCAACATTAATGTCACGCCGCCTGGACCAAAAGCCTGGTTCTATCTCAACCGCATGGACGGGAACGGTTCTGAGTTTGGCGTGAGGAGATTTCGACAGATCGATGACGCCTTCATCCCGCCACTTTGGGGTGGGGAGAGCGGTCGATTGCGGGTCGATCGCGGCCCTCAAGCCGGCCGCGTTTTTGGGAACCATGGTATAGGCCGCGGTGGCCGCGCCGGCCGAGAGGAACCGACGACGGGTTATGCTGCGGAAATTGTTCAACATTGTGGCTCCTTGCGCTCACGGCACCCACGGTTATTGCAATGCGGTTCGTCCGCGCCCGACCTGTGTGACCGGATGTTACTGAACCGCGGTGTAGATCGTAAAGGGTGCTTCTGACCCATGCTTCCGCGCCTGGACACCCGGCAGATCAAAAGGACTGGTCTTCTGCCCGAAAGATATTCGCGGATTTTGCGGGCGGGATGTCACGACTGGCCGATCATCGTCGGAGAAAAAAGGCCCAATTATTTTTTCCTCCACAAACGGCAAAACGGGGTCACAATAGCTGGCCATGTCTCGTGAAAAGAATTCGATAGCCTCAAAGTCCAGCCCCCCTTTTCCTCAACAGATGCCGATAGAACAAGCAGGGGAGACAGAGCCGACGGGAGCGACCTCCATGGAAGCAGAAGCGGCAAAACCGAAATTCATGAAATATCTTGTCCAATGCAAGTACCACACGACAGGAAGCATCGCTTACCGAATTTATGCTGCGAACGAAGGTGATGCCGAGCACATAGGGCATTTAAGGTTCGCTGAGGATGGAAACCGCAACCGGCTGCTGGACAGTGTCAAAGCCGTGCAGGTGGTCAACGATTATTAAATACGCAGCTCAAGCTGCAACCAAGGGCTGTACTTGCGTCGAGGAGGGTTATCGCTCTCTTTCGGGGCCTGGGAGATGCAAAAGGAGCGTCTCCATTAGCCGGGATATTTATAAAATTCGATAAAATTTGGCCTTTTATCGATTTCCGTGGCCGTTTCCAAAGGGGCCTTTCTTTATAGAAAAGGGGAGCCTGAGGGACATGGTGGTGTCCAGAGCGGCATCGTAGATGCTGCCAGTCGCGTCGGGTACTCTCATTCTGCCTTCGGGGATGACGAAGGGGTTGAGAGGGCTGGGGTTGCGTTCAAGTGGTGGAGTGGGCTGCGGAGCATGCTCCGGTTGGGGGACCTGGTTGGTGGCGGGTTGGGCTTCCGGGGGAACGACGTCGCCTGGGTTTCCATTCTGCTGCTGTTTGCGGAGCCACTCAGCGGTGTAGATTTCTGCCTTGACGGGCGGGGCCGTGGGTTGGGTTGCGGCGGGGGAGGGGCGGCCGGGAATTAGTCCTTCGATGGCTATGATCATGGAGAGGGCCTTGATCTGGCCGGCGATGGTGCCTCGGGTTAGTTCGTGACTGAGATTGGC
>JBEKNJ010000066.1:0-31132 GCA_049522955.1 Acidobacteriaceae bacterium
GCTAAAGTGGTGCGGGCAGGCAAGGATCACGCACCGATCACCGATGGAGTGTTTCCCGAGGCAAAGGAATTCGTCCTGGGTTATTGGATTGTGGACGTCGACCGTGCGGAACGTGCCTATGAGATCGCCGCCCGCATATCGGGAGGACCCGGCCCCGGGGGAATCGCATTGAGTATGCCCATCGAGGTGCGGCAAATCATGAGTAGGTCCTCTGAGGAGTTGCCGTGACCGAGTTGGATCGCGATTCCGAGCATCTGTTGCGCGAACTCACGCCGCAGGTGCTCGGTGTAATCATTCGCCGCTTCCATGACTTCGCCGACGCCGAAGATGCGTTGCAGGAAGCGTTGTTGGCAGCAGCGCTTCAGTGGCCCAAGGACGGCACTCCTGACAATCCGCGTGGGTGGCTGATCCAGGTCGCCTCCCGTCGCATGACCGATCACGTCAGAAGCGAGATAGCCCGTCGCCGCCGCGAAACTGCGGTGGCGGCGGAACTCGATTACTTAGCGTCCGTAGCTGAGATTGACAGTCATGTTGAACAGGATGACACGCTCATTTTGCTCTTCATGTGCTGTCACCCCGCCCTAAGCCGACCATCGGCGATCGCTCTCACGCTGCGAGCGGTCGGTGGCCTCACGACCGCGGAGATCGCGCATGCATTCCTGGTGCCCGAGGCCACCATGGCGCAGCGAATCAGCCGGGCCAAACAAAGCATCAAGTCTTCCGGAACCCCTTTCCGATTGCCAACCGATGAGGAGCGAGCGCAACGGCTTGGCGCGGTGCTGCACGTGCTCTACCTGATCTTTAACGAGGGCTATGTCGCCAGCACCGGGCCGCACGCGCAGCGGCTCGAATTATCCAGTGAAGCAATCCGCCTGACGCGAGCTCTTCACCATTCCCTTCCCCACGATGGCGAGGTGGGTGGACTGCTGGCCCTCATGTTGTTGACGAACGCCCGCCGCAAGGCGCGAACCGGGCCCGACGAGGAACTGATCCCGCTCGCCAAACAGGATCGATCACTCTGGGACCAAAAAGAGATCGCCGAAGGCATCGCACTCATCACCGCGACCCTTTCGAAAGGATCGATCACTTCCTATCAGCTACAGGCTGCCATTGCCGCCGTTCATTCCGAAGCAAGTAAGGCTGAGGACACAGACTGGCCACAGATTCTGGCGCTCTACGAACTGCTGAAGCACATGTCCAGCAATCCGATGGTGATGTTGAATCATGCGATCGCGACCGCTATGGTCCGGGGCCCCGGGGAAGGTCTCAAGCTGCTGACGGTGTTGGACGAGGATGGACGGCTGGAGGGACATCATCGTCTGGATGCAGTGCGCGCCCACCTGCTGGAGATGTCCGGTGATTGCGCGGGGGCGATTGTGCACTACCGAATGGCCGCAGAACGAACCACGAGTCTCCCGGAACGGAACTATCTTCTAACCCAGGTCGGCCGGCTCAGCGAGACCATCAAAGATTAACCCCGCGACAAAACTACGGGGGGAATTCGGGAGGGCCGAAAGGCGCACCGCAGATCCCTCCACTGCGCTACGCTCCGGTCGGGATGACAATTTTTGTTTGGGAACGCTAAGTGTAGTTTCCAAGATGAATTGTCATCCCGACCGGAGCGTACCCGGATTTCCTGCCACGCTGCACTAGACGAGGCCGCGTATGCGCCCTTCCGTAAAGAAGGGCGCATGAATTGCAACAACGCCACCAAGCCCAACAGGAAATCCGGGGTAGCGCAGTGGAGGGATCTGCGGTGCGCCTCTCGGCCCTCCCGAATTCTCCGTGGAGTAGTTTTGTCGCGGATCACCGATCAGGCAAGGCGAACGCAATGTACGACCTCTTCACCGGCTGCGCACCAGGCTCCTCAGGGCCGTCTCTCGGGATGTCCTTTCCCTTAGCCGAGGTGGCGCAAACCACAATATATTCACGTCCATCCACCTGGTAAGCAGCAGGCACGCCCTCGGACCCCGCGGGAAGATCCGTCTGCCAGACAACCTTCCCACTTAGCTCGTCATACGCCCGGAGCTTCGCCTCGTCTTTGGTAGCGATAAAAACCAAACCACCGGCGGTGATCAACGGCCCGCTTCTCGCCATCATGACGCCCGTATTTACGAGATTTTCCGCTGCGCCTTGAGGAGCATTTCCCAGCGGTATCTGCCACTTGATCACGCCCAGGTTCAGATCGTACGCAGTCATCGTCGTCCACGGCGGACGAATAATCGCAGGCTGTAATCCGTAACCGCTCCAGTAACGAATCGGAGGCGACGGAACGCCCGCGGGAGGAGGAGGCGGTTCGCTCCGCGCCGGCAGCGGCTCCGGCGCGCTCGTGGGATTATCCAGATACAGCAATAGATTGTTAAGCAGCCGGTCGGTGAGGTCGGGAAAGCCGGGCATGTCGTTCCGTCCGTAGTTCACCGTCGCTTTAATGGTGTCTCCACCAAAGATCGTGGGCGCATCCACCAGCGATGGGATGGCCGGCGGTGCGCCTGCCCTTTCCACGCCGTGGCATCGTTCGCAGTAGTAGTGGTACACCGCCTTGCCTTGCATGGCCGGCGTCGCTCGCGTAGGAATTTGCCACAGCGAGGAAGGTTCCCGATGCTCATTTTTGAGGATCGCGGGAATGTCCATCGACACCACATACATCAACCCATTGACCGGATCCGCAGCGGTCATGCCCCAGTTGGCCCCTCCGTGATTGCCCGGCATCTCGATCGTGTCGGTCAACCCTGGAGGGGTAAAGAGCCCCTGGTTGCGGGCGTTCTCTACCACCTTCACCCATCGCGCTCGATCCGCAGGACTCAGAATGTAGGGGTTGATATCTGCCACCGTGAATGACTGACGCGCGAAGGGTGGCGGCTTGACCGGAAAGGGTTGAGTCGGCGAAGCCTGCTCATCCGGCATATCGGATTTCGGCACCGGACGTTCTTCGATCGGCCACAGCGGCTTGCCCGTCGCGCGGTCAAAGACGTAAACAAATCCTTGCTTGCTGGCCTGGGCCACAATGCCCACATCTTTCCCGTTCTGACGCACGGTCAGCAGTTGAGGTGCGGACATTGCGTCGTAGTCCCATAAGTCGTGGTGAACCAGTTGGTAGTACCAGAGCAACTTCCCGGTGCGCGCGTTGAGCGCAATCAACGAGTCGGAAAATAAGTTATTACCCTTGCGGTCGACGCCGTAGAAGTCGTAAACCGGAGAACCGGTAGGTATGTAGACGATCCCCGTCGACTCGTCCAAACTCATTTCGCCCCAGCAGTTGGTGCCGCCGGCATACTTCCACGCGTCTTTGGGCCAGGTATCGTAACCCAATTCGCCCGGATGCGGGATGGTGTGGAAGATCCAAACCATGTGCCCGGTCTTTACGTCGTACGCCCGGATATCTCCAGGAGGAGACCCATAGTCCTCTCCCGTCGACGAACCCAAAATGATCAGATCTCCAAAGACAACACCCGGAGTGCCCGATTGGATCTGATGGATGGTATTGAAATCGCGCCCCAGGCCTTCCTTCAAATCAACCAATCCCCCGTTTCCAAACGAGGTGATCCGTTGCCCACGATCGGCGTTGATTGCTTCCAGTTGGTTGTTAAAGGTGATCAGAAGGCGTTTATCCGAGCCATCCGCGTTTTGCCAATAGTTGATACCGCGATGGGTCTCCCGTCTCTGGGTCAGCGCCGAAGAGCGATAGACCCATAGCTCCTTTCCGGTAGCTGCGTCGAGGGCAACAATCGCGGAATCCCTGGCCAGGACATACATCGTTTTGCCCACCACGATGGGATTGAACTCATAGGCGCGTTCGTCTCCGCTTTCGTAGGACCAGACGGCTTGCAGTCTGCTGACGTTGGAACCATCGATCTGCTTCAAGGCCGAGTAGTGAGAAGCATCCGGGCTGCCCAGGTAAGTGCTCCACGTGGTATGTTCCCTCGGGCTCTCCTTCGGTTTCGCCGATGCCGTCATGCTGCACATCAGGATCATGAAGACCGCATTACAGTACTTGCTCATGTCTCTTGCGCCGATCTAGGCCCACGTTTTTGGCTTCGCATTGGTCTGATAGACTTTCGCGGATGAAACAACGATACCTCCGCGCCGCCCGAAAAGCATGCCTTCTCGCACTCTGCCTCCCGCTGCTTGCCGTTGCCCAGGTCCCGGCCGCCCCCGCACCCCCGGCGCTACCACCCTACGTTTCGCCCGAGATCCACCCGGACGATACCGTAACCCTTCGCCTCCGTGCGCCCAATGCGCAGCAGGTCGACCTCGCGCTCGAGGGTACGGTGACGCCCATGCAGAAGGATTCCGATGGTCTGTGGACAGCAACGACGGGCGCCCTCGTGCCCGAAATCTACGAGTATCGCTTTGTGGTCGACGGCACGCCGATACTCGACCCCAGAAATACCGACGTGCGCGACAACCTGCAGAGTCTCTGGAACAATCTCACTATCCCCGGCACGCCGCCCCAACCGTGGGAACTGCAGTCCATCCCGCATGGCATTGTGGAGCACCATTTCTATACCTCGCAGGTGGTTCTCGGTCTGTTTAACAATCAAAGCGACTACTACGTCTACACCCCGCCCGGCTATGATGCGAAAGCCAAGCGCAGCTACCCCGTGCTCTACCTTCTGCACGGCTTCAGCGACGCAGCGGACGGCTGGTCGACCGTCGGCAAGGCAAACTTCATCCTCGACAGCCTGATCGCTTCCGGCAAGGCCAAGCCAATGATCGTCGTCATGACGCTCGGCTATGGCAACATGGCGGCGCTGAAGCCCGGGCGCGATCCTGTGATCCGAGCGCAGAACATGGATCTCTTTCAGAAGGCGCTGCTCACGGAAGTCCTGCCCCAGATCGAGGCTAACTATCGCGTATCGAAGAAGCGTGACGACCGCGCGATTGCCGGTCTTTCCATGGGCGGCCATGAGAGCTTGTTCATCGGTCTCACGCACACCGACCTCTTCGCCTGGATAGGTACTTTTTCCGCTGGTCTGAGTGGCGACGCCGTCGCACAGCTGCCAAAGATCACCCCGCAGAAGGCGAATCTCCGTCTGCTATGGATGGCCTGCGGCGTGGACGATGCGCTGCTCAAACCAAACCAGGCAGCGATTGCAGCGCTCAAAGCCGAAGGCCTTCCCGTGACGGCTATCGAAACCCCAGGCCATCACCAGTGGCCGGTGTGGCGCGACAATCTCATTCATTTTGCTCCGCTGCTTTTTCAGAAGTAGCATTCAATTTCCGGAAAGCTGACAGAGCTTGATGCAGCCGTCGGAAGATCAGCGCCGGGTCGATGACCTCGGCCACGTGGTGGCGCACAAAGTCCGATTCGAGCCCGCCGTGCATACGGGCAAAGCCAAACTGGGTTCCGCTTTCCTTGAGTTCCTGTTGTAATTCCACAAGCATGCGCGCCGCCGAATAATCCAAATGGATGATGGCCTCGGCATCGACAATCAGCCAGCGGACCTGCGAAGGAGGGTGGTTTCCCACGGCGGCCTTCACTTCTTCTGCGAACCGGTTGGCGTTCGCATAAAAGAGCTCTGCTCCAAATTGGTACAACACCAATCCCGGTACCGTCATCACGCCCGGCGCCACCGGCTTCAGATCCCAACCTCCGTCCGGGTGGGGAAGCATGATACCCGTGTGCGGATGGTAACTGTGGTTGACGATCCGTAACAGCGAGAGGATCATCGCCAGAACGATGCCCTGCTCCACTCCCGCCGCGACCACAACCACTGCGGTAGTCACTGCCAATGCAAACTCACCCGGGCTTTCGCGGCGTATCGCCAGGAGGGACCGCACGTTGATCAACCGGATCGCGATCACGAACACCAGGGAACCGAGCACGCAACGGGGCAGATACTCGATTGGCCGGGTGAGAAACAGCAAAACAACCGCGACCGTGGCCGAAGTGGCAAGTTGCGCCACCTGGCTCTGCGCGCCTGCGCCCTCGACCATTGCGGTCTGGGTGGGGCTTCCGTTGACCACAAAGGTCCCACTGAATCCAGCCACGGCATTTGCCGCGGAAAGACCTGCCAGGTCGGCATTCTCATCTAATACCTGCCGATGGCGCGCCGCGTAAGCTCGGGCGGTTGCAGCGCTCTGGGTGATGATCATGACCGCGCACGATGCGGCCACGGAAATCAGCGGTGTCAGATCTCGCCAACCCATATGGGGGAGGACAAAATGAGGAAGACCACCTACCACCGGCCCGATAATTTCTATGCCATGCCGGCTGAAGTTCCAGAGAGCACTTGCGGCGATGGCGCCGGCAACCGCCACCAGCGCTCCTGGCGCTTTGGGCAGAAAGCGGTGAAACAGAAGCAGGGCGGTCACGACCACAACGGAAACGGCCAAGGTCGGCAGGTGCACGTGCGGCAGTCTTCTGAGAACCTCCGCGAACTGCATAACCGTTCGGCGAGAGGAGACGGGCACTCCCAGCATCTCTCCCAGCACCGCGATGCCGACCTGGAACCCGACACCGGTGAGAAAACCGGCGAGCACCGTCTGGGAGAGAAAGTCGGCAATGAAGCCCAGTTTGAGCAATCGTGCCAGCAGCAGAAACACGGCCGTAAGCAACGCGACCGCCCCCGCGAGCGCCACATAACGCGGGCTGGCCACGGGCGCCAGGTCTGAGACGCCACCGGCAAAGATAGCCGCGGTCGCCGAGTCAGCCGAAACCACCAGGTAGCGGGAGGAGCCGAAGGCCGCAAAAGCCACCGCCGGCAGCAGCAAGGAATAGAGACCAGTCACCACAGGCATGCCGGCGATCTTGGTATATCCCAGCGCCTGGGGGATATTCATGGCTGCGAGGGTGAACCCGGCAAAGGCGTCGCGCACCGCTGAGGCAACCTTGAATGGACGCAAACCTTGAAAGAGTCTAACCAAAGACAAGTCTCCGAATCCGGAGTGTACATGAATAAACCGGCGCCTTGGCCTCTCGCTGGTGGGCATCAACAAACGGGTACTCCGGCCAGCGCAACTTTAGAAACAACAAAGCGGCTGCTATCACACACACTCCTTCGCGACTGGGTTGTAATTCGATGGAGTGAAAGCGATTGTTGGGCTCCGCCCATCGTTTTCGTCCCACGTACGCTTGGGCGAACGTGGGGCACCCGTCGATTTCCTTCGGACGTGACTATGACACGGACTACCTCCCCTCAGCGGCTGAAGCCGCAGTTATTCTTTCTGTTGACGGACGGCCTGAAGGCCGTCCCCTTCACGATAGAGCCATCCATTTCAAAATGCTCAATGGGATTTGTGGCCAATTCAGCAAAAGGTATCGTTGGGCTTCGCCCACCCTTTCGGCCCGGGTACGCTTAGGCAACCTGGGGCACCCGTCGATTCCCTCCGAACTGCACAGACGTTATGGAAAAATGGCAATGTGATATCAGAACGCCCCGACTACAAAGAGACGATCCAGCGCGCAGCCATCGGCGACCGAAAATACATCCGTTACTTTGACGGCCGCGGACACTTTGCGCATGTTCAGCTGCAGTTGATTCCCTGCCTTGGAGACCTTCGCCTGGTAACCAAATCCGATGGCTTCGATATTCCCGATCCCTGCTACGAAGCGGCGAGAGCCGCCATCCTCAGAAGGTTGGACTCCGGTCCGATTCATTGCTATCCCATGATCGGGCTGGAGGTGCGGATGCTTGGGGCAACTTTCTTGCCGAGGTACTCGTATCCGGAAGCGTTTGCTCGAGCCGCCTCAATGGCATTTGATGAAGCCGTTCGTGGCGCTTCTCCCATCGTGATCGAGCGTTGGAGCGGCTTCACCCTCAACGTAGATCCGAACGCAGTGAAGGAGACCTTGGAGACCCTGACCGTAGTGCTCGGTGAAGTGCGGGCATCTATCTCCTTCAACGCCTTGAAGCAATGCTTCGTGATTCGCGCCCAGGCGCCGGTCAGGCTGTTGTCGATGTTTAAGGAGGTTTTCTATCTGCGACGGCTTGAAACCTACCCCCTGCCGGAAGAGCAGCGATATCGCGAAATAACGGAGCTGCCTGCAAAGGAGCGGCCCCCAGGTTCCCCGCTCGACGAGTGGACCTGAAAAGAGCAACTGAACTTAGCCTCCTCACTTACGGTCCCAGGTTCGTTTGGGCTCATGGCATTTTGACAGCGACCCGTTCGTTCCAGGGTGCCACACTTTCCTCATACTCCATGGGATCGCCGAAACCTTCAGTTTGAACGCCGAGCTGGCGTAGAGCGTCCAACGCCATCAATCGGCGATGTGCATTGAATGTCATGATATGGGCGAAGACGCCGCCGAACGTGAACGTCTCT
This sequence comes from Acidobacteriaceae bacterium, assembly GCA_049522955.1. Classification (GTDB taxonomy): domain Bacteria; phylum Acidobacteriota; class Terriglobia; order Terriglobales; family Acidobacteriaceae; genus PALSA-350. Next base: position 8,266 of record JBEKNJ010000066.1, read on the forward strand.
GCCGGCTCGCACAGAGCGTCGACGAACGTGTCATCCCACGCGGAGCGGTTTCTGACGTCCCTGAAAATACGATGCAGTTCTGCATCGGTCTTCTCCAGCCTTTGCAGCATCGCCTGCGGGGAGCGCTGCGATGGAGGAGGCCCGTTCACATCCATATCGACTCCCGACAGCGCGGCCGTCCAAACTTCTTTCGTGAAGATGATGTTTTCCAGGAGCTGCCTTAGAGTTTTATTCGACTCCCGCCAGGGCAGCAGTTCTATGACTGTTGGCAGCGGCCGATCCAATTGTTCCTCTGTCAAGGTACCCGCGTATTCCAGCAAACGCCGCGTGTGCCAGGAGTCGTTGCCTTCAAAACGATCGAATAGATCCATATCTCTTCCTCCTTCTGTCGATGAGCCAGGGGCAAAAAAGTGAATTTTGTTGGACGCCGGCAAGTGAAAGTGCGGATCACGCATGCGGCGGTAGAGGCTGGGAGAAATCCGAAAAGCCTTTCGGAAAGCCCGAGTAAATGCCTCCAACGAACCGTAGTTGGCATCCAGGGCAACGTCCGTGACGGACGTTCCGGTATGCCCCAGTTGATACGCTGCTCTTTCCAACAATAGCCGTCGTCGCATGGCAGCCGGACTTTCTTCGACCACGGTTCGAAACAGCCTGTGGAACTGCGTGCGGCTCCGATACGCCCGGCGCGCCAGATCTTGTGTCTTCGCCTGAGTGTCCAGCGAGTTCACGACAATGGCAGAGAGTTGCTCAGCCGTGTCCGCTTTATTCATGCGTCCGCTACCTCATCCAGAATGAATCATAGACAAAGACGACGGCTCGCACCTGATCATACGTACCAATCTTCTACCTTAAGAGCCGGACCAAGTCTCCCCAATGGGTCCCGTGGGAGTCTGTGTCATAACAGCATTGGAGGCGATCGACGGGTGCCCTACGTTCCCACCAGCCTTTTCCTCTCAAAACCGGAACCGGAATGCAAGCAGCAGAGTGCCTTCGCCCGCCTTGTCTTAAAAGAGACAAACCGCTGACATCCCGGTGACAATTACGCTCCGCAAACGATCTATCGTCCATTCAAGCGAGGAATAAGTGTTGTCGAAGTCCCGCAAAATCGTTTTTTTCTTCCCGTCCTTCGCCAGCTCCGACGCGACGGCTCCCCTTGGCATCCTGGCTGTAGCCACACCGTTGCTTCGCGCCGGATACCAAATTTGCCTCATCGATTCCACCATCACGCCGAACTATAAAAAGCGCGTGCTCGAAGAAGTACGGGATGCCCTCTGCCTTGGGATCTCTCTGGTGACCGGACCCATGATCCGCGAGACGGTTGAAATCGCCCGCGCCATCAAGGAATGGAATCCTGACTTCCCTATCATCCTGGGCGGCTGGCACCCTTCGCTGCTGCCGACACAGACACTGCAAGCGCCCTATATCGACTACGTCGTTCGCGGACAGGGCGAAGACTCGCTGCTCGAGCTGGTCAACCACATCGAGAAGGGATCAGCGCCCGACTTTGTTGCGGGCATTGGGTTCAAGCGCGACAACAAGCTGATCTTCACCGCCGAACGGCCTCTCAAACCGCTCATCGACATGCCCCCGAAGGCGTACCACCTGGCGGACTTCGACGCCTATGAACGGTTGTGCGGCAAACGCTGGGCGATGTATACCTCCAGTCTCGCCTGCCCCTTCAATTGCGCTTACTGCACCAATGCCGGCGTCTACGGACGTAAATGGAACGCTCTGCCCGCCGAACAGTTCGTCGAAGAGACGGTCGATCTCAGCCGCAGATACGGTTTGGAAATGCTGTGGATTGTCGATGACAATTTCCTCGTTGACCTCGACCGTGCCCGTGCCATCTCTGAGGGACTGGTGCGCGCCGGAGCCCAATTCAAATGGAGCATTCAGGCGACCACCAACCTCACCGCACGCCTCTCTCTCGAAGACCTGAAGCTGCTGCACAAAAGCGGTCTGCACCAGATATGCCAGGGCGCCGAATCGGGGTCGCGCAAGGTCTGGAAGGCCATGAACAAGGACTTTCAGGACTTCCCGACGATCTATGAAAGTGCAGCCCGCTGCCTGGCCGCTGGGATTCGTCCATCCTTCAACATCATCTTTGCCTTCCCGGGCGAAGGAGCGAAAGAGCGGAAAGAGACCATCAATTTTGTGATGGATGTTTGCAGAAAGTTTCCCGGAGCAGAGTTCTGGACCAATATCTTTACCCCGTATCCGGGCGCTCCCATCATGGATAAGATTGCGGAGCTGGGCGTACACGTGCCGGATTCACTGGAAGGCTGGGTGGACTTTTTCCCACGGTACACCAAGCTTCCCTGGTTGAACGGCCGCGATCACCAGGAACTGCAGGTCATGCGTGACTACCTCCGCATTGCCTTCGATCGCATTCCCATTTCGGCGGACACGCGCACACCGATCACCCGGCTGGCGCAGAAATGCATCTCGTTGCCTGCGCGCTGGCGTCTAGACCACAGCGCTTATCGCTTTCCTGTCGAGCTCTGGCTGAACAAGAAGTTGAAAGACAGAACCGCCGCTCTGAAACCGGCCGTCGATGCCAAGCGGCTGGAGCCAAACGCGGTGGAGGCCACATGCTGACCCGGGGGAAGGTGATCCTCTTTTACCCCCCGTACGACGGGCCACCGCTCGGCGCTCCGTTGTGCCTGCTGGCACTCGCCTCTACGCTGCGCCAGGCCAACTTTGAGGTCGTGGTGATCGACGCCGCGATTGATCCGGAATATCGAACCCGGATCGAGTGCGAAAGCGTAGACGCTCTGTGCCTCGGGATCTCCGTGCTCACCGGTCCCATGATCCGCGGCGCGGTGGAAGTGGCCACAGCCATCAAGGCCAATCTTCGCTGGCTGCCGATTATCTTTGGTGGCTGGCACCCCACCCTGCTGCCGGATGAAACCTTGAGCGAGCCCTACGTCGATGTCGTGGTCCGGGGGCAAGGCGAAATCACGCTGGTGGAAGTGGCTGAAGCATTGCTCGCAAAGCGTTCTCTGGAGGGCATTGCCGGAGTTTCATGGAAGAGCCAGGGCCAACGCAGGCATAATCCGGACCGCCACGTAGAGCCTCTGGATGCGCTTCCGGTTCCCGCCTTTGACCTGACAGATTTCGACGCATACGAGAGGCTCAGCGGGGGCAGGAAGATTGGGTATGCCACCAGTGTCGGGTGCCCCTACGCGTGCAACTACTGCACGGACATGGTCTTCTACAAGCGCCGCTTCAACGCCCTCTCGGCCGAGCGGGTGGTTTCTGAACTGGTCGATCTGGTGACCAGGTATCGCATCGAAGAAGTCGCGCTGCTGGACTCAAACTTTCCTGTCCAACTTGCCCGCGCGCTCGATATCGCCCGCGGCATCCTCGCATCCGGAGTGAAGTTCCGGTGGACCTTTCAGGCTTCGACCGACTTCCTTTGCCGCATGAGCGAAGAGGAAGTCATCCTGCTCGGCAAGAGCGGCGTTTCGCACATGGGCTTTGGCACTGAATCCACTTCAGAGCCCGTGCTGAAGCTGATGAACAAGCGCCACCAACGCGTCAACGAGATGTATGAGACAGCACGCAAGGCCCAGCTCGCCGGCATCCGGGTCACCTTCAATCTCATCTTTGCTTACCCCGGTGAAACCGAGGCGGACCGCACCATCACCTTTCAAACCATGAGCGATATCGCGAGACAGTTTCCCAATGTAAGCTTCTCGCCCAATATCTTCACTCCCTATCCAGGAATTCCTATCTGGCCGCAGCTGCGGGAACTCGGCGTGCCCGAACCGCACTCCCTGCACGACTGGATGGAGATGCCGCTGGGCGCCAACATGCTCCCCTGGCTTAAAGGGAAAGAGCTTGCGCGCCTGGAGCGGATGGTCGAGTACTTTCTGCTCAATAGCCAGATATACCGGCAGACCGGGAAACGTTCCCGGCTACGGAGTGCGGTGCAATTTGTCATTAAGTCGCCGATACGCTGGCGGCTGAATTCGAACCAGTGCTTTTTTCCCTGGGAGCTTTGGCTTGCAGGTCTCTCTGAGCGGTTCGCCTTGCGCCGATCACTCGTAACCGGCCAGGAACTTCCCAAACTACCCGCGAGTGCGTGTTAGTTCAATGATCGAGTCGAGGTAACTTGTGGCGGATATTCTTCTGGCGCACTCCTATCATCTGGCCTATGACCCCAAGCAGGTACGGAAGATGCAACCGTATCCGCCGCTGGGGACTCTCTACGCAGCTGCTGCGCTCAGAGCGCAAAGAATCTCGGCTGCCGTTTTCGATCCCATGCTGCAGGATCCGGTCAGCGGTTTCCCTACGATGTTGCAGCAGGAGAAGCCGAAGATCCTCGCCATCTATGAAGATGACTTCAATTTTCTTACCAAGATGTGCCTGACGCGCATGCGCGAGCTGGCCTGGCAGTTGGCACAGGCTGCACGAGGGTCCGGAGCCATCGTAATTGCTCACGGCTCCGACGCCACAGACAACGCGAAAGAGTATCTGGAAAATGGGGTCGATTTCGTTCTCGTGGGTGAAGCGGAACAGAGCCTGGTGGAACTCTGTGCAGCCATTCTGCAAGGTGGCGCTCTCCCCACCGAGATACCAGGCGTTCTTCACCTCGACGTCGGCGGCCGCCTGGTACAGAGCCCGGTGAAGTTGGCCCGAAATTCCGGCTGGAAGAACCTGCGTAAGCCGGCACGCGAGTTGATCGATCTCGAGCCCTACCGCCGGGCCTGGACCTTGGCGCACGGTCGCTTCTCCACCAACGTTGTCGCCAGCCGTGGATGCCCTTACCGTTGCAACTGGTGCGCCAAACCCATTTCTGGAAACAAGTTTCAACTGCGCCCCGCGGAGCTGGTCGCGGAAGAAATTCGCGAGCTCAAAGAAGTCTATGGAGTGCAGCATATCTGGTTTGGAGATGACATCTTTGCCCTCAACCAGCATTGGACCCGGCAATTCGCGGACGAGATGGAAGCGCGGGCCTGTGCACTGCCGTTCAAGATTCAATCTCGTGCCGACCTCATGAGCGAGGAAACAGTCACGAGCCTGAAACGCGCAGGCTGCGATGAAGTATGGATGGGAGTGGAATCGGGATCGCAGCGGGTGCTCGACTCCATGGATAAAGGCCTACGTGTCGCAGAGGTAGAAGCCGCGCGTGCGCGCCTGGCCGGCGCAGGCATTCGCGCGTGCTATTTCCTGCAGTTCGGATATCCGGGTGAGCAATGGGAAGACATTCAAGAGACGATCGAACTGGTGCGCAGCACACGTCCGGATGATATCGGCGTCTCGTTCTCCTACCCGCTCCCCGGGACCGCGTTCTTTGACCGGGTGCAGGAGCAGATAGGTTCCAAGAGAAATTGGACCGATAGCGATGACCTATGCCTCATGTTCAAGGCCGCCTACAAAGACGAGTTTTATCTGGCGCTACGAAACGCTCTGCACGCGGAGGTGGACTCCTGGCACAACGTCGGCAAAGTCGACTGTGCCCTGCTCTGGGAAAATGTGTTCGCACTGGAGCTGAGCAGCAGAAACTCTGAGGCGACCATCTTCGCTGCCTATGAAACACCTGCCAGGGAAACCGGCCCGGACCAGTTGGTTCATCTGCAGGTGGCCCAATCGGGAGGCTCGCGTGGCTGAGCTCTTACTCGCACACGGCTACTTTCTTTATGAGGATCCCAAAGAGCTTCAAATCCTGAAGCCCTATGCACCCCTGGGTATCTTGTATCTGTGTTCGCACCTGCGAAAGCAGGGTTTCGATGTCGACGTGTTCGACACCACCTTCTCCAGCCGGGAGGCGCTGTTCCTGCACCTACGCAGCGAGAAGCCTTCGGTGCTGGGCATCTACGCGAACTTGATGACGCGCAAGAACGTGGTTGAAATTCTCAAGGTGGCACGGGAGGCCGGCTGGAAGACCATCGTCGGCGGTCCGGAACCTGGCGCTTACGCTCTTGAGTACCTGCAAGCGGGTGCGGACTTCGTCGTCTTTGGCGAGGGTGAGCTGACAGTGGCGGAATTGCTCGAGGCCTTTCGTTGCGGGGAAACCGACTACGCGAAGATTACCGGCATCGCCTACCTCGATTCCACTGGGCACATGCAGGAGACAGGGCAACGCACCCAGATCGCCGATCTGGATAGCCAACCCTGGCCTGCCCGCCAGGCCATCGACATCCACCGCTATGTGAAGACATGGCGCGATGCCCACGGTACGGGATCGGTCAACTTCATCACTGCGCGCGGCTGCCCTTACAAGTGCCGCTGGTGCAGCCACCAGGTGTTTGGACAGACGCACCGCCGGCGCAATCCTCTGCTGGTGGTCGACGAAGTGGAATGGCTGCTGAACACCTACAACCCGGACATCATCTGGGTTTCCGACGATGTGTTCACCATCAACCACCAATGGCTCCGCCAGTATGCGGCGGAGATGCGTGCGCGCGGCCTACGCATCCCGTTCGAGTGCATCTCGCGCGCAGATCGTCTCAACCCGGAAATGCTTGACCTGCTCGCCGAGCTGGGTTGCTTTCGCATCTGGATTGGTTCGGAAAGCGGGTCGCAGCGCATCCTCGATTCCATGGATCGCGGAGTCAAGATCGAGCAGGTACAGCAGGCAGTGGCCATGAGCCGCGAGCGCGGCATTCAAAGCGGGATGTTCCTGATGTGGGGTTACGAGGGAGAGGAACTGGAAGATATCGAGGCGACCATCAAGCACGTCAGCATCTCCAAGCCCGACATTTTCTTTACCACGGTCTCTTATCCAATCAAGGGAACTCCTTACTACAAGAAGGTGTCCGATCGCCTGGTTCAACTGCAGCCCTGGGGGACCAGCTCCGATCGCGAACTGAAGGTCAAGGGCCGCCACTCGCAGAAGTTTTACAGCTATGCGGACAAGCTGCTGAGAGAGGAAGTGCAGTTGGCCCGCCTGGCCGGCACACCCGCGGCAGAATCCGAGAGTGCAGCCACTCTTCGCCTCAACATAGAGCAGGCCAGGGCAGGAATGCTGTCATCCCTTTCCGAGGTGGACGCATGACGGTTGTCAGCGAAGTTCCATCTCAGACAGTCCTGGCGTTCGATAGCCTGGCCGCAGGTTACGATGACCTGTTCACACGGTCCATGATCGGCCGCGCCCAGCGCCACGTCGTATGGGACGCACTGATCGACATCTTCGAGCCTGGCGCTCATATCCTCGAGCTCAACTGTGGGACCGGCGAAGACGCGCTCTTTCTTGCCCAGCATTGTGTCTCCGTGGTCGCTTGCGATGCTTCGGAAAAGATGATCCAGACCGCTCGCCGACGCATGCAGGCCGAGGATCCGGAAGCGCCCATCGATTTCGAGGTTCTTCCCACCGAACATCTTTGGAAGCTGCGCCCCGGCGAGCTGTTCGACGGGGCGTTTTCGAACTTCTCCGGCTTGAACTGTGTTGCGGACCTGAACCGGACGGCGCGCGATCTGGCCGGACTGGTGACCATGGGTGCGCCCGTGCTGGTCTGTCTTTCCACACGCTTCTGTCTCTCGGAAATGATCTGGTATCTGGTCCACGGTCAGGTGCGCAAGGCCTTCCGCAGATTCTCTGGGACGGCTATCGCCCGAGTCGGCGAATTTACGGTAAAGGTGCAGTACCCGACCTTGCGGGCGTTGAAGAGAATGTTCTCGTCGCACTTTATTCTGCGCTCCTGCACCGGGATCGGTATTGCCGTGCCACCCTCCTATGTGGAACCGGTCATGCGGAGGTATCCGCGCTTGCTTAGCCTGCTCAGCCGGATCGACAAGCGGATTGCTCGCCTCCCCTGGTTTCGGACGATTGGTGATCATATGCTCATTCACTTTGAGCGGGTCGAGGGACGATGCTGGTGAGCTCGCAAACACAGGTCAGGCAGCACAATGGGGTGCAGAGTGCGGGCATCCGGCTGCGATGCCCACAGTGTTTCAGCGCGATCGGCTACCTGCAGGATGAGGATGCCACACCGCTTGACTGTCTGATCTGCGGATCCAGACTGGCCTGCGAGCAAGGCATCTGGAAAGCACTTCTGCCCGAGGCCGCGGCTCGCTATGCGGGCTTCATCAGGAACTATGAATCCATTCGCGCCGCGGAAGGCCGTGGAAGTGCGACCGCCGGCTACTACCTCGCGCTTCCCTACCGCGACCTTTCCGGCATTCACACTTCGCAATGGGCGCTCCGTGCGCGTACGTTCCGCTACATCGAGCAGAAGATTCTGCCTCGTATCGCTACCCTGGCGCAAAACAAGGTTCGCATTCTCGACCTGGGCGCGGGCAACGGCTGGATGAGTTATCGTCTGCGGAGTAAAGGCCATGCGCCGGTCGCCGTCGACTTACTGGCGAATGATCAGGATGGCCTCAGCGCGGCACGTCATTATAAGCAGCGGCTGAACTCGCTGTTCCCACGGTTTCAGGCGGAAGTGGATAACCTGCCCTTTGCCAGCGGACAGTTCGACGTGGTGATTTTCAATTCCTCTTTTCATTATTCAGAGAATTACGAAAAGACACTCGCTGAAGCGCTCCGCTGTGCGCGCAAAGATGGAATGGTGCTCATTGCCGATACTCCGTGGTATCGCGATGAGCAGAGCGGAATCAAGATGCTCGAAGAGCGCCGCGCGGCATTCATTAAGCATTATGGCTTTCCCTCCGACGCACTGAAGAGCCTTGAATTTCTCACCGACCAGCGTCTAGTGGATCTCGGACATAGGTTCCATATCCAGTGGGAGACTCATGAGCCGTATTACGGCATCCGCTGGCACATGCGGCCGCTGTTGGCGAAGTTACGCGGACGCCGCACACCTTCCCGCTTCCGAATCTATGCCGCCAAGGTTCCCAAATGATTATCCTTTTCCATCCCCGAGCCACCAAGCCTCGCAACTGCCGGCTCCCGCTCGCTGTGCTTGCGCTCGCGGCCGTGCTAGAAGGCCGTGAAGAATACAGAATTATCGACGGCAACCTGGAGGATGATCCCACCGGGGCCATCGTGAGCACGATTGACATGCACCAGGTTGAGCTGCTGGGTGTTTCCTGCATGCCCGGCCCACAAATGGTCGCGGCCATGGAAACCTGCCGCGAAGTTCGGCGGCTCCGCCCCCGGGTGCGCATCGTCTGGGGCGGCTACTTTCCCTCGCTTTATCCCGATACGGCGCTCAACGCGAAGTACGTCGACTATGTGGTCCGTGGCCAGGGGGAAGATACCCTGCTTGAGCTGATTGACGCGTTGCGAGGAAAACGGACGTTCGATTCGATCCTTGGGCTTTGCTACAAGGATAGTTTCGGTTTTCATCGCACCAATCCCGAGCGGCCAATGAAAGGTCCGGACGAGTTCCCCTGGTCTCCGTTTCATCGCCTTCCGGTTGAGAAGTATCTGCGGCCCTCTTTCTTTGGCAAGCGCACGGCCGTACACCACGCAAGCATCGGGTGTCCCTTCAATTGCAGCTTCTGTGGTGTTCACGCAGCGTACGGAAGAGCAGAACGCATGGAGTCCCCTGAGCGGACGGTGCAGATTCTTAATTACCTGGCGGCCCGCTACGGTGCCGACTCGGTTCAGTTCTACGACATGAATTTCTTTCTGCGCGAAGATCACGCGCGCGAGCTCGCGGATCGGCTGGCGCCGCTCAACCTGCGCTGGTGGTGTGAGGCGCGTGTCGATATCATGTCGCGCTACTCAGATGCGACGCTAAAAGCAATTAAGAAGGCCGGCTGCGCGATGATTTTCTTCGGAGCGGAGTCCGGCTCGGATTGGGTGTTGAAAGAGATGCAAAAGGGCATCACGACTGAGGAAACGGTCACGATGGCCCACCGCACGCGGCAGTTCGGCATCATTCCCGAGTTCTCATTTGTGATTGGCAACCCGGGAGATCCGGAGCGCGATACCCGAGAGACGGTGAGCTTTATTCGCAAACTCAAGCGAATTAATCCTGACTCCGAAATCATCATGCAGCATTACACCCCTACGCCCCAGCCGGGAAACATGTATGGAGATGTCGATAGCCAGATTACATTTCCGGACAGTCCCGCCGGATGGGCCAGCAAGGAATGGCTGGATTACACCCTGCGCATCGATACCCATGCCCCGTGGCTGAAAACCAGGACGAAGAAGCTGATCGACAATTTCGAAACAGTGGTTGCGTCGCGCTGGCCGACGGTACAGGACATACGTGCTCCCCAATGGAGCCGTGCGCTGCTGAAGGTGCTGAGTTGGTGGCGCTATGCGCTGCGCGTTTATAGCTTCCCGCTCGAACTCCAGTGGGCCAATAGCTTCATCAATCTCCGCAAGCCGAAGCGAGAGAGCTTATGAAACAGATCTCCTGCTTCCCTGCTGAGGCGTTTGACACTTGGGCGGACGTCTACGACAGCCAGCCGAATCCTCTGCTTGCGCTGGAACAGCGTTTCCTTGGTCCCATGCTGCCGGATGTCCGCGGACTGGATGTCCTCGATGCCGGCTGCGGCACGGGCAGATGGCTGCACCAGCTAGCCGATAAGTCTCCAAGGAGCTTGCTCGGCGCCGACATCTCCCCGCAGATGCTGCTCCTGGCCGCGGCCAAAGTTGGTCACGACTGCGATCTTCGCCTGGGGAGCTGCACTGCACTGCCTTTTAACAACGGCGTCGCCGATGTGGTGCTTTCCTGTTTCGTCCTCAGCTATGTCGACGACCTGGAAGCGTTTGCGAAGGAGATGGATCGTGTTGCCCGGCCAGGCACAACCATTTTTCTCACCGACATGCATCCGGAGACCGAGGCATCCCATAACTGGAACAGATCGTTTGCAGCAGAGGGATCAAGCAGTGGAGTCCAAACCATGGGATGGTCTTTGCAGCAGATCACTCAGGCCTTCCTGGAGCGTGGATTTCAGCTGGTTTCACTCGTCGAACCGGCTTTCAGTCTGGAGGAGAGGCGAATCTTCGAACAGTGCGGGCGGCTTGATCTCTATGACTCCGCCGCGGCGCTTCCGGCAATTTACATTCTTCAATTGCGAAAGCACCCCAGCTCAACACGCGTGAAAAAGCCCCCTCAGAGCATCACCGAAACAATTCGTCTTACCGGAACGCGCTGCGCTCTTGGACCGGATGCAGCCGCACCGGCTTCGGTTTCGATGGTGGGCAAATACATTCATTCGATCCGAGACCGGATCGATGACAAGTCGGAAAGCAACGTCGACCTCTCGGGTTATCTTCTGCTGCCCGGATTGATCAACGGACACGATCATCTGGAATTCAGCCTCTTTCCGAATATCGGGGACGGACCCTATCAAAACTCGACCCAGTGGGCTCATGATATCCAGTCCACCAACGCGCATCTCATCGCACAACATCGCAAAGTACCCAGGCCGATCCGCCTCTGGTGGGGCGCTGTTCGCAACCTGCTATGTGGGGTCACCACCGTCTGCCATCACAACCCGGTCACCCCGGAGTTGGTGAGCACAGAATTCCCCATTCGTGTCGTCTCAGACTTTGGTTGGGCGCATTCACTTTCGCTGGAGCCACAGCTGGCAAGCAAATTCGCAGAAAGCGACGCGGAGCTACCGTTCATTATCCATGCTGCGGAAGGAGTGGATGTAGAGAGCATGCAGGAGGTCTTCGAACTTGATCGCATGGGTGCCCTCGACCAGCGCACAGTGCTTGTCCATGGCCTGGCTTGCAGCCCTGAAGCCGTGTCCCTGATCAATCGCCGGTTTGCTGCGGTCATCCTCTGCCCTACATCGAATGGGTTCCTCTTCGATAAGTCCCCCTCGCTTGCGTTCATCCGTTCGCTCGACACCGTGGCGTTGGGCAGCGATTCGCCGCTCACCGCCGCCGGCGACCTGCTCGATGAAATTGCCTTCGCACACTCTCTCATTGGCCTCGATACCAACTCTGTGTATGGGATGGTGACTAACCGGGCAGCAGATGTTCTTCGCTTGCGCCAGGGAGAAGGCCGGCTCTGGCCCGGTTCGGTTGCCGATGTGGTCGGGGTCCGTGATATTGGCCTCAGCCCGGCAGAGACGCTGGCTCAACTGACCATCGAACAAGTTGAATTGGTGATCGTTGGCGGCCGGGTCCAGCTAGCCAGTCCACCGATCTTTGAGCGTCTTCCTTTGACACTCAGAGAGGGCCTGCAGCTTCTCAAGGTAGATGGCCACCAACGATGGTTGCGCGCTCCCATCGAAAAGTTGCTGGCCGGCGCCGAAGAGTTCCTGGGGAGCGATCTTCGTCTGGGCGGAAAGAGGGTGCGTCGTGCCTCTGCTGCATGAGGTCGGGTCTGAGCGTGGGTCGGAGCTTGGATCTGGCCTGACATCGATGCCGATTCTTATTCTGAATGTCCACACCAACTGCAACAGCCGCTGTATCATGTGTGACATTTGGAAGCGGGAAACGCATGAGCAGGTCAGAGTGGCCGATCTGGATCGCCATCGCGCGTCGCTGCGCAATCTCGGCGTCCGCCAGGTCGTCTTGTCCGGGGGCGAGCCTCTGCTGCACAACGATCTGCCCGCGCTCTGCGAATTTTTTCTGGAGCAGAATATTCGTCTCACGCTGCTGACGACGGGCCTGCTGCTGCTCAAGCGCGCCCGCGAGGTCTCCGCGCTCTTCGACGAGGTGATCGTCTCGATCGATGGCCCGCAGGCGGTTCATGATGGAATCCGGCGCGTCAAGGGAGCCTTCGATCTGATCGGCCAAGGCGTTGCGGCGGTTCGAGCGCACCGGCCGGATATCCGAATCAGTTGCCGCACTACGGTGCAGAAGGCCAATCATCGTCATATTGGTGCCACGGTGATGGCGGCCAAAGCGCTGCGATTTGATTCCATCTCGTTTCTGGCAGCGGATCTGACATCGGAAGCTTTCAATCGGCCCCTGGTGTGGCCGGGAGAGAGACAAAGCGAGATTGCGCTGACTGTAAGTGAAGTTGCCGCGCTCCACGAGGACATCGAACGGCTCATCGTGGAACATGCCTACGACATCCGGGACAAATTCATAACGGAGTCCCCTGCGAAGCTCAGGCGCATCACGCGCCGCTTCCGCGAGCATTTGGGACAAGTTGCTCCCGAGTCTCCGGTCTGCAATGCACCCTGGGTTTCGGCCGTAGTCGAGGTCGACGGCTCCGTTCGGCCATGCTTTTTCCATCGTCCTGTCGGCAACGTAACTTCTTCCACTCTGGAAGAGGTTGTGAACGGTGAGGCAGCTCAGGGTTTTAGAAAGTCACTCAACGTTGCGGAAAATCCGACCTGCCGGCGCTGTGTGTGTTCGTTGAATTATCACCAGGAGTGATCCCTTTGGCAGTTTGCCCCTATCATCCGACTGCACGGGCTCAGGGAGAGGATCGCGGCTCTGGTCCGGATGTTGAGCAGCCCTATTTCGATACCCAATGGAACGGTTGGGTTCTGAGCCGGTATGCAGATGTGGCTGCAGCCTTCCACTCTCCTGACCTGGTGCTGGTTGGCGCTGCCAGCAAGGAAGAGTATCCCGTGGTGGATGAGCCCGCGCGGTTGAGGATGCGGATGGAGACGAGGGATGCACTTTCGCCGGCCGCATTGCGATTCTGGCGCAAACGAATGCTGCACCATGCCAGAGCACGAGTGGCTCAGTTCGAGTGCGGCCAGCCTATTGACTTGATTAAGGACTACGCAGAGCCGGTATGTCTTGCGCTGGCTATCCTGGTGACTCAGCCCGATTCTGCACCTGGTCGATACCTCGCAGCACTTGCGGCCCATGTCTCGCGGGCGGCAGCCGATCCCCTGGATGAGCGGCTCAAAGCTCAATCCAAGCGCGCGACGGCAGAACTGCGGCCCTTCTTCACGACAGGTCCAGAGCCGATGCGGGACTCGGGCTTTGTCGCGCTCTCGCAAACCCTGGTATGCCTTTTGGGAAACGCGTGGTTTGCCCTGGCACAGCATCCGCAGGAATGGGAGCAGCTGCACAGACGGCCGGCGCTGGTGGCGCGAGGGGTGGAGGAACTTCAGCGGTTTACAGGGCTCACTCGCCTGCTCTTTCGCCGCGCGATCGCAGATACAACTCTTAACGGATTGTCGATTCGCCGGGGAGACCGGGTGATCCTGAGCCTGCGTGCCGCCAACAGGGATGCTGCGCGATATCCCGACCCTCATGAATTATCCGTGATGCGCTCGCGCATTAGTCACGTCAGTCTCGGTGCGGGTCTACATGCGTGCGTCGGCGCTCCTCTCATTCGCATGGCCACCATTGCCGCGACGCTAGCTTTGGTCGAACGATTCTCGAGCATCCAGGTGATTGGGCCGGTCGAGTGGCAGGGTGGCATCGGATTTGTATCTCCGGTGGCCCTGCCAGTCCTGCTTGCTCGACAGCAGCTGATTCGGTAGAACCGCAGATCTCTCTACTACGCTTCCCCGGTCGAAAAACATTCTGCCGACAGTGAACTTTGGGTGGCTGGCCCAGGACTTCCGGCTTTGTATCAGGGCACGACTTTAGAGGCTGCGGAAAAAGTCGGGAGACGAATGGAAATGCGTCCCTCAGCGGCTAAAGCCGTACCTATTTCCAATCGTTTATGTACGGGCTGAAGCCCGTACCCTTCAAAGAACAGAGTTTTTCCGCAGCCTGTTTAGTCGTGCCGCCTCGGGCCAGATGACCCGGGGGTTCTAGCCCCTGCTGATTGCCCTGGCAGGGGCTAAAGCCTACCCTTGAGTGAGCCTTTACGGCACGACTAAAGTCGTGCCCTGATACAAAGCAAAAAGCAGACTTTGGTCGCATGTTTTTCATCCTCTCGGGTGGGCTGAAGGCCCATGACTCCTCTGTCGAAAAACACTTCCAAGAGGGTTCGCGGAACCGCAGATCCCTCGGCTTCGCTCGGGATGACAAAGGGGACCGCGGCGTTTCCAATGGGAGCGACTGCTGAGCCGACGTCGTTTTTTCATCCCCTTGGGTGGGCCGCAGCCCCGTGATTTGTAGCCGGTTGCGGGTAAGTCCTTTGTTTCACGAAGGTGCTCAAAATTTTGAATCAATTAATTTGAGCATCTTGGCTCTTTCATGCCGGCCTGCCCTGATCCGCGTACAAGGAATTGAGGGTATAGGTACGCGCTACGATTGGCGAACGTCCCGCCTGTCATCCAGAGTCCGTGTCGTCTGGCGTGGGCTGGCGTCAGGCGGGGGCCGGGCGTGATGTCTTCCGAGTTGTCAAAATTGCTCGATCAAGAGCACGCACTGGGCGCACCCTGCTTACAGCACTTTCGCAATCACTGTGGCCGATAAAGGCCACGAGAGCGCATGCACTGAAAATGCCCACGGGCGGTACGCGAGGGCAGAGAGAAGTGCGCGTTCAAAAGACTGCGTCGGAGTGCCATAATATGACACTCTCACGGTTTTGGTTTTTGCGTTAGAGCTTGAGCCAGTTTTTTTTAAAAGCATAGTCACCGGAATGGGTGATTATGCATGGAGCATTGCGTACGCATTGCCTGGAGCATTGCGGTGGTTTTCAACGCGTTCCCTTATGTCTCTACGTAGTGGTTTGCGGTATGCGTGGCCGCTCCGCGCCGGAATCACAGGTACCCCCGGAGAATTCGGGGGGTACCTGCGATTCTTCGCAACTTGATTTCCCAAACCTGAACCGCGCATCCGTTCGTCCAATGAAATCAACGGTACCGATTGCTCGATTCCGCTAATTTGGACAGCTCTGGCCTAAAATAGGTTCCCGGCAACTATCTCAGCTACCTTCTGAGCTTTCTCACGCAACAGGCTTCGGGTAATCGATGCATCGTTCATGCTCAGGCGAACGACGAAAGAACGTTCCCGGACTCGGCCGACTACCTGCTCCGAAAGCTGCCCGCTCTTCTCTTTGCGATCACAGGCAAAAGCTTCGTTGCCGATGGCTTGCAGCGGGACCGCGTGAGGACCACACCGCGCTGTGTACGAGGCGAACTCCCTGGCCGGTTTGCTCATAGTCCGCACTTCAATGCGCAGAGAGCCGGCGGAGGGCGGCTGCCGGACAAAAGAGCAATCGGAATCGTCCATGCCGTTGCCGGCATAGCCAGTGACTGAGGGATTGGCGCTCAGAGGCCCGGCGCTTGACTTAGCGTTGGCGGTTTGCAGCTTGGGGGTGTGCGCGTTGGCCTGTGAGACGGTGGCACTCACTGCGCCTCCCAGGATGCCGCCGGCTGTAGCAGCGTTCAGCCATAGACAGCTTTCCTCCGCTCGGCAGAGCATGGGAAATGAGAAAAAGACAATCAGTAGGATAAGTCCCAAACTTCGCATGCAGTCAACACTCCAGCATCGGTTTCTCTAGCGCGGCCGCAGATCCGAGAGGGAGTCCGGCGGGACATCCGTGTGTAAGTGCCAAGGCACACTTTCCGTTGAAATCTCGGGGTGTTTGCGAAGAAAATCCAACGAGTAGGTGGGCGCATTCGGATCCACTTTCTTGGTTGCGAACAGCTTCGCTTGTTGCGCTGCCTTGTCCGTCATGCCCAGGCGACTGTACAGAAGCGCCAGATTGTAATGCGCGGTTGTATCGTCGGGATCGATTGCCTGCAGCGCCTCGAATTGCGCCATGGCTTCCTCGGTTTTTTGCAAGTGGTAGTAAGTGACACCCAGTTCACGCCGCGCGTCGCGCGATTGCGGATATTGTTCAACTACCTTTTGCAGGTCGGCTACCTCTTCCTGGGTGTGCCCTGCCTCTCTTTCGACCCGCGCCATATAGTAGAGTGCGCGAGCGTTATTCGGGCTCAGCTCTAACGCTTTCGCCAAGCTGGCGCGGGCTGAGCTGTACTTTTCCCAGGAAATATTCGTCAGGCCGATGTTGGTATAACCGTCCGCATAGTCAGGCCGTAACTTGACCACTTCACTAAAAGCCTGAATGGCATCGGCGTATTGCAATTGATCAAGATAGGCAATGCCCAGGTTGTTCCAGCGCATCCACGCCGGATTTTCGGTGGGATCCGGAGGCTCAGGAGCGTTTTCTCCCAGTTGAAAAATGCGGCTGCTCGTCGCCAGCCCCACAACCGGGTACGCGGGATGGTCTGTTCCCAGGACATTGTTGAGATAGCTCTGCCGCAGATGGCGATAGTTGACACGCGCAGTCACGGTGAGTGGGCCCTTCGCATCCGCCGGGATGTGAAACTCGTAACGAACCAGGACAGATCGTCCGGCCGGGATCGTATTGTCATAAGCAACGGAGTGGATGGTCCAGACCTTGTGATTGTCTACGAAATCGCCGATGACATTGACAGGCCGATTGGTGAAGCTGTGCGCCCGCCGGTCGAGCATTCCGTCGGGATTCAGGAAGCCGCTGTGATAAATCTCTTTCCCGTCTTCCTGCGTGACGGTGAACTCGACCCATGCCTCATAGAGATCGCGGACTTCGGGAATCAAGGAGTGACCGATGTTCTTGTTTTGGATGACGACCATCGTCTGCACGGTATCGTTGGCCGCGAGAGTGAATGGCTTTAAGCCGAGCGGCGCAATCATTTCCTCCGAGCTTCTCTTCTTGATCGCGAACAGGTCCACATTCAGGTACGCGCCTGACTGAAGGAATTCGATTGTTTTTTGCAACTGCTCGTCGAAGCGGTAGTAGAAGGGCACAGCTGTGTTGCCCGCCAGCCAGCGATGGGATGCGAAGGTGCCGTGCTTTGCCCCATACTCCTGGTTTTGGGATAGCGCAGGCACACGTACCATGTGGCAGGTCTGGCAGGTCTTGAAGTCACCGGTATAGAACGTGAGCGGGTTGCGCTGGGAAAATTTTGAGTTCTGCCATTCGTCATAGACGGTGAACGCGCGAACGAATTTGTAGTCGTTGAGCGGGTTCGGCAAATTGGCTTTGTGGCATGCAGCGCAAAACTCGGGTGTGCGGTAGAAGTCCTTCATGACCGCTTTGGAGTGACGATCCGGGTGCTTCAGGATTTCGTCATAGGGCACTTCCCCTGGTATACGCTTCCCATTTTCGTCGACCATCACGGCGGGAACACCCATGACGAAGCCGCCATTCCCCTCAGTTGATTTCAGTTGCTGAATGGAGTGGCAGGTGGTGCAAGTAAGGCCGTCCGAGTCGAACTGGCGATCCACCATCGACTTCTGCGTCATTGCTCCGGCCAACACGCCGATTGGATTGTGGCAACTGTCGCAGTGGCGTGTGAACTCAATGCCTTTTGTTCGAGGCAGGATGTTTACACTGGTGCGGTAGAACGGCGTGCGGAAGGAGTTCGAGTGCAGGGCCTGACGCCATTGGGCGTACGCCTGCTGGTGGCAGTGAGCACAATACGTCGCCTTGGGAAAGGCTCCGGGCTGTATGAAATCGTTGCCCTCGACGGAAGCGTTGCCTGGCGTGGAGAGTTTGTCGTTGCCGAAACGGAAGTTATAGCTCTCGCGTATTGCATCGGCGTATTCCTTCCGCTCTTTTCCCTCGTCCGATTGTGCCTGAGACATCCCCAGCACAATACAGAGGGTGGCCGCTAGACCGACCATTGCCAGGGCTTTACGTCCTGTTGCCTGATTCATGCGTTCACCGCCTCAAACTCCCCGATGAAGCTCACTTCGCTCCATCAGAGACCACAGCCACTGCGCCGTGATTCTGGGCCATGCCGTCATATACGCTGGGCACGATCCCCTTACCTTCTTCGATCGCAAAAAAACGGTCCACAGAGGGAAGCTGCACGTGCTCTACGAATCCGCTGGGCCAGCGAATCTCAAGTTTGGTCACCGTCGTTGCCGCCGCAATGCCGAAATGCAGACGTTGGTCGTTGGACGATTGATAACTTCCCCCGCTCATCACATCGCTGCGCTGGCGCACGTCGCCGGCGGTCAGGTATACCGTGGTTCCAATTGCATCGCGCGGACTTTTCGGTCCGCCGGTCAGCTTGAGACCCACCCAGTGATTGGTATCAGGATTCACGTTCTTCAGAAGCACGGGCACGTGATCGATGCAGTTGATGACGACATCGACCTTTCCGTTATTGAATAGATCGCCAAACCCCGCGCCACGGCCAGGGACAACCACCGCCAGGCCCGTGCCCTCGACGGGCGGGATCATCTCAAACTTTGTGCCCTGCTTTACGTTGTGAAATAGATAGGGGCGCTGGGCGAACGAGGTGCCCCAGTTGTAGATGTCCACTTGTGGGTAAACGTGTCCATTGACGGCGAATACATCTTTCCAGCCGTCGTTGTCATAGTCGATAAACTCGGTACTCCAGGTAAGGAACGGATAGGTCACATCCGCCATGCCCATCGTGGGAGTAATCTCCGTATAATTTCCCTTCCCGTCATTGCGGAATAGCGATTTGTAGTCGTCGGAAAAGGTTCCGGTATAGAGATCCACGAGACCGTTGTTGCGGTAGTCGCCAACGGCGAGGCCCATCGAGGCCTGTTCCTGGCCGTCCTGATTCAAAGCAAAGCCGGAATACAGGCTGGCGTCTGCAAATGTCCCGTCGCCATTGTTGATATAGAGATAATTCGCGGTCGAGTCGTTGGCCACGAGCAGATCTACTTTTCCGTCGTTATTGACGTCAACGAATGTGGCGGTGAAACCGTAATGCTCTTCTTTGTCGGCAACGCCTGCCTTTTCACTTACGTCGGTAAATGTCCCGTCGCCATTGTTGTGAAACAGATGGTCCGGCTCGCCCTTTAGTCCACGTGGGCCACACATGACACTGACTCCGCGGAACTGGCACACCGAAAAGCCCGCGGAGGCTCTGGGCGCCGGCGGGAGCGCTGCCATATCCCAGTGGATATATCCGGGAACGAACAGGTCCAGCTTGCCGTCTCCGTCATAATCTCCAAAGCTAGCCCCGGTAGACCAGTTGCCAACGGTTACACCGGCCGCTTCTGCGACATCAGTAAACGTGCCGTCATGATTGTTGTGATAGAGGCGGTTCTTGCCGTAGTTTGAGACATAGATATCGGGCCAGCCGTCGTTGTCATAGTCGCCCACCGCAACTCCGAACCCCCAGCGGTCGTTGGCAACACCGGCTTTCATGGTGACGTCGGTGAAGGTCCCATCATGATTGTTGTGAAAGAGCGCGGCGTGCGGCGCGTCGGCTTTGCCGTTCAGTGCCTCGAAGGTCGAGCCGTTCACCAGGTAGATATCCAGCCACCCGTCGTTGTCGTAATCAAGCAAGCCAACACCGGAGCCATTGGTTTCGATGATGTAGTTCTTTTGGGGAGAACCCATGGTATGGTGCCAAGCGGTTATTCCTGATTTCTCCGCCACGTCCATGAAGACGACGGGGCCATGTTTAACAAACCCGCCTTTGGTAATCGGACGCCTCTCGGAATCCAGCACAGGCGTGAAGGCTCCCCTTGTTGCCGAACCGCCCTGGCCAGGCTGGGCATTCGCTACATTCACTGCCTCTTTCGTTGAATCGGTCGAGGATAGGGCCGGAACTGCGGTGAGCACTTTCAAGATGGCATAGCCGGGGGGAATCTTGGTGATTGAACTCAGGTGTCCTGGTGTCACATCCGCCAAAGCCTGCCGTAGTTCCGGGAGAAGCGAGTCAGGCGAGACGACCCCTAGATAACCACCATCACCGGCCGTTGGGTGAGTGGATTTGCTTCGCGCCAGGGCAGCAAAATCCGCCCCGCCCGCCAGCTGCTGGAGGACAAGACGAGCTTCCGCTTCCGAGGGGACAACGATGATGGAGATCGGTTCCTGTGAGGACGGCGCAGCGGCTCTCGCAAAGGACGGGGAAAGCATCTCAACGCCGGCAAACATCAGGAGCGCGCCGAGGCACCAGGCAAGAACTGACGAATTTGCAGACTGGACTTTGAACAGGAAGGCGCGACACCGATCGACTTTTACTCGCAAACTTTTAGAATCCTCATGGCCAACGGGAGCGTAGCACCGGTCTGCTGCGCCTGTCTTGAGAGGAAGGATGGCTGCGGCGGTCCTACTTTAGGGCTACGCGTGATGCGGGTTTCTGCTTTTGCTTGCCATCCATTAGTTGCAGACGGACGTCCTTCGACGGGCTGAGGACAAGTCAGCAGTGTTTCTCATAAGCTCCGATCACGTTGTGTTGGAGCAGGGACGGCGCGTCGTGCCGTTTCATTTCGCCGCCCAAGGAGTCTGCGTGAGGGCCGGTTGATGGATGGAAAACTTAGGGAATGGGGCCGAATACGGATATTTCGCTATGCAGAGCGGATGTGCTGCTTCGTGGACTCAATACATTGACGCCGGCGGAACGCGAACTGATTGCAATTCACGTTTCGGCTGAGAACGGCTGTGTCTATTGCGAGACCATTCATAGCACGATTGCAGCGCACCATCTGGGCGGAGATGAGCAGATCCTGGCTCAAGTGAAAGAAGACTTTCAGAAGGCGCCGATTCCAGAGAAACTGAAGGCGTTGCTGGGCATTGCCGGGAAGGTCCAGGGCGATGGGAAGAATTTGACCGACGCTGATGTTCAAGGTGCTCGCAAGCTGGGTGCGACCGATCTGGAAATTCACGATACGCTCCTGATCGCGTCGATGTTTTGCATGTGTTCCGGAAACGGTTGGCACACGGACAAAACATCCAGCCGGCCCCGTTCTAACGTAACCCAGCGGCTGGTTCACAAAACCAAGCGAAAGAGCAAACAGACCACCCGGCCGAAAGAGCACTCGCTGGATGCCAGGAGCTGACAACGTGGCAGAGCAAATCCGGCAGATGAAAACATCCGATCGCCCCACAAGAACTGTTCTGTTTCGTGCTCGCTTCTCGACATTTCTCTTTGGGCTTTTTGCCGCGGGGAGTGGGCTATTTGTTCCCTACTCCGCCGGTGCTTCCGCCCAGGATCAAAGCGCGCCGAGCACCCACTCTTCTGAGTTATCCATGCGGCAACACTATAACGCCGCGTATCGTTTCCAGTCCGCAGGAGATTTGTCGCAAGCCGGGTTGCAATACGAGCTTTTTCTGGCGGATGCTCTTCATGAGGTTGGGAATGGCCGTGCGAATATCAGGGAGTACGCGCGGGCGCTCCCGCTTTATGAGGAGGCACTCGAAGTCGCTCCCGCGGATTTCGCCTTGAATCTGGACTACGCTGCAGCGGCGCTTGAAGCAGACGATCCCTCCAAGGCCAAGGTTCTTTTAGAGCGATCGCTGAATTTGTATGCGAAGAGCGCGAAGGGGTTCGAGGTTGCAAGTGCCCACCTTATCCTGGGGCGGGCACTTCAGAAAACAAACGGGTACAGCGAAGCCGTAGAACAATTCAAGCAGGCGGTTGCTCTCGATCCAAGCTTTGTGAATCTGTATGCACTGGGGGCCGGCTATCTCACCCTGCCAGATAAAGAAGATGCCGCGAAGACCTTCGCGGAGATTGTGAACCGGTTCGGAGATACGGCAGCGATGCGCATGAACCTGGGCCGGGCCTATGGGGAGTTAGGTTACCCGGATGAGGCGATTCAGGAGTTCAAAAAGGCCATTGCCAAGGACGACAAACTGCCGGGTGCACACTATTCCCTTGGCGCCTCTTATATCAACAAGTCGGAGGAGGCGGGTTTTGCCCTGGCGGAGCCAGAGTTCCGGAAAGAGGTGGCTCTTCAAACCAATGATCCGCTCAGTTATTCACAACTCGGGCGCATCGCGCTGAGCCAACACAAGCTTCAGGAGGCGGAGATGGATCTCGAGCTTGCTACCGCGCTGAATCCCCGAAACCCGGACAATTTCTTCCTGCTGGGCCAGGTGTACACGGAAATGCATAAGCCGCTCGATGCTGAAAAAGCACTCCGTAAGGCCATCGCTGAGACTCCGGATCCTTCGCGCAACCACTACGACATTCAACATGCGCACTATCGCCTCGGACGGCTGCTGGTCGACGGCGGGCAGGCGGAGGAAGGAAAGAAAGAGTTACAAATCGCGCAAGAATTGCTCATGCGCAGCAGGCTCGAGGACGAGACCAAGATGGCAGGCAAGCCAGTCATCGAAGCTGTGTTGTCGGCGACGCCCACGGCAAAACCGAAAGAGGTCATGGCGGAGAAGGCATTTGAGAAACAGAT
>JBEKNJ010000067.1:0-30601 GCA_049522955.1 Acidobacteriaceae bacterium
CGGGGCTGTTCCGGACACAAGGCAGCCCTTTTCTATACAAAGAGGCCGCTTTGGGAAGCGCCGCTGAAGTCGAAAAAGGCCAAATTTTATCTAATTTTATAAATATCCCGGCTCACCTGGAGCGCTCCTTCGGGCCAGGGACTCGAAGCAAGCTGGGAGACTCTCTTTCCATGCTTGAGGGCTTGCCTTGCATCGTCTTGATGCGCGACCGATTCTCACCAATCCTTTTGTCCGCCGCTACAGGTCCGTCGATTTTCTTTGGACCAGACCGGCTGCCACATCGAATTGATTTCTGTTCTCGCGAGCGCACTTAAGTGGAAGGACGTAGCGCAGCGTCTCGTCAAGATCGTTAGCTCGCAAACAAAAGGAAAGCCGCAATTTGCCCTGATCGAAATCAAACCTTTCACAGAGGAAAAATCCGCACAGCGTAAATCCACTATCCCTAGGGCCGCGTACCCTCCGTAGTACGACAGTCTTTACTCGCTACGAAAAGATCGAAATGGGCCCCAGGTATTGAAGCGCGGGCGTGAACTGTGCGGATGAAGGCACATCTCCGCTGCGCCTAACGGCATATACCTACCGAAACAACCGCAGCCTCCGCCTTCGCATGTGAGCTCGCCGCTGTGAGCTGCGCCCGTGCTCCGCCGAAGTGTCGCTGCAAACCATTCGACAAGACCAACCAGGAATCAAAAGGAATAACATGCCCAAAAATCTGATAGATGAAGTCATCTCTGCGTCTCCGAATCGGCGCAGCTTTCTAAAAACGATCGGTGCCGCGACTGCTGGCGTGACCGCGCTCTCCATGGCGGGACTTACTCCTGCCTCAGCGCAAACCACCACCGAAGTTGAGGTACTCAAGTTCGCGCTCAACCTTGAATATCTTGAGGCTGAGTTCTATACCTACGCCGTTTATGGATTTGGCATCGAAAAGTTTGGCTTCGGGATCAGCGGAGGAGCAAATGGCGCCAACCCTGCCGAAGGGGGCACCACGACAGGCGGCAAGAAAGTCTACTTCGACGGCAACGTCACCACCAACCTGTCGTCCGAAGCTGCTGCGGAGATCGGAACCGACGAGCGTGCCCATGTGGCGCTTCTTCGTTCCGCGCTGGGCTCCCAGGCAATCGCCAAGCCAAATATCAATTTGAACGCTCTTGGCTTTGGCTTCGGCTCCGATGTCGAATTCCTGAAGCTGGGCCGGATATTTGAGGACATCGGCGTCTCCGCATACGGCGGTGCGGCCGGTTTACTCACCACGCCTGCCATCATCACCACCGCAGCCCGCATTCTCGCCACTGAGGCCCAGCATGTGTCCGGTCTCCGCACCCTGATCTCCTACTTGAACCTCCCCACGACGGCCCTCGATGGAGCCGACCTCATTCCGCCGCCCAGTGGACAACAGCAACAGATTTTCTCCGTCAATATGGCCAACGGGCTGCCCGCTACCAGAACACCCGGTGAGGTTCTTTACCTGGCGTTAGGCGGCAAGGCAAACGTCACCCAGGGAGGATTCTTCCCTTCGGGCGTTAACGGTGCAATAACGACCAGCAGTGGACCAGCTACCGCTGCCAACCTAACTTAAAGCCCTGTCAAACAACCGATCCAGGACCGCAAAAATTCGGCCCGCACATTCATGTGCGGGCCGGATGCATTCAGGCGGGGATGCTTACTTCACCCGGGGCTTCTACTGGGATTGGTTTGGTCTTTGCCGCTGCGCTAATGGAGTCCGAGACGACCCAACTTGCGCCGGCCAACGCGATGCAGATAGCGTTGCCCGCCCAATTGAAGTGCTTGCTTCGCCCGGCGGAGAGATTTGGAATCCAGACGAGCAATTCGAAGATCACGATCTCCGCAGTGAGGAGGCGCGCAGCAAGCGGCGCCATAATTCCGGTGAGGATGGCGACGGCGGCCCCGAAAAATCCCATGGTGGTGGCGTAAGCCCAGAACATCTTGCTCGGCGGCAGCCAGCCCGGAATCCAGCTCAACAGGCCAGGCATGTCAATGATGTGGGCAATGCCAAAGGAAATCGGGCAAATCCCGAAGAGGAGCACGAAGAAGGACCGGCGGCGTGCAATGGACGAACCGGCAGGCGAGAAGGTTGCGTAGAGGACCAGGCCGGCGGCGACCAGGGCGAACTCCTCAAAAACATTGCCGATCGGATCGTAATTGCCCAGATTCACAAGAGCCTTGGGCACCCAGATGAGCGTGAAAACCGAGTAGACAATCGTCAGGGTCAGAGCGCCGGCACGTGCGGTGCGCGGCAAGAGAAGCGCGATCCCCCCGCCGAGCTCAAGGATCGCGGTGAGATAGGCAAGTGGTACGCGCAGCGGGACGTTACCGCCGACGTTCTGCCAGGTGGTGGCGAAGTCGCCGGAGACCAGGCCCAGAAGGCCGAGAAAGATGGCCGCTCCGCCGTAGACGTAGAGCCCGAGGTTTGACGTTATGCTGCGTTGTTTTGTCATTGAGTGCCGGGGGAAGTCAGTATCGCTCCGCGAGCTGCGGTGGGCAATAGCCACTTACCCTGATTTGGGTGGGACCAGTGGTGCTCGGCTAAGGAAAGCGCCGGAAACTCGAGTGAGCTGGCCATGTAGTTTGACAAGGATGGTATGATCGACAGCACGCTGGATGATCGTGGAGGACTTTTCCGTCGACCGGTCGACCATGTCTGGAAGATGGAAGTCTATCTGAAACGAGATTGAGTGAGATTCCGTACCGATCGCAACCTATGCCGACAAAGGACAATCCCCGCTCTCCATACATTCAGAGCCTCGATCGCGGTTTAGAAATTCTCCAGCTCGTAGGCCGCTCCAAGCGGTCTGTATCCGTTCCAGAGCTGGCTGAGCTGCTTGGAATCGATCGCAGCAGCGCATTCCGATTTGCCATCACGCTACGGCGTCGCGGCTTCCTATCCAGCCCTCCAGGAAGGAAGGATTTTTTGCTGGGGTCGTCGATGTGGTCCATGGCGCGCGAATACGACTGGAGCAAGCTCCTCGTCGAGATTGCCCATCCCGATCTGAACCTGCTGGCGACCCGCATCAACGAGACGGCACATCTGGCGGTCCGGGAGGGTAAAGAAGTTCTGTTTATCGACTGTGCGCACGCGACTCGGGTGGTTGCCGCGGTTGGCAGGACGGGTGAACTCCATCCCCTGCACTGTACGGCGCATGGCAAGGCCATGTTGGCTGATGCCGATGAAAGCGAACTTGTCGCCCTCCTCGGATCGGGCCCACTACGGAAATTCACGAAAAATACGATAACGACTATTAAGGCGCTGGCAGAAGACTGTGCCACCATCCACGAGATCGGCTACGCCATGGACGACTCGGAGCACGCCGAGGAACTGCGCTGCATTGCTGCGCCCATCCGCTTCAATAAGCAGATCGTCGGCTCGATCGGCATATCGGCCCCCGCCCCGCGCCTACCCGATAGCCTCTGTTTAGACTATGGCAAAGAAGTCTGCGCGATTGCCGACAAGATCGCCGTCTCGCTGCGCAACTCCGAATGAGACGGTCAAGAGCATCGATGCCGGTCATCATCGTTACTGGGAGCCGGACTTACACTTCGCAGAAGATTGGGTTGGAAGCGACGGGCAATGCCGCGAAAGTTCATCTCCCGCTTACATTTAACCCACTGTAAACGCATCGCATCAAAGTCTCATTGGGCAACGACCCCCTCTTCAAAATAAATGCGTTAGTCACGCAGGCACGTGCCCGGGCTTCTCGCAGGATTCTTGACTTTTCTGTTGGGCGCTTGATATCGTTGCCATTCTCGTGCACTGCGCAACGCTTGTTGCACACTGCACATCATTATCGCGGCGTCCCGGCGCGGGCAAGCCGTAACTATAGCGGGCTTTCGTGCGCAAGTCGAGCCGATTTCGCCGTCAGGAGCTGAGTTGGCCATCCCAACAAGTGACCGCATGATTCGGAGAACTCTGATGTCAATTCGAGCACTGAAATTCTCAGCCATCCTCGGGGCCGGCGCTTTCCTGGCGTTGGCGAATGGATACTCGGCGCCGGCACAGAGTGCGCCCGCCGCAGTTTACAGTCTGGTTCCCGTGTCCAGCGGAATGGAACTTCATGCTCCTGACGGAAAGGTAGTCCTGGAATATGTAACCGTACGGCCGGACAACATAGGGCTGACAGCGCCGAGCGCAGCATACTTCGATCCAGTGAATACGCCTTCCGGCGTACGCATCACCAATGTCGCGCCCAACGATCATCCGCACCATCGTGGCATCTTTTTCGGCTTCATGAATTCGGAGTTCCATGTGCCCAACGATTACAGCAAAGGGGCCCCAACCCGCCCGGTCAAAGGCTTTACCGTGGAACGCGGCGATTTCTGGGCATGGGGAGCCTACGCACCGCGCGAAGGACGCGTGATCCAAAATCGCAGCGTGAAATTGATCGGTGCCGACGCGGATCATGCTCAGATCGAAATTCACAACGACTGGTTGATTGATAACCACAAGATGCTCGATGAGACTGACGAGGCGATCGTAAGCAAGCGCGATGGCATGTATGTTCTGGATCTCTATTACCGGCTTGCCCCGCTCTACGATTACGAGATTCTCCAAAGCGGCTTCGGAGGCTTTTCCGTACAGGCGCAGAAATTTGGAGATTCCTACTTTTCCACCGCGGCCGGAAAGGTCACCCTTCCCGATCCGAACTATTCCTATCCGCTCACCGACTGGCCGCCAGAGCCGTGGTACGACTTCACGATCAAGCTGGCGTCGGACGGCAAAACGGTTGGAGCCGCCGTTGTCGATCATCCGTTGAATCCGCCCGCGATGTGGCACAACGCGCGCTACCTCTGGATGCTGGCTCCATGTATCACCGCGTTTGGCCCCCTGACGATAACTCCGGACGCGCCACTCACCCTGCGCTATAGGGTCCTGGTGCACGACGGCTCTCCGCAGACCGACACCATTCAGAAACTTGCGGAGCAGTGGCGGGCAATGAATGAGGACCCGTTCGTGCAACCCACTAAAACTTACAACGATATGCTTCCACCGCATACGTCGTACTACGACACTGTCGTTCCCCAGGTTCCTTAATCACCCGCGAAGAAAAAATGCGAGGACCATTGAATGGACGTTCAAATCAAAGGACAAACCGCATTCGTCACTGCCGGCGCTCACGGAATCGGGGAAGCGATCGCCGACCTGTTGGCAAAAGAAGGGGCCCAGGTGGTGGTGGCGGATCTGGATGGCGCCGCGCTGCGAGAGAAAGCGTCGCGGTGGGCTGGAGTGGTCGAAGCAAACCTGGCAACTGCCCAGGGCGTTGACCACGCAGTTTCTGAGGCACAAAAAACCCTCGGAGGACCTCCCGACATTTTGATCAACAACCTCGGCGTCGGCGACGCCGCGCAATTCGAAGAAATTTCCGACGAGCGCTGGTCGAACAGCCTTGCTGTCAACTTGATGGGCACCATCCGAGTTTGCCGCGCGCTGCTCCCCGGGATGGCAAAACGAGCCTCAGGCGCGGTCGTAAACATCGGTTCCGACCTGGCCAAGCAGCCCGAGCCCTCCATGATGGACTATGGAGTTTGCAAAGCCGGCCTGCTTTATCTCACCAAGGCCTTGGCCACACAATATGCTCCCCACGTACGCGTGAACGTTGTTCTACCGGGACCTATCTGGTCGCAGATGTGGACGCGCCCCGGCGGAATCGTGGATCAACTGGTGGCCAACTACAAGGTCGACAAAGAGGAAGCGCTGAAGCGGTTCCTCCAAGAGCGATACATGCCCATGGGCATAGGCGAGCCTCAAGACGTGGCCCAGGCCGTGGTGTTTCTGGCTTCACCGCTGGCCAAATTCATCACCGGCGCCAGCCTCGACATCGGAGGCACATTGCGCGGCCTCATTTGATGAGCGGATCCAATCACACGTGGCCCATGGGACTACGAGCGAAACGAATGGCCGGGTTCGCGTCCGTCCGGCCTCTGTGCTGTCCGCGAACGCACTGAGAAATCCCGGAGCGATCCTTTCTGCCGCCGGGCTGTGTCAAAGAAACTTCCACAAAACACATTGACTACCTTTTATTCAGTCTGTTACATTGCCTAGCGCATCAGAAACTGCGCAATATGCATCGTCTGTTCTGCATTGCACATCATTTGGCCTTGCCGAGATCAGTCCTCACACCAGAGGGCTGGAGAGGCCAATCACATGCCCCCGGTGCAAGGGGTGAAATGAGGCTCGCCTATCCCGAGTTTTGAACCAGCTCGAGGGGCTCCGCAAATTCAGGCGACACGCGCGTTTCTGAAAGCGAGAAGCAGATCCCAAAAGAGTCTGCACACAACAGGCCCAAACCAATGCGGAATGCTCACAATGCTCCAACCGCATTTCAACACTTTGAGGAGGTAGGAAATGGGGAGCCCGAAAGCAACGTCATCGAAATCAATGTTGCTGAGCAGAGCAATCCGGCACCTGGCGCTCGGCTTCATCGTCGCCGCGCTGCTGCCGCTGACCATGCGCGCACAATTAACCGTCGGACACGTCACCGGCACGGTCACAGACGAATCCGGCTCAGTGGTTCCGGGTGCCGGTGTCACACTGACCAACACCGGAACGAATATTTCGCAGCATACCGTCTCCACTTCCACCGGGAGCTATACGTTCGAGCAGGTTGATCCGGGAACGTATGCGCTGCGGGTCGAAGCCAAGGGATTCAGTGCGGCGATTACCAATGGCATTGATGTGCACGTGCAGCAGACCGTGACGCAGAACTATAAGCTGGCCATTGGCTTGGTCACCACCCAGGTGACAGTCAGCGAAGCGACACCGCTGCTGCAAGCCCAGGACGCGTCGGTCGGCCAGGAAGTGAACGAGCAATTGGTCAATAACCTGCCCCTGGTAGGACGCGACTGGACCACCCTTGCTCATATCGCTCCCGGCGTGACCGCGGTGAATGGGCAGGCGGGAACGACTTCCGAGGAGTTTTCCTCCAACGGCGTCAATTCCGTGCAGAACGATATACGCCTGAACGGTATCGACGACAACATGGAATTCTACGGCGGCTTTGGCACTATCACGACGGAAGGCGCGACCTCGATCATCCCGGCTCCGGATGCGCTGCAGGAGTTCAAGCTGGAGGAAGGAAACTACAGCGCGCAGTTCGGCCATTCGACCGGATCGGTCATGGATGCGGTGATCAAATCGGGCTCGAATACCTACCGGGGAAACTTGTGGGAGTTCAACCGGAACACGGTCTTCAATGCCAACGACTGGTTTCAAAACCACAGCAACATTCCCCGCTCTGCCTATCATGAGAATCAATTCGGCGGCTCAGTAGGCGGCCCGGTTCGGCTGCCGTTCCGCCAGCGCGGCCTGAGAAACACCTTCTGGTTCTTCGACGCCGAGCGCACCATCATCTCTGCCCCGCGCACTTATACAGAAACAGTGCCGACAACCGGCATGGCCAACAGCGGATTTCAGGATATGTCGGACCTGGTCCGGTTCGACAGCGGCTCGAACAAGGATTCCCTGGGGCGCAAGTTTCCCACCGGCACGATCATGGACCCGGCGACGACGCGTTATCTTCACTGCGGCGAAATCGATGCTGTCACTGGCCTTGCTGGACCAGCTTGCACCGGGGGCGCGGCTCCGGGCACAGTCGCGGGCACGGTTCGTGATCCCTTTTATGCCGGGAGCGTTGGTGGCGTGACCGATTACACAACCGTTCCGGTTGCCAATCTCAACCACATTCCAGCTGGCCGCATCGACCCGAGCGCGGTAAAGCTACTGCAGTTGTATCCGGTGCAAACCAGGGCTGGTTTCATCAACAACTGGGTCGCACCCCGCACCTACGATCTCACCATCAATCAGTACGACCTGCGTGTCGATTCCAACCTCAGTCAGAACAATATCGTTTGGGGCGTGTGGGATGTGTACGACGCCCTGGAGATTCAACCCGGGATTCTGCCCGGACTAGCGCAAGGCGCCAACTACGGAGCGGGCAATGATTGGAGTCCGCACTGGGCTTTGGCCGGCAGCTACACCCATATCTTCACGCCAACCATGACCAACGTTTTCCGCGTCGGCGGCCAGAATGCTCAGGACTTCAACACTCCACCCTATGGCAATCAGGCGGGCATCCCGGCGCAGTTCGGAATTGGCGGAGTTCCGGGTGGCCCCGGCCTTGGCGGCCTGCCGAATGTCTCCTTCAACAATTCGCTCACCAATATGGCCCCTCTTGGGGTGAGCGGCTATAACCCGGTCAGCCACTCCACTCCCAACTGGGAGATCGATGAAGTTCTGACCAAAATTCACGGCAACCACACGTTCAATATGGGGTATCAGCTCACCGAAATCCTGGCGCATTTGCGGCAGCCCACCGCCGGCACCGGGCAGCTCGTATACAGCGGTCAGTTCACGGATATTACAACCAACGCCACCGGCTATACCGCCATGGCGGACATGCTGCTGGCACCCTCCGGATCCTATTCCTCGAACCTTGGCTATTATGAGGGCGGCCCTAAACAGGTGGTACTTTCCACCGCCAACTTTATCGACAACCAGAGGTGGTATAACGCGGCTTTCTTCCAGGACGACTGGAAAATCACACCCAGGCTGACCTTGAACCTGGGGCTGCGATGGGACCACTACGGGGCCACGAACGAGATTAACGATCGTCAGGCTAACCTGGTTGGCGGTGGCGCGGGCAACGGTCCAGGCGGCATCCTCTATGTGCCGAAATCCACCTGCGGCAGCTTGCCTGCCAATTTCGTCTCAGTTCTGACTAAGGATTCCATCGCCGTCAATTGCACCTCGAATCGTGGCGTGCTGGCCGTGCAAAACCTGAACTTTGCTCCGCGCATAGGCTTTGCCTTCCAGATCGTCCCCAGCGTTGTTGTTCGCGGTGGATATGGAATCACCTACGGCTCGCTGGGCAACATCGGCGCTGCTCCGTATGTGTTAGGGAACAACTATCCATTCGTGTTCAGCGTGCAATCCCTGGCCGGCAGCAGCACGGTGCCCATTGCCTATAAGGATCAGGGATTGCCCAGCCTGGCGAACGCATTCCAGGAGATCAATATCTCGTCCCCGGCAAACGCAACCGTCGAGGGACTCCAGGTCGCCGGAATGGGGATCAACGACAAGTACCTCACCCCGTACATCGAAAGCTTCAATCTCACTGTGGAAAAGCAGCTGGGAACCCACGATGCCATACAACTGGCTTACGTAGGCGATGTGGGCAGGCACCTGGACAGCCGCGGAACCTACAACCAGCCCAGCACGTTTATCGCTCCCGGCGCCAACCAATATCTGTACTCTCCGTTTCCGGACCTGGGGCTGCAAGGCGCTTGGCTGGTAACGACGAGCACCTCCTCGTTTAACTCAATGCAAGTGGTCTATAACCACCAGATCGGCGCCGGCCTGAACGTCACCGCCAACTACACCTACGGCCACTGCCTGACGGATGAAGCCGATATCTCAGAGAGGCTTGCGTATAGAGCGCAATTCCTCGCCGGATTTGGAATTCCCGGCGACTACACCACCTGCACCGACGATGCGAAGAGTGTGTTTCACGCATCGGGCGCGTACGATCTCCCGTTCGGACAGGGAAAGCAATTTCTATCGTCAGCGAGCCGTCCGGTGAACCAAATCATTGGCAAGTGGAATTTGAACTACATCTTCACTTACCAGAGCGGCCAGCCATTCACCGTTCCCAGTGCCGTCTCCACGACGGGTGGATTTACCTCCGATGCGGACATCGTAGGAAATCAATATGCCGGCGCAAAGACAGTAAGCCACTGGCTGAATGCCTCGGCGTTCGCGAGCCCACCAATCTACGATGGCAGTCCCAATGACGACCAGGGCTTCGCTCCGCTGGGCCCGACGCAAAACCAGAGCCGTGGTCCCGGCTTCTTTAATATCGACTCATCGGTATCTAAGAACTTCGGAATCAAGGGCGACACCACCTATCTCCAGTTCCGCGCGGAGGCGTTCAACCTGCTCAATCACCCGCAATTCAGCAATCCCGGGAACCTGCTCTACACCAGTCCCAATAGTTTCGCTTCCATTACCTCGCTCAGGAACGCGTCGCGCATCCTGCAGCTAGCATTGAAGCTTTATTTCTAACGGTGCTCAAAACGTTTCAACGGACCGATTTCGCCTTCAGGCTTGCCGTCTACGCCGCATGGATAGCGGTGGGCATTTCTACGACGGCAGGCCAGAACAATCACAAGACGTGGCAAGAGTACGGGGGTGGACCGGATAACTCAAAGTTCGTGGATCTAACTCAGATCACCAAAGCGAATGTGAACCAGCTAGCAGTGGCCTGGGAGTATCCGACCCAGGACCCCGGCTCCAATCTGTTCAACCCCATCATCGTGGGCAAGGTGATGTATGTTCTGGCGCGCAACAACTCGCTGGTCGCGTTGGATGCGACCACAGGCAAAGAGATTTGGATTCACGCCCACCTGCCCGGGATCAGCATACGCGGCATTAACTTCTGGGAAAGCAAAGACCACAAGGACCAGAGGTTGATCTTCCAAATCAATCACTACATAGAAGAGATCGATGCGCGCACCGGTAAGTCGATTCTTACCTTTGGTGAACAAGGACTGGTAGATCTGCGGGCGGGTTTGGGGCGCCCTTTAGAGACCGTAACCCGCATCAGGAGCAACACACCGGGCCGCGTGTTTGAAGACCTGATTATTCTCGGTTCTTCCACCGGAGAAAGCTACATGTCGCCGCCCGGCGACTTGCGTGCCTACAGTGTGATTACGGGCAAGATGGCGTGGATCTTCCACACGGTCCCGCACCCCGGTGAGCCCGGCTACGAAACGTGGCCGAAAGATGCCTGGAAGTATGTGGGAGGAACGAATACCTGGGGCGAAATTACGCTTGATGAGAAGAGCGGTATCTTGTATTTCCCGACCGGTTCACCCACCTATGACATGTATGGCGCCGATCGCATAGGCATGGATCTATATGGAGATTGCCTGCTGGCAATCAACGCTCGTACTGGGAAGTTGATCTGGTATTTTCAGGACGTTCACCATGACCTGTGGGATTACGATGTAACCTCGGCTCCGCAACTGATCACGATTCATCACAACGGCAAAGTGATGCAGGCGGTCGCTCAGGCGGGCAAGAACGGCTTCCTGTATGTGTTCGATCGTTATAACGGCAAACCTGTGTGGCCGATCGAGGAGCGTGCCGTTCCGAAGAGCGACGTGCCGGGAGAGCAAGCATGGCCGACGCAACCCTTCCCGACCGCGCCCCCGCCCTTCGCCCGGCAGAAGCTCACCGTGGATGATGTGGACCCTTATCTGATGACGCCCGAGTTGCGGGCTATCTGGAAGAAGAGAATCGCCGACGACAATAATCAAGGACTGTTCACGCCGCCTTCGTACACCAAAGAGACGGTGGAGATGCCGGGGGCGCGCGGAGGATCAAACTGGGGCTCGACGGCTGCAAATCCCGCCAAGGGCATGTTCTACTTGCTGACTCAGGATTGGCCTTCCTTTATTCCGAGGGTGGCAGCGCGCTCCCTTCCGCGCGATGGAGGACAGTACGGCGCCAGCGTGGCAGGAAAACAGATCTTTACGGAAAACTGCCAATCCTGTCACGGCGCCAATCGCCAGGGTTCGGCGGTGGCGCCCGCGTTGACGGATTTATTCTCCCGGCTCAACCTGGATGACTTCGAGCAAACCGTGAAGTCAGGCAGAGGCGAGATGCCTGCGTTTTCGGGGCTGAGCTCAGCCAACCTCGATGCGCTGTACTCCTACCTGGTGAATCCGGAAAACCGTGAGCATCCGCATCCCGGCGAGTCCGCGGTGGCTCCCTCAATGGGCGGCCCAATTGTGGCATCGGGAGGGGCTCCGGGCGGCTTAGCCGTCGCGGGCAATCCGTTTGCAGAGGCGCAGAAGTACGGCGGCAACTTCGCGGGCCCGCCGTACCCGGAAGGTGTAACAGCTCCTACTCGCATGTACTCAGACTATGGCTTGGATTTTCCATACGTCGTTAGCCCGCCGTGGTCCTCGATCGTGGCGTATGACCTTAACAACGGCACCATCAAGTGGAAAAAACCTCTCGGTGATGATGCCGTAGCCGCTAAAGAAGGTGCCACGAATTCAGGCGTGGAAGAAGGCGGCGAGCGGCGGGGCATCATTGTCACTTCGACCGGCCTGCTGTTTGTAAACTGCAAGGATGGCAAGGTGCGCGCCTTCGACGCGGAGACGGGAACGGTTCTCTGGGCGGCCGACTTGCCTACTGGCACAGAGGGAATTCCCGCCATGTATGAGGTAGATGGGCGCGAGTACCTGGTGGTTTCGGCATCGACGCCCCTCATCTTTGGCCTGGGACCGAACGGGGGTCACACAGTTTCCAGCACGCATCGAGGTTACATAGCCTACGCTCTCCCCAAGTAGTCAAGGAGACCGCGGCAAAGAGTCACACCGGAAAAGAGGCATTATGTCCAATTGGCGTACCCTGCTCGGAACGGCGATCGCGCTCCTGGGCGTTGCTCCGATGTTCGCCACGCGTCAGACGTTTTTGCCAGGCCCTTCCTTCGAACCGGATGCCACACTGACAGGCTCGAGCTTGGAGGGATGGCACACTTCGGGAGCAGCCAAATGGGAAATGGTCGATGGCAATCTCACCGCAACTCCGGGGCCTTCTGGAAAGGACGGATGGTTGGTGATGAATCGTTCTTTTCAGGATGTTGAGCTCTTTACCAGGTTCAAATGTACCGGCGGTTGCGATACCGGGATTCTCTTCCGCATCGAAAAGACCCCAGACGGTGGAATGAAGGGCGTCTACGCCTCGCTCAGCGGAGAAAACTCGGTGACGTACTTTGACGTCACGGTCGATGCGCAGGGAAAGATCACCGATCGCATACCCTTGCCCCCGGGGGGCGGCAAGATGCGGGTAGCTTCGCCCCCGAAGCCTAAACCGTCCGCGACACCCGCTTACCACCCCAACCGCTTTAGCCCCTATGTTCAGGCGCCTGGAGTCGACTATCCCTACACCAAGCCGGACTCCAATCTCTATCCAGAGGAATGGAACGACGTGGAGCTTATTTTCGACGCGAATATTCTTCGCGCCGACCAGAACAATGGCCGCGAAACGGGCGGGGTCTCCTCGTCTTCCGATGGATACGGACCAATTGCCTTCCACATCAGCGGCACAGGAAAGGCGGAATTCAAAGACATCGCCTACAAGGACATTCATTTCCACGATCGCGAGGCAGCCCGCACGTCACCCGATTTCAGGAAGCAGGCGATCAGTGACTTCTACTATTCCTGGGGCGCCGCATCCGCTGACTTCAATCACGATGGCACCCCGGATATTGTTTCCGGCCCCTATATTTATTTCGGCCCTGATTACACCAGGTCAGAGGAGATCTATCTGGCTGAAACCGTCAATCCCTCGACGGGGTGGGCAACGAAATCGTGGATGGAGTTTGCCTCGGATTTTACCGGGGACGGATGGCCCGATGTACTCGCCTGCAAGTTCATCGACGCAGATATGGGCTGCTACCTGTATGTGAACCCAAAAGGAGAAAGCCGGCGTTGGGAGGTCTTCCGCGTCCTCGACAAATTCGACTCGGAGGTCGCGGTATTGAAGGACATTGACGGGAACGGAAAGCCTGCTCTTGTATACGCGGCCGATGGGTATGTCCGTTACGCCGAGCCCGATCCGGCCAACCCGACCGGTGATTGGATCGTGCGTAACGTCTCAGATCGCGGATTTGCCACGGCTCATGGAATCGGTGTCGGCGACATCAACGGTGACGGGCGGCCCGACATCCTGAATGCCTACGGGTGGTGGGAGCATCCGGCAACGGGCAGCACCGAAACGTCGTGGAAGTATCATCCGGAAGTGTTCGGCCGATTTGGCACGGGAGTGGGCGGCAGCGGAATGGAAGTGTACGACGTAAATGGTGACGGCTTGAACGATGTCGTGACCGTGCTCGATGCGCACGGGTGGGGAATGGCCTGGTTCGAGCAGAAGCTGGATGACAAGAAAAACATCACCTTCGTGCGCCATATGATCTCGGATTCGCGTTGGGATAAAAATGCGGGAGGCGTTGCATTTTCCGAAGCTCACGGGGATGTCGCTGCGGATATCAACGGTGATGGCATTCCGGATTTCGTGGTTGGCAAGCGGTATTGGACACACCTCGACGACTATGCCGATCCCGATCCCTACGGAACGCCGGTCTTGTACTGGTATGAGACGGTCCGGGACCCCAAAGCACCCGGCGGTGCGCGATTTGTTCCGCACCTGATCGATAATCACTCCGGTTCCGGCTCCGATGTTCTGGCAGTTGACTTAAATCACAACGGAAGAATCGACATTGTTACCGCGACTCGCTTTGGGACCTTCATCTTCTGGAACAACATCAAGCCGGCAAAAATCGGAGGATCGATACCGGCACAATAAAGGCCGCCCGCGCCTGAGTGTGCATCCAATGGGGAGACGAGTGCCCGCAAGCTCTGCGGGCCGGCCTGGGAGGCGCGATGAAGGCGGTAGTACTCCATGAGTATGGCGGTCCTGAGAATTTGAAGTTTGAAAACGACGTACCCGATCCTCAGCTGAGCGAACATACCGTATTGATCGCGGCCACCGCCGCCAGCGTGAATCCGATCGACTGGAAGGTTCGTTCAGGTGCGAGACAGAAAGATTTCCCGCTGTCGTTCCCGGCGATTCTCGGCCGTGATGTGTGTGGCATCGTCCGTGCGGTTGGTGCGAATGTAAAGCACTTTAAACCCGGTGACCACGTACTTTCACTCTCGAATGCGACCTATGCCGAATTGGTGGCCGTTGACGATTCAGCGGTGGCGCATCTGCCGGACGGGCTCGACCCGGTCGATGCAGCGGCGATTCCGCTGATTGCAGCGACGGGAGAGCAGTTGGTCCGGCTTGCGGCGAATGTGCGTAAGGGCCAGACGGTGGTGGTGACAGGAGCGCTGGGCAGCGTTGGTCGGGCCGCGGTGCATACGGCGAAGAAGATGGGCGCGCAGGTGATCGCGGGTGTGCGCAAGAAGGAATTTCAGGACGCCGGTTTACTCGACACCGACGGCATGGTCGCGATTGACGAGGACGAAGCAATCGCAAACCTCGCCCTCGTGGATGCGATCGCCGACACCGTCGGCGGGGACGTTGCAACAAAGTTGATTAAAAGGGTGAAGCAGGGGGGCTCCTTTGGATATACGTCGATGGTGCCGGAAGGCATACAGGGACTGAACCCGACAGTAAAAATTAAGCGTGTGCAAGCCCAGCCTGACCCACCAAAGTTACGTGAGTTTGCGGAGGATATGCGAGACGGCAAGTTCATCTTGCCGATCGGTCGTCGTCTGCCGCTGCGCGACGCGGCGCAAGCCCACGTGCTTGGGGAAAAGGGAGGCGCTGGCAAGATCGTCCTTCTTGTCCAGGATCCACAAAACCCAGCCTGACCAAGCGCGACAATAGAGTAGCCTAGACGAGTCGCCTATGACCAACTGTCGATCTACTCTCCTCATCGCCCTTTCTTTCAGTGCGGTACTCTCCCCGGCTTTCGCGCAGGTCTCGCACGTTCCACCTTCGAACCCGCAGCTCGTCAGCCCGCAGATCGAACGGAAGGTCGATGCACTACTCAAACAAATGACGCTCGACGAAAAGATAGGCCAGCTGGTGCAGTACAGCGCGACCGAAGCGCACCCCGTGCCCGCCACCGGCAACACAACGACTGCTCTCAACGTGAACCCGCCCGCGCCCGGGGGAGTCGACAGCTACGTGCTCGCGCAAAAGGGGGAACTCGGCTCCATGCTCAACACCGTTGGGCAGGGCCTTACCAACCATTTCCAGCACGCTGCCGTGGACAACACACGCCTGCATATCCCGCTGCTTTTTGGAGCCGACGTCATCCACGGCTTCCGCACCATCTTTCCTGTTCCGCTGGCCACTGCTTCCAGTTGGGATCCTGGCCTGATCACCGATCTGGCGCATATGGCTGCCATCGAAGCCCGCACGGCAGGCGTCGACTGGGTCTATTCCCCCATGGTTGACATTGCGCGCGATGCACGCTGGGGCCGCTGCACCGAGGGCGCGGGGGAAGACCCCTATCTGGGTTCTGCGATCGCTCGTGCCTATATCCGCGGCTATCAGCAGGAGAGCCTCGCGGCGCCAGGCTCCGTCGCTGCCTCGGTCAAGCATTTCGCCGCCTATGGCGCTGCCGAGGCCGGCCGTGAGTACAACACCACGGACATGAGCGAACTGCTGCTGCGCCAGGTCTACCTGCCGCCGTATCACGCAGCGGTGGAGGCCGGCGCAGCCACCGTGATGTCCTCCTTCAACTCGCTGAATGGTGTGCCCGCGACCGCCAACCCGTTTCTGATGCAGACCATCCTGCGCGATGAGTGGGGCTTCGATGGCCCCGTGGTCTCCGACTACACCGCTGTGATGGAGCTCATGCATCATGGCATCGCACTCGACGCCGCCATGGCGAGCCAAAAGGCGCTGATGGCCGGCGTCGACATCGACATGATGTCGCACGACTACGACGCCGAGCTGCCGGCTCTGGTCAAGTCGGGCCGCGTGCCGATTCCTGTGGTGGACGAGGCTGTGCGCCGCGTCCTGCGGTTGAAGTTCGCGCTCGGTCTCTTCGACCACCCTTTCAC
Source organism: Acidobacteriaceae bacterium (assembly GCA_049522955.1). Classification (GTDB taxonomy): domain Bacteria; phylum Acidobacteriota; class Terriglobia; order Terriglobales; family Acidobacteriaceae; genus PALSA-350. Next base: position 16,606 of record JBEKNJ010000067.1, read on the forward strand.
GGACGGCCCAGAGGTGACGGGAGCCGTTGCCGAGCATCGCCCACTTGCCAGACGGGCGGCGGAGGAGTCTTTGGTGCTGCTGCAGAATAACGATGGACTCCTGCCCTTAAACCCGGCTACAAAGAGGATCGCGCTCATCGGCCCGCTGGCTGATGATTCCAGCGATATGGTCGGCGCCTGGTCGGGTGCGAACAATTTCGGCGACGTGCGTACCTTGCGTGCCACCATGGCCGAACGAGCCCAGCAAAGCGGCGCCATCCTTACTTATGAGAAGGGAACTGAGATCTCCGGCACTTCCGACTCCGGGTTCGCCGCAGCGGTTGCCGCGGCACAGAATTCCGATGTCGCCATCCTCGCCCTGGGCGAGTCGAGCGACATGAGTGGCGAAGCCGCGGCGCGCGCTCACCTGGATTTGCCGGGCAACCAACAGCAGTTGCTTGAGGCGGTGGTCGCCACCGGCAAGCCTGTCGTCTTGCTCGTTTTCTCTGGCAGGCCTCTCGTCCTCGACTGGGCCGCTCAGCATGTGCCGGCAATCATGGAGGTCTGGTTCCCAGGGGTGGAGACCGGACCCGCAATCGCCGGCACTTTGTTTGGAGACGTAGCTCCCAGCGGCAAGCTCACCATGAGTTTCCCCCGCGCTGTGGGCCAGGAGCCGCTCTACTATAACCAGCTGCCTACTGGACGCCCCATCCAGCACGCTGACCCCGCTCATCCCGGCTACGTGGAGATGAAGTATGTCTCGCGCTATCTCGACGTACCGAATGACGCGCTCTTTCCCTTCGGGCATGGTCTGACTTACTCGACGTTCGGTTACTCCGGCGTTTCGCTTTCGACGCAATCCATTAGCTCAGCCTCGCTGATACGCGATCAAAAGAGCCAGCCGCTGGTCGCAACGGCCACAGTCACGAATACAGGAAAACGCCGCGCCACCGAGATCGTGCAGTGCTATGTCAATGTGCGAGGCGCCAGCACCGAGCAGCCTGTGCGCAATCTCAAGGGCTTTGCTCGCATAACGCTCGACCCAGGCGAATCGCAGGCGGTTCACTTTCCTCTGGGCTTCGGAGAACTTTCGTTTTACAACGTCAAGGTTCAACGGGTTGTTGAGCCGGCGGACTATACCGTTTTCATCGGTGGCAGTTCGACCACCACCAATGCTGGCAACTTTACGACTACGCCGTAGCAACGAGCTCTTTATCGCGCCTCAGCCGAAGCGCGAACGAGAGAATTGACTTGGGAATGCGTAGCAGAAAGGGAAAGTAGGCAAACTCGCAAAATTCGGCGACAAGATGGTGTGGGCCCCAGGAAATCCTTGTCAGAGGGGCCCGACGGTTCGCGATCTCTGTTTTCCAAAAGTGCCAGTCCCGACTGGTCACGCTGGTGTCCGATTCACTTTTGGTTTTTAATGCCGATCCTGAGAAACCTTGCCTGGCGGCACGATCGGCAGACCGGTTGCGTGCCACGCATGAAATCCACCCACCAGGTCCGTCGCGCGGCGGAGTCCAAGATCCTGCAGAGCTGCGGCCGCGAGGCTTGAGGTATAACCTTCGGAACAGAAAATGACCACGTGAAGGTCATGATCGGTTGCCACCGGCAGCCGCGCGCTGGAGGCTGGATCGAACCGCCACTCGAGCACGTTACGTTCGACAACCAATGCGCCCGCAATACTGCCCTCAATCGAGCGCTGGCTTTCGGGACGAATATCGACGAGTATCGCCTCTGTTTTGGCCACCGCCTCATAGGCCTCATCCGGAGATAGCCGCCGCAGCCGGGCTCGTGCCGCTGCAAGCACCTGCTCAATGCTCAAGGTACCGGTCCGGGGCCTCTGCACACGCCACTCCGGGTCGAGCGTCTCAACCTCCCCGGATGCTCGTTCGCGCGGAACCAGTCGGCTCCCATCCAATTCGTACTCCTTCATCTCGTCAAGCGGAGGAGAATAGGCGTGAATGCTGATGGCCGGCGCCACGGAGTCGTTCCGGACGTCATGCTTGTAATCGGGACCGAATGCACGAGGCTTGCCCGGATGTATCACGCGGGTCCGCTCACCAGGTCGATGCTCCTCAAGAATCCCGGTTGCTACGACGAAGGCTCCCGAGGATGCACCGTGGTCGTGGAAGCCGGTGGATTGCCCTGGCAGCCAGCTAATCACCCACAGGTCGTAGTCGGGACCGTGATGCAGCCGCTCATACCAGCGCCCGTCGGCGCGCAGCCGCACTTTATCCAACCATGCATCAGACGACGCGAATAGCGAGACGATGTCGGCGAGTTCCTCAGGCGTTCTCGAGACTGTGCTGGATAGGCCCTCCACTGCTATCAGTGCGGTGCCGGCCTCCGGCGCAAGTCGTCTATCTGTTGCCATGGCATATCTCCTGGTTGGGCTGCATTTGCGGCCCGTCTGCCTTATCTCTGATATCGGCCCATTGCGATGGTTCGCTATCCGAGGCGCTGTCAGGCAAAGCTCAGGGCACGGATGCCGGCTTGTCGAACGAACCAATACGGGCAAACGATGGAAATTTCGGATGAGCTTTGGAGAACATGTTTCAGGAATATCTGAAAATGTCGCGGCTCACCCAACCGAAGGCTGGTCGCAGCGACAACAACGAAGCAGGAGAAACACCATGGTTTGACGCTAGCATGGCTTGAAGAATCGGGTCAATATTTGAGCATTGGCCGGCTTGGTACGCCTGTAACCATATTCCGGCGATTCACGGCCAGCCTGGCCGCCAGACCCAGTAAGTCGGTGAGGAGCAATGGCTTCCCCGCGGCGCGTAGGTCACTGAACGACTGTGAGATATTCGATTCGGCGGTGTTGACGGAGCCGCCGCGGGGAGAATGGACCAATGGACACGAAGGAAATGACGCGAAGAAAATTTATGGCCGGCACCGCTGCCGCCATGGGGACGTTGGCCGGTCCGGCAATCTTTGGCCAGAGCGTGCCGGCTCCGTCATCGCCCAAAGTTTTACATATCATTGGCTATTCGCATGTGGATGCTGCGTGGCTGTGGCCCTGGAGAGATAGCTCCAACCTGGTGTTGACAACGGCTCGTAGCGCGCTCGACAGGATCAATGAGACCCCGGGCTTTCGCTATTGTCATTCGTCCTCTATGCACTATCGCTGGATACAGAAATCCGATCCGGCTATGTTTCAGGAAATTCTGCACCGGATTCGCGAGGGTAGATGGGAAGTCGTGGGCGGCTGGCCGGTTGAGCCCGACTGTAACATTCCGGCGACCGAGAGTTTTGCCCGTCACGCCCTCTATGGAAAGGCTTATTGCAAGCAGGCCCTGGGAGTCGATGTAACCATCGGTTTCAATCCGGATTCCTTCGGCCACGCTGCGGGCCTGCCTACCTTGCTGAAGCAATCGGGCTATCACTACTACGTCTTCATGCGGCCGCAGGACCAGGAGCAGGACCCGAGCAAGAAGTTGCCGGTGCTCTTCTGGTGGCAGGGCCCAGATGGCTCGCGCGTGCTCACGTTGCGGATCCTTGGTTCCTACGACAGTGCCGCTGCGCGCATCCCAACTATCGCGCCGCAAAGTTTTGCCGCGGGATTTTCCGACGGAGCTTTGTTTCTCGGCGTAGGGGATCACGGCGGCGCCGTGACCAGGGCCCAGATCCAGCAGGTACTCGCGATGCGCAACGGCACTACCTTGCCGGAACTTCGCTGGAGCACAACCGGCGAATTCTTCAAGGCTGTCGAAGCTTCGCCTGCTATGGCAAATCTCCCCGTCATCACCGGAGATTTGCAGCACCATTCCCGCGGTTGCTATTCCGCCTGTGGAGAGGAGAAATATCAGAACCGCCGGGCAGAGCGCGCTATGGTTCAGGTCGAGAGCCTTTCCTGGTTAACCTGTGCCACGATCGGAGGAAAATATCCGCAAGGCGCGTTCAGCGACGCGTGGTGGAATATTCTATTCAACCAGTTTCACGATCTGCTTGCGGGCACGGCCCTGTACTCGGACTATGAGGATGCGCGAGACGGGTTGGGCTCCGCTTGCCAAACAGCCACGGCTACGAAAATAGAAGCGCTGCAATCGATAGCCAGGAGGATCAATACCGAGGCTGCGGAAGGCGGCCTGGTATTCGCGTTCAACGCGCTGCCCTGGCGGCGTAAGGCATATCTGCAATATATTCCCGGGCGTCGAGAGTCCCCGATTACCTGCCTGAGAGCGCAGGACGGCAGCAGGATACCGGTTCAGGTGCGCCCTTCGGAGAGCATGACCACGTTCTACACCCGTTTGGCTGCGTGGGTCGACCTTCCTGCCTTTGGATATCGGGTGTTCTCGGAAGGCTTTGACGCTGCTCCGCCCTCGCCGGCATACGGCTCTTCTGTTACGGTGACGGAAAAAGCATTCGGTATCTCTTCGCTCAAAGCGTCGAATGGCGTCGAGCTGCTTGCATCACCCATTGGGTTAGTCGTGATCGCCGATTCCAGTGATACGTGGTCGCATGGAATCGATCAATTCCGCCAGGAGATGGGCCGTCCCGAGCTGGTCTCATCGAAAGTCGTCGAAGATGGACCCGTGCTCAGGGTTACGCGCCAGAGGCTCCGTTGGCAGCAATCGCAAATTGCCGTCGACATCTCCACGTTTCCCGGATCGGACATCGTCAAGCTGCACTTTGTTATCCATTGGCAACAGCATGAACAGATCTTGAAACTCGAAATTCCCACTGCGCTCACAGACACAAAAGTCTTCGCCGCGGTGCCCGGAGCCATTACCGAAAAAGCCACCAATGGAAACGAAGAGCCCTATCAGGATTGGGTGGCCATTCAGGGTAAACAGAACAGTGACAATTACACAGTAGCGCTCGTGAACAATTCGACCTATAGCTACGATTGCCTGGACGGTCTGTTGCGGACCATCCTGATCCGTTCCGCGCCCTATGCGAGGCACAATCCTGGCACGGTCGACCCCGACAGCCTGGATGCGTGGCAGGACCAGGGACGCCAGGAGCGAATCTTCTGGCTGGTCGGGCGCGCCGGAGCTTGTCTTGACCTTCCTCTGGACCAGCTCGCAAATGAGCTGCAGTCGCCGGCAGAGTACGTCATGGATTCAAGACATTCGGGAAGCGAAGGCTGGGATAAGTCTTTTCTGGAGATCGCTCCGAATACGGTTTCGATTCTTGCCATCAAGCAGGCCGAAGACTCTTCCACCGCGATGATCCTTCGGATCCAGGAACGATCAGGAAACCAAACCGTGGCGCACGTTGAGTCCTCGCTACTTTCGTTGAGCGTTGACATCCCTTTAACTCCCTGGGAACTGAAGACGCTGCGCATCGAGCCCGCCAAACATGGCAAAGCAACTGTACGCCAGGTGTCGATTCTCGAAGCCTGAATCAGGAACCCTGCCCAATCCGCTGCACCCATTGGCTCCGCCATGCCGGGGCATCGAAGGGATCCGCGAAATACTGAGTCTCGTGAACAACCTTGCCGTTGCGGAACTCCATGATGCTCACTGTGAAGGCTGGTCGACCCTGGTATGTGATGGTGTATTCCGTGATCCAGAGATCACCTTTCCCGAGAATTCGCTTGACGTTGAAACCCGATGGCTTGCCTGGATGATGACTCCGCAAGGCCTGCAAATTGCTTCGCCCGAGGATTCGTTCTCCTGACTGGGGATAATCACAAATGGCATCGTCTTCGTAAATATCGTGTTCCGCAGTTGCATCGCCGGCTGCCGAAGCCTGCCAGTGCCTATTCAGGGCTTCTCGTATTTGTTCCTCTTGCATGGTCTGCTCCAGGTGCGGGTTTGATTCATGATCAGCTTCCTCGTGGAATGAGGGTGCCGTAAGTCCAAACTCCAGGCGTTCCCACGCGAGGAGCTAGAGCTAGTCTCGCTTGGGACGGGGTTGTTCCTTGTTTGCGCGCCTTCGGTCCCGCTCGCGCTGTTGCTGTTGAAGCTGGCTTAGCGTAATGCCGAGTTTGGCAGCTTGAGCGCGAAGATCAGCCCAATCGGTCTTAGGCGGAGTTTCGGGGACTTCGGCAGAGTCGTCTTTCATGAAACTCTATTGTACGCAAAGCGCCCCGGGGCCTAAGTGTCTGCGTTTTCTTCTCGGTTTGACGCAGACACCTAGGCCGTCCTGGGCACCCAGGGAAGGGAGGGGAGTTGTCGACTTTTGATTTAACCGCTTTGAGCGACAGGGAGCAGCACACGGGCCGATATGCCCTCGTCAGCTTCGAGCAAGCAGTTTTCCACGACCGGCCATTGCACGCCCTGCTGGACGAGCCATACCTTTGCCTCATGTCGATCCTGGAAAACCTTGTAGGGATGTTCTGCTGCCTTCGTGAGGGTCATCCAGTAACGTCCCTTCACGAATCTAAGAAAGCGTGCCTGACTCATAGGACTTTTTCCCTCTTGCATATTCATCGGCTCGCCAGCGCAGCGACAGGGAGAGGGCCCGCCAATCCGGGGACCCGACACACCCTGTAAAAGGTTTCTTCGGTTGTTCTGGAGAGAACATTAACGCGAGTCAGTGGTTTGCCAGCAAGAGCCGGGTTGAACGGGGGGCGCGCAGTTACACCTTTTTGAACTTACGCTTATTGATTTTGAGGGCCTTGATTTTTGAGTCGAGTGTGGAGGCGGGGATACCAAGTCGCTCCGCAGCTCCTGTTGGACCTGCCACCGGCCCTGGGTTCGGCCAGGGCCTCTTCGATCGCCTTCTTTTCCTGAGACGTTGGCATTGTCGCGAAAGGCCCGGGTGAGTAGATCCTCAAGCAAATCGAGCGTCGCGGCATCGAGCCATTGCAAGTCATCGAGGAAGAGTACGAGGCGATGGAAGGTTGCCAGCAAGACCTCGATCTCGCGCGCTCGTCCGTATAGTTTCTCGGGAATCAAGAGGCGGTCTGGAACATCATGTTCGCCAAGCGGGAATTCTGCGATGAGGCGCTGGGTTTCCCATTGATGAAGGCAACGGCGAAGATCACTCGCAACACCCTCCGCCGTCTGATAGCGCCCCACAGTTTTGGCCAGCAGCTTCATGATGATCTCAGAGACGGCGCGGGGCACACTCTTCAGCGTGTTTCGTTTGACGGAACGGCTTGCCGTGCGAGGTGACAATGTACCCACTCCATCGGAGTGGATGCCGCAAAGGGAAGCTTGCCGGTGAGCATTTCATAGAGCGTCACACCGAGGGAGTAAAGGTCGCACCGCGAATCGATCGATCGGTTCATTCGTCCGGTTTGTTCGGGCGCCATGTAGGCTAACGTTCCGGCGAGAAACTCGGGCGGCTCGGGCAACTGGTGCTCGCGTCAAATCGGGCAGCGGCCTGCGTATGAACGCTCGATCGGGAAAAATCGCAGAGATATACTGCTCACCATGCCCAACCCCGCGGTATCCATAATGAAGGACCCTGTCACCTGGCTTTACCCCCCTATCGAGCCCTTTAGCACTGGTCAGCTCCAGGTCTCACCCATCCACGAGATCTACTTCGAGCAAAGCGGCAACTCTTCCGGTAAGCCGGTGGTCTTTCTGCATGGCGGTCCTGGCGGCGGCTCCGACGCTAAACAACGCCGCTTCTTCCACCCGGAAAAATACCGCATCATCAACTTCGATCAGCGTGGCTGCGGTAAGAGCACCCCGTACGCATCGCTTGAAGCGAACACGACCTGGGATCTGGTCAGCGATATCGAGAAGATCCGCGAGCATCTGGGCATTGAGCGATGGCAGGTATTCGGAGGATCCTGGGGTTCGACGCTTGCTCTGGCCTATGCCGAGACGTACCCCGAGCGGGTTACCGAACTCGTTGTACGCGGCATCTTCCTCCTCCGCAAGCAGGAGATCGACTGGTTCTATCAGCGCGGTGCTTCCGTTCTCTTTCCTGATGCCTGGGAGCCGTACCTTTCCCATATCCCGGAGAGCGAGCGCGGCGATCTGCTTGCGGCCTACTACCGCCGGCTTATCAGCGAGGATCCCGCTGTGCGCCTCGCCGCTGCAAAGATCTGGAGCGGATGGGAGGGCGCCACCTCGAAGCTTCTACCCGACTCTGCATTTACCAGCCACTACCTGGAGGATGAGTTCGCCCTGGCGTTCGCGCGTATCGAGGCCCACTACTTTACCAACAAGGGCTTTCTTGAAACGGACGACCAATTACTCCGCGGCGCCTCGCGGATTCGCCACATACCCGGGGTCATTGTGCAGGGACGTTACGATGTTGTCTGCCCCATGGAAAGTGCGTGGGCACTCCACCGCGCCTGGCCCGAAGCCGACCTTATCATCACCGCCGACGGCGGCCATAGCGCCAGTGATCCACCGAATAGCCGCGCCCTGGTCGCAGCGACCGATAAATTTGCAGGGTAGCGCCCGTCGTAGCGCATGCCATTCAACTGCAATGGTTTGCATAATGCTTCTAGCTGTCGAGCCGATATATCACTCGAGTTGTGCATATCCGCACAGGCGCATTGTCTCGTTCTGATGCGCGCTTTCCTTGCTGCGAGCAATTCGAGGTGAACAATGAAAGTACTCGCCGCCGCTGTTTGCGGCTGCGTCCTTGGAGCAGCCGCAACAGGTTACGCGCAGAGCCTGGACGACCTCAACATCCAGATCCATGGCTATGTTACCCAAGGTTTTCTCTACACCACCAACAACAACATCTTCACGACGAATTCGAGCAACGGCAGCGCGGCGTTGATGGAGGCGGTGGTCAATATTAGTGCCCAGCCAATCCCGAAGCTGCGCATTGCCGTCCAGGGCCGCTATTTCCTGCTCGGCAACTACGGCGATGCGATCACGCTCGACTGGGCTATGGGAGACTACAAGGTCGATGACCGCTTCGGCGTTCGCTTCGGACAGGTCAAGACCCCGTGGGGCCTCTTTAACGAAACCCAGGATATTGACCCCTCCTATATCTGGTCGCTCCTGCCGCAGAGCATCTATCCCATTCTTAGCCGCGACTCCTTCCTGTCGCATTACGGAGGGGTTGTCTACGGCACGTTCAAGCTCAGCCCGAAACTCGGCAAAATCGAGTACCGCGGCTGGGGCGGAGAGGGATTGTACGGCTCCGATGACGGGTTGTTTCTGAACCAGGTAGAGTCTGGAATCAACCTCCCAGACGATGGCATCAAGGGACCGCTTTGGGGAGTGGCCATCCACTGGAGAACGCCCTTGCCGGGGCTGATGATCGGCGCCTCCGACCTTAAGGACAACCAATGGAATGCTACCGCGACCCAGGGCGCGCTCACCGGCACGATGACTCTCAGCGCCAACAGCCAGCCAAACTACTTTGCGCTCTACGAGAAAAACAAGATCATGGTGGCCTTTGAGTATGAACGGAACTGGAACAACGAACTGCTTCAATTCCCAGGCCTGGCAAACTCTGTGCAACGCGGCGACGACCGCGACTGGTATGCAATGGCCAGCTATAAGCTGACCGATAAGTTGACCGCCGGCCTTTACGATAGCCAGGACACAGACCACCAGGCGCCGCTCGGGCCGCCGCGTTACCAAAAAGACTGGGTCATCTCCGGGCGTTACGACTTCAATCAGTATCTTTACGCCAAGGCGGAGCAACACTTTATCGACGGCACCACGAGCGGCTACGACATGGACCTCAATCCGAACGGCCTCAAGCCCAATACCAAACTCACTGTCCTGAAGGTCGGCGTCAGCTTCTAGCCGAGGAGAGCTATCCATGAAAAAGCTAATCCTCTCTTCCGTCGTCGCGTTCGCGGCGACAATCCTGGCGGCCAGCGCCCGGGCACAGGTCATCGTCATCGCCAACCCCAGCGTGAAAGCGAGCGGAATCAGCAAGGGCGATGTGCGCGACGTCTTTACCGGCAACGCCACATCGCTTAAGGACGGCAGCAAGGTGGTGCCGGTTCTGCTCAAAGATGGGCCGGCGAACGAAGCGTTTCTGAAGGCATACATCGGCAAGGGGGATACCGCCTTCCGCGCCGGGTGGCGGAGCCTGGTCTTTTCCGGCCAGGCCAGCATGCCCAAGAGCCTGGACGACGAAGCGGCGGTGGCGGCGTTTGTCGCTCATAACCCGGGCGCCATCGGCTACGTTGACAAGGCAACGCCCCACGAAGGCGTCAAGGTACTCGAGGTCCAGTGACGCGTCGTCCGCGCTTGGGCAATCGGAGAAACGAATCGGCGATTGCATCGGGCGGGGTGGTTGGGAGCGCTGTAATCCTGCTTTTCCTGGCGTATCGAAGTGGGACGCAGTCGGAAGGTTAGAGCATGAAGAATCTTGGCATCGGCTCGAAATTGCTATGCAGCATCGGCGGCCTCGCGTTTGGCTATCTCCTTTTCCTGGGCCTTGTGCAGTGGACCAGCGGGACCATCCAGCACCACCTGCGGATCGCGGCCGATTCTCTCTTCCCGGCTGCCCTTGCTGGCCAGCAGGCTCAGGCCGGATTTCAGAAGTTGACCAAGGATTACAAGGATGCCGTCCTGCTGCAGGACACGAAAAGCCTTGCGATCGCGGATCAGGACGCGCAGACGGTAACGTCGCAGTTACAAAATGTGCTCGCCAAGGTTGCGTACAACCCGGAGCTGGCGCAGCGGGTCTCTGCCTTGCAGGGCCAGTTCAACGATGTTTACTCGCGCTCCAAGACGACCTACACCACGATGGTGGAAAAGCCGGATGCAGCCGACCCCGAGGCGATCAAGAGCCTGGCGGAGGAAAGCGCCAAGCTGGCGCAATCGCTCCAGGACCTGAACACTACCCTGAGCAGTAAGAATCTGGTCGCCGAGTTGGGCGCGGTGGGGGACGCGACGCAGCGGCAGCGTTTGCTAACGTTATTGCTCTTTGCCGTCGCCGTTGCCTTCGCCACTTTTACCACGCGCTTGTTGCGGCAGCAAATCGCCGTGCCGTTGGAGCAAGCGGCCGCAGCGCTGCTGCAGGTAGCCGAAGGCGACTTGACCGCTTCGCTCGAGGTGAATTCCTCCGACGAGGTGGGGCAAATGGCCCGGGCCCTGAACGACGCGCTCACCAAGTTGCGCGCTACCCTCCAGGAAGTAGCCGAGACCGCTGCCACAGCCAACTCGTCGTCGCAACAATTGGCTACATCGGCCGTGTCGATTGCCAGCGGCGCACAAAAGCAAGCCGCGAGCCTTGAGCAGACTTCCGCGAGCCTTGAGCAGATCACCGCGACGGTCCGGCAAAGCGCCGACAATGCCAGGCAGGCCAGCCAGTTGGCGACCGGCTCGCGCGAGTCCGCCGAACAAGGGCAGGAAGTTGTTTCCAGTGCCATCGCCGCCATGGCGGAGATCAATACGGCTTCGGCGAAGATCTCCGACATCATTTCCACCATCAACGAAATTGCCTTTCAAACGAACCTCCTTGCGGTCAATGCAGCGGTTGAGGCGGCTCGCGCCGGGGAGGAGGGTCGCGGCTTCGCCGTGGTCGCGACCGAAGTGCGTAGCCTGGCGCTACGCAGCGCGGAAGCGGCCAAGGAAATCAAGGGTCTCATCCAGGACTCGCTCGAGAAAGTAGAGAAAGGCTCCGAGCTGGTCAACCGCTCAGGGGCAACCCTGCAAGGCATCGTGGGCTCGGTGAAGCGGGTGACCGATATTGTGGGCGAGATCGCCGCCGCTGCTGCGGAGCAAACCCTCGGCATCGAGCAAGTGAACACCGCCATGACCCAGATGGACCAGGTGACGCAATCCAACTCGGCGCAGAACGCCGAGCTGTCCTCGACCGCCCACTCGTTATCTGGGCAGTCTGTGCGGCTGCTGGAACTCCTTAGCAGTTTCAATCTGGGAACGAGCCGCGGATCCTCGTACGACGACAACGCTCATCACACCTCGGCCCAGAGACATCGCTCATCGACTGGTACGGCCAACCGAACGCAGGGGCTGGGCGCCTTACCAGGGCACACTACTTTTTCTGGCGTAGACAGGAGGCCATCGGCTCAGTCACCTGTAATGGTGAAAAATAGATCTGTACACAGAAATGAAGATGCTAGCTTCGAAGAATTCTGACTCTGGGTTTGCGTCCTGGAGCGCGGGCGCGCAGTGGGATTTGCCGAGCAATCGTTCAAGGTTGGCGACACACTCAACCGTGCCAGGCCGGCGCCCACTTCCTTCAGGGATGTGATCAACCGCAGTCTAGAACTGCTGGCGGAGATTAGGGCGGAGTGTGAGCGAGCCGTCGTCGTTCAGCTTCTGATGACAAGCCCAGGGCACGGGATAGCTCATTCCTTTTACCTCAATCGAAGCTCTCAGTTTCAATCCTTTCCAATCGTTGACGTTCGGAAGCACGAACTGTGCCTGCCGAATCTTGCCTGGTAATGGATAACCGGCGTCCAAGCAACCGCTCCTGAGGACTTTTCCGTCCGGGCTCTCCACGGTTACCCTCAATACGCCCGGGACACCCGCGATGCCATCGTTCGCGAAGCCGATAATCAGCCCTTGATAACTGGCGTCCTTATAGCTCCAGATGAAAGAGGGTCTCACCCTATAGCCGATTCGTCGATTGATGCGGTCGAAGGCAGCCGGATAAGCCTGGTAGTAGGTGGTCAGATTCTTTGCGCTGATTTGGTGAAAGTTCCAGAGTGAAAAGTAATTTGCCCCGACATCGATCACGTGAGCGATCATGTTCTCCGCTGGAGATATGCCTTCCACTACAGCGCCGGGATCGGGAGGCTTTCCGGGAATCCCTTGTTCGAGCAAAGCGGCGATCCAGGGAGGCCGGTTGCTGAGTGCTTCAATCTGCTCGTTCTCAATAAAAATGGTGTCACTGCGAATCCAATTGTTGCTGCGGACCGTGCGATCCAGCAGCTCCGAGTTACCCACTCGGCTAAAGTCCGGCTGCGTATTGGTGAGCAGAGGAGTTTTTGAAAAGTGCTCGAGCTGGACTTCGAGCATGTTCATCCAGGTCCGCTCTGCTGTCTGGTAGTCAGGGAAAGGATTGTTGGCGAACGGCCAGGTGTGCCCTTCGCCCCAGAAGCCGTACATGAAGGTATCGATATACTCGACGAGTGGGTTGCCGTTGAACTCCGCTGCCAATAGTCCAACCAGTTCTTTGAATGCCTGCTGGAAAAAGGGGTCGTCATACCGCGGCTGATAACGTGAGTGCGGATTCTCTAGAAATCTTTTTCCTTCGGCGCTACTTTCTCGATCGGTGGCAACGAGGTCCACTTTCGGGACTTTCTCGAGGACAAAATCCGGCAGGGCTGGTTCGTGGGTATAGTCAGGAGCGCACATCTGAATGCGCAGTCCGACGCGCTTGTTGTTTTTCTTCGCCAGTTCAAAAACCAGCTTCACGTAGTCGGGCAAATCCAGACGCCCGGGCCTCGGCTGCACTTCTCGCCACGTCGGACGGATGTAAAGCTGCTGACCTAATGGAAAACGGGCTAAGTCCTCGATTGCTTGCGGAATATTGTCTGACTTGATTTCCGACGTACCACTGTCTGCTGTGACATAGGTGACCAGTCCCTTGCCATAACTCGGCACGGCCGCTTCTGAGGGAGTAGTCGTCATCACCACATCGTCGGTGGGAATCACCGCATCCGGTGCGTACTGAGGGAAGGGACCCTGATTGAGCCGATCGGTCACCTGAGGACCGGAGCCGTAGTCGAAATTACCCCAATTGTGAGCAGGAACCTTGGCGTGCGCTTTGCCTATTCCCAGTTCTGCAGCTACGGCAGCGGCAACGGTGCTCTTCAGGAAATCTCTACGTTGCATTCGAGGTGATCTCCTCACGTATCTTTCAATTTCAATTTGCAGGTCAAACAACTATCGGAAGATTATTATTCATATCGTTTTATTTTCATTTGTCCATCGCTTTTTTGAAAAATCTGCTTTGTTCTGGAGAATGGACGATCTGAACGCCGTCCCCTTCAACAGGATTTTGCGTCTGCGTGAGCGCTGTGCTCTCCCAATTGAGCCCCGCAGGGACGTCTGAAAGTCAGAGCTGGTTGCAACAAAGTTATGGTTACCCACAGAAAATTTGAGAGGGCCGAGGGGCGCACCGCAGATCCCTCCACTACGCTACGCTCCGGTCGGGATGACAAGTTTATTTGGGAACGCTAAGTGTAGTTTCCAAGATGAATTGTCAT
>JBEKNJ010000068.1:0-29561 GCA_049522955.1 Acidobacteriaceae bacterium
CACATTCTCCTGGCAAGCTGATCAAGCGGCTTGTCTGAGCGGAGAACGTGCACTTTCGTCGAACTTGCACGAAGAATAGAGATTTTTTTAGGCGATGACTTTAGTCATAACCAAGTCACAGGGAATCGACGGGTGCCCCACGTTCGCCCACAGTGGCTTTCGCTAAATGCCTCGCAGATCCAATCAGTGTGGTCTGTGACCCAGTTCCTGCGGGGACGCCTGAAAGTCAGACTTTTCCAGATTAGGCTCGGCGACGAAATTGAGGGTACCCATGGAAGATTCGGGAGGGCCGAGGGGCGCACCGCAGATCCCTCCACTACGCTACGCTCCGGTCGGGATGACAGATTTGTTTTGGAACGCTAAGTATAGTTCCCAAGATGAGTTGTCATCCCGAGCGAAGCCGAGGGATCTGCGGTGCGCCCCTCGGCCCTCCCAAATTTTCCGTGGCGTACCCTCAATTCCATCACGGAGCCTCAGGGCAGGCTCTGCGGAACTCCATCCGAGCCGCTACTTACGCTTCCATGACCGGCCATCGGTGCTGGTCCACTGTTCGCCGGTATCAGTCGTGATCTCAAACCTCGAGAGAATCGGGCGCCTCGCGGCGAAAGCCTTTCTCGCCGCAGACGCGCCGGAAACAACGCCGTTTTGTCCCTGCACCTCCACAGTCTGGCTCAGTGAGCCGACAGCGAGCCTAAGATTCATCTGACTCTGCTGACCAGGATTCAGCGCTATTCCGGAGAGCTGTTGGGAGACGAATCCCGGAGCTTCAGCTTCAACGACGTACGGGCCGGGGGCGAGGTTGTCTGCGGCGTAATGTCCAGAACCATCTGTCTTGGTTGTGTGGGCAACCTGCGTCAGCGAATTAGTAACAACGACAGAGGCATTGGGAATAATTGCCCCGCTGGGATCGGTGACCTCGCCGCGAATGCTTGATTTCGCCTGCGTTGCAGACGCGCTGGTCACCAGGCCCATGACCGGAGCTGGGCTCGGCCTGAATTGAGCACCTGCTCCCATGGCGTCGACGCTGTTGCCCGGAGTGGAGGAAGCGAGTGCCACTTTTACCGCGCGGTCCTGCCACGGCGGAGAGATTGCGCTCCAATGCTCACCTCCGTCGTCACTCAAAAAGAGAGAATTGTGAGTATCGATGGCGATGGCCTGACGTCCGTTTGCCACCGCGGAGACAGCCGGAAGGCCACTGGGCAAGGGATGATGGCTAAGGATAACCTGCGCTTCATCGGGGAGGAGCATGCTACGGACCGCAACCTTTTCCATTTGCAGGGCGTCGCTCGAAGCGGCAACTGCGACGGAAGACTGTGTCGCCGCGCCAAAGGCAGGTGTCGCTGCGCGGTTTGCGATTCCACCCGCTACCCCGGATACGCCCGGAGCTGCTTGGAGTTGCCTATCGTGGTGGCCAGGAGGTGCGCCGGCCTTGGCGCTCGAAGTGGCATCGGCCTGTCTACGCTGCTGATGCAGGACTATCGGAGGAGGGAGAGGCCTATCCATTGCGGTCTGTGCCGGTGGCACACGGCTGGGGACCCGGCTTGGGACGCTGGGGCCATTGTGAAGCAGCACCCCAGCCAGAACCATGGCAGCCAGGGCGGCCGTTCCGGACCACACCAGGTTCCAACCAGACAGCCAGGGCCGCCTTACCAGCTGTGGAATCGGCTGCTCTTCAACCGCGGGCAACGACAGCGCGACGATGCTGCGGCACGCAGAGCAAACCGCCAGATGGGCGAGCGTCTGTTCCTGTTCATGCGCCGGCAGAACGTGTTCAACGAAGGCGCTGAGCTGGTCCGCGTCTGGATGCTGCCCGGATTGGAGGAGGTCGCTCATATCTTGTCTGATGCCGCCCCAGTTATGGATGCCGCCATACCGGAGAACGGCGGGATTTGTGAAGTTTGCAACATATCGCGCAGATTTAATTCGATGTCGCGCGGATCGGTGCCCAGAGCTTCCTGCGCTGCTCGTTTGCTAAGACCGCCGGCCTGGAGATTCTGCATGAGCCGTTCGCGCAGATCAGCGACCAGCCGCTTGAGCCGGCGACTGACGGTCGCTTCATGGACGTGCAGCACCCGGGAGATTTCGAGCAGGCTCTGCCGATCGAGAAAGTAGGCGGAGAGCATGAAGCGGTCCTCCGGTGCAAGCGCGTGGAGACTGCGGCCGACCGCGTCCGTGAGCCGCGCTAGTTCGGCCGGTTCCGGAGACGAAGAAAATCCAGGAGCGGGCGGTTCGACGTCGTCGAGCGGTTCTTCGCGCCGGGTACGGCGATGGTAGTCGACATGCCGCTGAGCCAGTGTGGTGCGAAGCCACCCCAAAAGCGAACCCCGGCCCGAGTAGGAAGCCAACGGAGAACGGCGCTGTCCATCATGTTCCCGCAATCCGTACAACTCCCCATAAAGTGAGTCGGCGAGTTCATGGCCCAGGGTGGCGGAGCCGGCAATCGCGATGGCGGCCTGCGTAAGCGAGTCACGATAAGCGCAGAGGAAGCGTTGCCAGGCACTCTCGCGGCCCAAAGCACAGGAGTGAGCGAGGGCTAGTTCCGGTAGATGGAGGGACCTTAGGTAGGTTACTTTTTGAGCGACATCGGCTTGCACATCGGCGGGCAGACCATAGTTAAGCTTTTCACCGACAGACGTGAGTACGATGCTGAACTCATCGCAGGTAATCCCGCAGTTTGCCCCATCGGCCGCGAGCCAAAGATCTTCGAGGAGGTTTGGCTGCAGTTCGGAGGAAGAGGGAATCGCGGTGGATGGCTCAACCGGCGTGCCAGGCAGCACGAGATCACCGGGCTGTGACGAGGCGGAATCCACGCTCCTAAAAGATACCTTAGCTATCCAAATGAGCGGAAGGGAGCAAGGGAAATTTGGGAAGGGCGAGCGGCGCACCGCAGATCCCTCCAGTACGCTTACGCTCCGGTCGGGATGACAAATTTGCTTGGGAACGCTAAGTGTAGTTTCCAAGCTGAATTGTCATCCCGACCGGAGCGTAGCGTAGTGGAGGAATCTGCGGTGCGCCTTCCCGAATTTCCAGTTACCAGCCTGTAACCTGGGACAGCATCGATTAGTGACTGAGTGCGGTCACCGCCTCATCCACCGTCTTACAGATGGTGAAGACGCGATCCATCCGGGTGAGCATGAACATATTGGTGACCGCCTCGTTCAGCTGGCAGACCATCAGTTCACTCCCTTCAGGCATGCGCTTCAGCACTGAGAGAATGGCGCCCAGCCCGGTGCTATCGATGAATTCCACTTTGGCCAGATCGAGCACCATAGAAACGGGTCCGTTACTGCAATAAGGGCCGACGGCATCTTTGAAAGTCTGCGCTTTGTCGGCAACCAGGCGCGGCTCAAGCACCGCCAAAATCACGTTGCTTCCGATCTTTTGTTCTACGATTCTCATAACCATCCTCTGGTCTAACGGCAAAGAAAAGTCTCGCTTGCGGTGGGCTTTCAGCCTGTCACCGGCACGATTCCCCAAATATCGCTCGCGTATTCAGCAACCGCCCGGTCGCTTGAGAACTTACCGCTGCGCGCCACGTTCAAGACCGCTTTTACGGTCCAGGCCGGAACATCTTGAAAATCACTGCTCACCCTTTGCTGGGCATCCAGGTAAGAATCGAAGTCCGCCAGATGGAAGTAGTAATCGCCCTGGCGAAGCATCGAGTCGATGATCGGCTGAAACAATCCTGGTTCGTGAGCAGAGAAGCGATTGTGGCTGAGCGCATCCAGCACGCGGCGAACTGCCGGGCTCGAGCGATAGCATTCATTGGGATTGTAGGCTTGGCGCAGGATCTCGATCTCTTCGGCCTTCAGACCAAAAATGTGAATGTTCTCAGCTCCCACCTCTTGCAAAATCTCGACGTTGGCCCCATCCAGCGTGCCGATGGTTAAAGCCCCATTCATGGCGAGTTTCATGTTCCCGGTTCCCGACGCTTCCATCCCCGCAGTCGAGATCTGCTCACTCAGGTCCGCTGCGGGAATGATCTTCTCCGCCAAACCGACCCGGTAGTCGCGCATGAAAACCACCTTGATCCAGCCCTCCACTCGAGGATCGTGGTTGACAGTCTCAGCAATGTTGTTGATCAGCTTGATGATCAACTTGGCCATTGCATATCCCGGCGCCGCCTTGCCGGCGAAGATGTGAGTACGGGGTACAGTCGGCCGCAACCCCTCGTCAACCAGGCCGAGATAGGCATGCATGACATACATGGCGTGCAGCAGTTGCCGCTTGTATTCATGGATCCGCTTGACTTGAATATCAAACAAGGATTCCGGGTCGACGCAGACTCCTTCCGTTTCATAGAGCAGCGATGCCAGGCGAATTTTGTTTTCCCGCTTGACGCGTCGAAATTCCTCTTGAAACCCCTCGTCCCGGACATGCGCTTCCAGAAGCCGGATCGCGGCGAAGTTGGTGATCCAGCCCTCGCCGGCGAATCTGCTGACCAACGCGGCCAGGCAAGGGTTACAGCAGGCCAGCCATCGCCGGTGGGTCACGCCATTGGTCTTGTTGTTGAATCGTTCCGGCCACAAAGCGTAAAAATCCGGAACCAGACGTGTCTTTAACAGCTGCGAGTGGAGTGCCGCGACCCCATTGATGCTGTGACTGCCGACGATCGCCAGATTGGCCATGCGCATCTCTTCCCACAGCCCTGACTCGTGGATGATGGACATCCGCCCCAGCCGTTCCTGATCGCCCGGAAACTTCTCTTCCACCTCGACCAGGAAGCGGCGGTTGATTTCATAAATGAGCTGCAGATGCCGAGGCACCACGTGTTCCAGCAGGCTTATCGGCCACTTCTCCAGCGCCTCGGGCAATAGCGTGTGATTGGTGTACGCACAGGTTGCCCGGGTCACCGTCCACGCAGTCTCCCAGGCAAGGGCTTGCTCGTCGATCAAGATTCGCATTAACTCCGCTACCACCAGCGAAGGATGAGTATCGTTCATTTGGATGGCCACGTATTCGTGGAACCGCTCCATCCCGGCATCGGGTATATCTCTCTGAAAATCGCGAACAGCATCTCGCAAGGCGCACGCCACCAGGAAATATTCCTGCACCAGCCGCAGTTCCTTGCCCGCCGGCGCTGCATCGGAGGGATAAAGAACTTTGGAAATCGTCTCCGTGTTCATTTTGTTTTCAACCGCGCGAAGATAGTCCCCGGAGTTAAAGATCTTCATGTCGAACTCGTCTGAGGCGCGCGCGGAGTACAAGCGGACGTAGTTCACCGTACGGCCTCCGAACCCGGCTACCGGCAGATCGTAGGGAACTCCAATGATGATTTGCCAATCGACCCACATCGGGTTGTAAGTGCCGTCTTTGGCCAGCCCATGTTCGATATGCCCATAGAGCGGTATGGTGCAGGTCTCTGCCGGCCGCTCAATCAACCAGGGGGAGTTGTAGCTCAGCCATTGGTCAGCTTTCTCTTTCTGGAAGCCGTTCTCGATTTCCTGCTTGAACAGGCCGAACTGATAATTGATGCCAAATCCGTAAGCGGCCATTCCGCTGGTAGCCAATGATTCCATATAACATGCTGCGAGCCGGCCAAGCCCTCCATTTCCCAGCGGCGCGTCCGATTCAGCATTCGCAATTTCACTCAGAGCAAAGCCCAACTGATTCGTTGCCTGCTCCGCTTCCTGCAGCAGACCCAGGTTGAAGAGATTGTTGCGCAGTGACTGGCCGATGAGAAATTCCGCGGAAAGATACAACAAACGCTTGGCTTTCGAGAGTCGGCGCCGCTCTTCGCTCTCGATCAGTCCGTCAATCAGACGGGTGCGAATCGCATAGGCCAAAGCCTGCAATATGTCCTGCTTGGAGACTCGCCCTCTGGTATTTCCGATTGAGTAACGCAGGTGATACTGAATCCCGTCCATAAGGGATTCATGGCCGGCTGCCTGCATCGTCAGCGGCATATGATACCTCCGTTGCTCACTCATCCCATCGGCGGAGAACACGCAAAGTTGAGTGATGAAGGAGAATGACCCGCTGACCCGCCCTCCGGGCCAGCTAAATGCTTTCCAACACTCGCCGATAAACAAGATTGGGGGGCGCGGGAGGCAGTCCGCAGAGGATGAAGATCTTGCTCGTGGACGACGACACCGTCGCCCGTTCGATCCTGTCTGCATTGCTTCGTTACCAGGGCCACGAGGTGGTGGAGGCAACCGACGGACAGGTTGCCTGGGAACTGGTGAAACAAGGCGAAATCAGTCTGATCCTGAGCGACTGGTTGATGCCCAATCTCGCTGGCGTCGACCTTTGCCGAAAAATTCGCGCGGCCGACCTCGACCACTACATCTACGTCATCCTCTGCACATCCAAGGGCGCCAGATCCGATCTCATCGAGGGCATGGATGCCGGCGCCGACGACTTCCTCGTCAAACCCATCAGCCCGGAGGAGTTGCGCGTCAAGCTGCGTGCCGGGGAGCGCGTCTTACATCTGCAACAGGGCCTCGCCGACAAAAATCGCGAACTCGCCAGCACCAACCGCCGCCTCCAGTCCGCGCATAAGCTGATAGAAGACGATCTGAAAGCTGCCGCCTGGATGCAGACCAGGCTCTTGCCTCCGCCGGCCATGCTGGCTCACGGAGTTCGATGCGAGTGGCGCCTCGAGCCTTCGGGTTATGTGGCCGGTGACACCTTCAACTTCTTTGCCATCGGCAGACAGCAGGTGGGGTTCTACCTGCTCGACGTTTCCGGCCACGGCGTCCCCGCCGCCATGCTATCCGTCACCCTCAGCATCATGCTGACTCCGGATGAGACCGAGGGGAACCCTTTAAAGTGCTATAACCGCGACCGCGAGGCCTTCGAGCTCTTGTCTCCAGGGGATGCGATTCGAGGACTCAACCAGCGCTTCCAGTCAAAGGACGACCGATACTTCACCATGGTCTACGGATTGTTCGATACCGGCTCATCGACTCTGAGCGTCGCTCAAGCCGGGCACCCGGGTCCGATCTTGATCCGCAAAGCCGGAGAGATTCGATTGCTCGGCTCAGGCGGCATGCCGGTGGGCCTGTTGCCCGAAATAGACTTTGACTGTTTCGACATCTCCGCTTGTCCTGGTGATAGGCTCCTCCTCTATTCGGATGGCGTTACCGAATGCATGAACCTGCAAGGGGAACCCTTTGGAGAAGACCGGCTGCTCGCTTACCTGCAGCAGTGGGCCACACAACCACTCGATGCGCTCCTCGGCGGTTTGCTGGCGGAGATCAAAGCCTGGCGAGCGGTCACAGCCTTCGGTGATGACGTATCTTTGTTGGCCATTGAGATCCCTGGCCCTTGACTTACGGAGTTTTTGCGTGAACCGCCTGGAGCTTGGCTTCGACAGTGACCTTGGCAATGTGTCTCTCGCCGCGGCTGCGGTAAGCAGTGCATGCCTCTGCTTTGGCCTGGACCGAGCCACTGCAAACCAAGTGGAGTTATGTACTGTCGAAGGCGTGACCAATGCCATCCAGCACGCCTATCACGGACAGCCCGGCAAGTTAGTCTCGGTCATAGTTACAAGTGAAACCGATCGGTTGCGGCTGGAAATCGTCGACAGCGGGACCCCTATGCCGGCGGAGTGTATAAAGCGGCTTCTAAACGGCAGCGACGTGTTCCAGATCTGCGACACCGAAAGGGCTTCGCTCGCGGAGACCGGCAGAGGACTGCAGATCATGCATGATCTGATGGACGCCGTTGCGTATACTCCTGGAGGCAGTTTCAACCGTTTGCAATTGACCAAGCACATTCCTTGCCTGGGTCAGGTCGAGCTGGAATGAGCACGTGTCGAACTTTACGCCGTTCGCCTCCGCATCTGCTGCCAAAATCGTAAGAAGCCCGCAGCAACCCCGGCGAATGGAACCCGGCATCGGGGCTAACTGTTTCCCAAACAGTGCCCTTGCCACCTATTTGGCGATTTTTAACGCGCACGGGACCCAAAACCACAGATACTCCGGACAGGGGCGCGACGGGATGCGGCCAGGCAACCAAATCACAGCTCGTGGCTCGAAACATTCATCTCTGCGGTTACGTGGAAATGATGCCATTCGTAACCCGGAAGGAAGCGAAGCAGAGATCATTTTGCATCTAATAAGGGCAGACTGGATGCGATGGCACAATGAATCTGCCCCCGACAAGACCATCCACAGGTTTCGGCTCCGGTCCAGATCAGTCGTGAAACCGCGTTAGGGGGATCAGATGATGACAACCGTCAGAGGTAAACCTATGCGGCGCCACACGTGGATGGTCCTGGTGGCGCTGGCGTGCGCGCCTGCAGCGTGGCCGCAGGCCAACCCGGCCCTGCCGGCGCTCAGTGCAGAGCAAGTGGTGCAGCATCTGATGGAAAAGAACGGAGAACGTGCGGCCGGCCTGCAGCACTATCAGGGTAAGCGTAGCTATCGTCTCGAATATCATGGTTTCCCTACCTCTGCAGAGGCGACCATGGACGTGGAGGTTAACTTCGATGCGCCGGCTTCCAAGCACTTCACCATCGTGAGCGCTACCGGATCGAAGCTGATCCAGAATCGCGTCTTTCACCGGCTGCTGGAAAGCGAAGAGCAGGCCGGCGACTCGAGCAACCGAAAGCACACCGAGCTCGGTCCAGACAACTACAACTTCTCCCTCGCCGGTACCGAAGGCACAAACTATGTGCTCAATGTTGAGCCCAAAGAGGAAACCAAGTTCCTCTATCGGGGCAAGATCTGGGTCGACGCCCACGACTTCGCGGTGACCCGCATCGAAGCGCAGCCAGCCCGCAATCCGTCATTCTGGACTACCAAGTCCATGATCCATCACACCTATGAGAAGGTGGACAACGGGTTCTATCTGCCGAAGGAGAATAAGACTGTAACCAGTGTTCGCCTGGGCGGGGTCGCGACTCTGACCATCGAGTACCAGTCCTACCAGGTGACCGCCGCCAAGCCCGTTGCCCTGGCGAGAAAGCCCAATCCGTCCGTTGAGGGATCCATCTGGCCTGACGGTGGACTCAACCAGGAAGTCGCAAATTTCATGTCTTCAAGAAAATGATCACGCTCTTGCTGCCGGCCGGGGAAGATTCGGCTTCAGTTGAAAATGCGCACAGCCCCAATCGCACATAGACTCCATCATCGGTAGCAGTTTTTCGCCCTCGGCATTGATCGAGTAGGTCACCGCCGGGGGGACTGATTGCGAAGCATTCCGTGCGATCACTCCATCCTGTTCCAGTTGGCGAAGCTGGTCGGTCAAGACCTTTTCCGTGATATCAACAAGCTTGTCGCGGAGTTCCGCGAATCGCATTGGACCGTACGAGAGATAGCACAGCATCTGCACTTTCCATTTGCCTGAAAGTACGTTGATGGTGGCCTGCACAGGACAGCCGTGATGGTCCTTCATTTGCCGCCCCTTTCGTCGGGCTTACTTTTTTGTGCGTACTTACGCAACCCACAACGCCGTTGTACCATACGCCGTGAGTAAAAGGAGACACCATGATTCTTGTCACCGGAGCCTCGGGAAACGCGGGCGGCGCCGTAGTGAACGAATTGCTGAAAACCGCCGCGCCCTTTCGCGCGATGTATCGCAACCAGCAGGATGCAGCGAAAGCACCTCCCGGCGTTGCCACCGTAATTGCCGACTTTTCCTCTCTGGAAAGTCTGCAGCACGCGCTCACCGGTATCGAGTCGGTTTACCTGGTGTGTTCACCTACCCCAACGTTGGTGGAACTGGAAAGCAACGTGATGGATGCTTGCCTGGGGAGCGGTGTGAAGCATCTGGTGTTGAACTCTGCGCTGGGCGCTGCCGATTTTCCAAAGTCGTTTCCTGCCTGGCACCGCGTGGTGGAAGACAAACTGAAGGCATCCGGGCTGGGCTTCACGATCCTGCGGCCAAACTCGTTCATGCAGAACATCGTGTCCTATCTCGCGCCCAGCATCCGGGAGCAGGGAACCTTCTTCGCCGCCATGGGAGACGCGCGCGTCAGCTATCTGGATCTTCGCGATATAGCTGCTGTGGCGGCCAGGGCGATGGGGTCGCCTGCCGCGCATCTGGGAAAGACATATGAACTTAACGGTCCTGAGGCAATTACCTACTCCGACCTCGCCCAACGGATTGCCCGGGTTTGCGGCCGGCAAGTCAAATTTGTAGATATACCGGAAGCGGCGCAGCGAGCCGGCATGCTCGACATGGGCATGCCGGAATGGCAGGTGCACGCATTGCTCGATCTGCAGCACTATTACACCTGCGGCCAGGGTGGAGAAGTGACCGGGGTGTTGGCTGAATTGCTCGGCCGGGCGCCGCTCAACCTCGATTCGTTCCTGGAAGAATTTAAGAACAGCTTTCGCAGTGCGGCTACAGCCGCGTGAATAAGAGGCGTGATGCAAGGTGAAGAAACTGCCAACCCAAAGACCGGCATGACCGCCGGCGAGCTCAAGGCGTTTGTGCGCAACCATTTTGAAGACTTCGTAAATCGCAAGAATCTTGATGTGGCCGATGCCAACTTCGCGCCCGAATTTCAGGATCACGGAGCAGATGTGCCCCCCGGAACGCCTCCAGGGCCTGCCGGCGCAAAGGCGTACGTAGGCGGTGCGTATAAGAGATTCCCTGATATCCATGTCGAAATTCTGGATCTGATCGCCGAAGGTGACAAAGTCGTTGTTCGGAATCACTGGAGGGGCACGGAAGTAGTCTCTGGCGTGGTCTACGAGTTTTCCGGAATCGTGATCTGGCGCGTCGCTCATCGACAGCTGGTCGAACGATGGGCGTATCTCACGCCGCCGCAACCGGCCAAAACGTGAAAGGGGGCTGTAAAACCGATCCTTTCGAGGGGGGTTAGCCAGGTTGCCACGGAGTAGAATCGGCCCGAGGCATCATCATGAGTGGCCAGCACACGATCCGAGTGCTTACGGTGGATGATCACCCGCTCCTACGGGGTGGCATCTCAGGCGCCATCATGGCTCAGCCGGATATGACGGTGGTGGCGGAAGCAACCGACGGTGAAGAGGCGATTGCGCTATTTCGCACCCACCGGCCTGACATCACGCTCATGGATCTGCGGATGCCTAAGGCGAACGGAATCGACGCCATCGCAGCCATTCGCAGCGAGTGG
Organism: Acidobacteriaceae bacterium; assembly: GCA_049522955.1. GTDB lineage: Bacteria > Acidobacteriota > Terriglobia > Terriglobales > Acidobacteriaceae > PALSA-350. The sequence continues at coordinate 11,051 of JBEKNJ010000068.1, forward strand.
CCTGCGGCTCGCATCATTGTCCTGACCACCTATGGCGGAGACGTGCAGGCTTTGCGGGCGTTCAAGGCGGGCGCCTCCGGTTATCTTCTCAAGAGCATGCTTCGAACCGAGTTGATCGATACCATACGGCTGGTTCACGCCGGCCATCGCCGCATTCCTCAGGAAATCGCCGCCGAGATGGCAGAGCATGTCGCTGACGACGCACTCACCATCCGCGAGTTGGAAACCCTTCGTGGCGTAGCCAAAGGCAGTTCCAACAAGATCATTGCGGATCAACTTGGCATCTCGGAGCACACCGTCAAGGGGCACCTCAAGAGCATTCTCTCGAAACTAGGTGCCGCTGATCGAACCCACGCCGTCATGATCGCGCTCAAGCGTGGTTTCCTCGACATGTGAGTCTGAAACCCCAATATCCACACTTACTCAGTCTCAGCAGCAATCGGCTGGTTGCTCACCGGCATCGTCTGCAAAGTCTGCAGGTCAGACTGAACCCGGGCCCATTCCGCAGGCTTCTTCTTGGTCCGGATGGGAGCGTTCGGGTCGGCGTAGTAATTCTGAATGTCCGCCTTAAGACCGGGAGGAATCGTATGCTTGGGATCGACAACCAGACGATGAAGCAACTTGGCGTAGGTGTCATCCGTGAGGCGGTAGCTCCCAGGACGGACGGGTGCGCCGGTATCGAGGTCGCGGTTGGCAAGCGTCTGATGCGGCTTAACGAACCGTCCTAACGCCGCGCTAAGAGCGTCGGTAGACAGGTTGACGCTGCGGACGTAATCCGCCTCTGTCGCGGTAGTGGGGCCCTTCACCGCGACTAACTTGAGCGGCCCTAGTTTGGGCAGGATATAGATGAACCCGGCCAGCGAATAAGTCCCGATGCCGGCCTTCTTGCGGTATTTATCCCAGTTATTTTCAACCGCGACGCGCGCTACCTCACCGTCCAATTTCTTGATCTCGGGATCCGTAGGGTCGACGGGCATTTGGCCGCGATGCAGAAGCGTTAAGGCATACGCGATGCGCGGAATGAAACTGCGAACCGCAAAGCGAAAGCCCCCAACGTTGATGCGGCTGGACCTGGCTTTGGAAAAATCTTCGCTCAGACCATACGTCTCGTAGTAGGCATTGGCGAGCTGCTCGGTGGGCACGTTGAGGCCGACGTGGCGAAGGTAGTGAACCGGCGCCAGGCGATGATGCGCAATCTCGTTGATGTCGAAGGCGAACTCCGTCTGCACGTGGGCATGTTTGCCCTGGCCGTAGGCAACCACCGGGCCATATTTCGCGGCCAATTTGGGGAACTCGACGGGCACCGCGTGGTTGGTAGCCATCGAGTGTCCTATGTTGTCACCGATGTAATGCGACAAAGCCCCAACCGCGAAGGCGAGCTGGTTAGCATCCTTGGCATCGCGATAGAGATGAACGATAAAGTCCCCGGAGCGTACGTAATGGGTCAAGTCAGAGACGAATTGGTTGCCGAAGGGATAGTAGCCAATATCCTGAATGACGCAGCCTGCGTAGGCGTACGAGCGAGCCTGTTCCAGTTGTTCCGCCGTAATGCCTGGATACCGGCTGCGCAGTAGCGGCACGATAGAACTCTGCCAGGTCAGGTCGATGAGTTGTTCGTGGGTTAGGAGCGAATACGCACCGGCGGGCCTGCCCGCAAGCAGAAGACACAAAAGCAGACCGAGATGAGAGGCCCTGAAGAAATCACGCATCGGCTCCAGTATCGCAGAGCGCCCTCAAAAGGTGAACTTGAGCGCTCCCTGCAGGATGCGTGGCGCTGCGGCACTGATCGCGTTGCCAAAGGTCGAGCTGCCGATATTCCCGTCGACCGAGCTGGCTCCATTGAACTGCGTGTGGTTAAAGACGTTGAACGCCTCCACTCGGAAGAGCAGGGATTTGGACTCGGTGAGCGCCAGCTTCTTGGAGACCGCCATATCGTAGTTGTCCGCACCCGGACCATAGAAGAACCGTCTCTTGGCATTGCCCGGGGTTCCCAGCGCATTCATGCTGAAGGCTCCGCTATCAAAGTAATGATTCTGATGCGTGCGCGGATTGTGGTTCAGGTGGAGGGAACCGCCGCTATAGTCGGGTTCATCGATGCTGCTGTTGTTGATTCCGTTCGGATTCGTACCAATCAAAGAGTTGTCTCCATTATTGACCATCGTGATCGGAAAGCCGCTCGCGAAGCGTGTGATTCCGGAAATCGACCATCCCTGGCTTAGCCGGTTAGGTCGAAGAATCCGGTCGAAAGGCAGTTGGTATTCATAGCTGAGAACGAAGTTGTGTTTGACATCAAACGACGAGAGAGCATAGCTGAGCGCCGGGTTGAAGGGATTGACCTCCTCCGCCACGTTCGACGACTGGTCCATCGACTTGCTATAGGTGTAGGAACCGGAGAATTCAAGTCGTCCGCTTCGGTGCCGGGCGCTGAGTTCGAGTGCATTGTAGTTGGCGTGGCCGATGTTCGATTGCAAGGCATTGCTGCCGAAGTTCGAGCCCAACGGCCCCCGTGTTCCGTTCACTTGCCCGCCGGCAATCGGATAATAGACCGTGTCTTCGCCACCCGGTCCACAGGTAAGTGTTCCCGGTTGCACCTGGCTTGGCTGGCTGAGGCTCAGACACAAAGATGGGTTTCCGGCGTTTGGTTCGATCAACACCCTCTGGCGATGGCTGGAACTGCCGACATAGCTGGCGCTGAATACCGTGTTGGGGCCAGCCTGCCGTTCGATCGAGAGCATCCATTCTTCGGTGTAAGGTGCGTGGTTGTGGATGTCATAGCCCGGGATACCACTGATCGGCTCATAGGTGGCCCAGTTGATGTTGGGATCGGGATTGCGGCGCGAAGAGTTCAACGGAGCAAACGTGTAAGGGAAAGGTTGACCATTGTCCTGACCGCTGGCCGCCGTAACGAATGGGGTCGCGAACAGCGGAGGAGCTGGGCTGGTATAAGTGGTGCCGTAGGGCGCATTGGCGGCCAATACACCAATGGAGAGGGCATCGATCGCAGTAAAGAAATTCCCAAAGCTGGCTCGGACGCTCGTAGTGCCTGCCCCACCGAGCAACTTTCCAAGAAAGCTGCCCTGCTCAGCCTGGGGCGACCACGCCAGGCCCACGCGGGGGGCAAAGCTGACGTTGCCAATAGGAGCCAGCGTATTAGGAATCGCCTGGCCTCCGGTTTGATCGCCGGGATAGAGAATTCCCGGAGGAGCACCGGGAAAGACGACCGACTGCGCACCCGCGACAAACGTTGATATCTGGTTGTACTTCTCCGACCAGGGTGCGATGCGATCCCAGCGGAGACCGTAGTTGAGAGTCAGATTCGGCAGCGCGTGCCAGCTATCCTGCGCGAACAGTCCCAGATACTTATTACGCGCGTAGAAGGGGTTGAGCTGGCTCTGGTTGTATTGGCTGGGCACACCGATAAGGAAGTCGGCGAAATCGACGCCGGTTTCCTGTCCGGAGAAGACGAAGCTGCCGTTGAATTGAGCGATAGGGTCGGCATTCACCTGGTCCATATGAAACTCACCGCCGAACTTGATCGTGTGGTTGCCCAGTACCTTGGAAAAGGTGTCGGTGATCTGATAGGTATTGTTCGCCTGGACGAGCTCATTGGCTGCCGCGCCAGTAGAGAAGCCGTTGAAGTTGAGATTCTCAACGCTCTGCCCTTTGGGATCGAGAGGCACGATGCTGGGAGTGCCGTCGGCGTTCGCGAAGCCCTGCGAAACCAGGCTTACGTTGCGCCCTCCGACCGGCTGGCCGAGGTTGGTGAAGTCCCGCATAAAGCCGAGGTGGAGTTCATTGAACTCGGTGGCACTGAAGGTCTTGGTATTGCCCAGAGCCAACAGTTGCGCGCGGCCTGTGGTGATGGCATCGAAGCCGGGAACGCTGGCGCCGCTCTGCGCCACTGGATACGGATTATTAAGATTGAAGTCATCGATAAAGTAGTAAGCGGAAAGCAAGCCCCATCGACTGTTGGCATCGATGCGGACAGCGCCTTTATCGTCGCGGACAGTTTGATTGAAGGAAGAAGTAGCGAAGCCGGTGGCCGTATTCGGAGCCGGGATGTACTGCAGCATGCGCTGCGCCGGGACTGACCACGCACGCTGAGGAATCACCGCGTTGGGAAAGACGCACTGTGCCGAAGCAGTGCATCCCGGAACATAATACGATTCACCCGGTGTCACCCCGTAGCCTAGTTTTTGCGTGAGCAGATTTGCGAAGTACGGACCGCCTACCACACCCACCAGCTGGTTGCCGAAGTCGCTGAGGTTGCCGGTCCGTTCCGCGCTCGATGGCACGCTGATGGTGCCGGTATCGATGCCCTGCGTTTGCCGTGTTCCCTGGTAGTCGGTGAAGAAGAAGATCTTATCGTGGCGAATGGGACCGCCGATCGTGCCCCCAAACTGGTTCTGCCGGAAGGCCCCCCGCGTAGGAGAAAAGTAGTTGCGCGCGTCCAGGTCGGTATTGCGCAGGAATTCAAACGCGTTGCCGTGGAATGAATTGCTGCCTGATTTTGTAATGACGTTGATCTGGCCACCACTGAATTCGCCGTACTCCGCGTCGAAGTTGCTGGTAATAATGCGGAATTCGTCAATCGCATCGAGATTAGGCACGATGGCCGTGCCCGCATTCACATCCTCTTCGACGTCGGCTCCATTCACGCTGAAATAGTTGGCGAACTCTCGCTGGCCGTTCACTGCGATCGTACCCGGATCGAGTGTTCCGGAGGGGTTGAGGACGGTGGCGCCCACATCCTGCACAGTGGTGGAAGTGATGGTGCTTTGCGGCGCCACTCCGGGTTGCAGCGAAAGCAGGTCCGTATAGCTGCGGCCATCGAGCGGCACCGCCGTGATCTGTCTGCCGGTGATCACCTGCCCGAGCTGCGTACTCGCCGTCTCAACATGCAAGGTGTTGTCGCTGACGCTTACCGTCTCAGCTACAGCGCCGACTTCAAGCGAGACATCGAGCGTGATCGCCGCATTCGTATCCAGCGCAATGTTATTGCGTTGATAGCCGGAGAAACCAGTGGCCTGCACATCCAGCTCAAACTGGCCAACCGGCAGAACGGGAAAGATGTAATAGCCTTTGCTATTGGTGTGGGCCTGGTAAGCGAGTCCGGTGTTCGTCTGGTGAACGGTCACCTGCGCGTCTGGCACAACTCGTCCCGAAGGATCCTTGATCGTGCCGGAGATGCTGCCCCCCACGCTGCCCCACGCCAACGCCGTGGACAAGAACGCAACGGCGTAAAGGGTTCCCGCGATCCTCGCCGTTACTCGTCTAACTCTCTTCCACATACTCTCTCCTGCTCTGTCTCGCTTACTGAATCGTGACCGGAACACTGACGCTGGTCTGGTACTGCGACGGTCCGCTGCCGGCAACGCCGGTAACGACAACGGTGTAAGTTCCTTTCGCCGTACCCGGATTGGTCTGCGCCGTACCGCCGCAACCGATGGCAGTGATGAAGATGCACGCAAGGGTCAGGAGGATCATCGCTTCCCAGCGACCTCTTCGCCGCGGAAAGCGGAACAGGAAGAGGCAGGTTAAACTAACCCCGCCGCCGGCAACCAACCAGCCAGGACTGCTCCGGCTGTTCATCCGCTGCGCAGCGGGATGTGCGGGCGTAGTGTTCACGGTGAGAGCGACCTTTCCCGTCCCGGTCATCGAATTTGGATTTACAAAACACGCCGATTGAGTCAGGCCAGAGGGCATGCTGCAGGTGAAGCTGATCGGGCTGGTGTAATTATTCGCGACATTCACGGTTACAGGAGCAATCGCTGCCGAACCCAGCGGGGCGGTTACGCCGGGTGAAGACATCGCAAAATTTGAAATCGTGAGCGGAACGGCCCCCGAAACCGATTCCATGTACGTAGCGTCGCCCTGATAGAAAGCCGTCAGATCGTTGCTTCCGGTGACCCCATTGACGGGAGTGGTCAAGGTGGCCTGTCCATTCGCAAGGGTCACCGGGCCGCCGACGTTTAGTCCATTGAGCTGGAACTGAACCGTGCCCGTCGGCATGGCAGCGCCTGTAGAAGCGTCCACCACGTTCGCGGTCAGCGTAACGCTTGCGTTGGGCGTAGTGCTCGAGACGGAAGCAGCGGCGGTGGTGGTCGATGCCAGGCCGGCAGAGGGCAGCACCTGGATCGCCGCCATCATTCCTTGATCCTCATGTTGAAGAATGTGGCAGTGATAGACGAAGGTGCCGACGATATTGGGGTCGCGGAAATCCATGCGGACTTTCACGCTGGGATAAGGGCCGCTTCCGCTCCAGTAGGGAAGATCGACCGTATCTCGAATGGCTGGATCATTGACCGGTTGGCCATTGACTTCAAGCACCTGAAAATGAATCTGATGGGTGTGGAAGATGTGATCTTCCAGCGCCGTGTTTTCGACCACCCAGTCCTCGACCGTGCCTGAGTGCACGACGATGGCCGGTGGATTGTTCATGTCGAATAAGGTAGGTACGTTTCCCTGTTCGGTGATGAAGAAGTTCGTCGGACTATTGGGGTCCGCCGGGTTGAGTAATACCTCCGAAAAGTAGAGGTTGCGCTGCGCCGCGGGTGTGGCTGCCGCCAGCCCTGCGAAACGGGTGAGCCTGGTCTTCACAGCACGCGTTGGCAGCCGCCGGGGAGCTGCGGACGAGCCTTCAATCCCGTTTTGGCTCACGACATTCGCGATTGTCCGCGTGGGATCGAAATCCCCATCCGGGCCGGTATCCCAATACTGCGTGACCAACTGCGTCTGATCGCTCACCTTCGGCGTCGTGACCACAAACTCCGCGCGCGCCCCAGGAGGCAGAAGAATGCTGGTCTCGCTCTCCGATGGCTGTCCGCTGCTGCCGGATGCAATTGGATATCCATCGATAGCCACAACCTGCATCGCTTGCGCGGTTCCGTTCACAACGTATTGCAGATCGAGGATAGTGTCTGCGGCCGTGTTGGCCACCCGCCACAACTCCTGCTGCCCCGGATTGGTCTGGATGACAGCCGGTGTGTAGTGCGGATAGGTGACCGGAATGAAGTTGATCGACAAATCCCAGGCAGGGATGTTCGGGTCGTTCGCTTCCGAAGCAGGCAGCACCTGGTCGCGTACGACAAAGGTGCGCTCAGTCAGGCCTGCCAATGCGGGATCGAGATTTTGCAGACCTTCGACAATCAGCGCTCCGGTCGCACCCCCCTGCACTTGTCCCTCGGAGAACCCATGAGGGTGCGGATGATACCAGTACAATCCAGGGGGTTCATTTTGCGGAATCTGCACGTTGTAATCGAAGCTCTGCCCGGGCTGGATCAACGTGTGGACAACCTCATCCTGTCCACAAACCGGCGCTACATTCGTTCCATGGAAGTGAATATTGGTCGCGCTCGCTGACATCACCCCGTTGCAGGCGCTGCTGGTGCTGGTAGCGGCATCATGAGAGGAGAGGCTCATCTTCATGCCGGCCATGTTGTCGTTCACGCTCGATGCAGAAGCTGCGGGCAAATCATTCTGGAAGTGAATGATCAGCTGGTCGCCTGGGCTTACCCGCAGCGTCGGCGCCTGCAGTCCTGTATCGGTTACAAAGCAATAGCGGACGAGCCCCTGCGCATCGGTTGCGGTGAGGAACTTGAAAGTGACTTCCAGCACTCCGTTCTGGCTCTCGAGCTCGGGCGGCGCGGCGGTCGCCGAACCGGAAGCAAAGCGCGCGCAAACCTGGTTTGCCGCGTCCGACCCGGATGCGGCGGGAGCCGCAAGTTTGGCCAAATCCTGCGAAGAGACGGCGCCCCGGCCAGGATGGGCCACTTGCGCTCCGGCCGTAATCACGGACCAAGAGAGCAGGAAAGACAAAAAGAAATAATTCTTAGACAGGGCCCCGCGGATGACAACAATCTGCTCACGAACCTTCATTGTTCCTGTTCCCCAGGCACACCTTGAGTAATCAGATCAGCGCCAGTCATGCGCCGGTCATCGTTCCGTGTTGAAATCCTGCGGGTGGGGGACCTATAGTGAAGGAACTCGCAGTCTTTTCGGCTGTGGTCTCCAGGTCCTCGCGGTCTCCGCCAAGAGATTCCCGCGGGGATCTGGATTGTTGCTCAACGAATCATCAGGAAACCTTTTGCTGTGCCGCGCACCGCCGGCACACCCCTCCTACCTCGAGACGCATTACGTTTATTTCGAAATCCTTTTGGGCGGCGATCTCCCGCTTCAAACGCTGAAATGTGGGACTATCAAATTCCTCGATTTGCCCGCAATGGAAACACGCGAGGTGCAGATGGTCCTTCTGTGTCTTGACCTCGTAATAATGCTTTTCTCCGTTGAGGTGCATCAGGTCCAGCTCATCGATCAGCCCCATGCGCTTGAGCAGCTCAAGCGTCCGATAGACGGTTGCACGATCGATCTTGGGGTCCTGCTCGCGAGCGCGCGACAGCAGGGTGGCAGCGTCCAGATGGGCATCTGCACGCTGAATGGTTTCGATCAACGCACGTCTTTGCGCGGTCAAACGAACGCCTCGGGACTCCACTTCACTTAACAGATCGCAGCGCTTCAACATCGCTCTTCTAGTTGCGACTGGTTCGCAGTTAATACAATATACGACAGTTTTGGTCCGATTACAACCACCAGGGCGAATTCTTCACAAGAACCTCCTCCGGCGAGGTGCGGGGCTGAAACTATTGCGGCATCAAAACATCCAATCCCCGGAAAAGGAGTTCGTCTTGCAGATCGGCATCGACAGTTTTGCGGCATCTATTCCCGACCCTGTGACCGGCGTCGCCTTGAGTCCCACGCAACGCATGCAGCATCTGCTGGAAGAAATTACCTTGGCCGACCAGTCTGGTTTGGATGTGTTTGGTATCGGCGAACATCATCGGCCCGAGTTTCTCGATTCGGCACCTCCAGTCATTCTCGGAGCGGCAGCCGCGCTTACCAAACGTATCCGCCTGACCAGCGCCGTCACGGTGCTGAGCGCCGCTGATCCGGTTCGCGTCTTTCAGCAATTCGCGACCCTTGATCTGATCTCACGGGGCAGGGCAGAAATCGTTGCCGGCCGCGGCTCGTTTGTGGAGTCCTTTCCTCTCTTCGGTTTGGCCTTGGATGACTACGACTCGCTTTTTGCCGAGAAGCTGGAGTTGCTACTGAAGATCCGGGAAAACACCGAGGTCTATTGGTCGGGCAAGCACCGCGCTCCGCTTACCGGGCAGAGCATCTACCCGCGCCCTTTACAAACCCCCCTGCCCATTTGGCTGGGTGTCGGGGGCACGCCTGCTTCCTTCGCGCGCGCCGGAGCGCTGGGGCTTCCTCTCATGGTTGCCATCATCGGCGGCGAGCCACATCGCTTTCGTCCGCACATCGAGCTGTACCGCGAGGCGGGGCGCCGCGCCGGCCATTCGCCTGAGCAGTTGCGGGTGGGGCTACACTGCATCGGCTTTCTCGGCGACACCAACCAGCAGGCGGCGGACGACTTTTTCCCCGGCTATGCTCACACCTTCACCGAAATCGGCAAAGAGCGCGGATGGCCGCCAACCACGCGGGCGCAGTTCGATGCCTTGCGTGGCCCTACGGGAGCTTTGATTATTGGAGACGCCGAAACCGTCACAGAGAAGATTCTGTATATCGACCAGGCCCTCGGCGGCATTTCCCGCATCACTTTCCAGATGGGGGTGTCGACACTTCCTCACGCGAAGATGATGCATGCCATTGAAATTCTCGGCAGCCGCGTCGCCCCAACCGTGCGTGAGGAACTCTCGGTGACGTCCGCATGAGTGAACCCCATCGCTGTGCATGGGCGGAAAGCGACCCGCTCCTTCGTGCTTACCACGATGAAGAATGGGGAGTACCGCAGTACGACAGCCGGGCGCTCTGGGAGCTTCTGATGTTGGAGGGATTCCAGGCCGGTTTGGCGTGGATTACTGTGCTGCGCAAGCGCGAAGCCTTCCGCAAAGCCTTTCGTGGTTTCGAACCGGCCCGGGTGGCGCGATATGGTGAGGCGGATGTGACTCGTCTCCTGGGTAACCCGGAAATCATTCGTTCTCGCGCCAAGATCGATGCGACGATCGCAGGCGCCCGCATTTATGAAGAGATGAGGCGCATCGGGGAAGACTTCTCCCCGTTTGTTTGGAATTTGGCTGGTGGAAAGCCAATCAAAAATAAGACTGGCCAAGTACCTGCGAAGACTCCTCTTTCCGAAGAGATCTCAGCGGCGCTCAAAAAGCGAGGTTTCAAGTTCGTTGGGCCGGTCATTGTTTACGCCTGGATGCAGGCGTCGGGCATGGTGAATGACCACGACCCGCGCTGCTTCCGTCGCAACGCGACGAAGTAGGATCCAGAGCTTTTCGCCTGAGTTCCCACAAAATCGTCATCCTGAGCGGAGCGCTCACCGATTTGTACCATGACACAACGCTTCTGCGCGGAGTCGAAGGACCCCGGCGATGCTTACCTTGCACATGCGGCTCGGGGCTTTTCAACCACCGAACCTGCTACCGGGTGCACACCCGGCATGGTTTTTCCCTGGGGCCGAGAACCAACAACTTGCTGTGGTGGTCGAAAAGCTCGAAGCGGCACGTGTAAGGTAAGCATCGCCGAGGTCCTCGACTCCGCGCTAGAAGCGTTGGGTCATGGTACAAATCGATGAGGCGCTCCGCTCAGGATGACGGATTTTGCGGTGAGTTGGAGATGCAAAAAGCCAGCGTCTTTGCCAAACAAGTTAGCGCTTATGGGGGCGAAGCCCAACCATCAGGCGGAAAGCAATCGAAACAACTAAGTCCGAACGTAATCGCCGCTCTTTCCTCCGGATTTACGCAGCAAGACAATCTCTCGAATGGCTATAGACTTGTCCATCCCCTTGCACATGTCGTATATCGTCAGCGCGGCGACAGCAGCAGCGGTCAGTGCCTCCATCTCCACGCCGGTACCCGCAACAGTCGCCGCGGTACTGCGAATTTCAATCCCATCTTTGACTACGGTTGCCGATACATCGATGTAGCTCAGAGGCAGTGGATGACACATGGGAATCAGGTCCGCCGTACGTTTGGCCGCTTGAATGCCCGCGAACCGCGCAACCTCAAGCGGGTTGCCCTTGGGGTTTTGCGGTAATGCGGCAAGCACGGCAGCAGAAATCACGACAAACGCCGATGCTTCCGCCTCGCGCCGTGTAGCCGCCTTGGCGCTTACGTCGACCATATGCGCGCCACCTTCGGTGTCGTAATGCGAGAGCTTTTCCATGGTGTGGCTAGGCTAGCAGTATCTCGACCGTCTCACCAGCGGCGAGCAACGGCTTGTCGGCCGGGACCACAAGAAAACAATTGGCGCGGCTGGTGCTCGCGAGATCGCCGGAGCCCTGCCAGGTGACCGGTTGCACGATGACATCCGTTAGGCTGGCGGGCAAAAACCGCGTGAGGCCGGTCTTAACCCGGACCTCGCTTGCCAGGCGCGCCTGTGCGAAGCGCGGTCCGCGGCGAGCATCGCCACAGAGTGCGCCCAACAGCGGCTCAACGAAGAGGGAGAACGTAACCATGGTCGATACAGGATTGCCGGGAAGCCCAAAAAAATAAACCTGGCCAAGTCTTCCGAAGACGATTGGCTTGCCCGGCTGGATCATCGCGCCGGTGAAAAAGAACTCTGCCCCCAGAGACAACAGCACTTCTTCGACCAGGTCGTACTTTCCCATGGAGACCCCGCCGGAAAGCAGCACCAGGTCAGTCTCGAGCGCGGTGCGAATGATGGCATCAAGATGCTCTCGCTCATCGCGCGCGATTGGGAGCCGCACCGGCTCTGCCCCGGCGGCGAGAACCTGCGCCGCAAGTGAGTAGCTGTTGGAGTTACGAATCTGGTGTTTCAGCGGTTGCTGGTTCACTTCAACCAGCTCGTCGCCAGTGGCCACGATAGCGACCCGCGGCCGGGCAAACACACTGAGCTGCCCTTTCCCGAAGGCCGCTGCAGCGGCAATCTGAGCGGGAGAAACGCGTGTACCCCGAGGCAGGATAGCGTCTCCCGCGCGCGCCTCCGCTCCCATAGGAACGATGTTGTCACCCGATGCGATGCTGCGGCCGGGGGTGAGGCGAAGCTTATTGCCGTCACACTCTACGTGTTCCACCATGACCACGCAATCGGCCCCGCTGGGTACGGGCGCACCGGTCATGATCTCCACCGCCTTGCCTGCCGCAATCTCGATTGTCTGTGCGTCGCCGGCGCGAATGGACCCCACCACTTTGAGAGGAAGAGAATCCGTGAGATCCGTCGCGCGGCAGGCAAACCCGTCGCGCGTGGAGCGTGGAAATGGGGGCTGGTCCCGGTCGGCCAGTACGGCCTCGGCCAACACTCTGCCTAAACTGTCGAGCAGTCCAACGGACTGCGCGGGATGCGTGGACCCAAGCCGATCGCTATGCTCGCGGACAATCCGGTTGGCCTCCGCATAGCTGACCACCCGGGATGGAGCGGAATCGTTCAAGAGATTACCCCTCCATGAGCAAAGGGACGCTGTTTAGCAGCGCCCCTTCGCCCTGACACAACCCTCGATGGAAACTACTTCTTCTTATAAGTCGTGCTGACCTTCTCCCCAATCTCCGCCAGGATGGACTTCGCTTCCGGCGCCATGGGTCCATTAGGAGCCAGTTCGAGGTACTTGTTGTAAGCCTCCGCGGTGCCCGGGGGAGCGACGATCTTCTGCGTCTTGGGGTCCACGGTGGCTTTGGAGATAAGCGCCTGTCCCTTCAGGTAATAGGGAATTGGCTTGCTCGGGTCGGCAGCGATCGCCTTGTCCGCAGCGGCGATGGTGGCATCGGTTTGTCCAGCGCGGCTGAGGACGATGGTTTCGTTGGTGTAAAACATCCCGGCATTCGCCGGTTGGAGTTTAGCTGCAGCATCATAGGATGCAGTCGCGTCTGGGATCTTGTTGGTGTTGGCGTAGACCTCACCCAGCGCGTTGTTGTCGGCGGCTTCCACTTCAGGATTGGGCTTTTTGGAGTTGGTGTCGAGATCCAGCGCTTTCTTGAGTGAAGTTGTGGCATCGTCGTACTTCTTCTGCCCGGTCTGCGCTATTCCCAGCTCCAGCCACAAAACGGCCGCATCCGGCTTGATGGTTGTGGCCTGCTGCATCGCCGTAGCTGCATCGTCATACTTCTTGGCGGCGTTGGCCGCGCGCGCCTGCTTGAGCAGGTCATTCAGCTTGCCGACGCTCTGATTCTCCTTGTTAATCTCCGCATTCCGCTTCTTCGCCTCTTCGAGCGCCTTTTGCTGGTCCGGAGGCAACTTCTTCACGTATTCCTCGCGGCTTAAGTCAAAGTCCTGCAGCGTGTCAGTGCCGGCGGTAAATTTCACGTTGTCGAAGCGGTCGACCGCTTTCCCAGGTGTGGCATAGAGGGTCACGTAGTACGTGTCGGGCTTGATGCCCTCGCCCTTATAGTCGCCATTTGCGTCGGTGGTGAAGGTGAACAGTGGCGTCTTGCCATCCTTGCTAAGTATCACCTGGCCATTGGCGATGGGGGCGTTGGCAGGGTCTTGTACATGCCCATGGATCTTGGCCGTGGTGTCCTGGCCACGCGCAACGATCGGAACGAGGACAAGTACTACGATAGCGAGCCACAAATTTAGTTTCGAACGCATGATAGATCTCCTCGAAAAGGGCAACAGATAACTCGCCCGTATAGCACGACCACGTTAAATGGAAGGCAAAAACAATTCAAGGCCGTGGCAAACGGCCGTCGGTTTCCTTAGATGTGTTTTAAGCCCGAACCGTCGAAAAAATTAGCCACCAGGCGTCAAAAAGCGCCAGGGCCCGCTCGCACTGCAGGCGGTGCCGCTCCCGCTTGTCCCGGATCTGCTTGCGTAATGCCTCTTCCAGCGGCAGCAGCAGATCGAAGGTAATATTAGCCGGCTGGAACTCTTTGGCCTCGGCATGGGTAATGTAGTGGACCAGCGAGCCCAGGGCGGTGCCGCGAGGCACGGCGGCGGCTGGTTCTCCGTAGGCAAGCTGGGCGGCATACAGCCCGGCAAGCATCCCGGTCGCGATGGATTCGGTGTAGCCTTCCACCCCCGACAGCTGCCCCGCAATGAGAATGCCGGGGTAGTCGCGCAGCCCGAGGGTCTCGGAGAGCACCCGGGGAGCGTTGATGTAGGTATTGCGATGAATTTGCCCGTAGCGGAGGAATTTTGCCTTCTCCAGGCCGGGGATCAGGCGGAGGATCCGAGCCTGCTCGCCGAATTTAAGGTGGTTTTGTAGGCCGACCAGATTGTAGGAATCGGCGCGGAGGTTCTCACAGCGCAATTGCACCACGGCCCAGGGCACCTTGCCGGTGCGTGGATCGCGCAGGCCGACCGGCTTCATGGGGCCAAAGCGGAGAGTGTCCCGGCCGCGCCTGGCTATTTCCTCAATAGGCAGGCACCCCTCGAAGTATTCCAGCTTCTCCCATGCTCTGCTCTCCACCGCTTCAGCCGTGACCAGGGCATCGTAGAAGCGGTCGTATTCCTCTTTCGACATGGGGCAATTGATGTAATCGGCGGTGCCCTTGTCGTAGCGGGCGGCGAAGTAGACTCGTTCCATGTCGATCGAGTCGGCTTCGACGATGGGGCTGATGGAGTCGTAGAAGGCGAGCTGGCCGCTGCCGGTGAGTCGGGCAATTTCCGCGCAGAGCGGGGCTGAGGTGAGCGGGCCGGTGGCCACGATGGTGATCTGGTCGGGGTCGAGGGCGGTCACCTCTTCCCGGTGAACGGTGATGCGGCTTTCGTGCTCAATGGCGAGGGCCACCAGGCGGGAGAATTCCACCCTGTCGACTGCCAGGGCGTGCCCGGCGGGCACAGCGCTCGCGTCCGCGCAGGTAAGCAGGGCGCATCCGGCCCGGCGCATTTCCTGCTTGAGCAGCCAGGGCGCGCTGTTCTCGCTTTCCGACTTGAGGGAATTGGAGCACACCAGCTCGGCAAAGTCGGCGGTCTGATGTGCCGGCGTGGAGCGCAGCGTGCCGTCCACCACCGAGCGCATTTCATAAAGGTCGACCAGGCAACCCCGGCGGGCCGCCATCAGCGCCGCCTCGGGACCGGCCAGGCCTCCACCAATGACAGAAATCCGGGGTGGGCTACTCAACCGGCGGGCTCCGTTTCTGCGGCCAAACTTGCCAGGGTACGAATGGCGTCATCGTTGACGCGCATGATGCGCCACTCGTCCAGAAACTGCGCCCCGAGCCCCTGGTAGAAGTCGATAGCGGTCTGATTCCATTCGAGAACGTCCCATTGCAGCCGGACGCAGCCTTGCTCCGCCGCCCGCGCGGCAACTCTCGCCAGCAGCGCCTTGCCGATGCCTTGCCCGCGGAAGCGGGGCAACACGAACAGATCTTCGAGGTGGATGCCGGATCGTCCCCGCCAGGTGGAGTAGTTGTAGAAGTAAAGAGCGAACCCGGCAGCTTCGCCGTCTTCACTCTCCGCGATCAGGCATTCAAAACAAGGTTGCTTGCCAAAGCCGTCGCGCAACAGATCGGCCTCAGTCGTCTTGACTGCGTCGGGCTCCCGCTCATAGGTGGCAAGAGCGCGAATAAGTTCCAGAATCAAAGGAATGTCAGCGGGAGTCGCGGGGCGGATAGAGTGCATCGTCGGACCTTCAGTTTACAACGCCTTAAAAGGCCGTCCCTGCGGGATTCGTTTTAGGCTTCTTGATGAGTTTAGAAAAGAAGCCGCAGATCTCTCCACTACGCTACCCCGGATTTCCTGTTGCACAGGAAATTCGCGTCCGCTCCGGTCGAGATGACAAATTTGTTTGGGAGCGCTGAGCATTGTTTCCAAGTTGAATTGTCATCTCGACCGGAGCGTAGCGGAGTGGAGAGATCTGCGGTTTCGGTCCACGATCGGGTTAAGAAACCCCTTGGTAGCGCGCTTGATGTCTTCTCGCCTTCATGCGGTTGCCGCAGGTCTTCATGTCGCACCATCGCCTGGTATGGTTCTTGCTGGTGTCGAGAAAAAGCCATCGGCAGGTTGGATCGCCGCAATCCTTGATGAACTCCGAGTCACTCGAGACCAGCAAATCAGCCGCGCTCTGAGCCAGCATCCATAGCGGAATCTCAGCGTTCCGCTCCGCGCCGGACCAACTCCAATGCCAATGCGAGTCGCCCGCCAGCAACCGGCGATGCAGCGCCGCGGCCTGGAAGTGTCGTTCAAGTTTTTCCACCTCTGCGGCGGGAAGCTTGCTGCCGTCAATCCGGCTATAGAGAACTGCTGCCAGCGCCTCGCGCAGCTCGACCGCGGACACCAGCACTCGCTGCGCCGTCTTTTCGTCCACGGTACGCGCAAGCCTCCGTGACTGTTCTGGGGTCAGGAGCTTCAACTGCGTCGTCAGGCGGAGAAGATCCTTATACGTAGGGATCAGCTCAATCGCTTCTGCGGAAAAACGCATATCCAGGGTATTGACCAACTCGAGCGCCGGATGTTCAGCATGCAATTTAAAGGGTTCGGGCCCGCTCATGGTTTCATTATAACTCTCAAAAATAGTTTGAGTGGTTAGCCAGAAACGGGGTTATACTGTAACCAGTCATGGCAACTACAACGGTTAGTCCGGTGAAGCAAAAAAGCGGGTTCGACGTTCGCGTGTTTCTGGCGTTTGCGGCAATCTACGTTTTATGGGGATCGACCTACCTCGCCATTCGGATCGCTGTGCAGCAGGTGCCTCCGCTGTTTGCCGCGGGCTCACGCTTCTTTTTGGCCGGCACCTTGCTCTACGTTGCGATGCGTTTTTGCGGGCGTCCGCGCCCCAGTGGCAAAGAGTGGGGCAGTCTGGTGGCGATTGGCTCGCTGATGTTCGTCATCACGTATGGAGCGGTGTTCTGGGCAGAACAGTACGTGCCTTCCGGCTTTACTTCCGTTCTCGAAGCGACTTTGCCGCTGATCACCATCGGGCTCGAGGTTTTTGTTTTTCGCCAGCAGCGTTTTCGCTGGAGCCTTCTGGTTGCCATCGCCGTCGGGTTCGTTGGTGTTCTCCTGTTGCTCATGCACAATGCGCAGCACGTTGCCCTCCTGCCCTGCGTCGCCATCTTAGGGGGAGGCACGGCCTGGTCGCTGGGCGCAGTACTTACGCGTGCTTTGCCGCTGCCTAAGTCCAAGGGAATTACCGCCGGGGCGGAGATGATGTTCGGCGGCGCGATTCTGCTCATTCTTTCCGCCTTAACCGGCGAGATGCATCCCTTTCCCCACCTTTCCGGCAAGGCCGTGGGCGCTCTTCTTTACCTCGTGATTGCCGGCTCGTTGCTGGGTTTCAGCGCCTTCGTGTGGCTGCTCGGCCGGATGCCGGCCACGCGTGTTGCCAGCCACGCCTATATCAATCCCGTCGTAGCCGTAGCCCTGGGCTACTTCTTCGCCGGCGAGGTGGTCACCCTACGGATGCTATGCGGCACCGCCCTGATCGTTGCCAGCGTGGCGCTGATTCTCATCAAAGACAAGGCTGACGTGCCGGAGTATCGCGCAGAACTCGAAGAAGTCGCTAGTTGACGTATATTTCGTCGATATAGCACCAACGCCAATCTTCACCGGGCTCAACCGAGCGCATGATCGGATGCCCCTCGGCGTGGAAGTGAGCCGTGGCATGACGGTTCTTGGACGAATCGCAGCAGCCGACTTTGCCGCACTCCAGGCACATGCGGAGGTGCACCCAGGTGTCTCCGATCTTGAGACATTCCTCGCAGCCCTTGGTGTGCGGCTTCACATGCTTTACATGATCCTTTACGTGGGGGCACTTTGCTGCGCTCATAGAGTCCTCTTTTCAATTCGATGTCGTTACCACTGGCAGTTCGACAAAACTAGCATGGTCCGGCGCGTGATAGATACGCTGGTTGGCTTTTTGAAAGTCTGCTGGTTTGGCCCAGAAAATGTTCGGCACAAACGTCTGTGGGTTCCGATCGTAGAGCGGAAACCAACTCGACTGTACCTGCACCATGATTCGATGCCCGGGAAGAAAGACATGATTCGCGGTCGGCAGCGCATAGCGGTAAAGCAGCGGTTGGTTGGCCGCAATGGGCTTGGGATGGTCCAGACTCTCACGATAGCGTCCGCGGAAGATGTCAGCCGAAATCATCAATTGGTATCCACCTAAGGCCGGCTGACTGGCTACCTCGTCGGGGTAGAGGTCGATCAGTTTGACCACCCAATCGGAATCCGTGCCGCTGGTGGACGCCACCAGGTTCGCGATCGGCTGGCCACTGATTTTGAGCGGGGTGGTCAGCGTATCTGAGACAAAAACCGCAACATCCTGACGCCCCGATTGTTCCCGTTGGTCATCGACCAGCCATTCCGACCAGGTCATCCCGGCGGAGTAGCCCATGGGCTGGATAGGACGGGCGCGGTAAGGCACGGGCTTTGCCGGGTCGGAGATGTATTCATCAAAGGCCGCGTCACCCGCCTGCGGCGCGGTGAAGCTGAGTTTCTCGCCTGCCTTGAGGTAGAGCGGCTTGGGCTGAATCGTGCAGCCGCTCGCGCACCCGGACGGCCAGGATGGTAAGCGTCGCCAGACGTTGGTTCCGGTGTCAAATGCTGTGACGGGAGCGATTGCTTCCTTCGGGGTTTCATCCTTCAG
>JBEKNJ010000069.1:0-32703 GCA_049522955.1 Acidobacteriaceae bacterium
TTGACGTTGGCGGTGAAATCCTGATCGATATAAGCCTCGTCGGAAAAATTCACCACAAAACTTTCGTCATCCGGATTCGATGCATGCACCAGATCGAGTGCAGAGGCGTTCACCGCCTGCCGCTTCGTCCGCATGGAGCCGGAATTGTCGACCAGAATGCCAAGGGAGATAGGTATGTCCTGGTGCTGAAACGAGGTGATGGTTTGCGCCACGCCATCCTCTGACACCTTGAAGTCATCCTTCGCCAGGGTGGTCACCATGTGCTGGTGGTCATCCAATACCGTGGCGTTCAAGACCACCTCGTCCACGTTGCGCTGCAAGGTATATCGCCCGTTATCGCGGCCAATCACCCCTGAGTTCGGGGTCTGACCGGAAGGACCATTTTCCGCATCCGGCGAGGCGACTGGGTCACGATCGACATTGAGCGGGGTTTGTTTTTCCGGCTGAACCGGAGTTCCAGACGGGGACCCGGCCACTTGCGCCACGGCGGGGCCCGGCAAGCTGCAAAGCAGGAAAATCGTTAAGGCTAAAAGCCAACTACTGCAAGGGCGCATAGTATCCGGTACGGGCGTGAACGGTGAGCTGGGGCAGCCCCTCGGGCGGAACCAGCTTTACCTTCAATTTACGCCACTTCCCGTCCCGTTTGACATCGTCTGACTTGTACCCAACCACGTATTGGTTACGTAACTCGGCACTGATCTTGGTCGCAATGTCAGCCATATCGGCCAGATCATCCACCCGGAAGAGCTGCCCGCCGGTCTCCTCACTCACGTCGTGCAACAGAATGGGCCCCAGTTGCTCTTCGCGCGTGGGGGCGTATTGGTCGAAGATGCCAATGGAATAAATCTGCACATCCGACTCGCGCACCACCGCACGCACCTCGCTCTCGGTATAGCGGCTGCGGTTGTCGCCCCCGTCGGACACCACCAGCAGCGCCTTGCGCTCGTTCTTAGCCTGCTTCATCTTGTTCAAGCCGAAGTAGATGGCGTCCAGCAGCGCGGTCCGATGCCCAGGCTTTACGGTAAGCAGGCGAGATTCGATGTTGTCCACATTGGAGGTGAAATCGGTAATCAACTCGGGCCGATCGTTAAAGCCGATGACAAAGAATTCATCCTGCGGGTTGGCCGTGCGCAGAAACTCCAGGATCGAGTTCCGGGCGCGGTTAATCTTGTCCGTCATGCTGCCGCTCAGGTCGAAAATGATCCCGATCGAGACTGGCGCATCCTCTGAGGAAAAACTCTTGATCTTCTGCAGTGCATTGTTCTCGTAAACGAAGAAATCCTGCTTCTCAAGGCCAGTGACCAGGCGATTAAGCGGGTCGGTGACGGTTATCGGCACCAATACGAGGTTTACGTCGACCCGCATACGCTCGTTGGGCCGTGCACTCAACGCCTTTTTCCCCTCCAGAGGGGCCGGCGTTTTCACGTCAGGTTTTGCGTCCGGGTTCTTGGAGTCGATGGGCGCTGTGGGAGCGGGCGGCGGAGGCTGCACGTGCACGTCGTTTAACGGATCCTGGGCCCAGCTGACCTGGCAGAGCGCAAGCCAAAGCACGAGTGCAGTGGCAGCCTTCACCGTCAACTCCACCCTCAGCCTTATCCCCATTCTGCGCTCGATGGAGAGCGCCATAGAACCAGCCCTCGTGTCCCTGTGCTCGTGTGCAGGATGGTAGCACGTCGCCATTGAACCTGTGTTCGCATATTTGAGTGTGGATTTGATATGACTACCTCGTTACTGGTGTTACCTCCCATGGGACGGGCGCGTCAGGAAGCGAAAGGAAGCCTCTTTTTGTCAGGTACAATCTGGCAGATATAAGAGAGTAAAGCAATTGGCGGCCCTACCTGAGGTTGCCGCTCTGGGAGCTGGACCCTAGGCATGGCCCGAATTTACCCCTTTCGCGCACTACGCTACAACCCGAGCATGGTACGCGTAGAGGACGTGGTTACCCAGCCCTACGACAAGATCACCCCGGCGATGCAGCAGGCCTATTATCAGCGCAGCCTCTACAACCTGGTCCGCGTGGTGCTCGGGCTGCCTGAACTGTTTGACGAACCTGGTACCAATGACGTCTACACGCGCGCTGCCCGGGATTTTGCCGACTGGCGCCGCATGGGGATCCTAACCCAGGAGAAGGACGCCTGCATTTTCGCTTACTCCCAGCGTTTTACTGTGCCCGGGGGAGACGGAGAAGTACACGAGCGCCGCGCCTTTATCGCCCTGGGTGAGCTCTGCGATTACAGCCAGCAAGTCGTCTTCCGTCACGAACAGACGCTTTCCAAGCCCAAGTCTGACCGGCTGAACCTGTTGCGCGCTACGCGGGCTCACTTCGGACAGATCTTCATGCTCTATTCCGATCCGGCGCTGACCGCAGAGAAGATCCTGTTCTCCGGCACCGCGGCGCCTGAGATCGAAGTGACCGACGAACACGGCGTAACCCACCGCGTGTGGAAGGTCAGCGATATGAGCACCATCAATATCCTTCTTGGGGCAATGGAGGATAAGAAATTGATCATCGCTGACGGTCACCACCGCTATGAGACCGCCTTAGCCTACTCGCTCGAGCATGCCCCCAAAAATGTCGCCCGCACGGAGCGCAACCTGGCCAACACGACGCCCCACCCGGCCTACCCCGAGGCTGCCGTCATGATGACCTTTGTCAACATAGACTCCTCGGGCATCACCATCCTGCCCACCCATCGGGTGGTTTTCGGCCTCACAGATTTCTCCCCGGTAGCGTTCCTCGCAAAGGCGCGTAAGTTTTTCGATATCGAGCCCGTTACCGCCGAAGACGCGGCCGCCCTCACCAAGCTACTGGCTCGCCAACCAGGGACGGCGTTTATCGCAATTAGCAAACGGGGTTATCACCTGCTCAAGGCCAAGCCCGAAGTTGTAGCCAAGGAACTGGCTAAGCTACCCGAACGGCAACGGCGGCTGGACCTGACGCAGTTGCACTCGCTGGTACTGGAGGACCTTCTCGGCATCACCCCGGAGGCGATTCGCGAGCAACAGAACCTGCGCTATGTGCGCGACGCCGGCGAAGCCATGGAACAGGTTTCACGTGGGGAGGCAGATGTGGCCTTCCTGACCAATCCGATCACCTTAGGTCAGTTACGCGAAGTTGCTTTCGCGGGCGATGTCATGCCTCAGAAGTCCACTGACTTCTATCCCAAACTACTGAGCGGTCTTGCCATCTATGCATTGGATTGAGGACCGCTACTCCCAAGCCAGGAGATTGCGCGCCAGCCTCGCCATTGCACTTCTTCTTGCGCCTCTGCTTGCCGGCGCCCAGTCACCTTCGAGTCCTCCCCCGGCTCCTCCCGCGGTTGTCCGGACAGCTCCACATTTTGCGGTTGTGATCGACGCCGCTCACGGGGGCACCGATAGTGGAGCGCGCTTGTCTGACCATCTCCTGGAAAAAGATCTGGCGCTCAACGTTTCGGTTCGGTTGCGTTCCATGCTGGCGGCGCATGGCATTTCTGTTGTCACCACCCGGGAATCGGACGGTGCCATTTCCGCGGTAAATCGCGCCGAAGTGGCAAACCACGTGGGTGCGGCGGCCTGCATCACGCTCCATGCCACCACCAGTGGCAGCGGCGTCCATCTCTTTACCGCCTCGCTGACGCAAATCCCCATGGCTCGCTTCCTGCCCTGGGAGACCGCCCAGGGCGCTTATGCCGAACAGAGTTTGCGCCTCTCGTCGGAGGTGGATTCCGCCATGACCCATGCGGAAATTCCGGTGACCCTGGGCCGCACAGCCTTGCAACCGCTGGACAGCTTCACCTGCCCGGCTGTTGTGGTAGAGATCTCGCCATTGAGTATCTCGGGCAAGGTGACCGCGCTCTCCGACTCTGCCTACCAAGACCGGATCGTGGCGGCAATGGCCGCTGCTCTCGAACAATGGCAGCGCGACTGGAGGCAGCAACCGTGATCTCCCGCGGGCAGCGGATCTTGTTCTGGACCCTCCTCGTCAGCTCGGTGCTGATGGCGGTGACCTTGCTTCGCATGCGCGAGCGGGCGATGGATCGCCTGCTTGCTTCCGCGGAAACCATGCCGCTCAATCCTCCGTCCGGCAGGCCGGTGCAGAGTGTAACCATGATGATTGCCAATGATATGGACGGGTCGGTTCAACCGGCGACCCTGAACGTGGCGCTACCGCCCGATGCCAATGCGCGCGCCCATGTGATCCTGCAGCACCTGATCGTCAGTTACGCGCGGCCCGGTTCCAAACACCCGATCGCGACCAATAAGGGTGTGAACGAAATATTTTTCATGGACCTGCCCCTGGAACCCAACCAGGTCATCCCCGGCACCATAGCGGTCGTGGACCTGAGCGCATCCTTTGTCGAGGCTCACCCTTCGGGAATCGAGCCCGAAACGCTCACGCTGCTTTCGATCATAGGAACGCTGCACGCCAACTTTCCTCAGATCTCGCAGGTCCGTTTTCTGGTCGATGGGCAACAGCGCGACACACTTGCCGGGCATGCCGATCTGACCCGCGTGTATCTGGCGTCCGATGGTCCTGGAGTAAAACATCTGTGACTGCCGGCCCTTTGAAAATTGGTGTATTCGATTCCGGTTTCGGTGGTCTAACCGTGCTGCGAGCGCTGCTGCCCCTGCTTCCCGGGGCGGAGTTCCTGTACCTGGGCGACACCGCGCGGCTACCGTATGGATCGAAGTCTCGCGCGACCATCGTACGTTATGCCCTTTCGAGCACCCGCTTTCTCCTCGATCAGGGCGCCGATTTTCTGGTCATTGCCTGTAATACGGCCAGCGCGCTTGCCCTGGAGGAGATTCGCGGGTCGACGACCGTGCCGGTTCTGGGCGTGATTGAGACCGGCGCCAACGAGGCCGCCAGTTCGTCGAAGACACGGGAGATCCTGGTGATCGGCACGGACGCTACCATTGCCAGTCACGCTTATGCCGCGGCGTGCCGGGAGCGGGGCCTGCGCGCGCTGGAAAAAGCTTGCCCCCTGCTGGTGCCGCTGGTCGAAGAAGGCTGGGTGGATCACCCGGTCACCGCGGAAGTGATCAGAATTTATCTCACCGAACTGCTGGAGCAGGCGCAGGAGGCGGAGCTCGATCCCGACACGCTGGTGTTGGGGTGCACGCACTACCCGCTGCTACGCCCGGTGATGGAAGCAGCAGTTGCGCCCGCAATCCGGGTGATTGATTCCGCTCAGGCGACGGCCACGCAGGCGGCAAAGCTCATGGCGGGCCGCGGCGGTCTGAGTGGTGGCCGTGGAGCCGCCTGCGAGTGCCGCTTCTTTGCAACCGATTCGGTGGTCAAATTCCAGCGGTTGGGCGCTCGTTTTTTGGGCAGCCCGATCCGCGAGGTCGAACTAGTCGACCTGGGTGGCTGATATATCCTAGCGAAATGATAGATCTCAAAGGTCAGACAGCAGTCGTATTCGGCCTGGCAAACAAGCGCAGCATCGCGTGGGCCATAGCCCAGAAACTTTCTGCAGCCGGGGCACAAATAGCGATCTGCTACCAGAATGAACGACTGCGGCCGGAAGCCGAATCATTGGCCGGAGAGCTGCCCAATGCAGCTGTTTTCCAGTGCGATGTCTCGAGTGATGAGCAAATCGACACGGTCTTTGCTCAGCTCAAGGAGCGCTACGGCAAGATCAACACCCTGGTGCACAGCGTTGCCTTTGCCCCTGCCGAGGCACTGCAAAACGATTTTCTATTGACTACCCGCGACGCCTTTAAAGTAGCGCATGAAATCAGCGTGTATTCCCTGATCGCCCTGAGCCGGGGAGCCGCTCCGTTGATGACGGATGGGGGCAGCATCATGACGATGACCTACTACGGATCGCAGAAGGTGGTGCCGCGCTACAACGTGATGGGAGTGGCCAAGGCCGCGCTCGAAGCGACGGTGCGTTATCTCGCAGCCGATCTGGGCGGCCAGAAAATCCGGGTCAACGCGATCTCCGCTGGTCCTATCAAGACCTTAGCGGCGCGCGGCATCGGCGGATTAAGTGAAATGCTCAAAGTGCACGCGGCGCGCGCCCCGCTGCAGCGCAACATAGAGCCCGCGGAAGTAGGAAATGCGGCGCTTTTCCTGGCTTCCGATTTGTCCTCGGGTGTGAGCGGAGAAGTCTTGTATGTGGACTGCGGCTACAACGTCGTGGCCTTTGCCAGTTCCGAATTAGAGCATATGCGCGGCTAACCGCTAATCTTTTCCCCCTTCCACAGAGCGTGGGGTGCCCCATATCTCGCTCTGTGGAAGGGAAAGAAAGAACGTCGTCCACTAACCCGGGTTCGGCTGGTTGGTCAGAAGCTCTTCCCGAACATTCTTAAGCACCGCCAGCGACCGCTGCACGCCGACTTCCCCGCTTAGTATCGGATCTTCGTTTTCAATACTGAGCATTCCGGTGTACCCAATCTCCATGTAGGCGGCCACAATGTCTTTCCACGCGCTCGCCCCGTGACCATAACCAACCGCGCGGAAGAACTCCGACGCCTCATGATCATCTTTCTTGCCAAAATTCAAAACTCCAAACCGGTCTACGTTCTGCGGGAAAAATGCAGTGTCTTTCATATGCGCGTGATAGATCGCTCCGTGTTTGCCCAGAAAACGAATCACCTCGACCGCATTGCATTGCTGCCAGAAGAGATGGCTCAAATCGCAATTGGCCCCGATCTCCTCGCCCGCCGCCTCACGCAGGCGAAGCAACGTCCTTGGGTTATAGACAACGAAATTCGGGTGCATCTCCAGCGCAATGCGGTGAACGCCATGTTCGCGCGCGAACTTCGCCGTCTCCTGCCAGTAAGGAATCACTCGCTCCTTCCACTGCCAGTCCAATGCTTCGCCGTGTTCGTCCGGCCACCGATACACGACCCAATTCGGCACGGTGTCGGTCGGTGAGCCGCCGGGACAACCCGAGAATCCCACCACGGTAGGAATCTCCAGCATGCCGGCAAGCTGAAGGGTCTGGCGAAATTGCTCCGTCGCCGCGTGCGCCTTGGCCGCGTCCGGATACAGCGCATTGTTATGGCAGCTCAGGGTCATGACCGGGATACCGCGGTCGTCAAACTTCTTCTTCCAGGCCCGTGCTTTCGCCGGATCCGCTACCAGTTCCGGACGAGGACAGTGCGGCGAGCCGTTAGGACCAGCCGCGCCCACCTCAACCGCCTCGATCCCCAGGCTGGCAAACCGGTCCAGCATCTCATCCAAAGAGAGTTTGTTGAAAGGAGGATCGAACACACCGATGGGCAAGCTCTTCTTCGCGGCCGCGGGCTTATCCGACGCTGGGTTCTGCGCGGGTGCGGATGCGGAGAGCGGAGCCGATACCAACGCCGCCGCCGTTGTACCTAGAAACTGCCTGCGATTCATGAAACGCTCCAAAGCGTGAAGGGATGGCGACTCTTTTACGGGGAGTATGATGCCACGCCCAACCCACAATCCGCTATTCCATTTCCGAAATGGAATTCCGTTTTACATATCAGCTGGAATTCCATATGGTACTCTGCTTCCATGCCGAAATCCGACACTGCGACCCGGAAATCCGTGGAATCCGCAAAGAAGAGCAGTGGCGGCAGCCAATACCTATCGCGCGCAGTGAGCAAGAGTTTGAAGGTCCTGGAACTCCTGCAGTCCGCTCGCTCCCCGATGGGTCTGCAAGAGATTGCCCGGCGCATCCAACTTTCCAAGACATCTACTTTTCGCCTGCTGCGCACCCTGGAGGCCGCGGGCTGCCTGGTGGCTGTTGGTTCCGGCGAATACCGGCTTGCACCAGGGATTCATTCGGTTGTGCCTACGCTTTGGCTGGCTCGCCTTCTCCGCGTTGCGACGGTTCGCATGCAGGAACTGAATAACCAGCTACGAGAAACCGTTAGCCTGGCTGCATTATTCGATAACCGGGTGGAAGTGGTTGCGGTGATTGAGAGTCCGCAGATCATCAGGATGAGCAATGTCGTCGGGCATATTCTCCCCCCCAACGCCAGTTCCCTGGGAAAGGTGATCGCCGCCTTTCAGTCTCACGAGCAGCGGGAGAAACTGTTACGCAGTTATGGCTTTTGGCACTTCACGGAGCACAGCATCACCGACCCGGCGAAAATACAAGCGGAGTTTAGCCGGGTTCTGGCCGAGAAGTTCGCAACCGATCGCGAGGAGTCCGTCCCCGACGGCATTTGTTTCGGTGTCCCGGTCTTCAACCCTTCCGGCGAAGTGAACGTCGCACTAAGCGCTTCGTTTCCCAAAATGCGCGTTCGCGACCGGGAGCACGAGAAGGCTATCGTTGCCGCTCTTCGCGCCACGGCGGAAAATATTTCAATGGATTTCCGTGCCGCCCAGGCGCCGGAATTAGTTAGTACGTTGCGCGCCCGCCGCTAGCGTCGTAACACTGCGCGGTGACGAAAGAGCATTCGGTGCTCGACAAAAAATGAACCACGAATGCGATCTCCTCCGGCTTGCCCGTGCGCCGCATCGGAATACGATCCGTCATGTACGCGACCTGCTCCTCAGTAAGCTGATCCAGTATTTGTGTCTGGATCACCGCGGGCGAGACCGCGTTCACGCAAATGCCGTCGGTGGCCACTTCTTTTCCCAGCGATTTGGTCAGGCCAATCACCCCCGCTTTGGTCGCAGAATAAGGCGTCATCCGCGGATTCCCTTCCTTTCCCGCAATCGAAGCCACATTCACGATGCGCCCGTACGATCGGCTGCGCATATGGGGAATCACCGCCCGGCAAAAGTTGAATACGCCGGTGAGATTGATGGCAATATTGCGCTGCCAGTCTTCATCGGTTTGCTCCCAGATAAAGGCTGCAGGGCCGGCTATCCCGGCGTTGTTTACCAGAATATCGATACGGCCGGTTTTTCGCAGAACCTGGTCGACTGCCCTGCTAACCGAGGCCGCCACCGCCACATCGGCTTCGATGGCAAAGGATGCGTTAGGCAGCGCTCCGGCCACCTGCTGCGCACCGGGTAAGTTGAGATCGACCACGGCCACGGTTGCTCCTGCCTCCGCGAGACGCGTCGCAATGGCTTCCCCGATGCCCGTCGCCGCTCCAGTAACGATCGCGGTTCTACCCGCAAGACTGAACATCGTGGAATGGCAAACGCAATTGCTGGTCTCTGTCATGAATCCTCTCCTATACCTTGCAACTTCAACAATACCGCCGGGTCGATATTGGAAGGATAAAGATCCAGGCTGTATCACGCTCGCCCTGGGTTCCGGTTTGCTCCGGTCAACCAAGCGGGTGGGTCTCGGGGATTATATGGACCCTAAAAAGCCCAAGTCAATAAATGAAATCCAATACCAGTAATTTGCTATTGTTTCAACTTACGCCTTGACGGCCGAATACACGAAATGTATTACTTTACAGTCGATCGAGAACCGCTGCAAAAGCAGCGAGAAGGCTCGCCATGATTCGTTGCCTGTTGTTCTTATCGTCCCTGCTTCTGATCTCCACTTCTGCGGGCGCGATTGAAAGACCGGATGTAACCTTCAAAGTCTTTCAATTCCCTCCCGACATGATTCCGCGAATCGATGGCAACACCGACGATTGGGCGATGGTACCCGACAGCTATGCCATTGGGATGGACCAGTTGGAGAACACCGAAGCACCAGGTGGGCATGGCACGCAGTACGACCCGAAGAATCTTGATGTGCGCGTGAAAGTAGGCTGGGTGAAAGGCCTGAACCGCTTGTATTTCCTCTATGAGGCTTACGATAACTATTGGGACTTTTCCCGTCCCGACCTGCACAACGACATCTTTGAGGTGGTAGTGGACGGCGATCTTTCCGGAGGACCGCTCATCGAGATTTACCACCGCGACGTTTGGACGCCCGAAGCTGTGGGCGCCATGTCGGTGATCGATCCCAGGGAAAGCCGGTCGGATTCATATTTTTCCTACCAGGGCGATCAGGCCCAGAACTACCACATCTTCACTCCCGCCGAGGGAAAGGACTGGGCGATGGCCTGGGGATGCGCGCAATATACCAAGGAGCTTCCTTACGCCAACCACGCCTATCACTACGACTTCAGGCCCGGGCAACCGGGCAAGCTGGTGCTCGAATTCTGGATCACTCCTTTCGACTATGCGGGTTGCGAAGGCCCGGAAAGAGCCGTGGAGAGCGTGCTTACTGAAAACAAGCTGATCGGACTCGGCTGGGCGGTCATCGACTATGACGACGTAACTTCTAACCAGCGGAACTTTTGGAACCTCTCCCACAAGCAGACTTTCTTCGGGAATGCCTCGCAGCTGGTGGGCTTTCGCCTGATGCCCCTTGAGCCGCAGTTCCGCAAATCGCTCGATGCGCAATGGTCTTCCACCGTGGTCGACATGGAGCAGCGAATTGTCGCCTTCAAAGACCTCTCGCAAGGTCAGATCACGTCCTGGAAATGGGACTTCGGAGATGGTACGAGTTCAACGGAACAGAATCCTACGCACCAATACCCAGCCAAGCCCGGCCGGCCCGGTATTTACACCGTGGTTCTTACCATCGCCGGGCCTAAAGGAACGTCGCGCATGGCAAAGGTGTGGCAAGTTCATGTGAGAGAGTGATCCAGCGCGAAGACATCTTCCTTCGTTTCACTTCCCTTCCAATCCAAGTTCCTTCCCACCCGCACAGATAACCTCGAGACCTGAACCATTTCTGATCGATGATCCGGAACAGCGCGATTCCAATAAAAAATAAATATTTCAGTTTTGCTGTTGACAGTCCATTGTTGGCGTTGTTAGCTTGCCCGGAGTCGAAAGTTGATCTCGTAGGCGCTTTCTCGGGAGGGCATGATGGAGTGCAGAAGTTCCCAAACCATCGTTCTGATGATGAGTCTTCTATGGCTCTTAGTACTGCCGGCCGTACTGCGAGCCCAGACGGCGAACGGGTCAATCAGCGGCACCACTGTCGATCAGTCAGGGGCACAAGTTCCAGGAGTGGCCGTAACCGTTACCCGCCGCGATACCGGGAGCATCTACAAAACCACGACCACCGACACCGGGAACTACGAGTTCCCCTCTCTGCCGCCTGGCACCTACGACTTGACCTTTGAGGCCAAGGGATTCGCAAACTCAACCGAGCTGGGAATCGAGGTTCAGGCAGTGCAGACTACGGTGGTAAACGCGAAGCTCCAGGTGGGGACGAGCGCGCAGACCGTTACCGTGACGGCGGCACCCCCAATGCTGCAGAGCGAAAGTGCGCAGATCACGGCGACGCTGCCGCAAAACATGGTAGAGAACGTGCCTTTCTACAACACGAATTCGGGTCTCCTGAATCCGACCCAGTTCGCCTCAACGCAGCCGGGTGCGACATCAGAAACGCCTTCTGGAAATTTTGGCATGCGGGTCAACGGGCTGCCTGACGATACCTTCCGGGTCATCGTGGACGGTCAGGACATAACCAACGGAATCGATCCCACCCACCTGTCGGAGACCAACCCCTCGGTGTTTGCGCTCTCAGAGTCCACTCTGCAGGTGAGTAACTTTGACGCCGAGTTCGGGCAGGTCGCAGGCGGCCTGCTTAACTTCACCACCAAGTCCGGCGGCAATCAGCTCCATGGTATGGCGTGGGAAGACTGGGTCAACGAAATACTGAACGCCGGCAACCCTTACACCAACAACGGAAATGGCGGATTGGTTCGCCCCCGCGATCGATCGAATGACTTTGGGTTCCAGGTCGGCGGCCCGGTCATCATTCCCAAGCTCTACAACGGAAAAGACAAGACTTTCTTTTTCTTTAACTGGGAGTTCTATCAACGGAGTACCTCGCTCGCGGGTGACTTCGCCACAGCACCCACGGCGGCATACCGGACGGGAGACTTCAGTGCGGCTCTGACTAACATCCAGCTGGGCACGGATCCGCTGGGAAGGCCGATCTATGAGAACGAGATCTACGATCCGGCCACGACCCGCACCTACAACGGCAAGATTATTCGCGATCCGTTCCCCGGCAACATCATCCCGCAAAGCCGCATTGATCCGGTAGCCAGCAAGATCCAGGCGCTTATTCCGGCGGCATCCAACGCCGCCGCGGTGAATAACTATTCAGCGAGCGTTCTAGGGCAGGTAACCGATTTCCGGTCTATCCCCAGTATCAGGGTGGACCAAAATATCGGCGCCAGTACCAAACTCGGTTTCTATTACCAACAGTGGCGAGACGACCTGCCGAATAACGCCGCAAGTTATTTTCCTTGGCCCATCGCCGATTCTCGCACCTATAAGACGCGGGTGCATACTTACCGGTTCAGTCTTGACAAGACACTTAGTACGAACATGTTGCTCCACTTCGGGCTGGGCGAGCAAGGTTATGTCCACGGAGACCACGCCCCGGACAGCGTGGTGAATTACAACGCAACCGCCAATCTTGGACTGGTGGGCGGCGCATTGACGCCTACGCCTTTCCCCGAGCTTACCGGCCTATACACGGCCACCGGCGGGGGATTCGCGGGGTCAGGCACGACCGGCACCCTGGGTTTCTCTAACTACGGGATATACACCAATGACAATCCCACCGCGGTCGGCTTTCTTTCCTGGCTGCGAGGAAACCATTCGCTCAAATTCGGGGGTGAGTGGCGCGAAACGCTATGGACCGACTTAGAGAAGGTCGGCACCGGCGGTGTCTTTAATTTCGCCTCGCAAGAAACCGGTCTCCCCTATCTGGATTCGGGAACTCTGGGGGGAGGCAATGTAGGATTTCCCTACGCCAGCTTCTTGCTCGGTATGCCTGACTCGGCCTCCGTGAGGTCAGAACAGGAGCCGACGTTCACCAAGATAGCCTATGCGTTTTATGGTGAGGACGCGTGGAAGGCGACACCGAAGCTTACGCTGACCTACGGTCTTCGCTACGATTATCAAACCTCCTGGAGCGAGCGACGGAACCGTTGGTCGGAATTCGGTCCGGATGTGGTGAACCCTTCGGCCGGTAACCTGCGGGGCGGAATTCAATACCAGGGAAACGGCCCGGGGCGTTGCAATTGCAAATTTACCAACACCTATCCCTACGCCGTTGGGCCTCGGCTCGGGTTCGCGTATTCACTCACCTCCAAGGATGTCGTGAGGGGAGGGTGGGGCCTCACCTATGGGGCCACAAACTATATCGAGTATCTGAGCAACACCGCCATCGTGGGCACGGGATGGAATCAAATTCCCTTCCAGTCTACGTCCTTTGGCATAGCGCCGGTAACGCTTGCCGGTGGCTTGCAGTACCCCGCGTCGGAGTTGACGAACGCGTCGCTCAACCCCGGGATCTATCCGTACCCGGGGCAGGTAAATCCTCCTTCCTACTACATCAATCCCGGGGCCGGGCGGCCGTCACGAATCAATCAGTGGAATATCACATACGCGCGGCAACTGACCTCAACCATTGCTTTCGATGTGGCCTATGTGGGAAATCGCGGGGTATGGTTGCTGTCGGATCTTCTCGATCCCAACGCCAGCACGGCAGGTATCATCGCAGCCCATGGCTTGAATATTACGAATACCGCCGATCTAGCACTTCTTACCTCGCCGGTGAGCTCACCCCAGGCCCAAGCAGCCGGGTTCACGGCTCCTTACGCCGGTTGGCCGACGACTCAGACCGTGGCCCAAGCGATCAGGCCATTCCCGCAGTTCACTTCGATAACCGGTGACTGGGAAACTACCGGCAATAGCCAATACGATGCTCTGCAGATGAAGGTACAGATACGCAACACGCACGGTCTTACGGCTACGGCCGGCTACGTCTTCCAGAGCGAACACAGCCTGGGCGTGCAGTATCCAGGGTATTTCGCCGCACTTACCCTGGTTAATGATGTCTATAACCGCGCCGCTAACGAGATGGTCGATCAGAATTCTCAGCCGCAGATCTTTAACACCGCGATTACCTATAGGAGCCCAGCCTTTGGCAGTAGCAGACTCATGCGGTTGTTGACGGAGAATTGGACTTACGGTACATTTCTGCGCTACGCCAGCGGATTTCCCATCCCTGCTCCCTACGCGGACAACAACCTGAACAGCGTTTTGCTGCGCAACGACACCAACGTTACTTTCTTCAACCGGGTTGCCGGCCAGCCCCTGTTTCTAAAGAACTTGAACTGCCACTGCATCAATCCGAACCAGCAACTCGTGTTGAATCCAGCCGCATGGTCTGACCCTGCCCCAGGAACTTTCGGCACTGGGAAGATAACCTACAACGACTACCGCTATCAACGCCGGCCACAGGAATCAATGGGCCTGGGCCGTCTGCTTGGCATTCGGGAAGGAATGTCGCTTGAAATCAGGATGCAATTCTTCAATGTCTTCAACCGAACCGAACTGGCAAATCCGACCGGCACCAATGCCTTACAGACCACCTCGAACAATGGCGGAAATCTACAGTCCGGCTTTGGGTATATCAACCCCACGTCGTTGTTCAGTCCTCCGCGCCAAGGCCAACTGACGGCGACTTTCCGATTCTGACGTGGGGATAGCATCTTCACCCATCCAAGGAGTGGTAGGCATGAAAAGACCCGGCTCGATTTGCGCAAGTCTATGGATGATCGTGCTCTTGGCTCATGCAGTCCAATGCCTGGCACAAGGTGCGGCGCTTCCCCAACTGCGTGTTTCCGCCAACGGCAGGTACTTGGTCAAGCAGGACGGCTCGGCTTTTGTCTATCTTGCGGACACTGCCTGGACACTATTGCATTGGACCCGTGAGGACGTGGATACCTATCTCCAGGACCGCGCGCAAAAAGGGTTCACGGTGATCCAGATCAGTGTGTCTGGGTTCGATGAGATCACCAATCCGAACGCATACGGGCAGACAATGTTCGTCGGCCAGAACCCTCATCAGCCCAATGATGCTTATTTTCAGCAACTCGACTATGTAGTGGATAAGGCCGCGTCCCTCGGGATCTACCTGGCTTTAGTCCCGCTCTGGGCAAATAATTACGAGAGGCCGGCGCATGTCGATGGTTTTCCCGACGACGCTCACCCCGATGTGCTTGATCGATCGAGCGCATTTACGTATGGCAAGTTCCTCGGGGCGCGCTACCGCAACAAGCCGGTGATCTGGATTGTGGGCGGTGATTGGTTTTTTGTTGGATATGAAGACGTCTGGCGAGCGATGGCCGCGGGTCTTACGGAAGGCGGCGACGGCGCTCATCAGTTGCTGACCTTCCACCAGAAGCCAAAAGCTCCGCTGCTGGACGAGCCCTGGTTGGATTTCCACATGATACAAACCAGTCACACGATCTGGAACCGAAGCTATGACTTAATCGCCCTGGACTGGGATCGCGTGCCCGCGAAGCCCGTAGTTATGGGTGAAGGAGGTTATGAAGGCATCGCTGACCACACCATGGAGACCGTCCACACCATCGACGCTGCGGATGTACGCAGGATCGCCTATTGTGCCTTCTTCGCGGGCGCCGCTGGCTATGCGTACGGAGCCCAGGGAGTCTGGGGATATCACGGGAAAAACGCTCCGGCTCCGAGCCCGGCGCACGCGCCCGCAGCAGCCGGGAGATGGGGCGGCTCCCCTCCCTGGCAGGAAGGGATGCAGCTCCCGGCCGGTAAGCAGATGCGCTATCTGCGCACGTTACTGGAATCCCGGCCGATGCTGACACGAATTCCGGATCAATGGCTGATCGCCGACGATCAACTAAGCACAGTGAATCGTATCCAGGCCTGCCGCGCGGCAGATGGGAGTTATGCATTTATCTATACTGCGTCGGGAACCAGGTTGCGGATCCAGCTGGTCGATCACGGGGATGCATTTCCCTTTTACAAAAAGCTATCGGGGACCAGGATCCGGGCGTACTGGTACGATCCGCGCCACGGAACCTCTCTGTTGATCGATGAGTTCGACAAGGTTCCCTTCCGCGATTTCACACCGCCCTCCAGTGGACCCGGTAATGACTGGGTTCTGGTCCTCGACGACGCTTCCAAGGGCTATGCGGCCCCCGGAACGATGGTTAGCAACATGAAAGCTGGTAACTAGACCGAGCCACAACCCGACATATGACGATCAATCATCGATTCGGCCACACATTCAAGGCGAGGTCAGCTACGTCTAAGCTTTTAACAACCCTGGGGAAGCTGCAGCTTCTGGTTCTGGTAAGCGCCTGCTTGGCGCAGGCGGCGCCGCTCCCGCAACTGCGCGTTGACGACAACGGCAGGTTTTTTGTCACCAGCGACGGAACACCATTCCTTTACCTCGCGGACACCGCCTGGACGCTGTTGGCTTGTACTCGGGAAGATGTGGACACCTATCTGCATGACCGGGTTGCGAAGGGTTTCACAGTCATCCAAATCAGCGTGGCGGGGTTCAATGCGATCACAAGTCCGAACGCGTATGGCCAGACCATCTTTGTCGATCAGGACCCGAACCGTCCCAATGAGGCTTATTTTAAGCAGCTCGACTATGTCGTCAATGAGGCGGAGTCGCTGGGACTCTACGTGGCGCTGGTCCCGCTTTGGGCGAATGAGTATGAGAGGCCGCAGCATGTAGACGGATTTGCTGATGACTCTCACTCGAATGTGCTTACCCAGTCGAGCGCATCCAGTTACGGCAAGTTCCTGGGGACGCGCTACCGCGCCAAGCCGGTTATCTGGATTCTGGGCGGCGACTGGTTTGCCACTGGATACGAAGAGATCTGGCGGTCGATGGCAGCCGGTCTCACCGAAGGCGATGGCGGCGTTCATCATTTGATGACCTATCACCAGAAGTCGCCGCGTAGTTCGGCGCAGTGGTTTCATCATGAGCCCTGGCTGGACTTCAACATGCTCCAAACGGGTCACACGGTTTTCAATCGCAACTACGACCTGGTAACGGAGGACTGGAATCGCGTGCCCGCAAAGCCCGTCGTCGATGGCGAAGGCGGTTATGAGGGAATCGCAGATTCTATGGTGCGGGGCAGCAAAATAGACGCTGCAGATGTGCGCAGGATCGCCTATGGCGCCTTCTTCGCAGGTGCGGCCGGCTATGCGTACGGCGGGCATGGAGTTTGGGAATACCGGAGCACGCATCCAGCAGCGCCGAGCACTGCGCCCGCTGGAGACACCATGCCCGGCGCGCCCCCTGGAGACACCAGGCACGGCGTTGCACCTCCCTGGAAGGAAGCATTGCAACTGCCGGCCGGGACACAGATGCGTTATCTGCGCACGCTGCTCGAGTCGCGGCCGATGCTGACACGAATCCCGGATCAATGGTTGATCAGCAACGATCCCCTGGGCACGGTAAATCGAATGCAAGCCTGCCGGGCGTCGGATGGAAGTTACGCGTTCATCTATACTGCGTCGGGCACGCCGCTAAAGATCCGCATGACCGATCACATTTACGATAAGCTGTCGGGCAAGACCATTCGAGCGTATTGGTATGATCCTCGCCACGGAACGTCGCAACGGATCGGCGAGTTCGACAAGACCGTTTTCCACGATTTCACGCCACCGACCAGCGGCCACGGTAACGATTGGGTTCTGGTGCTCGACGACGCCTCTAAGGGCTACGCCCCACCGGGGAAGCTCGAATGACAACCTTCCAGGTTTTAGGGAAAAGGGTAGCGATGCGCGGAACGGATCTTGTTGTGATGCTGATGATTGCTATTACGCCCGCGCTGCACGCGCAAGCGTACTGGCAAGAAATCACTTCACCTACGACCCGCGAGGTCGCGGAGAAATTTGAGACGCCTCCGCGTGAATACGGCGCGATCCATTGGGCCATCTGGGGTGGCGACCTGACACAAGAGAGGATCACCCGGGAATTCGATGCGCTGAGCAAGATGGGCATGTATGTGGTGAATCTTGGGCCCGCGCGCGGCATGACTCCGAAGTATTTGTCACCCGAGCATCTTGCACTTACCAAATTCGCCATCGAAGAAGCTGAGAAACGAGGTATGAAGGTCTGGCTTGCCGACGAGGGCAGCTACCCGAGTGGTTTCGCCGGCGGCAAGATCAGCGAGCAATATCCCCAACTCGCCATGCAGGGTCTTGTGGCGGATATACAAATCAGCGTCGCCGCAGGGCAGACGATCGCGATGCCCGTGCCCCAGGACACGCTTGCAGCCTTGACCGTCGATTCGGCCTCGGGGACCGCGACACCGCTGGTTATCCACGAGGATCAAATCAAGTGGACTGCCCCGCCTGCCGGGCACTGGCAGATCGAGTTCGTAAGACATGTCTACCGCAGCTCGCCCACGCGTTACATCAATCGCGCCGATGGAACCTACTCCAAAGACAGTTTGTACTCATTGATTGATTATCTAAATCCTGACGCCACGCGAGCTTTCTTAACTACCACGCATGAGGTGTACAAAGGGCTGTTTGGTAACTCCTTCGGAACAACCGTGCTCGGCTTTTTCGGGGACGAGCCGGACTACACCGGCTTCATGCCGTGGACTCCCACGCTACTGGAGCAGTTCAGGCAAAAGAAGGGTTATGACCTTCAACCGTATCTGCCTCTCCTCTTCGCGCCAAAGATGACGCCGGAAGCGTGGCGAGTGAAAGCGGATTACTGGGATGTGTGGAGCGGAATTTTCAGCAACAGCTTTTTTGGTGTACAAGCGGCATGGTGTGCGCAAAATAAGCTCGAGTACCTTGTTCACTTGAATCATGAAGAACTGATGCTCAATCTGTCCCGGGGTGAGGATCTTATCCACAACGAAGGCGATTTCTTCCGCGATATGCGCCATGTGCAGGTGCCGGGCATCGACAACCTTAGTCAACTGCTTCCCGCCCTGGTCAACCGTGAAGATACGACTTACTCGGTAAACAATAATTTCCCCAAGCTTGCCTCCTCCGCGGCGCACTTATTCGGCCGGCCCAAAGTCTGGACCGAAGAAGGTGGCGGATTAGGGGTCAATGGAAAGTTCCAGCTGGACTACCAACTGGTAGAGGGTCTGACCGCAATTCAGCTGCAGGGTGCTCTCGGCCGGGGACCCAACGGAGGAGCCGCGGCGGGAGCGCCTCCAGCATTTTCTCCCGCCTTTTCCATGCTTGCATGGTATACGAATCGCGCCGGCTATCTTATGTCGATCGGTTTGCCCGCCGCCCAGGTCGCCCTCTATCACCCGGCCAGCAGCATGTGGCTTGGAGATCAAGACGCGGACAGAAGCACCACCAAATTGTCGCAGCAACTCCTCGAACACCAGATCGATTTCGATTACATCGATGAGCAATCGCTCAATTCGGTCGCAACCCTCGAGAAGGGCGGCTTTAGAAACCTGAGTGGCCAGGTGTATCGCGCGGTCATCATCCCATCGTCGACTGTAATCTCGCATGCATCGCTGGATCGGTTGCGATCCTTCGCCGCTTCCGGCGGTAAGGTCGTGTTTGTTGGGAAGCTGCCATCGATGGTCGTGGACAAAACATTCCTCCATGCTGTCGACGACCCACCAGATTTGAGCTTCGCTGTTCACGAGACTTCGGGGGACATCACACCGGCAGTGGTTGCGGCCCTTCCCACATCTGACTTCGTGCTCGATCAGCCTTGCCCCGTCATTCGCTACAATCATCGCGCCTGGCGTGATGCCGACCTCTATTTCATCTTCAATGAGAGTGACCAGGAGCAGAAAGAGACGGCTATGGTTGCCGGACGCGGGCGCGCCCAGGTCTGGGATCTATCCACGGGAATGATCCACCCCATGCTCGATGCCAAAGCGCAAGGAGATCGTATAGGATTGCCGCTGGTGCTGGAACCTTACGAAGCTAGAGTGATCCTTATTGGTGCGGCGCCTCCTCATATGTCGACGCCGGAACCCATTCTTTCCACCCGCAAGGTTGTGCAGGAACTGAATGGCGATTGGCTGCTGACCATCCATGGCAAGGATCTGACGACGCCATTGAAATCCTGGCAAGATCTCGGTATTACCGACACCACCGCACCTGGCGCGTACAAGAAGGAATTTACCTTAGCAGTCAAACCTGTGACTGGGCGGCTATTTCTCGAACTTTCCGACGTGCGCGACTATGCCCGAGTGCGAATGAATAGTGTGGATCTCCAGGCGCGCGGATGGCAACCATATCGCTGGGATGTGACCCACGCGGTGAAACGTGGTAACAACGTTCTGGAAATTGAAGTTCGCTCCGCACCTGCGCTTCGCGGGGCAGCCCCGATACCGCTCAATCCGGGAGCGAGCCCGGCCGGTTCGAATCGCAGCAATGCGGCGCCTCAGGTCTCCGGACTTCTGGGCACAGTGGATCTCGTTTCTTCGGAGTAATCAATGTTGCAAGTGCCAATGCGGGAGCAGACACATGGATGAATACAGACCCTCAAGGAGAGATCTGTTGGCCTTTGCGGGTGTCGCGGGCGGCACAGCCATTGCGCTGGAATCGGGGCTGCTTGCCGCAGTGCCCACCGCGGGCAAACAATATTCGCGCTCTCTCACCCAGCAGGATATCGAGGGTTGGCTGACCGAGCTCTCAAATTGGGGCAAGTGGGGTCCTGACGACCAGGCCGGCACGATCAACCTGATCACTCCGGCCAAGCGCCGGGCGGCCGCCGCACTGGTGCGTGAGGGTGTCAGTGTATCGATGTCTCTGGATGCCGATCTACCTCCTGAAGGTTCGACCGGCGGCCCGCTACCGAGCCAGACAGGAGAAAGGGGGTATGGTCATGGCCCCAACGGAACCCGTGCCGCCACCTGGACACTGACCTCCAGGCCTCCGGGTCCAGAACCCAGGCCGCTTCCCGGTTACGTAGTGGACACGATCGCGACTTCTTACCACGGCAACTACACCACCCATCTGGATGCGCTAAGCCACATCTATTACAAGGGCCAGATCTACAACGGCTTTCCTCAAACATCCTTCACCGATCGAGGCGCCGGCAAGAACGATGTCATGGCGTTCAAGGAAGGTATCTTTACCCGTGGTGTGCTCTTCGATATCGCGCGCCTCAAGAATGTTGCTTATCTTGGCGATGAGGAGGCTATTTACCCGGAGGACCTGGAAGCGTGGGAAAAGAAGGCGGCCTTTCGTCTGCAGAGCGGCGACGCGATGCTGGTCCGCACCGGCCGCTGGCTGCGGGTCAAAGAGAAAGGGCCGCTGGACTTGAACAAGCAGGCGCCTGGACTCTACGCTTCCTGCATGCAGTGGATGCGGGAACGTGGCGTCGCCATACTTGGCAGCGATGTAGTGCAGGACGTGCGGCCCTCGCAGGTTGAGGGCGTGAACCAACCGATTCACGAGGTGGCGTTGCGGGCCATGGGCACTCCGCTGATCGATAACTGTGATTTGGAAGCGCTGGGTGAGGCGGCTTCCCAGAAGCGACGTTGGACATTTTTGTTAACCATCAACCCATTGCGCGTGCCCGGCGCTACCGGCGGTCCGGTAAACCCGATTGCTACCTTTTAGCGGCTCTACGATTACGCACGGTAAGAAGGACCACGACGTCGGGATGGGGCAACGACAGTTTTGTTAAGGATTTGGAACTCGAAGAATGAGGGGTACTCGAACGATGCAAGTAACAACAGCTAATAAGCCTTTG
This sequence comes from Acidobacteriaceae bacterium, assembly GCA_049522955.1. Taxonomy (GTDB): domain Bacteria; phylum Acidobacteriota; class Terriglobia; order Terriglobales; family Acidobacteriaceae; genus PALSA-350. Next base: position 21,387 of record JBEKNJ010000069.1, read on the forward strand.
GACCGGCGCGAGTTTCTCCAATCAGCAACGGCGTTCGCACTCTCGCTCAGCATCTTGCGTGGCTCTGAGGCCGGAGCGACTTCCACCCCGGGCGCGAAGCCGTTATCAGGTTTATACCCCATCGGAGAAACCCCTTTTACTGCGGACGACAAACTCGATCTCGACTGCCTGGCGGCGGAGGTCAAGTTCTGTAATCGCGGCGGCGTGAGCGGCTTCGTCTGGCCGCAGATCGCCAGCGGATGGTCCACCCTTTCCGAGCAGGAGCGATTAGACGGAGCGGAGGCCCTGCTCGCGGCCGGCAAAGGAGGAAAGACTGCAGTAGTGATCGGTGTTCAATCGATCGGCGCAGATATGGCCACCTCGCTACGCTTTGCCAAGCACGCCGTCGATCATGGCGCGGACGCGATCATCTCGCTGCCTCCGGAAAAAGCCAGCGAGCAGGCGATGCTCGAGTACTACAAGACTATCGGGGCGGCAACGCCCCTCCCCTTCATCGTGCAAAGTCAGGGCGATATGAGCGTCGACGTGATCGTAGAAATGTTTAACCAGATCCCCACGATGAAGTGTGTGAAAGATGAGGCGGGAAATCCTCTGGAGCGTATTACGCAGATCCAACAAAGGACTGGCAACAAGCTCGCGGTCTTTGCCGGCAACGGAGTGCGCACCATGATCGATGAGATGAGGCTTGGGTTTTCCGGTTATTGCCCCACCACCGGCCTGTCCGATCTTTACCAGTCGGCGTTCGATCTCTGGCATGCCGGCAAGCGCAAAGAGGCCTTCGATATGTTCGGCAGGATCCTGGCCTTCGATTCGATTCAAGGCGCGGGCCAGTACATACTGGTCGCACGCGGAGTCTTTAAAGAAACGACGACCCACCGCGCCACGCCTGGAATGGGGCCCCGCCGCCAAGGCAAGCTGGAAGACGCGCAGAAGCAGGTGATCCGCGAGTCTCTGGATGAGTATCTCAAACCTTATCTGCGTGCGTAGACTTAGCTCAGTAACGCCTCTCGCGGCCGGAATGGCTGCCGTGCTGGTGTTCTGCACCCCATTTCTCGGCGCGCAGAATGCCGGCTCCGATGCAGTGCATGAGCCCGCGCAGTTTGGACAAACGTGCGCTGTCTGCCACGGCGGCGATGCGCAAGGCACCGATCGCGCTCCCGCGTTGAGAAATAGCCGGCAACTTCGAGGCGCAAGCGAGCAGGCCATTGCCAACGTGATCAAGACCGGTCGCGGCAACATGCCTGCATTCTCATCCCTCCCCGATGCGCAGATTCAAGAGTTGGCAACCTTTGTGCGATCCATGAACGCGGATGCTTTTGACATGAAACCAGCTGGGGATACGGCGGCGGGAGCCGGCATCTTCTTCGGCAGCGGCCACTGCGCAGAATGCCACACAGCGCAGGGACGCGGCGGTGCCAATGGCCCCGACCTATCCCGCATCGGCCGCCAGGCGACACTCTCCGAACTCGAGCAATCGCTGCAACAGCCGGACGCGCGCATCGCCATGGGTTACGGATTCGTAGAGGTCAAGCTAAGGAATGGCAGTTCGCTACGCGGGTTCGCCCGCAGCCAGGGCGCCCACGATCTTCAACTGCAGACGCTCGACGGGCAGCTGCACCTGCTGGCAGACGATGAATACGCCCAGGTAATTGCAGCCCAGCACTCCTTTATGCCCGCGTTCACTGGCACGGCCGAGCAGTATCGCGACCTGATGGCCTTTCTGAGCAGACTGGATGGGGTCCCGATAGGTCCTGATCGGGAAGCAAAAGAGAGCGTGGCGCCCCAGGCGGTCGATCAGGTCCTTCACCCCAAACTCGGAGATTGGCCGACCTACTCCGGAAATGTCAATGGTAACCGTTACAGTCTCCTTACCGGAATCAACATCAAGAATGTTAGTTCGCTTCGGCCGGCATGGATCCATCCGCTTCCCTATTTCGGCCTGGAAACCACCCCCCTGGTGATCGATGGCGTCATGTACGTTACGGGTCCAGACCAGGTGCAAGCGCTTGACGGAAGAACCGGGAGAGAGATCTGGAATTACTCTCGTCCCCGCACCGCGGCGGGAATGATCTCGGGAGACGCCGCAAAGGGAGCAAACCGCGGCGTTGGCGTTCTGGGTGACCGCGTGTTCTTTATTACTGACAATGCGCACCTGCTCTGCCTTCATCGACTCACCGGGGCGTTGCTCTGGGAAGTCCCCTTGGCAGGCCCAACGGAACACTATGGTGGAACCTCAACACCTCTGATTGCCGGTGACCTGGTGATCGCCGGAGTCTCTGGCGGCGATGACGGTATTCGCGGCCTGCTTGCCGCTTACAACGCAACTACGGGTGAAGAAGCGTGGCGCTTTTGGACGGTTCCACGCGCCGGAGACCCAGGCGCAGAAACGTGGAAGGGCGATCCGCATCCCCAGGGTGGCACCACCTGGACCACCGGCAGCTACGACGCTGAAACCGGCACTCTCTACTGGGGTATTGGCAACCCTTATCCCGATACCGACGGCGACAACCGCGGCGGTGACAATCTTTACACCGACAGTGATCTGGCCATCGACGCCAGGACGGGAAAGCTCCTCTGGCATTTCCAGTTCACACCGCACGATCTCCACGATTGGGATGCCAACCAGCCCCTGGTGCTGGTCGACGCGCCATTCCACGGCCGTGAGCGCAAACTGCTTCTGCATGCCAACCGCAACGGGTTCTTTTACGTGCTTGACCGGACCAACGGAGAACTGTTGCAAGCTACGCCCATGGTGAAGAAGCTCACCTGGGCCAGCGGCATCGGCGCGGACGGACGGCCACAATTGCTGCCGGCAAACCAGACCTCGCTCCAGGGCGTGAAAACCTGCCCCGCTGTGAGAGGAGCAACCAACTGGTATTCCACCGCGTACAATCCGTCGACCCACCTTTATTACGTGATGACGGTGGAAGACTGCAGCACCTACCGCAAGGCACAAGACGGCGGATATGGGCGCGTCAACGATCCAGCCGACCCGGCAATGAAGGTGCTGCGCGCGTTTAGCGTGGAGACAGGGAAAATCGCATGGGAGCTTCCCCTCGCCGGTCCGCCGGAAAGAAATTATGCCGGGGTTCTCAGCACCGCGGGAGGCATTGTGTTCTTCGGGGAAACGAGTGGAGGATTCGCGGCTGTAGACGCTGCGACGGGAAAGTATCTATGGCATTTCGAAGCCAGTGAGCCATGGAAGGCCTCACCCATCACTTACATGATCAACCGGCGGCAATACGTTGCCATTGCGTCGGGCGCGAATATCCTGTCGTTTTCTCTGGCAGACAAGTAGAGGAGGAATCATGAACAAGCACGAATCTTCACGCCGGAATTTCTTAGCTAACTCTGCCTGGGGTGCCGCGGGCGCGTGTCTCAGTCCGGGGATGATGGCGGCACAGGTCGTGGGAGTGAAACCGGCGGACCTGCCCGACCTCACCATCAAAGAAGTAAAAGTCTACGTTACGGACTTGACGAATATCCATCGTCTCAACGGCACAGAAACGGGCGAGCTGATCTCGGTTGTTACCAATAGTGGCATCGAGGGAAATTACACCCTGGGCGATCGCAATCGCACCGAGGGTTGGCTGGAGTGGGCCAAGCCTGCGCTGGTGGGTAAGAGCGTGATTGACCTGCTGCCGACGCTTACGGGCACCAGCGGCATGAAGGGTCCAGCGGGATTCGACGCAACCCCGCCCCGGCGCGGCAACGGCGTGCCAAATTTCGGCAGCGCTCCCAAAGGGCCGGGAGCGGGACCGGCATTCGGAGGTGCTGCTATCGCGGGATCCGGGCTCACCACGCACGGGGGTGGGACGTGGCCGAACTACTACACTGCAGCTGCCGATGTTTGCTTGTGGGATATTCTCGGCAAGGCAGTGAACCGGCCGATTTACCAGATCCTCCAAGGCGGCGCCAGCAAGAAGGATCGCATGATGGCCTATGCCAGCTCCCAGCACCTGCCCGCAATCGAAGATTATGTGCCCGACGTGCTCAAGGCCAAGGAGCTTGGTTACCGGGGTTACAAGATCCACCCAGGCAGCGGGCAGCATGCGAAGGGGCCGGCGATTCCTACCTACATTGGGCACATGGAAGAGATTCGAGAGGTTCGCAAGGCCGCGGGCGACGACTACGTCCTTATGCACGACCCGGTCCAGCGCTACAACCGTTACGAAGCACTCGCGGTTGGGCGGCTGCTGGAGGAGCAGCGCTACCTCTGGTTTGAGGATCCGATACAAACCACCGACGAGGAGGGCCTGATAGAACTGTGCTCCAAGCTGGACGTCCCCATCCATGTGGGCGAGTTCCTTTATTCGATCGCGGATTTCGCGGAGTATATCAAGCGCGGTGCGTTGAGTGTGGTGCGTCTTATTGGAGACAACGTCGGAGGAATCTCCGGCTCGATGCGGGTTGGATTGTTGGCCGATGCCCATGGATTAGAATGCGCCCCGCACAACTGGGGCAACGTTCTTGATCTGGCCATGCATTTTCATCTGGAGTTGGCCCTTCCTAATGCCTATTGGTTTGAAATGCCATTTCCGGCCGAGTATACCGACCGACCTTACTTCAAATACAAGTTCCGCATCAATGAAGAGGGCTACGTGATGGCGCCGACGGAAGCAGGACTTGGATATCCGATCGACCGTGACGCACTCGATAAGCTCACCAAGCGGATCGACCGCTAGCGTCCGGCAGATCGTTGACAACGGTTTTTTTGTAAGCTCCCGGGGGATTCCCGTCCTCAATTCACCGCAGGTTAATGTCGGTGTCGAAAACTAGTTGAGAATGAAGAAATATGTTTGGGCCGCTGTGGTCCTATTAGGTTTTGCTCCCTGGTGCGTACGAGCCGAGAGCGTTTGTCCCCGGCCAGAAGCCGGGAGCGTCGTCGAAGAACCGGGGGATCTGCGCAGCCAGAATGGTGTTCTGGAAGCGCAACTGACGGCGAGTAATACCGCGCAAGCGAACGGGTCTAGCCGATACTGTTACACAGATTCGGCCGGCCACGAATCACCGAATCTGCGCGTGCATCCCGGCGATCTGGTGATTCTTCACCTGACCAATGCGCTGACCGACGTGAGCCACGGAAGTGGTGCACCCATGCACGAACACGGCCACACTCAGTCGGCAACCAATCCCTGCACCAGCGGAATCATGAGCCCGGTGTCGACCAACCTTCATTTTCACGGCCTGACTATTCCTCCGGTCTGTCACCAGGATGACGTGATGAAGACGTCCGTGCAGCCGGGAGATGCACCATTTGAGTATCGCTTTCGTGTTCCAGAGAACGAGCCAGCCGGCCTCTACTGGTACCACCCGCATATCCACGGATTCAGCAAGGAACAGCTTCTCGGAGGAGCCTCCGGCGCGCTCATCGTAGAAGGAATCGAACGGGCCAAGAAAGCCACGTCCGGGCTTCCCGAGCGGGTATTCATTATTCGCGACCTGGATCTGATCAATCCCAATGCGCCTCCGGCTAAGTCGGAACCGGTAGTGCCTAAGTTCATGATTGACCGCGACGGCGACGCGGCCAACAATGGCACCGGCTTCGGCAAACCGGCGAAGGATCTATCCATTAATTATGTACCAGTTCCCTATCCGGACTACCCTCCCGCAACGATTCAAATGAAGCCCGGAGAACGGCAGTTATGGCGAGTGTTGAATGCCTCGGCGATCACCTACCTCAATCTGGAGGTTCTGTTTAATCGTAAGCCGCAGACCTTGGGACTCGTAGCCATAGACGGAGTACCCATGAACCAGAACGACTCGCTCAAGGAGTCGGTGGACCCGCAGACGCATATCGGATTGCCGCCAGGCTCGCGGGTGGAATTTGTCGTGACCGGTCCAGCAGATGGTGAAACAGGCTTGCTGGTGACCCGAACGGTGGATACCGGCCCAGGTGGGGAAAACGATCCCAATCGAATGCTGGCGAAGATTGTCCCGTCGGCGAATGCGCCCGACGCTCGTTCAAGGTTAGAAAGTTCGCCGGAACCCCTGCCCCCAGCGGGCGAAACCTGGCTCGGCGCTGTACTCCCCGTACGGGTACGCCATTTATATTTCTCCGAGAAACTGATTGATCCCAATGATCCCACCAGCGCGGTAGAGTTCTACCTGACCGTGGACGGCGAGGAGCCCAAGATGTTCGACATGAGTTCGAACATCCCAAACATCGTTGCCCAACAAGGAACGGTGGAGGACTGGATCATAGAAAATCGTTCGCGCGAGTTACACGCCTTTCACATTCATCAGCTGCATTTTCTGCTGCTCGACTACATGGGACGGCAACTCAATGAAGACTTCCTGCGCGATACGGTGAACGTGCCCTACTACGACGGCCGCTCGCTTGCTTATCCCAGCGTCCGCCTGCGGATGGATTTTCGCGACCCAAATACGGTAGGCACGTTTGTCTATCACTGCCATCTTCTGGAACACGAGGATAAAGGGATGATGGGATCGATCCAAGTGAAGCCTGCATCGCCGCTCTCAGAACATATTGCGAACTCTCATTAATTTCCACAATGTTGATTTGAGTACACGAACGTTTATTTACCGCGTGTTCATGGAATAACGATGCGACGTTAATTTTAAAGGCCTATTTCTCGAACGGGTTGGGCATAGAGCTCCGACTCGGGAGGAAGTATGACTGTAAAGCAGTTCGCATCGACAGCTCTGGGGGCTGTACGTACGGGACTTGTATCCACCGCGATCTTTCAGCTCGCGATTGGGAGCGCGTTCGCGTCCGGTCAGGCGGCACCGCCGCCCTCACGCGACAACGATACCAGTACGCCAATCAAACACGTGATCGTCATCATTGGCGAAAACCGTACTTTTGATCACATCTTCGCCACCTACGTGCCGGTAAAGGGCGAGACGGTGAACAATCTTCTTTCCGAGGGAATTGTGAAGGCCGACGGCACACCCGGTCCGAACTTTCCTGTGGCGGAGCAGAAAGCGGCTACCGACACGCCGCCCGATGCCTTTTTGTTGAGCCCGACCACCAGCACTTTTTCGGGGTCTGTGCTTCCCGCTCCCCTCAATGGTGGACCCACCGATTCTTATGTGAAGAACGACGACCTCACCCTGGCGCGGCAGTCTGAAAACGGCCTTCCGGCAGACTACTATGCCTACCTGGTGACCGGCGGTTCTGGTTTGTCTGGTAAGGTTCCCGATACACGCATCAAGAACGTGTCTGCACTTCCTCCTGGACCGTTTCAGCTGACCAACGGAGACACGTTTACCTACAACTCTTATGCGGCCAGCCCGGTGCACCGCTTCTATCAGATGTGGCAGCAGCTGGATTGCAGCGTCAGCCACATCACGGCCGCCAATCCTTCGGGCTGCGACGCAGCACTGTTTCCGTTTCCGTGGGTCGAGACCACCGTGGGAGCGGGCACGAACGGTTTGAAGCAGCCGGCGACGTTCAGCACCGAGTATTCGCCCAGCGCCACGACGACTGGCGAGGGCTCCACCGCGATGGGCTTTTATAACGTGCAAAACGGGGATGCTCCGTACTTCAAGTACCTGGCAGACAACTATGCCATGAGTGACAACTTCCACCAGTCGGTGAACGGTGGGACGGGCGCAAACCATATCATGTTTGGCCATGGCGACGCTATTTGGTTCAGCGACGGCAAGGGCAACCCGGCGGTTCCTCCGCACAACGTCACAGCTGGGACGGGCGTCAACGCGGGCATCGTGGACGAGGTGGAGAATCCCAATCCAGCTCCCTCCACCAACAACTGGTACACGGAAGACGGATACGGCGGCGGCTCCTTTGGTGCAGCGTCGTATGGCGGCGGATCTTACACCAACTGCGCGGATACCACCCAGCCGGGTGTGGCTCCGATTACGAATTACCTGAAGTCGTTGCCGACCCCCATTGCTCCGAATTGTGAGCCGGGCCACTACTACCTTCTGAACAACTACAACCCTGGATACTTCGGCAACGGCAACAACGCGTACACCGACACCAATGCCAACAACACGGTCTTTACCATTCCGCCGTCGTCGGTCCCCAGCATCGGCGACAAGCTGATCGCCAATCACATCTCATGGAAGTACTACGGCGACCAATGGAACAACTACGTTCCTGACCCCTATCAGCTCAACTTCAACGCCATCGGCAAGCTTACGGACGAGTACTGCAACATTTGCAATCCATTCCAGTACGACACCTCCATCATGGCCAACGCTGCTGTCCGCACGGCCCACATCCAGGACACTGCGAATCTCTACAGCGACATAAAGGCGGGAACACTGCCGGCGGTCTCCATCGTCAAGCCGAGCGGACTGGTCGATGGTCACCCGTCTTCTTCCAAGCTGGATCTGTTCGAAGGCTTCACCAAGAAAATCGTGGATGAGGTCAAGAAGAATCCGACGCTGTGGAAGGACACCGCTATCTTTATCACCGAGGATGAGGGCGGCGGCTACTACGATTCGGGATACGTGCAGCCACTCGACTACTTCGGCGACGGCACGCGTATTCCACTGATCGTTGTATCTCCCTACACCAAGGCGGGTCACATTGCTCACGACTATGCCGACCATGTCTCGATCCTGAAGTTCATCGAGGCAAACTGGGGCATGGAGACCGTCAGCACCCGCAGCCGTGACAACTATCCCAATCCAATTGCCACTCCGGATAACCCGTATGTGCCGGTCAATAGCCCGGCCATCGATGACCTGATGAGCCTGTTCAATTTCTAACTAGGGAAGTCGCAAAACCTGTTGCCGGAGTTGGCTTTGCCAACTCCGGTTTTTTTTTGCAAACAGGGTTTAGGCTCTCTGTTGAAAACACTTCCAGGAAAGGACCGCTGAACTGCAGATCCCTCCAAGGCGCTCCCCCGGATTTCCTGTGGAACTTGATGGCGTTGACTCACCTCGTGCGCCTTTCCCTTGCAGAAAGGCGCACACGAGGTCCTGTCCAGTGCAGCGTGGTAGGAAATCCGGGTACGCTCCGGTCGGAGCTTATGACTTTATTGATTTGGTTTGTAGTTTGTGGCTGGAAAACTTCGAAGAACATCTGCCAATAAGCATCGCCGGGGTCCTTCGACTCCGCGCCATAAGCCGTCGGTTATGCGATAGTTCTGCGCGGCGCTTCGCTCAGGATGACGGCTTTGTGGGAGGTTGAAAGCCGCCGGTTAGGTGTGTAGAAAACACGAAAGATCAAAAAAGTCACAAGCTCTCGGGATGATGGCAAAGGGGAGGGCGGCGCTTCCATTGAGCGTCTGATGAGTGGATGAACGAAACAGCAGGTCCCTCCACTTCGCTTCGCTACGGTCGGGATGTCAATTCCGTTAGGAACGGACGAAAAAACGAGTAGAAGCAGTTTTTCATCCCTTGGATGGGCGCAGGCCCATGACAAAGGGGAGGGCGGCGGATCCATTGAGAGCAGTTTCTGAAATACTCTACTCGGTGCGCGGTGGCGTGGGTTCTTTTTCTTTTAGTTTTAGGGTGATGTTGCGCGTGTCTCCGCCGGCATGTTCGATCAGGATTTCACCGTCGCTTCGCTTGACCACGCTGGGAAATTTTTCTCCCCATTCCACCAGGAGGATGGCGTCTTCGGCAGCCATCTCATCGAAGCCGATGGTCTCGAGCTGGCGCTCGTCTTCGATGCGGTAAAGATCGATGTGGTAGAGCTTGACGTCTCGCATCTTGCCATCGACGCGGCGATGGCCGTCGTATTCGTGAACCAGGGTGAAGGTGGGGCTGGTTACCTCGTCCGGGTCGGCAGCGTCGAGGGCCTGCGCGACTCCCTTCACCAAAGTGGTCTTGCCCGCACCCAGATCTCCGCGAAGAAACAGTAAAGTGGGCGCGGAAAGCATTTGGGCAATTTCTCCGCCAATTTCGATGGTCTCCCTGCTGCTGTTGCTGACGAATCGCCGAACAGTCATTCCACCTCCTTCAACATGCCTGAGAGCCCTTGCAACCAAACATATCCTCCCGGGTCCTCCGCCCGGAAGCGGAATGCTTCATAGAGATGCGCCACCGTGTCCATCGCAAGCAGCGTGTGTTGATCCTGCGAACGGACGGCAAAATCGGCGGCCAATCCGTGAAGATAGACGGCTGCCTCCACGGCCTCGGCAGGCTGCTCGGGATATTGACCAATCATGGCCGCGACGATCCCAGTCAAGATGTCGCCGCTCCCACCCTTGGCCATTCCGGGGTTGCCGGTGGTGCTGATGGCCATGCTGCCGTCGGGATGGGCGATGAGCGTACGCCACCCCTTCAGGACCAGGGTCACGGCATGGGTCATGGCAAACTGCCGGGCGATGCCTTCCCTATCCGCCTCTACCTCAGGGATCGTCATGCCCGCCAACCGGGCCATTTCACCGGGATGAGGAGTGAGCACGAGCAAGCGTCCGCGACCGTTCAACCTGCCGGGATTCGCAGCCAGAGCGTTGAGCGCGTCCGCATCGATGACCATCGGGACCTTGGTTCGCTCCAGCAGCCCGAGGAAGAAGTTGACCGCTTCCGGTTCCTGGCCCAGGCCAGGGCCAATGGCGATGACCGATTTCTTTTCCAGGACTGGGTCGAGCCGTGCGGCTTCAAGATTGCGACTTGAGATTTCTCCCTGCTCTCCTTCAAGCAGCGCGATGGTCATCAGCTCCGGAGTCACGGCGGCTACGGTAGGCAGAATCGATTCGGCGACGGCAGCGGTGACCAGGCCCGCCCCGGTGCGCAAGGCCGCGACCGAGCTCATGGAGGGAGCGCCTGACTTGCCCCTGGCACCACCGATGACCAGGACATGCCCGAAGCGTCCTTTATTTGAATCGGCGGGACGCAGACGGTCGGCAATCGTCTTGGAGGTTCCCGCCCAGGTTAGGCCGCTGGCAGACTCGACGGCCTCAGCCGGCGAACCGATGGGCGCCACTACAATCGGTCCGCGGGTCATCATTCCCGAAACGTGAGCCAGCTTGGGCGCGGTGAAGGTCACCACGGCATCGGCGCGGTAGGCCTCGGTGGAGTGGAACTTGCGCGAATCCGCGTCCCAACCCGAGGGGAGATCGACCGCGACCACCGGGACTCTGGGATAGAGCTCGAGCAGCTTGCGGCCTACGATTGCCAGGTCGCGCATAGGTGGACGAAAGCCGGTGCCCAGAACCGCGTCCACAAAGAGCTGCGCCCCCTCGAGCAGGGGCTTGCAGTGCGGTCCAGACAGTTCAGCTTCCTGCCGGATGCTGATCGGCTTCACCGCAAGCCGCTTCAGCATGACTTCGGCGTCGCCATGCACCTCGGCCGGGTCACCCAACATCAGCACGGAGACAACACAGCCGGCTTCCGCCAGATGACGGGCTGTTACCAGGCCATCGCCGCCGTT
>JBEKNJ010000070.1:0-28427 GCA_049522955.1 Acidobacteriaceae bacterium
CTGCTCCAGTTGTAGAGTGGGTCCTCGGCTTGACCTCGGTCGAAGCTCACGCTCTGAATCGCTTCATTACCCGCCAATCCGACCTGATGGTCACCTTTCACCTTGAGTGCCCTCTGACCACTGCCAGTTTGTTGCAGGAGCTCAGCCTCTCCCTTAAAGACCCTGACCGTGCGTTTATCCGCGTCAAAAGCGTAGAGCCCGTCTTTCAGCAGGCGAGTGTTCGCACCCCCTTCCGATACTTGTATATCGTTGTGCGGGTGGATCTCATCCACTTCGATGTCGGCGCGGCCGTGGTCCAGTGCTATCTGCGTATTCAGCAGATTTGGAGAAATCATTCGTACAGCACTGTTTTCACCCACACGGAGAAACACGCCCGGAGTGAGCAGCAACTCAGCCCTGCCATTTGCTGTTTGCAGCACCTGGCCCGGCTGGAGCTGGGCGTGGCCCACCGATTGCTGATTCAAGGGCCCGCCATCAATCGAGGCCGAGCCTTCTACATAGTTAATATTGCCTGGAACGGCTGGGTTTGCAGTCTGCGCTAAAGCAACAGGTGCGCACAGAGTCGCCAGGGAAAGCAGAATTACCTTCACCCTTGGCATCTTGTTCACAACCTTTCTAGTTAATTAGATAGTAAATAGCCAAAAAAGTTGCGTGATGGCCAGTGCGAGTACTCCGGCGGCCAGAGTAAGACGTTCGTTTGATTGTCGAGAAAAGTCGGGCAGCGAGTTGCTTAGAGGATGTAAAGGGTCTATATCGGCAGGAGTTTAAATGTTCGTCTTGCTGATCTGTGTTTACTTGTATCGTCGACAGTGTTCCTGGAGCTCGATCAACTCGGGATCCCCAGGGACACAGGGCCAGAAGAATGGACGCACGGGAGTTGGCGAGCTGCGCACGAGATACTGACCATTACTACGGAGATCCTGGAAAGACTTCTCCCAACGATCGCATTCCTGACGCCGACGTATGCGCCGATGGCCAGGGCTCTGATGGTCGGCTGCACAGCATTGGCAGTGAGAGGTCCGCCGGGATCGAGCAGCAACAGGTCTCACGGAGCTCGATCGCTGAAAGATGCCGCATGAAACTGGATATCAAGTATCGATGACCTGAAGGATTCCGACCCACCTCAGATCGATTCATGACCAAAGCGGGTTTGCAGAGAAATGTCGACCTGTGATCCTTCTTCTCGGAATTGACGTCTATTGAGAGGAGGCAGCGGAGCTTCGAATTGCGCAAAACCGAGATGCAGCCTTTGTATAGGAGAATTCCAATGAACAAGAGACTGGTAATAGCTTGCCTATTCGTCGTCACGGGCACTGCTGGCTACTCCGTAGCACAGAGAGGGGGGGCGGAGGCGGGCGACAATCTCCAATGGGGAGATTGATGAACGATCTACAGCAGGCTACGCCGCGCGCCACGTTGAGTGATGACCAGAACAACAAGCTTCAAGCAGATATCGCCACACTCAAAGACGCGCAACAAGTGAGACGCCAAGGGCAATCGGTTGACCAAGACAAGGTGCAGTCAGCCTTCAGTGGCATCCATGACATTGTGGATAGCGGAGGATTTCAACCAGCGGATCAGAAGCAATTGGACCAGGACTTCGCTGCGATTCAACCACCTCAGCAGTAACAGCCCTTCGTCCTATCCTGAGTCAACCATGCGTTTCCGGATCGACCGGTGCGCATGGCCAGGAACTTTTAGTCCATTGGACCGGTGAACAGTAGGGTGCGCATTCTGCGTGGCGAGGAATCGACGTGAGATATCGCTAGAAGCAGGAGAGTAATGAAGAAGAAGTGGCCGATTGTTTCGTCAGGCATCTTCACCTGGATCTTGTCCGGGGTGCTGTGCCAGTATTGCGCTGCTTTTGCGGTCCCAGGCGATCGGCCAGCTGTAAGCGATTCGTCCCCCACTCTGCCCGATGCGCCGAGTGCGCCTCCAGCGCAGTCCAATCAAACCGCACAGCCCGCGACGGGAAACCAATTAGCCCCGGAGGAGATCCAGACCAAACGGATACTAGGCATCGTGCCGAATTTTGAGGCGGTCTCGGCGAACGTGAAGTTGCCTCGACAATCGGCAAAGCAGAAGTTCAAGGACGCTACGGACGACAGCTTTGATTATTCCTCATTGATCTTCGTTGGAGGTTTAGCCGGCGTCGGCCAAGCCTCGAACTCAACTCCCGAGTTTCATCAGGGCGCAGCCGGCTATGCGCGATACTATTGGCATACTTTCCTGGATCAGACAGACGAGAACTACCTGGTGGAATTCGCATTTCCTGTTGCACTCCACCAGGATGGACGTTACTACACTCTCGGTCACGGCGGGGTTCTGAAGCGTACCGCCTATTCTCTTTCCCGGATCCTGGTCACGCGCACTGACTCCGGCAACGAAACATTCAATGCTTCGGAGATTATCGGGGCAGGTGCGGCTGCAGGCATCTCCGATTTCTACTATCCCGAACAGGAGCGCACCTGGACGAAAACCGGCCAGCGCTGGCTGACAAACGTCAGCCTCGACGGAGCGACATTCGTCCTCCGGGAGTTCTGGCCCGATATCAACTACGCTTTGTTCCACAAGAAACAATGAACGTCACGAGGGCGAAGAAGATGGTTCTGGCGAGTCTACAGCAGGCGGCGTGGACCGCCTGTTTTCTTCACCCTTATGCTCGCGTTGTTGCATCGTCTTTTCCAATTCTTTCTGATGATCGGTAACCAAAGCGTGAATCTTGCCGTGCGTTTCGTCGCTGATCGCATGAATCTGCGGACCAAGCTGCTGCCGCGAAGCTGTCGGGTTCTTATCGAGCAGCGCCTGGATCTTATCGTGGTGCTCCTCGAGCAGGGGCCGGACTTGCTGCTGCTGTTCCGCAGTCAACTCCAGGTCCTTTGTAAGGTGAGCAAGCTCCTGGTCGATCGATTGCGGTGTATGGATATGTTGAAGCTGCTGGCGCGCAGACGGCTGTTCTGCCCCGTTGTCCTGAGCTGCGGCCGCGCCGGCAATTGCGAGGATGAGCAGAGCTCCGTATGCAAGCGGGGAAGGTCTATTTCGCATGGGATGGCAAACCTCTTAAGCTCCTCGACGCAATCGCAGCCGAGACTCTCATTGGAATAGACGGGCAGTTCCGCAACAAGTTGCGTTCCTACCAGCGCAATCGGACGGGTGATAAGGCGAAAGGCACATATTTCAAAGACGGTGACCCTACATCTCTCCTAAAGAGACGTGGGGTCCAAGCACCTCGTTGAATTATCGAAGCCTACTGAATGCTCACTGTGAAGTTCGCCGAAGTGGTAATCGCGCTATTGCTGCTATCCGTCGCTGTAACTGTGATGATATAAGTGCCGGCAGGAGCAGCCCCGGCAGTGGCACCGCCGCAACCCATCAATGTTCCCAGCACGCCCAGCAAGAGCAGGCTGGTCGCTACCGGCCACCGTCTCCTGCGGAACCCAGGAATCCCAAGCAAGAAAATAAGCCCAAATCCCACTCCAGCTATGCTGATCAACCGGTTTGTCCCACCCTGAGAATTCCCCTGGGTCCCACTTTGCAATGAGGCGGCGATGGTCTGGATACTGATGGTTGTCGTCGCCGACCCATTACTGGCGATCGCCAGCGATGTTGCCGCCAGCGCATAGCCAGCGTTCAGCGAGGGCGCGTTGGCCGTGAGAGTCACCGTACCCGAGTACCCCTGGGTGGGGTGATGGTGATGGTCGAGGTACCGCTGGCACCAGTTGAAGTGGAGGGAATGGTCATGTTTCCCACCGTCATTGTCATTCCTGGATTGGTCACCGTAATGGCGGCAGTCCCGGAAGAAGCGCCATAGAGCGAATCACCACCATAAGCGGCGGTAATCGTATCGCTGCCCGCTGTAAAGCCGAGCGTTTGCGTCGCTGAGCTCACCGCAAGCGTGGCTGTACCAATGCCGCTGGCTCCGGCGGTCACCGGGGCTGTGCCCACGGTCGCGCCACCGATAGTGAAAGTCACGGTTCCGGCGACCGTGCCGGCCGTCGAGGACTGCTTTTGTATATGGATGGCTTTTAAACGATAGCCCGCCCCGGTCTGGATGCCCGGTAGGACTGGCCCTTCAAATGCTTCTCAACATCGTGCGGCCCGACCACTTCGCAAACCTTCCCTCTGTAATCATTGGGCTCCGAAGCGTGGCTGAGAGCCTTTAGGGCGCATCAGTAGTAGCGGTCCGAAAATGAGATCGACCGCGGCGCAAGCAACTCGCTCGAGTTCGGCATCGCTTTCATGCTTACCGACTCCTGCCAACCGGCGGTAGAGGACGTCTCCCGTCAGTGAGTCGTGAAGGATCACCGCGATCCGCTCAATGGGAATCGTTGTCTTTCGCAACTCTTCACGACGACTTTCCAACAGCGACCGTATAAACGACGCTGTTTTGGCAGGACCATGCGCGTACCATACTTCGCCTACTTCAGGACAGTTCAGGGCCTCTCCGACAGCGAGGCGATGAAGTTCCACGGACCGTTTTGCGGTGATGAGCTTCAGTATCTGAAAAGACAGTTTCTTCAGACTTGCCTCAAGGTTCAAACCTGCGTAGTCAATCTCCGCGAGCGGTTTATTCGCCTCGCGGCAGAGGTTTTCGATACTCCTGATGAACAGACCACACTTCCCACCGAATTCGGTGTAAACCGTACTCTTCGACCCGCCAGCCAGCTCGACGATTTTGTCGATGGAGACACCGTCATAGCCTCGCTTGAGAAACAAGTCCCCTGCGACTTTTTGAAGCTTGCTGTTTCGAACCTCTCCTCGCGACCGCTTGTTAGGCATTCATGTCTCCAGCTCTCCATCCTCAATGCAGGCAAGAATATTTTATGCAATCCGCCGCTTGAATCTCCTGTACCAGCAACATCTTATGCGACCTATTTTTTTGCGAACGCCCTGGGTTGCGAGACGATCGAGTTGTCATCAGATGGCGCTATGCTGTACTGTACAGTACAGTACGATAGATTCGCCAGCACCCATAGTGAAAGCAATACTGCAATCGTCGTCGCACCCCTCTGCCGACTATCCGCGGCCAAAACCGGGCAAAGGGCGTTTTATGTGCTGACTACTGAATTGCTCGGAACTCAAGCTTTCCATACGCAAGGAGACTTCATGGATCGTCGCAATTTTCTTTCGGGCTCTCTCGCTGCTTCTGCCCTCTCGCTTGCTACTGCCGGTGATTTGGCTGCCCAGGTAGGCTCTCCCGCGGACAACTCTGCGCCGGAGTACATGGATCTGCGCCGATACCATCTGGCCAGCGGGCCGGGCGTAAAGCTCACGAATGCCTTTTTTGCCGATGCTTTCATTCCGGCACTGAACCGGCTCGGCATTGGTCCAGTCGGTGCGTTCTCTGTTTATTTCGGACCAGATACCCCGTCCTATTACCTGCTGATGCCAAGTGCGAAGCTGGAGACATTAGTGACAGCTGACCTTGAGCTGGCGAAGGACGATGTTTTTATGAAGGCGGCTGCGCCGTTCTGGGACGCTCCTGCTGCTACGCCGCCCTACATTCGCATAGAGAGTTCCCTATTGCGGGCGTTCCCGGGATATCCCAAGGTCACTCCGCCAGCCTCCGCCGCGACCAAAGGAAAACGCATCTACCACCTCCGCCAGTATCTGTCGCCGACAAACATGGATCACGTCCGAAAGGTGGAGATGTTTAACAACGGGGAATTTGCCATATTCGCTAAGGCCGGCGCTACAGGAGTTTTCTACGCCGATACACTGGTCGGGCCGAACCTACCGAATCTCACCTATATGCTCAGCTTTCCTGATATGCCATCGCTTGAGGCAGATTGGGAAAAGTTTCTCGCCGATCCCGATTGGAAGAAGCTCTCTGCCGATTCGAGGTTCAACTTAGATCCACCAACGGTATCGAACATAACAAGCCTCGTGTTGCGTCCCCTGGCGTGTTCACAAGTTTAGGCGGGTTACGGGTTTACGAACGCCAGACAACACAGATTGAGGGAAAACGAGATGAAACAGTTAGTGATCGCGGGACTATGTCTGGCTCTGGCCGGGAACCATGCAGATGCGCAGATCAACGCAGGCGAGCAAAAGCCCGAGGCTAGCCTGCCTTTCAACATGGTCCAGGTAGCGACCCTCGATCTGCCCTGGCGGATTGCCTTTTTGCCCGACGGGAGCATGCTGATCACCGAGAAGGTCGGCGGTATGCAGTTGGTCACCCAGCAGGGAGCCAAGACGCCCGTCGGGAATGTGCCGCCGGTTCTTTCCAAAGGACAAGGCGGCCAGCTGGGCGTCTTTCTTTCCCCGCACTACGCTAAGGATCACAGCGTCTACCTTACCTATTCGGAGCCAGGCGATGGCGGTTCGAGCCTGGCTCTTGCGCGAGCCCGGCTGGCCCTGGGCACGGATTCTGCTAGCCTGGAGAACCTCAAAGTGATCTGGCGGGACGGCGAAAGGGGCAATGGCGGCCAGTTCGGGGCGGCGATCGCCTTCTCCCCGGATGGCAAATATCTATTCCTTGCCGTTGGTGATCGGCAACGCATGACGCCGGCTCAGGATCCTAACCAGCCACTCGGCAAGGTCCTGCGCCTGACCCTGGATGGCAAGCCCGCAAAAGGTAATCCGATGGCCGGGAAGAAGGGCGCGGCCAGCGTGCCGGTGATTGACCCACCGAAGGATACCGAAGCTGCGAAGACTGCTCCGGTCCTGAGAACGTATTCGTTCCCCGGACCAAACCTGACGCCGGCGGAGACCTGGAGCTCTGGACACCGTACGCCCTACGGTCTGGCCTTCGCGCCTGACGGTCGATTGTGGGAGCTTGAGCATGGCCCGAGGGGCGGCGATGAGCTGAACCTGATCGAGCCTGGCAAGAACTATGGCTGGCCACTGGTCTCTTACGGGGTCAACTACGATGGCGTGCCGATCCCCAGTCCAGACACGCGACCTGACTTGACCAAGCCGGTCATCTACTGGGTACCGGTCATCGCCCCGGGCAACCTCATGTTCTACCACGGCGCAATGTTCCCACAGTGGGAGGGGTCCGCCCTCGCGAGCGGCCTGGTGAGCAAGTCGCTGACCCGCATTACCTTCGACGGTAAGGGTGGGGCCACGCCTGCTGAACGCTGGGATATTGGCCACCGAATCCGCGACGTTGAGGTCGCGCCCGATGGCGCGCTGTGGATGCTCGAGGATTCCAGGACAGGCGGCTTGTTCCGCGTGACGCCAAAGGAACCCTAAGCCTTCTCCTGGAACCAATGCAATTCTCATGGCGCAGAAGATGATTGCGGGGCTCGGGCCCCGTATCGATGGTAACGATGGGAATCGACGCGGTTTTCCATGTTGGAGAATAGCGACGTCGAGTTCCTCGAGTCCGAGTTTCAGGCATTCAGATGCTAAGATTTGGCGCAAACGGCCAACACAGTAGGCAGAGTAGATGTTGGCATAGCTTCGCTGCGCCGTACGGTTTCCGAGCCGGTGTTCGTCGCACCATTCGGACGGAACATGTCCGAGAGGAAGATAGCCATCTTCGCCTGCGATTCCATCGAGCTCGGCTAGTAAGCTCAGGTCGGGTGGAAAGCGGGACAATGTCTCAACTAAACAAGACAGACGCTGGCTCGCTGCTTAGAGAACGCCGCGTCTGGCGAGGCTCTCGACGGTGTTGCGGCCAATACCGCGACTGCCACCGGTGACAATCGCTATCTTCTTTGGGGTGATTGCATGCGTTTCTATTGCCATTTTTCGCTTCATTCTGGTCTCAAATTGTCTGTCTGGTCAGTCTTTGTAACCGGCAAGAAAATCAACTCAACATTCGCCATAGAGCATCGAAACCCACTTTGCTGTGTTTCTTTGCATTGGCCGGATCCTGGGTCATGAAATCCATTGTTGCCTCCGCCACGGAATTCATGAGCGCAACCACGAAGGCCATTGGGGCTTTTTGCATCGGTCCGTTGGCGCGACCAAGTTCCAGCAATTCGGCGACGGGCGCCATGGTCTTATGGCTGGTTGCACGGGTCTGCGACGTGATTTCGTCGGACACACCGAGTTGTGCCAGGGCTCTGCGCTTCTCGGGGTTGGTCAACGCCCAGTTCATCCAGTTCCGCCAGACGTGGAAGAACTGGTTATGCAGTTGCGCACTCACCGGAAGATTTTTCAAAGTAGCCGACGCCATTTCGGCCTTGAGCCCAAGGTAAAGCTGGTTGAAGAGGTCCGTTTTGGTCTCGAAGTAGGTGAAGAGCGATCCGTTCGCGACACCCGCTTCCTTCGCTATGCCTGCCGTGGGCCCACTCAGCCCCTGGTAACGATGATGCGCGCCGCCTCCTCCAGAATCGCGCTCCTCTTCTCGTCGCTCCTTGGCCTCGCCATACGCTTAGTGTATGGGTAAGCGTCTAGTCAGTCACTTTACTGCCAGAATTGGGCTAAAGGGTCGTAAATCAGCAAGAGCGCTAGACCTGCCCCGACCCCGTCGCTTCAGTTTGCCTGTCTCACATGGACACACGCATCCCGGACCGATGCCATGGGGATGCATTGTCGGCTCAATCTTCAACTTTCGTTTGGAGAAGCACGGATCTTAGGGCCTTACGGATGAGTTCGATGTCGATGCATTTTGCTTCGATGTGCTGGAGACGGTTCGGGAAGGCTCAGTGGCCCAAGCTCAAGGGTGTGCGTTTTTGGCCGATTATCTTCTTGTCTTGGCGGATCTAATTTGCGCCTGCGTAGTCTGGGATCGTTTGGCACCCCGGACCCTAAGCTTCTGTCCCCTGTATGGTGCCTTTCTCATGCGAAGTGACCCGCAACGTGTCGCAGCCCTCCTTGCAAACAGTCTCATTGACCTTTCCAATTGCGCGACTGAACAGATTCATATCCCGGGCATGATCCAACCTCACGGGCTCATGCTCGTTCTCGATGCCGAAGCTCTTGTCATCAGACGGGTCAGCAATAATTCAGCGGAGCTCGTCAAGATCTTACCTGGTGATCTCGTCGACCGTCCGTTAGAAGACCTGCTGGGTGCCGAGCAGAGTGCGCGTCTGAGAATGATCCTTCGCGGTGACAACCTTATCCGTACCAACCCGCTAAGACTAATATTGCCCGATGGGGCGGAGGGCCGCGCGTTCAACACATTGGTCCATCATGTTGATTCCGAGCTCGTTTTCGAAGCCGAGCCGATCGAAGAGGACGACAAAGCCGCGTTTCGAACCTTTTACGACGAGGTCCGTCGCGCGACTGCCCGGCTTCTGACAACTGAGAGCGAAGAAGCGCTCTGCAAGGTATCGGTCGACGAAGTACGCGGGATCATCGGCTACGATCGCGTGATGATTTACCGGTTCGACGACGAATGGAACGGCGCAGTGATCGCGGAGTCAAAAGATGAACAACTCCCTTCTTCCTACCTCGGCCTGTACTTCCCGGCTTCCGACATCCCCGCGCAAGCTCGACAGCTTTACACGATCAACCGGCTCCGCTGTATTCCCGACGCCGGTTACGCACCGGTCCAAGTAATCGCCGGGAAAAACGCGGCTGCACATTTTCCGCTCAACATGAGCCAATGCGTACTGCGGAGCGTTTCTCCAATGCATTTGGAGTACCTCCAGAACATGGGTGTGGGTGCCACGGTAACCGTGTCTTTGCTAAAGAATGGCTCCCTGTGGGGAGTCGTTGCCTGCCATAACTATGGGCCCAAAAAAGTTTCTGCCGAGCGCCGCCTCACCTGCTCGTTCCTTGGACAAATTATTGAGTCTCAGCTCAACGTGCGGGAGGATGCTGCTGAACGTCTCTATCGCGTCCAGACCTCCGCCATCCAGATGCGATTGCTTGATCTGGTCGCGCGGGCATCGTCGTTGAGTGAGCTGGGCAAGGACCCGGAGAGTGCTCTGGACTTTGTCGATGCTAAAGGACTGGCGATTGCCCAAGGAATGAAGTTCACTCTGCTCGGGCAGACTCCGGACGAAATCGAGATTCCCGGGTTGATCGACCTAATGACGGACTCACCCGACCACGGCGTCTATGCTACGGACTCCCTCTCCACTTCCTATCCTCTTGCTGAGAAATTCGGGGATGTTGCGAGTGGAATGCTGGGAATGGAAATTTCTCGTGAACGTGGCGACTATCTCTTGTGGTTCCGGCCTGAACATGCTCGCGTGGTCAATTGGGCTGGCGATCCCGACAAACCAGTGATTGTGCAGAATGGGTCCACCCGACTCCATCCGCGCAAGTCGTTCGAAATTTGGAAGCAGATGGTAACGCTTCATTCAAAACACTGGAGGGCCTGCGAGATCGCTGCGGTTATCGAGTTGAATCGGACTTTCCGCAGCGTGATCGCGGGGGAGGAAGAACTCCGTGAACGCGGTCGCCAACAAGATGCGGTTGCCAAATTAGGACAGCGGGCGCTGGAAGGAATCGATACGACGAGCCTTTTTCGCAGTGCTGTAGAGCTCATCTCCCGAGCCTTGGGAGTCGAGATTTGTCGTCTCTTCCAGACAAATCCGGAGCGCGATGGTCTGCTGATCCAGGCAGAGGTTTTGCCGTCGGACATCGTGGAAACCGTAGGGTATTCGAGGACATCCGACGATTCTTTGGCCCTCTTCACCATGTCTTTGGGTGCGCCCGTTGTGGTCCACGACCTGCGGACAGAAGATCGGTTCGATGGTCGCCAACTTCACGACCTCACGGGGGCGATGAGTGGGATCGCGGTTGCCATCGCAGATTCAAACGAGATCTACGGCATTATTACCGTCTACGCCCATCGCTTGAGACGATTTGATCAAAAAGCAATTGACTTCATGCAACTCATGGCAAATATCCTTACTACCTCCATACGAAGGAGGCAGATCGAGGAAAAACTCGAACACCAGTCGCAGCACGACAGTCTGACCGGTTTGCCCAATCGTGCTCTCTTCATGGAACGGTTGGCGAAGGCTATTCAAAACGTTCTCTCTCCACCGGCTGTCCTCTTGATCGATCTTGACCGGTTCAAAGACGTGAATGACACGCTGGGACACCACGTTGGCGATCTTCTGCTCCAGCAGGTCACTGCTCGGTTTGGCGAGGTGTTGAAGACGATCGATACGTTAGCTCGGCTTGGCGGCGACGAATTTGCCGTGCTGCTCCCACGAACAACGGAGAAAGATGCGGTGGCCGTGGCCGATAAGATCCTCCTTAAATTAAAAACTTCGTTCTTACTTGAGAATAGAACTTGCGAGGTCGGCGCAAGCATCGGTATCGCGATCGCTCCACGACACGGCGACGATCGGCATACACTCATGCGTCGAGCAGACGTGGCTATGTACGCCGCCAAGCGATCCGGTGGAGGGTTCGCGGTCTACGCGGCCAATCAGGATGAATACGATGTCGCCCGTATGGACCTGATGAGCAGCTTGCGCACCGCCATCGAGGCCAACGAACTGGTCCTATACTACCAGCCGAAAGTAAATCTCAAGAGTCGTTGCCCCGAAGCGGTTGAATCTCTGGCCCGCTGGTTCCATCCCGTCCATGGGATTGTCCTTCCTGGCCGCTTTATCCCGATGGTTGAGCACGGAGGTTTGATGGGCAAGCTAGGACGTTGGGCTCTAAACGCTGCCATCGAACAGCACAGACAGTGGCGCAGTCAAAAGCTCAATTTGGGCGTTGCCGTAAACATCTCTCCGCGCCAACTCCACGACAAAGCTCTTTATGAGGACATCCTTGTGCTCCTTGGTAAGGCCGAGACGAAGAATTCCTGGCTGACCCTGGAGATTACGGAAAGCACTCTGATGCAGGACCCCAGAGCGTCCATCGAAGTTTTAACGCGGCTTCGAGACGACTTCGGACTAAAGATCTCCGTCGATGACTTCGGTGTCGGTTACTCCTCCTTGGCGTATTTGCGACGACTGCCGTTGGACGAGATAAAGATCGACAAGGAGTTCGTTAGAAATATGATTACCTCTTCTGAGGATGCCTCGATTGTCAAGACCGTAATCGATCTGGGACATAACCTGGGCCTGCAAGTCGTCGCCGAGGGGGTTGAGGACCGGGATACGCTTGAGTTGCTCGATTCGTTGGGGTGCGATCAGGCACAGGGTTTTTATATAAGTCGCCCGATCCCGCCGGACGAGCTCATGGTCTGGGCAAAAGCGGCTCTGGCTGCTCCCAACGAAAAATTGCGGTCGTCTTGATGACCCCGATGCCACCTAGTCCACGTCATGAGAGTCGCTATCTTCGTCTGCACAGCTCCCATCAACGTGCGTCTCTTCGGGCGTTCGTCTTTAGTCTTGGCTGCATGCTTACCGCCGAAGGTTCGCACGGCCCTGAAGACCTCTGCCCGCCCGAGGACACTAGAAGCGCACACGCTCTGATGGCTGGGCCCTTTCTGAATGTGGGCGATGACCAGACTGAGGAAGCGCGGAAATAATGAGAACAAGAGGAGCAGAAGCAATACGACACAGATCGCGCGGCAGAAAGTACTAACGGCGGTCGGAGAATCGATTTCCAAAGCCACAATGAGTGATCCTCTTTTGCCATCGGCTACTCCTGCGGCCAAGATACGAACATTGCGCGGGAGCGCTTGAATGGCCTGGCTAAAATCCAGCACGCGGCATCACTGCCTGGGAATTGCAAACGGGATGATGACCTTGAATAAAGTTCCTGTCTCGTTTTTCTCCTCAAGACGAACTTTTCCGCCGTGATCCTCGACAATCTTCTTCGCGATCGCAAGGCCTAATCCGTTGCCCGCAGCTTTTCCGTAGCTCACAAATGGCTGAAACAGTGAGTCCTTGATGGCCGCGGGAATTCCTGGGCCGTTGTCCCAAACGGTAATTTGCAAGTAATCTCGATTGCCGGTTGTGGTGATGACGATCTGCCCCGATTCCGTATCCACCGCTTCGCAAGCATTCAAGACCAGGTTGATGACGACTCGTTCCAGACGGTTAGGATCGAACCAACCCAGAGCCCTGCCTTTGTGATGATGCTTGATGGTGATCTTACGGAACTCCTGTCTCGCACCTGCTATCCGGATCACGCGCTCCACGGTGTGAACGATATTTCGCGCGGCCGGCCGTAGATTGTCACCGCCCTTGGAGCACTCCAACAGGGAAGCAACCAGTTCGTTGATCTGGTCGACGTCCGATCGGATCTCCCGGTAAAGGTCAACCCTTTGCACCTCGCAGATATCTGGCCGGGTGAGGAATTCCGCATTCGCAAGAATGGCGGTCAAGGGCTGCCGAAGGTCGTGGGATATGAAAGCAATCTGTCGGCTTAACGCAAATAACTCCACCAAACTTGGATGATCGCTTTGCATGCTTCCCAAGTATCCTGTTGGCAACAACCGTCTATCGGACACAGCTCCCTGCAGCATAGAAGAACTCCTTCTCCCGTTGAACGAACAACTCTGGAACACCAACGTGCCCGCGAGGAACTCCGGGCTCCTAACCTTCGACTCGCATTCTTGTGATCCACTCACGAACGTAAGGTGCGCAGTTCACCAGTGCGATGCCATCGGCCTCGCAGCGCGCCAGAAAGCCAATAACTTCCTGACCCGCAAGGGTGAGGTTCTTTAAGTCCAGAACGATGGGGCGCCCCTTGGCTTCTGAGTCAATTAGCGTTTTCAACTCAGCTACGTGATCTTCATCCATGCAGCCGCTCAGAGACAGCACGACGTTTCCATTCGATGTTCTCTGAATCTTCAGCATCCGCCCTCTGCGAGCAAGGAGAATCAAACAGTCGATTTCAGGCAAATCAGCTGGGATCGCGTGTGCCCATTTTCCGCCCAGGGCGTCCCGTCGGCTTATCGCCCGTGACTTCCTAGGAGCAATCGTGGCACCATTCCTAACTCATTGAACCTAAGGGGATTGACGGAAGGGCAAATTGGCGAGAGTCGTCAATTGACGAAGGTTGTACAAAAACATCAGGGGGGACGGTGCGCCGATAGATTCCCACAGGTCGCTCGTGCGAGAGAGAGGAACACCCAGTGTCTTCCTAAGAAAGCTCTTTTCCTTCGCGGGGTTTCGTTTCGAAATAACTCTTGTTAATCTTCAGTGCCCTGATCTTGGACTCCAGTGTAGAGCGCGGTATTCCGAGCCTCGAAGCCGCGCCGGAAGGTCCGTACACACGTCCTTCGCACTCGCGCAAGGCGGCTTCAATGATTTCCTTTTCCTGGGAAGGGGTTTTCCTAAAGACACCTCCCGTCGGTTCAGGCGCCATCGGTTGTCGTGAGATCCAACTCTCATCGACGGAGAAACTCCCGGTTTCGCATACGATGACGGAACGCTCAATCACATTTTGTAATTCGCGAATATTACCTGGCCATGAATACGATTGGAGCAAATCGAGGCTCTTCTTGCTCACCGTCCTGAAGCTCTTACCCGCTTTTCTTCCATAGCGGTCGATAAAGTACTCAACCAGTAAGGGTATGTCTTCCTTGCGGTTCCGGAGAGACGGCATCTCGATGGGAAAAACGTTAAGCCGGTAAAAGAGGTCGCTCCGGAACATACCAGCAGCGATTGCAGCCCCCAAATCGCGGTTTGTAGCGGCGATCACCCGCACATTTGTTCGTATAGAACCGGTCCCACCGACTCGCTCAAACTCGTGTTCCTGGAGAACTCGCAGGAGAGCAATCTGGGTCTCGACGGGAAGCTCTCCCACTTCATCGAGGAAGATCGTGCCTCCCTCAGCCAGCTCAAAACGCCCGAGGCGCCGCTGAGTCGCACCCGTAAAGGCGCCCTTCTCGTGGCCGAATAATTCTGACAGGATCAAGTCGCGAGGGACAGCTGCGCAATTGACACTCACGAAAGCAGAGGCAGCGCGCCGGGAACGCCTATGAATAGCGCGGGCAACGAGTTCCTTCCCTGTCCCGGTCTCACCGGTAATTAATACGCTGGAGTCGGTAGGAGCGACTTTGGATATACGCGAAAGAACCGCTTGCAAGGGTGGCGATGTCCCCACGATCTCCTCGAACATCGATGTCTTATCGATTTCTTCCCTGAGCGCGATGTTCTCTTGAAATAGCTGGTCCTTCAGTTTCTTGATTTCTTCGAACGCTTTTCTAAGATCATCCTCCGCCCGCTTGCGGTCGGTGATGTCTGTTGTGCTGCCCACGAACTCAATCAAATTCCCGTGTGCGTCAAAAACAGGGTCACCGACGCTGTGAATAAATTTGACAATTCCGCCCGGAAGAACGATCCGCTTCTCCACCTCGTAATTCGACTTTTGCTCGACGGCTCGATCAATTCGCTCCCGCCACCTGGCTCGATCGTCCGGATGAATGCGCTCCAATAGTTGTTGCCAGGATGGCGTACCGTCTTTTGGATCGAAGCCCATTATGCGATACCATTCTTCGGATAGGTGTGACGCGAACCATTGTTCGCCCCTTGCGCGCCAACCCCAACTTCCCGTATGCGCGAGCCTCTGCGCCTGCGCCAAGTGGTTCTCGCTGCGCCGCAACGCTCTTTCCGCCTGCTTGACGGCGGTGATGTCTGTCACCGCACCAACATATTCGAGACTGCCTGACGAGTTGTTCGACGAACGCGCGATGATGCGGACGTGCTTGACGGAACCATCCGGCATCTGCAAACGATGTTCGATATCAAAATCCGTCTGTTCCGCGGCCGCGGCGTCGATAGCCTGCCGCACGAAATCTCTATCGTCGGGAAAAATACGCTGAGTTATTAGTTCCGACGTTGGTGTGAGCGCTCGATCGTATCCAAAGATGTCATACGTCTCGTCTGACCAGTAGATCTTTCCACTCACCACGCTCCAGCCGAAACTCCCGGTGTGGCTAATGCTCTGTCCTTGAGCCAGAAAAGCCTCGCTGCGTTGCAGCTCCGAATAGAGGATGGCATTCTCCAGAGAGATTGCAGCTTGAGAAGCAAGCATTTCCAGTATCGCGACCCGCTCCGAGGTGAAGGCTCCCGGCGTCAAGTTGTTCTCCATGTAAAGTACGCCGGCGAGTTTCGACTGTTTAACGATAGGCAGACATAGGACGGACCTGGGATGCTTCTGCTGTACGTACTCGTCCTCCGAGTACAAGTTCCTGACGGACGCATCGTCCATCACCACGCGCTCCCGCGTCCGGATCACGTAATGAAGTGCGGAGTTGGGGAGATCAAGCGGGGTAATGGCGGACTCTCGAACAGAAACCGTGGCCTTGCCGTGACCGGTCGTGATCTCCGCCTCGATCTGCGGCTCCTCGTCCCTGAGAAGGATAAGCAGGGCCCGTTCGGCGCCTGCATGCTCCACCGCGATTTGCATCAGCTTCTCGATCAAATTGCTAAGCACAATCTCGCTCGAGAGTGCCTGTGAGGCCTTGACGACCGTCTCGACGTCCAGCTGCCGGACCGCGGTACCGATGGTTGCGGTGGTAGACCCGGGAACCCCTTCCTCATGCAGGTACAGGTAGCGTTCGTCGAGCTGCTTCACCTTGCCCCGGGCGCCCCAGCGCTCGTAACCGTTTCGCGCTTTGCGGAGGTAGGCGTGGGCAATGGTCTCGAACCCGCGCGCCAGATAAAACTTCGCCGCCAACTCGTGAGCGATTGCTTCGTTCTGAACCAACCCGTGCTCACGTGCGGATCGAATCGCGTCCTCATAAAGACGCATGGCATCGCTATCCCGGCCTTCGAGGCGGGCGATTTCCCCTGACACCAGCGCGTGCTTGTCAGCAAACAGAGGTGGATTGTTGTCAGCCCATTCGCGCAACTGTTCCTTGTGCTCACTCAATAGTTCGCGCCACCCGCTCTGCTCCTCGGCCGAGCCGCCCTCATAGAGCGCCGAAACCGTCAGTGCAGCGAAGTAAAAGTAGTTGAGCAAGGTGATTTGGCCGAGCACGGCCCCCAGAAGAGGCTTCGCTTCCTGGGCGGCGGCGAGGGCTGCCACGTAGTCGCCCGCCAGGAACCGCGCATGCAGTTTCATCAACCAGTGCGAAATCCTCGCGGTCACCCGGTCCGCCGTCAGTTGTGCCTCGAACACCGCCTCGTCGAATTGCGCGTCGCTGAAGGAGCCGAAGGTCGCAGTCCGGCCCTGCAGGGTTGCGATAAGGCGTTGTTGGTTGACGATGGCATCCGCGATATCGCCGAACCTGGCTTTCCGGGCAAAGTCCAGTGCCATCTCCGACTCGCGCCACACCGCGTCCAGCGGATCGCTTCGCAGCAGAAGGAATGAAACCGATTGGACCATGCTGAAGCAAGCGATGGTGAGATCCCCCGTCTCAACCGCAGTGCGAAATGCCGACCGATTCAAATCGACCACACTCGATATAGGCTGCGTCCATCCTGCAACCAGTGCCATCACGTAGGAAACCATTGCCTGGTAAGCGGTGAGGCCATACTTCTCCACCAAGTCGCATCCTAGCCTGGTGAAGCGATAGCCCTCGCGATAACGACGAGACACCGGACCGAGAGTAAACCCGAGCAACCCATAGGCGTTCGCGGAAGCATCGCTTGTCCCGTGCTGCATGCTGAGCTTCACCATGCGGCACTGAAGTAAGCAAAACAAATGGAAGTCCGTGGTGTAGGCGCCGTTGGCGAGGACCAGGAGCACACGCATGGCAGCTTGAAGTTCCGGATCGGTCATCACGGCCTGATCGATCAGGCTCTCGATCGGGCGCTCATTGAGAGTCTGCCAGACCGTCTCGTATTCGGCCTGGACCTGCTCAAGAGTCGGGTGCACCGGAATATCGATGCCAAAGAGGCGCAGGCACACGAGCGCGCTGTCGACAGCTCGTGCGTTCTCCGACTTCACCACATGCAATTGGATCTTGAGGTGGTAAACGGCCGCCTGGTCTACTTTCGTCGCACCGCGCGGCAATAGCTCCTCGATCAGTTGTTCGGCACGGTCGAAGCCACCGGTGAGAAACTCGCACTCCGCGCGTTGAAGCCGCAGATTGAACATCAACTCGTAGTGGTTGGCCCAATCCTCCGACTCAAGCAATGCCATGCCACTGGAAAAGTAGGCACGAGCCGACGCGTAGGCTGCGGAGGCCTTGGCCTTTCGTCCGGCATGCAAGTCAATCTCCGCCACCCGTACTTTTTCTTCGCGGTCTCTCAGCAGTGTGGCGCCGCGATTGAGATGGTTTGCCAGGTCGAACAGATGCTCCGCAAGCTGGTCCTCCGTCATCCCCACCAGCAGCGCTCGGCCTAGATGCAGGTGGACTTCCGGGCGGCTTTCCTCGGGAATCAGGCTGTAGGCGGCCTGCTGGATACGGTCGTGCAGAAACTTGTAAGAGCCGCCTTCAGGAAAGACCAGACCGGCGCGAACGGCCTCCCCCAGGGCCGCGTGCAGCTGCTCCGCCGTCTGTCCGCGAACCAGGGCTACGGTCCCAACCTCGGCGACACCGCCCAGGCACGCGAGCTCTTTCAGAGCTTCCTGTGCGCCGGCAGAGAGCCGCTGAATTTTGCCGGCCATCAGATCGACCACGTTGTCGGTGTACCCCTTGGCGCGGATGCGATCCATGTCCCACTGCCAAACTCGCGTGACGGGGTCGAGCGTGAGCAAATCTTCGTCGACTAACGAGGTCAGGAACTGAATAACAAAAAAAGGATTTCCGCCGGTCTTCACCTGGATCAGTTCTGCCAAAGGATAGGCGGCCTCCGGCGCGCAATGGAGCGCATCGCAGAGCAGCCGGCCAACGCCGTCAAGCTCGAGGGGTGACAGCGAAATTTCCAGCATCTTCGCGCCGCTGTCACGGATCGACCGAAGGATCCGCAAGAGCTGATGAGAGGAGTCGACCTCGTTATCCCGGTACGCCCCAATGAGCAGAAGATGCTGCCGAACCTCAGAGTGAGTGAGCAAGTGCTCGAGAAGGTCCAGCGTCGCTGCATCCAACCATTGCAGATCGTCAAGGAACAGTGCGAGCGGGTGCTCCGCTGTGGCGAACGCACCCAGGAACTGTCGGAATACGCGCCGGAAGCGGTTTTGCGCGTCATGCGGCGGCAAGTCCGGAACGGGCGGCTGTTTTCCTATGATGAACTCCGCCTCAGGGATGACGCTGACGATCAGCTGCCCATTCGGTCCCACCGCCTCCATCAGGTTTTGACGCCACCGCTCCACTTCTGCTTCGCCCTTGACCAGGACCTGACCGACCAGCATCTGAAAAGCTTGCGCCAGGGTCGCGTAGGGAATGTCGCGCTTGTATTGGTCGAACTTGCCCACCGCGAAAAGCCCACGCGACGGGACAAGCGCCTTATGCAGCTCGTTTACCACAGAGGATTTGCCGACGCCGGAGTAACCGGATATCAGCACCAGTTCCGCTGTGCCGTTGGCCACGACCCGATCGAAGGCCGCGAGCAGGGCGTTGACCTCAGCCTCCCGCCCGTACAGCTTCTCCGGAATCAGCAGCCGGTCCGGAACATCGTGTGTGCCTAACGGGAACAGGTCGATGCGGCCTTTTGTTGCCCAGTCCGCGAGGCACTTTCGAAGATCCACTTCGAGCCCGGAAGCCGTCTGGTAGCGCTCCTCGGCATTCTTGGCGAGGAGCTTCATGGCGATAGCAGACAGCGCCCTTGGGACTGGAGCGCGATCAGCAGGTGGTGTCGGCTGGCACGCAATTTGGCAGTGAACCCACTCGAGGGGATCGGTGGCAGAAAATGGCAGAGTGCCCGTCAGCATCTGGTATAGGGTGATACCCACAGAGTAGAGATCGCTCCGGGCATCGATCGAACGGTTCATGCGCCCAGTCTGTTCCGGCGCCATGTAGGCCAGCGTGCCGGCAATAATTTCGACCGCTACGGGCGACTGGCGCTGGTGCGGCAGTTGGGACGCAATCCCGAAGCCAGTAAGCCAGACATTGCCGCTATCGTCGACGAGCACATTCGCCGGTTTGAGATCTTTATGGATGAGGCCGCGTCGATGGACGTGGCCGACTGCGGAGGCCAAGCCAATGGCGATGCGCAAGCAGCGAGTCAACTCCAGCGGTTGCTCTTGATTACGCTCAAGAATACGATCCAGTGGCTCGCCCCCAGGATCCATGAGCACGAGCATGGTCCGCCCTTTGTGAGAGATGATCTCCAGAGGACGGGCCGCCCACGCGGGATCAAGCTCGCTCCTGAGCGAGTATTCGTGCTCAATTCGCTGCAGCCCTTGAGGCGACGGATGCTCTGCGGAGAGCGCCGCCACCAGGACCGGGAATGGGTTGCCATACTCCCGGCCGCGGTAAAGGGTGAGGCCCGCAGCTTCCCGGACGGGCTCGAGTTCGTATCCAGAAGGCACTGTCATCGATAACATTCTCGTCCCCACGCCGGCACCAACCCAGAATATTGATGTCGGTAAGGGGCGGTAACGACCGAGGTTTTTTCCCTACGGAACAAATCCGTGGTCGCGATATCATCCTGTGAAGGGTAACCCGAAAATCCACAGCCCCTGCCCTCGGGCCTTTTCGCTACTTCAGTTAGGCTACTTATTCTAAATTACCCGCCAAGGTCGCGGCGCAAGGGTGATTCTTGAAGGAACTGGCCAAACGAAGGCATTTGGCGCCGACGAGACGAACCTTGGTCGTCATGTCAGCGTTCGCTCTCTGCTTTCTGCCGATCTATGGCCAGACAGCCAACACCGGCGCGATCGCCGGCAGCGTAAGCGACCCCAGTGGAGCGCCGATAGTTGGTGCGGCGGTGGTTATCGGGAGCGCGTCCACGCGAGACGAGCGCAATCTGACGACCGATGCCAAGGGAAATTTCTCGGTCCCATTCCTGACCCCTGACAACTATCACTTGACGGTTCGCGCTCCCGGCTTTGAGCCATTCATGACAGATGTTCCAGCTCAAATCACCGAGGTGAGCCGGCTGAAGATTCAGCTCACGGTCAGCGGGGTAAAGGAACAAATCTCGGTAAGCGCCGAGCCCGCGGTCCTGCAAACGGAGAATGCGACTCTGGGACGCGTGATCGACCAGAAAACAGTGCTCGAGTTACCCCTGGTCAATCGCAATTACACCGAGATTCTAGGCCTGACGGCTGGGACCAACACCGATATCGTAGACGCCACCCAACTGGGCGCCGGAAGCCAGGAGATCCGAGCCAATGGCGCACGCAGCGGCGACAATAACTTCATGCTGAACGGCGTGGATGCGAACAGTTATGGATCCAACCTCACAGAGGTCACGCCCTTTGGCGCCGCAGGAATTGCCATTCCCGCTCCGGATACCATTCAAGAGTTCAAGGTGCAGAATTCGCTCTATGACGCGCAATATGGCCGCGGAGGAGGTGCGAACGTCGATGTAGAAACCCGCTCGGGAAGTGCGCAGTTTCATGGGGCCGCCTACTATTTCGGCCGCAATGAGGCATTGGATGCGAACAATTTCTTTGCCAACGCAACCGGGGTACCAAGAGGAGAGTTCCGGCGCTCACAGCCCGGAGGCACATGGGGTGGGCCGCTCACCAGGTCAAGGAAGCGCGCCTTCTTCTTCGTTTCCTACCAAGCCACGCGCGATGTGAATGCGGCCTCGCTGAGCAGCAGCGTTCGGTCGTTAAGTCTTCCGCCGATACCACAGGTGCGCACGCCGGCTGCTCTTGGAGCTGTCTTCGGGGGAGCAACCGGGGTATTTGGAGGCGTGGCCGTGGCCCCGGATGGTTCGAATATCAACCCGGTCGCGCTCAACCTGTTGAATGCGAAGAACCCCGATGGAACATTGGTCATCCCAAGCCCGCAAATCCCGGGGAGCGGCGTCAACTACACCGCAGTCGTGCCGGGACACTACAACGAAGACCAGTTCAATACCAACGCCGATGTCAACGTTCGCGCGCCGGACCATCTGTCGGTGAAGTTCTTTTTTTCCAACTCCAGTCAGGATGTTCCTTTTTTCGGCGCCAGCGTGCCCGGCTTCCCCGCGCTCCGCTCCTTTGAGAACCGGAATCTGGCGATCAACGAAACCCACATCTTCTCGCCGCGAGCGATCAACCAATTCCGCTTTGGCTTTTCTCGACTGGCAGGCCATGGGGTTGCCGGAGGAACGCTCACCGATCAGGACGCCGGGATCAACCGGTTCAGCGACCCCCAGGAAGGGATCATTCCCCAAATTGAGGTTCTTGGAGCCTTTCAACTTGGCAACTCGGCCAACGACCGAGGCAAAACGGCAAATAATAACTTTTACATCTCTGACGTACTTTTCCTTTCCCGGGGCACGCACGATATTCGCCTGGGCACTGAGATCTTCCGAAATCAATTCAATAGTCTGAGCGATAACACCGCCGGCATCATGATATTGGTGTCGTTCCCCGATTTCCTGCTCGGCTTGCCCGCCGGACCTGCGGGCGCAGGGGGGAACGGTACCGCGTTCTCAAACATCTTCTCCTCGGGCATTACAGCTGGAATTCCTGATGTGGGGGAACGTGAAACTGCCGGGGACTGGTTTGCGTTGGATAACTGGAAGGTCACGGACAGGCTCACGATGAACCTCGGGGTTCGCGTTGAGATGAATGGTCAGCAACACGAAGTCGAGGGTCGCGAATCGAGTTTCTTTCCTCAGTACTACGTCCCACCTCCGGCGGGCGGGTTCGGAGCTTCGATCTCGTCGGGATTTGTCCTGCCGGATAACTTTCACGGGGATGCTCCGCCCGGATTTCCACGGACCAACTCGACGCTCTTGAATCATCCCATTCAGGTACATCCAGAGCCCCGCATCGGCTTCGCGTGGCAGCCCTTCCCTTCCCAGAACTGGATACTTCGCGGGGGATATGGAATCTACGCAAACCGACCCAGCTTCGTGGGGAGTGGCGCATCCCAGGCAATTGACCCGCCGTTCGCGCTGGATGTCTCACTCACAGGGGGCACGAACGCCGCGGCGAGCCTGCAGAAACCCTTTCCCTATCTGCCACCAAGCTCCTCATTCCCTAACTTCACAACCACCATGCTCCCGGGCGCGCCTTTTACCGGAAACAGATTCCTCCGAACCCCCGGCTTCACGGACGCTGATTTCCGTGAGTCTACGGTCCAGCACTACGCTCTTGATCTGCAGTATCAATACAAGAGCTGTGTTTTCTCAATCGCCTATGCCGGCGCGAAGGGAACACATCTGGCTGTGGGCCGGAGCAACAATCAGCCGTCTCTTGCCAGTCCTTCTCACCTGGTCAATGGCCTCACAACGAATTCGGTGGACAACGCTGCCGAGCGCGCACCCTTCGTCGGCCTGTCTCCGTTGGTTTTCCGTCTCGAAAGCAGTGGGAATTCGAATTACGATTCATTCCAAACGACAGTGAAGAAAAACCTGACTCATGGCTTGCAGATCCTCTCCGCGTATACCTTTTCAAAATCCATTGATGATGCTGGAGATGGTCTGGGCGCGGCGATCGGTGGGTCCTTCGGAAGGCCGATCCTGGGCCAACTGGTGTACAACGACCAAAACGATGTTGCTGCACAACGCGGCGTCTCAGACTTTGATCGAACACACCGACTCGTGAGCAGCGGTACATGGAGTCTACCCAGCTCGGAGCGCGCGACGGGCGCAGCCGCTCAAAAACTCACAAAAGGTTGGAGCATTTCGGGTATCGTAACGCTCCAATCGGGTCTTCCATTCAGCATCCTCGACAGCGACGCCGGCACGCTGTTTGGTCCCGCAACGCTATACACAACCGGCAGCCTGGCGCCGGGGGCAACACTCAGAGATGCCGGCCGCGGTGGCAGCGTCGCGAGCCGGGTCAACGAATTCATCAACACGAAAGCATTTGTTCCGGCGCCCTTCGTTCCAGATGGAGGCGTGATCGACGGCCAATACCCTGTTTCCGGCGGTGGGACGATATTCGGCAGCCTGGGCAGAAATATCCTCCGTGGACCGGATCAACGCGTTGCTGACCTTGCGGCGATCAAGACCACTCCCATCACAGAGCGCATTCGCCTGGTGTTTCGCTGGGAGATGTTCAACGTCCTGAACCGGGCAAACTTTGCCAATCCTTCGAACGACGTTTCGACGCCGAGCACATTCGGCGTGATCAGCGCGCTCACGGTGAACCCGCGGATCATGCAATATGGGCTGAAACTGGAGTTCTAGCTTCCTGGGTCAGCAGCAGTCATGACGCCTCCGCCCTAGCTGTGGCGACCGGCCCGTTCTGTAGTGCAAGCACGCGCCTCATTGCAGACTCATGTGCACCGGGCCGCTTTCATGAATTGCTCCTTCGATGAACGCCCGCCGACCTCTTCCTCCGCAGATTCGCCGGTGAATATGCTGTCTGCTGCTACACGGCAGGAAGCCATGATCGTCAGCTTTCGCCAGTTCGGACGGTCTTCCACTGCATACGGGCTTACGGTCTCCGCGAGCTCGATCCAATACTCCGCGGCACGGACAGCGGCCGCCGATCCAAAGATCTCACCGACCGCAGTGATAAATGCGGTTAATTCTCTCTCGGCTTCGGCAATCAGTCGCCTGCATCCTTCGCCACTGCCTGCTTGCCAGGGTTCTACCTGGATCTCCAACTGAGGTGTCTGCGTTACGATCATGTCTTCTCCCTCGTTGTGCCTGGTGTTTTCCGAGTCTCATCCTGGATAAGTGTGTGCTAGAGCAGTGGGCAACGAGTAAGGTCGCCGCCCGCCAGCATCTTACTTTCGAGCGATCGAAAATCCTACCACGGCAGTTCCTGATTAATTTCGTGAATGAAGCGGCCGTTTGGACCGTCTGATCCCAGTAATGCAACCGCCACTGTGGTCTTTGCTCCGTCAGGAACCGACATGGGTGCCGCATCGGAGCCGAGAGCAGTCTTGACCCAGCCCGGATGTACGGAGTTCACCTTGATGTTGGTGCCTTTAAGTTCCGCTGCCAAATGGATAGTGAACACGTTGACTGCTGCTTTCGATGCGTTGTAAGCGAATTTACGGAGCGGCGCGATAGGGCTTGGATCCATTGCCTGAATGGTCAAAGAGCCAAGGATGCTGGCGAGGTTGACAATCCGGCCAGCCTCGCTCTTTTTCAGCAAGGGCAGAAGTTCATGGGTCAGCCCTACCAGCGAAAATACGTTGATGTTGAAGAGGGTTTGCAACTCGTCCTGAGACGATGCGCTTGCGCGCAGGCCGATGAGCCCATCTGCCGGCCCTGCTCCAGCGTTATTGACGAGGATGTCGAGCTTGCCGTAGCGCGACTCGATGAAGTGTGCCGCGGCAGTGTGATCGGCTGCCTTGGTCACATCCAGAGCAATGGAGACGGCTTCGATGCCTTCTCCGCGCAGTTTTCCGGCAGCCTCTGCGGCCTCGTTCGCTGTGCGCGCGCTGACGATAACCGTCACTCCCTGCTGTCCCAACTGCCGTGCAGTCTCAAAACCGATCCCGCGATTCGAACCGGTAACCAAAGCTACTTTCTGACTATTTGCCATGTTCCAGATCTCCTGATTGGTTGATACCAAATCCCAACGATGGAAGCTTTCGACGACAGCGTTCGAGAGACCCTGACCCAGCAGATTTAGGTTGAGCCCGCCCATTTCTGCTAAAAGGCGTATCGGTCGACGAACGCGACTGATCACGTAAAAGCAATCGAAACGCCATCCGTAAGTCGTTAAGAACACGGTGGTTGACGAACAGGCAGGTTGGCGAAAATCGCCAATTGGCGAACCTTGTACAAATTTCATTTCGTTAAGGCCTGTGCGTCAACAATCGGCTGTGCGACGCAACGTTAGGCCATTGAAAACTGAGCGTTTTGGGACGAACGTGATTGAAGAACAAAGAAACGGAGATGGAGAAGGCGGCGCTTGAGAGCGCGATGACAGCGACCTGCCAGGGACGTACCTTCCCAGCCATGCGATAAACTCACGCCTCTAAGTTTGCGTCACCGGGGTACGAGAACTGGAGGTCCTGAGGTTCTTCCGGAAGGTATGCGAGGAGGTCAGCAGGTGCAGTCGCTGCTTGCGCCGCCTTTTTGCGGACCTGATAAGAATTCACCTCTCTGAGCCGACGGTTTACGGCGTCGAGTGTTGACAGCGCGTGGGAAGGTTGATGAGGTTTTGTCCGATTGTCATGATATGGAACTCTCACGGTTTTGATTTAGGGCGGATCTTTTGGTCGCTGCGTAAGCCATTTGTATCTCTTTCACCGCGCTTATATTTCCCTGGGTAACTGCAAATCTGTAATTGCGTGTTGCGTGGGTCAGGAAGAAACGCGCTTGCCGATCTGATATGACGCTATCCCGCCGTGCCCTGCGCGTCCATGGCGCTTACGCAAAAAGATGAGGAAGAAGACGAGGTTTACTGGAAGTAAACACCTTCGCTTTAAGGGATGGTTACCACGCCGGATAGTTTGCGGGGCGGAAGTTTGCGGGATAAACAAAACAACCACGATTAGCGGGGGACGCTCAATTCCACAGGACCCAGACCATAACTTTCCCGGCTAACGGGATAAACCTGTGCGCTCAAGAAGCCTGGCAAACCGAGGGTCGGCCCGGAGGGGGTCGAGACAGGGATCAATCTTGAGATTGGTTAGTCCCTCGCTGTTCGTCTGGTAAGCCTCATCCAACCAGGCGAAAGCCTCATTCTTATTTCCCAGGCCAGCGTACACGAGTGCGATCTCGTAACGTCCAACTCCATCTTTATGAACCTGTTGGATGAGCCTGCTAATCGTCGCGCGTGCCTCGTGGGTTTTGCCGGCGCGCGCATAGGCATTGCCCAGATGCCCAAGAGCATGAGGTGAGTCTCCGGACTTGAGAAATTCCTCGATTGATTTTTGATACGCGCCCTTCTCCGCGTACACATCGCCGAGAAGAAAGCTATCGTCCGCGGAACTGAGATTGAGAGCGTGCATCTTCTGGTTCAACCCAACCGGCCGTAACCGACCACGGTTTGCCAAAGCCAGGAATTTTGCCGCCCGCGCCCGCCTTATTCGTCACATCTGTGAATGTTCCATCGCCGTTGTTATGGTAGAGCTGGTTTGCATTGACTCCGGCCACATATAGATCGACAAAACCATCGTTGTCGTAGTCTCCAGCCGCGGCGCCCATCGCATAGCCGGCTCCCTGGAGACCCGCTTTTTCCGTTACGTCGGTAAAGGTGCCGTCGCCGTTGTTGCGAAAGAGGCGATTGTAGAAATCGGGGCTTGTCTTCTCGAGGGAGGGAATCTTCGGCCGTTGGTGAAGAAGATGTCCAGTAATCCATCGTTGTTGTAGTCGAAGAGCGCAACTCCTCCTGCCATCGTTTCGATAGAATATCGCTGAGGACTGATGCTGTTCCTTAAGGTGAAATCGATCCTGGAAGTTCTTGTCGCATCCTGAAATGCGATGGTCGACTTTTCATCGCGCGGCTTGGGCGGCCCATCGCCAACAGCGCCGTCCAGCGGTGCCAGAAGCGCGGTCGCCGAAAGCAGGAAGAGAAGAAGGCAGGCGGTGGTGGCAGGCACTGCCGCTGCCAGAAGTTTCATAAAATGTCGCCGGTTTGAGTGCTTCATCGCTCTCCAGCATAAGGCCGTTTCACCGAAGCCCCCCTCCCGAACAAAACCTGAGTACAGTCCGGGGGAGTTGAGGGAACATGATACTTATCCCCCGTCGTGGAATCCTCGTTTTCACCTTTTGCCTAAAGCCGCTCCAACCACGTTTGCGAATCGCCGAATTGCTCAGCTTCACCCCGAAACTTCCGCCACGCCGCTGCGGTTGATGTGGTTTGTCAGGGAAGCCTTGCAGCTTCTGCGATGGGGTCCCAATGATCGCCACCGGCGAGGAATTCCTGGTGGTGAAGGCAAGGGCTTCTGCCGCACTTAACGGGTGTGAGCCGGCGAGCCTTGTCCATGGCCCTGAGATCACGCGAGATGACTCGCGTTTTGTTGATATGGCGATGTGTCGCACATCGGGCGGCGGGATCGCGTTCGCGTCGATCCCTCAGCGGCTAAAGCCGTCTTTTTGGCGGGGTTTGATGGCGGGGCTGAAGCCCCGCCCCTTCAAATGGGCACCCCGAAACAGATTCCCGGGAACAGGGCCTTGGTGTCTGCGTGAGAACTGCGAAAAGAAGCCGCATACCTCTACGCTTCGTTCGAAAAACATTTCCAAGAAGGGTCCGCGGAACTGCAGATCCCTCCACTGCGCTACCCCGGATTTCCTGTTGACCTTGGTGGCGTTGGTGCACTTCATGCGCCCTTCCTTACGGAAGGGCGCACACTCGGCCTTGTCCAGTGCAGCGTGGCAGGAAATCCGGGTACGCTTCGGTCGGGATGACAAAGGAGAGGGTAGCGCTTCCATCCAAATTGGATGCCGCGGAGGATGAACAGCAGGTCCCTGCTGTTCTCTCTTGGGTTCTCACGCAGACACTTTAGCCCCGGATTTTCGGCCAGCGCTCAAGCGCATGATCAAGATCGAACCTCTTTGCGCTACGCTGAAGCGTTGCTTCGCCTGCTAAAGCAAGGCTCCCACCGCAGGAAAAGCGATCGTTTGGGGAGAATCGCGAAATTTAGATTTGTTGTTTTCTGGAGCCGAATCATTCCATAAGTCTTTTGGAATGATGGCGGGGACGACGGGGCTCGAACCCGCGACCTCTGCCGTGACAGGGCAGCGCTCTAACCAACTGAGCTACGTCCCCAGACTGGTTCATCCGGGATAGCGACAAGAACGAGTCTATCAGAA
>JBEKNJ010000071.1:0-28398 GCA_049522955.1 Acidobacteriaceae bacterium
GTTTCTAAATCCTAACGCTCCGCTACCCCCAACCTGGTTTTCCAATGCCGGGTTGCAGCACCAGTTTGTCCAATAAAATCAACGCAACAGAATCACCAACCTGCTAATTTGGACAGCTCTGATTGAAAATAGCCCAGGACGCAAGTCCTGGGTACTTAGCGGCAAATCGAAACAGTCCCGCCAGGGACGGCTGAAGGGATCTACTTCCGCACTTAACCGTCCCTTCACGACCCCTATGCAGAGACTTTACGCGCATATTTTCCTGGCTCGAACCGCGCTAACCTATTTCTCCTCCGGAACCGCGGTGAGGATCGAGAGCGGGGGACTGTCGCGTTCCACCGGAAAAAAGAATTTGAGCGGCGAGCGAACAATCTGCCGCAACAGATAGCGGAGCAGCATGAACTGTTCGCGCGCGGGGACATCGTAAGCCCGCAGAGCTACGAACGAGGCAATGGAGAAGCTGACGCCAAGGTTCAGAATAAACGTGACCCCGATGCCGGCGATGGCGTAATAAAACCAATCGTGGCCAAAGGAACTGGTGCCGAACCGGGCAGCGGCCAGAGCCAACGTCCCGGTAGAAAGGGTCACGTGCCGTACGTCGAACGGTATGCCGAAGAAGCGAGCAATCACGGGCACGAAACCCAGCAGATAGCCAAGTGCGATGCTGGTGCTCCACCCGGCAAGGTTCAGCTCGATCCACGTCGCCAGGCGCGTCATTCTGTTATGCCCGATGCGCAGGCCAAAGGGATGTTGGGAGACTGCTTCCGTCAGCCGGTGAAACACCGCGAAATTTTCACACCAGCCGCCAATCAGGGCGGCGAGCCATAAGATAACCCCGGTACCCGCCGCGTAGATGATCGTCCCCGAGGCAAAAGGATGAAGCGCCTCGTAGACATGCCGGGCGCTTTCCGCGGGCAGATAGTGTTCGGCAAACATCACCCGCCACAGACGTTCCAGGGCAACCGAGCCGATGCACACAGCGATCACGTTACCAATGGCCGCAGCCAGTTGGGTGCGGGTGATGCGCGCCGTAAAATCTGAGATCTTGCTCCAGCTGGCGTTGCCCGGATTGCTGCGCACAATCCCGGCAAAGGTAGCGGCCGTAGCCGAGGGCTGCTTGGTGGCCAGCACCAGCCCGAAGACCTGCAGCAAGATAAAGCTGATTGCATAGTTCGTGCCGGCAAGAAACCCCTCCACGAAAAGGGGATAATCGTGCTCCACGATGCGCATCTTGAAGGCCGCGGTCAGCACGGTCAGCAGGCCCCCGCCCACCGCGGCCAGCCACATTTGCCAATACTCCTTACGGCTGTGGGCGATGTAGTGTTCCCCGCTGCGCCCGGTGCGCTCCACCGTCTTGCGCGCCAGCAGATTCAGGTTTTGCTTGAGCAGACTGGAAACCCGCTTATCTTCCAGACGCCCCTCGATGAGCTGGTTCAGCAGGTTCCGCACGGCCGAGGAACTATCAATACCCGGTACCGGTAAAGCGCCGAAGGTGAGGACCCGGGCCAGCCCGTGCATCCGCATCAATGCCAACTCGATACTTCGCAGGTCGAGCACCAGGTCCGCGCTGACCCCGGTGGTCTCCATGCCCAGCCGCACCTGCCCCAGTTCTTTGCGGCAATTGCTGATCGCCGTTTTCCAGACCTCGAAGCGTGGGCTGGCGGCGGCGGCATCCGCCGCTCCAACCAACTCCTGGGTAGCGAAGATCAATTGGTAAAAGGGCGACTCCTGAACTTCGACGCGTCCGCCACGTTCGCGCATCGCTGCCGTCACGCCGCGGCCGGCGGTACGGGTGGCAATCAGGCAGAGTGACTGGCGCAAGTCGCTTTGCAGGCGAGGCGATGGTCGCGGTCCACCGCCCGTAGGCGGCGGAGCCAGAAGCACGCTCAGACGTTCGAACAGGGATTGCGGCAACTCCAGAAAATGCTCGACGTCGCGCGTGTGGGCGAACAGGGAGATCATGAGGCGCGAGCAATCCGTGACCGCCATTGCTGAAGGCAGGAACCGGTTGAAGAGGCGGCGAAGTCCTTCCGAGAACACCGCGTGATGCCGGGGCAGACCTGCCTCGGCCAGCAACGCCACCGAGTCGAGCTGGGAGAGCATGGACTGAAAAGCTTCCTGAAAATCGATCCTCAGCAGATCGTCGTGCTCCAGCATCCGGATCCAGCACAGCAGGCGCACGTTAAAGGCGCGTTCGTTGGAACCGGTCCAAATGGTATGAAAAAGCCGGGTGAAGCTGGTGGTTTGGGTATCCAGGGTGGGCGAAGCGGAAAAAGCCTTGGTCCGCGCTTTCAGCTCATCTTTGGCGCGCGCGAAGGCGGGGCGCCGCCGCGAATGCCGGCGCAGACGAAAGTACTTGCGGATGGACCGACCCAGTTTCACGGTGCGCTCACTCGATGGTAGAGCATTTTCACGGCCGAAGGGGACCCTTCAGAATCTGCGTGAGAACCCGAAGGGAAGTCCTGGTTCCTGGGGGGGAGCCCCCGCATTGATGCGGGGGTCGGAGCGCTTGAGCGCTCGGACGAAAAAGTTTGACTCCGATCGCGCCTTATCGCCGGCAAGTCCTCACATGGTGGGCGCTGGGCGGAGCTCCTCCACTGCGAGCGAAAGGGCCGAATCGAGGCGCTCCTGGGTAGCCTGGTCGAGCTTGCCGCCCCCAATGGTCAGATAAAAGACGTCGATGGCGATCTCGCCTTCGGTGTCGATCAAGGCCACCTCAATATTGCAGTCATGCGCGGCCAGCGTGGTGGCAATCTGGCGCAGCAGCCCCGGGCCATCCTGAGCCACCACCTGCAGCAGCGTGCTGTGGGTGGAAGCGGTGTTATCGAAATCAAGCCGGGTCGCCACCTTGACCATGATTGGGCTACGGACGGCCTGGCGACGCCGCAGCAGAACTTCAATCGGTGTCTTGAGCGAGATGACATCCAGCAGGCTGGCACGGAAGCGGTCCACTTCTGAAGGATTGAGCTCGAGCGTGCGGAAGGGATCGGAAAACTGAAAGGTGTCAACGATAATGCCCGCATCGTCCGAAAACGCTTCCGCCTTCACAATGTTCATGCCCCAGGAGGAGAGGGCGCCGGCCATGTCCGCAAACAGCAGCGGCCGATCGCGAGTGATGACGGTAAGTTCCCATAGCTGACGCAAGCTCCGCAGGTTGATCTGAACCGGCGATTTGGAGAGCTCCAACGCCATTTGAAAATGATTGCGGATCTGCTCCGGCATGCGTGTCTGCAGGTAGCGCTGGGGAAAACCTTCCAGAAAGCTGCGCAGTTCCGGGGCTCGCTCCGGGGCCAGGGTGAGAATGCGCTTCAGCAACGTAGGGTCTACATCGGCGCGATAGCGCTCCTGGTCCACGCTCCGGTCCATGAAGTTGGAGGTGGCGATATAGAGTTGCCACAGGCTGTCCGCCTTCCATGGGGTCAACGCGTCGGGGTTCACCGCTTTGATGTCCGCATAGGTCATCAGGCACAGCATCTTCAGATGGGTCTGCGACGCTGCCTTCTCCGCAAACGCGCCAATGGTTTCGGCGTCGAAGATATCGCGCCGCAGCGTCATCGACATTTCCAGGTGATTGCGAATAAGACGCCGCACCAGATCGCGTTCTTCCGCGTCGAGCTCCAGCCGCGCGAGTAGGCTATCGGCCAGCTCTACGCTCTGTACCGTATGGTCGCCGGTGCGCCGAGCCTTGCCCGTGTCATGCATAAGCAGGGCGAGGAAGAAGAGGTCGAGCCGGTCGATCTCCGCCAGCA
Source organism: Acidobacteriaceae bacterium (assembly GCA_049522955.1). Classification (GTDB taxonomy): domain Bacteria; phylum Acidobacteriota; class Terriglobia; order Terriglobales; family Acidobacteriaceae; genus PALSA-350. The sequence continues at coordinate 3,750 of JBEKNJ010000071.1, forward strand.
GGGTAGCAAAGCGCTTTTCCCACGCAACGTGCGGCTGGCGCAGGGCATGAACATTGTCGATGACCAGGAAGGTATGCTCGTCGACCGTGTAGCGATGATACGAATCGCGAATGACCAGCGCGTCGATGCCGTGGAACTCGGGAATCAGCAGCTCCAGAATGCCCAGGGCATGCATGGTGCGAAGCGCGTGCGCGGCGTGTGGCCCGAGCAGTATCTCCCGCAGCCCATTCCACAGAAAGGGTCCCTCCGGTATGTGCACATCGAGCACCGGGAGTGCGTCGGCCAGGCGATCCTCTGCATTCTGCGTCAGCCGGTAGCCATGCGCAGCGACCAGGGCAAACACCCGCAGAATACCCTCCGGACCAGTCAGCACAGCGGCTTCCGAAACATCGATGCGCCCGTCCTGGACCACGAAGTCGGTGCCGGGAATGGGAACCCGCTTACGCCTCTGCGGCCGGTAGAAAGATTGCCGTGCCGGCGGTAGAGCCTCCATGGCCAGGATCGCGCGCCGATAAACCGTGCGCGCATGACGGTAGTAGGTCCGCATCCAGTAGGCGGGATCAGAGGTGCCCTTGGTTTCCAGTCCGATACTCTGCGCCGCGGCTTCATCCTGCGCATGCCAGTCGAGGCTGTTGTCGTCGCGGCCGCTGCGCAGGTGGAGAAAACAGCGCGTGGCGCTGAGAAATTCAAACGCCGATGCAGCGTCGTTGTGTACGGAATAAAGTGAGTTTCCAAAGCTGGTGGGCCACGCCTTATGTTCGCGAACGTGGTGTAGCAAACTGAGCCAGTGAGCCAGTTGATGGTCGCGCAGACCGCCCGGACACTCCTTGATGTTGGGTTCCAGGTGGAAGATGGTGTTGCCGTATTTTTGGTGACGCGCGCGCGCCAGGTCGGCAAGTTTATGAACGATGCCGCTCCACTCCCGCAGCGCGACCCCGGGTAACGTTTGCGACTGCAGAGTCTGGTACATTTCATGGTCGCCGACGATGAAACGGCGATCGAGCAGAGAGAGGGTGAATTCGATGTTATCCGGGTCGTACCGATCGCATTCCTTGAGCGTGCGGATCATGGGACTGGCCCGCAGGCCAAGATCCCACATCGCCTGATTACAGGCCCGGATGGATTCGCGAAACTTGTCTTCCAGACGCTCGTCGGTGCAAAGATAAAGCAGGTCGACATCCGAGCAGGGAAAAAGCTCCTTGCGGCCGAAGCCACCCACGGCCACCAGCGCCAGCCCGGGAGGGAGCGGTCCACCGCTCTCAAACCGCCACAGCGGCTCCAGGAGACAGTCGACCACCAGCGCGCGGCGACGGATGCAGAGGACGCCGTTTCCGGAGCGCTCGAACGACTGCCGCATGGCCGCCATCTCAGCCTGGTAGTACTCTCGCAACTGCTGGTGAGACGTGAATGCAGATTTCATGTCGGGTGTTCCCAGGCTTGAACCGCAATAAATCTTCGGGTACCCATCCTCGCCCTGTTTTTGGCCCTGTTTGTGGCAACATCCGGACCACAAATTTCGATCCCCACTTTTTAGGTATATCCCGCCCATGAGCCCAAAGAACGGGTTCAAGGGTGGACCACCCCGGGGCGTTTACAGTATCCGAAGACTCTTAGAGCGCAGCCACGCCGCGGTCACCGTTGCGTATGCGGATGGCTTCGTCGATTCCAGAGATGAAGATCTTGCCGTCCCCAATTTTCCCGGTTCGCGTTGCGGTGATGATGGCCTGCACGGCTTTTTCCAGTAGTTCGTCCGGGACCACGGTTTCGATCTTGATCTTGGGCAAAAGATCGACCGTATATTCGCGTCCGCGATAGAACTCAGTGTGGCCCTTTTGCCGCCCGTGGCCACGTGCTTCGAGGATCGTCATGCCCTCAACGCCGATGGCGAGCAGAGCGTCTTTGAGTGCGTCCAGCTTTGACGGCTGAATAACAGCTTCTATTTTTTGCATAATCTAATTCCCAGAGTATAGCCGTGCAAGCCCCGTAGATGCCCCATAATTCCCTTAATCCACATAATGAATGCCTTATAGTGGTAGCTATGAGCTCAACAGGCAATGACCGGTATTTGTTTGGGAATTTGGAATCGAGCGGCAAGAATCAGGAGAAAGTCCGCGAGGTCAATTTCGGTTATGAGCAGCCCGAAGGTGTGGTGATGACCTCCCTGGATTTTGCGGTGAACTGGATTCGCAAAAGTTCGGTGTGGCCCATGACCTTTGGCTTGGCCTGCTGCGCGATCGAAATGATGTCCATGGGCGGGGCTCGGTTCGATATCGCGCGTTTTGGCGCCGAGGTCTTTCGCCCCTCACCCCGGCAGTCTGACCTCATGGTGATTGCGGGCAGAGTATCGCAGAAAATGGCCCCCGTGATCCGCCGGCTCTATGAGCAGATGCCGGAGCCCAAATGGGTGATTTCCATGGGTGCCTGCGCCACTTCGGGCGGGGTCTTCAACAACTATGCGCTGGTCCAGGGAGTGAACCAGATCATCCCGGTAGATGTCTATGTTCCGGGGTGTCCGCCGCGTCCGGAACAGTTGATGTACGCGATCACCCTTCTGCAGGAAAAAATTCTGCGCGAAAAGGGAAGCGCAAAACGCGCATTAAACTTCCAATAATTGTGCAATTGTAATAAGTTTGCTGGGCGGTTCTTTTTGTGTTCGCGTGAAGATCATTGTTGGCGAGAGAGGTAACTAGGAGCTTACTCTTTTCGCGATACACCCGTTAAGATGTTGAGAATTAAGGCTAGTCGAGATAAGAAATATGCTGTAGATTACCGGATGTGGATGTTTTGCATCTAACCGTCTGGTTTTTGTGTGAGACGACTTTGTTTGTGACTCGAGCCACGACCGTTTCGGCTCGATGGCCTTGTTGAAAGACTTCCAGGTTTTGTTTGACTTTCCAGTGGTTGCGGAGGATAGACGCATGCACTCTCGCCCCTTGACTTCACTGGGCCGAATTCTACTTGTAGCTAGTGCTGTGGGACTCGGTTCGGTGAGTCTCTTAGCTCAGGATTCGTCCAGTTCAGCCCCCCCAAGTACAGCCGCAAAGCCGATCGCCCCTGCAGATGCTCCGGCTTCGCGGATTGACATTTTTGCAGGTTACTCGTACCTGGCGCCGCATGGCTCGGTTACGATCCCGAACGGTGCCGGTATCGGTGTCAGTGGGCCGGTTTCCTACTCGTCCATCAACTACGGCGCGATTGGGAGCGTTACCTATTACTTCAATCGCTACGTAGGTGGACAGATTGAGTATGCGAATCATCCCGACGGCAACAATGACGGAGCCTCTACCGGCCAACTCGGTATGGTGTTCCGCTATCCGACCGCGGAGATCACGCCGTTTGTCCATGCAGACGCCGGTTTCGTAAGGCTGGGTGGCCCGTACCATCAGCCATATACCTACGGCCCTGCACTGACCGTCGGCGGCGGTATGGACTACGCGCTGCCGTTCCTGGGCGGCCATCTTGGCCTGCGCCTGTTCCAGGCAGACTATGAGTACTTCCACGCGAACTTCGGTCCCCAACCGCCATATCCAACCGGCGGCCGGGCCAACCTGAAGGTGGCGCGCCTGAGCACCGGGCTTGTTTATCACATGGGCAGCATCCTTCCGCCGCCTCCTGTCACCTACGCTTGCACCGCCTCCCCGTCTCCGGCATTTCCTGGTGACCCGGTCACGGTCACCGGCACGGCGACGAATCTGAATCCAAAGAAAACGGCAACCTATAGCTGGACAGGTGGCGAAGGCGTCAAGGTTACGGGCGATAACACCACCGGCGCCGTAGATACCAGCAGCCTGGCTCCCGGTAACTACACAGTTACTGGACACGTCTCCGAAGGTCAGAAGGTTGGCCAGTTTGCGGACTGCACCGCTAACTTCACCATCAAGCAGTACGATCCTCCGACGCTGAGCTGCTCGGCCAATCCGACCACCGTTCAGCCTGGTGGCACGGCAACCATCACCGCTCAGGGTGTGAGCCCGCAGAATCGGCCTCTTACTTACACGTTCAGTGCTTCGGCTGGCCAGATCAGCGGAACCGGAAACACTGCCACGTTGAGCACGACCGGTGCGCCTGCTGGTTCCATCACCATCACTGGCACCGTGCAGGACGACAAGGGACAAACGGCTACTTGCACCGCTTCGGTCAACGTGGAAGCGCCGCCCCCACCGCCCGCTCCTAAGACGAAGACGCTGTGCTCGATCAACTTCGATCGTGACAAGAGACGTCCGGCTCGGGTCGACAATGAGGCGAAGGCTTGCCTCGATGACGTCGCTCTGAACCTGCAACAGCAAACAGATGCCACCGCAGTGCTGGTTGGCGAAGCGGCTTCCGATGAAAAGAAGGCCGACACGCTGGCTGCGCAACGCGCCGTCAACACGAAGGACTACCTGGTCAAGGAGAAGGGCATTGATCCTTCCCGTGTCTCGGTACGCACCGGAACTCAGGGCAACAAGGAAGTCGAGAACTACCTTGTACCTGCCGGCGCAACCTTCGACAGCGACGTACAAGGCACCACGGCAGTGGACGAAAGCACGGTAAAGGTTCAATCCAGAACTGCGCCCCCCGCCCATCACAGAAGGAAAGCAGCAGCTCCTCCGGCTCAGTAAGCGCCGGAAGCAGCTATAACAGGAAAGGGTGGCCAAATAGTAATGGCCACCCTTTTCATTGTGCTTGACCCTGCACCTCCAACAGGCGCACGGTGGAAGGCGGATAAGCTCGTCGAGTTCTCCGCAATTCAGGCACTGCAAAAAGAAAACCATGACTTCATTTATTGGGCGTACTCTCTCCTCCGCTTTTCTCCTGGCCGTACTTTTCCCCAATCAACCGGCGCTGTCACAGTCAAATTCCTGGGTTCCCGTAGGACCCGATGGGGGGGATGGGCGCAGTTTTGCCGCTGACCCCTCCAACGACAAGCACCTCTATCTCGGAACCACCAACAGCTGGATCTATGAGACCCAGGACGGTGGCGCGAGCTGGCAAAGGCTGGCCAAGCTCGCCAAGACAGACGACCTGCTGCTCGATAACATCGTGGTCGATGCATCCGACCCCAAGACGCTGCTGGTAGGCGCCTGGGTGGTTGATCATCCCGACGGCGGGCTCTTCATTAGCCACGACGGGGGCAAGACCTGGACTGCGGTCGAGGCCATGAAGGGGCAATCGATCCGCGCGCTCACCCAGGCTCCCTCGGATCCCAAGATTTTGATTGCGGGAACGCTCAAGGGCGTCTTTCGCAGCGAAGACGGCGGAGTTCATTGGAATCGGATCACTCCCGAGGGCAGCATGGATCTGCACGAGGTGGAGTCGATCGCCATTGATCCCAAGGATCCGCGCACCATCTATGCTGGCACCTGGCACCTGCCCTGGAAAACCACCGACGGCGGCGCCAACTGGCACAACATCAAACAGGGACTGATCGACGACTCGGATGTGTTCTCCATCATCATTGATCCCACTGTGCCCAACGTGGTCTATACCAGTGCCTGCTCCGGGATCTACCGCAGCGACACCGGCGGCGAGCTTTATCACAAGATCCAGGGCATCCCCATGACCGCGCGCAGAACCCGGGTCTTGATGCTCGATCCGACCAATCGGAACACCGTCTACGCAGGCACTACCGAGGGTTTGTACAAGACTCTGGACGGCGGGACGAACTGGAAACGGATGACGGGCCCGGACGTGATCATTAACGACGTCTACGTCGACCCCAAGAACCCCCAGCGGGTGTTGCTGGCGACTGACCGCAGCGGCGTGCTGGAAAGCGACGATGCCGCGTTCAGCTTCAAGGCCTCGAACACGGGCTTTTCCCAGCGTCAGGTTTCCACCCTCCTGGTCGATGCGAAAACCCCTCAGACCATCCTCGCCGGGGTGGTGAACGACAAGACCTACGGAGGTGTGTTTGCCTCCCACGACATGGGCGCCACCTGGAGCCAGCAGAGCAGTGGGCTTCAGGGACGGGATGTATTTGACCTGTCGCAATCCGCCGACGGCGTCATTCTGGCTGGAACCAATGGCGGTATCTTTCGCTGGGACGGTACCAACTGGCAGCCCGATGGAAAGATCGTCAAGCCGGAGGTCAAGACCTCTTACGTCGTCCGCAAGGGCAAGCGAACCAAGGTGGAAACAACCGTCATGAAGCCGGCTGGACAGATCGACGCACGGGTGAGTGATGTCGATGCTTCTGGGAGTGTCTGGTATGCCGCAACCGCCAGCGGTGTCTACTCCAGCAGCGATCAAGGTGCCACCTGGCAAGGTGGTCCGGTGCTGGGTAAGGCAGAATACCGTGCCGTGGCTGCCGCCGGGCCGATCGTCGTAGCGGCACAGCGAACCGCGCTGGCTTATTCCGAAGACAGCGGGAAGAACTGGCAGCCGTTGGCCATGCCGCACAAGCTCACGTGGCTGCAATCGATCGCCATGGCCGGCAACGGGAGCCTATGGGTGGGCGGCCGGGAGGGAGTCTTCTACAGTGAAGATCACGGTCAGAACTGGAACGAGGTATCAAACCTTCCCATTTCTGACATCAGTGGACTCAGCTACGAGGCCGATCTGAAACGCCTCATCGTCACCTCCTGGGCTTCCAGTTGGGTGCTGGCCGTTGACCCCGCGGATCGCACCTTCAAGTTCTATGATCCAGGCTGGAAGGTACGGCATGTCCGCTCTATGAGCGGACGTCTGTTGGCCGCGACCCCTTATAACGGAGTCGTCATCGAACCGCAAACGACCTCGGCGAAGGTAGCCGTTGCTCAGACCCACTAAGCTCCACGGGCAATGATTCGCCCGTTTCAAGGGCAAGACCTGGTCCGGCTTTATCAGCTGGATCAGGCCTGCTTTCCGCAAGGCGTCGCCTATTCCAGGGCAGAGCTGCAGTACTTCCTCACCCATCCCAGATGCTCCTGTTGGATCGCCGAGCAGCCAGACAGCAAGCTGGCGGGTTTCGTCATTCTTGAGCGTGCCACCCGTAATGGTCGCTCGGCCGGCCACATCATCACCCTCGATGTGGATCCTGCCGACCGGCGCCACGGCTTAGGCACTCTGCTGATGCAAACCGCCGAAGTTCAGATGAAGCAGGAGGGCGCAGCCGTCATCAGCCTGGAGGTGGCGGAGAACAATGCTGCCGCGCGCCAGTTCTATCGTGGCCTTGGCTTTATCTGTAGGGGGAAGATTGCGAAGTATTACGGGGGGAGGATCGACGCCGAGGTTATGGAGAAAGCGATTTGAGCCGCGCTACCATCAACGCAATTCGTGCCTGCTGATGTTCTAGGACAGGACGAGCTTCCAGCACAACACAATGACGGCGACCAATGCTACCTGGAAGGCGAACGCAAAAACGATACCGCGCGCGCACCCCAGTTTGTCTTCGTAATAGAAGCTCTCCGGATCGTCGGTGCAAACATCAGCGACGTTGAGGGAAACTATGGACTCCGCTTTGCGCACTATGCGCAACTCCGGCCTCATCGATTGCCCCGCTAAATTTGGAAATGCTTGAATGCCCATGGTGTGTCCCCTTTCAGCTACTGACTATAGCGGGAAGATGGGGTCGTGTCTCAAGTGTGCGGTACAACTTTGGTTGGGTAACACGCGGATGATTCCCTTAACGGTACCGCGATAGTGCCAAATCGGCGTTCTTTCGGGTCATAAAAAGCCGCTTTTGAGCGCACATTTCTCCATTTCCATTACCCCCGTAAGCGCCAGTCCGGAGCGAAGGAATACACCGTGGTTTCTCCACCCGGCGGCTCACGCTTATTGATTAGGATGGCCGGAATCACGAGCCTGGTTGCAAGGTGATGAGGGTGATCTCAGGAGGGCAACGAAAACGAAAAGGCAGGTTCACCGCACCGATCCCTCGATTGACGTAAAGTTGCATCCCCTCGCGTAGCTTGAAAAGTCCATGCACGTACTTGGTGCCTAAATAAGGGAGCAGCAGCGGTGGCATGAACGGAAGAAGGATCTGGCCGCCATGGGTGTGTCCGGAGAGCACCAGATCGATTTGGCGCCCGGCGGCATAATCCGCGAAATCAGGTTCGTGCGACAGCAAAATCAGTGGTTCGACGTTGCGGTTTCTGCCCGAGGGAAGAGCCCTGTCCAGGTCGGGCTTCTGCATGAGCGCATCCTCGATACCGGCGAGCCAGATGCGCTGGCCGTCGCGCTCGAGGGGTACGAAGCCATTAGCTAGCACCGGAATACCATGTGTGCCTAGGGCGTCGGTGACCGCGGCCGAGTTGACCAGGGCGTCGTGATTCCCCAATATCGCGTACCGCCAAGGGCACTCGATGTGGCTCAGGAGTTCGGCGCATTCGTAGCCCATCCTGATGCCGATGCGATTCCCCAGAGGCTTATTGCTGACAAAATCTCCCGTCAGCACGACCAGCTCGGGAGCCAGATCATTCACCCGGCGCACGATTGCTCGCAAGAAGGCGGCTTCGGTGAATTCCTGAAAGTGAAAATCGCTGATTTGTGCGATCTTCATGCCGGCGAACGCGTCCGGTAGCCGCGGGAGCTTGATCGTAAGCTCGAGAATTTCTAGTTCGTGGCGTCCAATTTCGCCGGCGTAGAACGCCAGGCCTGCGGCCGACCCGGCGGCCAGCCACAAGAAATTTCGGCGCGTATAGACGGGGTGGGTGAGCGACGCCCGCTCGGCACATACTTCAAGGAGAGTGGGTTCCATTAAGGCGCGCTGACTCCGCGTTCGAGAAGAGCTATCGACCCCACTGTCGCTCAGATCAGGGCCACTCTTCGAGTTTAAAACCTGGCCGCCCTTTTGACCAAAGATCGGGACCGCCGGTACCTCAAAAGGGAATAACCCTGTCTGGCCGAGCACGTTGCCGAGGATTGACCTGCTCGGCGCATTCGGCATAGGTCGCCACAATCCCTTTGGCATCTATCAGTTGCCCGAAAAAGCTTCTCGCTTTGTCTGCGGACCTCTCTTTTGGAAATGTTTTTCGACTCCGGGGGTAGTGGAGAGATCTGCGGTTTCTTTTTTTGCGCCTGTGCGCCGTGCCCTTCACCGGTTGGCGTCGACGTTCCGCAGAGCAGGATAAATCCGGCGGTATTTGGAGTAACATCCCCGCAGCACGCCGACCGCACCCGGGTCAGCCGCCGTGCGTTTGTCGACACGGACCACCGCGTCGCAGGCGGCATCCACGGAAGGCCAAACGCCGGCGCCCACTCCCGCCAGCAGCGCAGCACCGTAGGCGGCGCCTTCTTCCGCCTGTACGGTCTCGACGGATTGCCCATAGACGTCGGCCTGGATCTGCCGCCACAGCGGCGAACGCGCACCGCCCCCACCCAGGCGAATGGCCTTCACCGGAATGCCAAGCTCTTTGAAGATAGTCAGTGTGTCTTTCAGGCTGAAGGCGACCCCTTCGAGGATCGCGCGCACCACATGCGCCCGGTTGTGCTCGGCGCCTAAACCGATCAGCGCAGCGCGCGCATCAGGGTCCAGGTGCGGTGTCCTCTCCCCCATGAGGTACGGAGCCCAGAGCACTCCACCGGCGCCCGCAGGGACCTGCGCAGCCTCTGCACTCAGCTGATCGTAAGTTTCGTTGGCCGAACTGAAGTTGTCGCGAAACCAGCGCAGGGAAAGGCCGGCCGCCTGGGTCACTCCCATCACGTGCCAGCGGCCCGGAGCGGCGTGGCAAAAGGTGTGCAGTCGCCCCAATGGGTCGGTCACCGGTGCATCGGAGGCCGCAAACACAACCCCCGAAGTGCCGATAGTCGCGCTCACGTCCCCCGGCCGCACGATACCCATGCCGGTCGCACCCGCAGCCTGATCACCCGCGCCGGCGACCACCGGTGTGCCCGCCTTGAGGCCGGTGCTGGCGGCGGCCAATTCCGTGATCTGACCCACAATGTCCTGCGATTCATAGAGAGCAGGCAGGCAATCCGGGTTGAGCCCTACAGCATCCACCATCGCATCGGACCAGCGGCGGTGCGCTACATCCAGCAGCAGCGTACCTGAGGCGTCCGCCACGTCGATCGCTCGCACCCCGGTCAGACAAAGGCGCACATAATCCTTGGGCAACAGAAAACTCTGAAATCGACGCCAGATCGCGGGTTCGTTGGTTCGCACCCACAGCAGTTTTGTAAGCGTGAAGTTGGTCAGCGCGGGATTGGAGGTGAGCTCCACCAACCGCTGCGGTCCTATGGTGTCGTTGAGATAGCGGCACTCAGCCGCCGTGCGTTGATCGCACCAGATCAGCGCAGGCCGTAAGACCTCGTTGTTCCGATCCAACAGTACCGCCCCGTGCATTTGACCGCTAAGGCCGATGCATGCGATCTCGTCTGCGGGGGTCGATGAATCCTTAAGCAGCTTGCGGACCGCGCCCTGGCAGGCCTTCCACCAGTCGTGCGGATCCTGCTCAGCCCACCCGCTCCGCGGAGTAGCAAAGGGCTGATGTTCGTGAATCGCAGAAGCGACCACCGCTCCCGTTTCGTCGATCAGCAGGGCACGCGTCCCTCCCGTGCCCACATCGATGCCTAGCAGCTTGATGGCTTTATCCCTCCCCGGGTCCTAAACTCTGCCAGTGTAGCGGAGAACTCAGGACCCGGTTCACTGCTTTGCGCTCAGAATTGGTTCCACAGGAACTGGTTATAAACATCGTGATGGAACTGGATCTCGGGAACCTTGATCAGACTGCCAAGCAATCGCGGACAACGATCCGCCGAGGCCTGCTTGAGGTCGGCGTAGCGGGCTTTCACATCTTCTCCCAGAAGCGTTGTTGTCCATTTTGATTTGCGAAAATCATCGATCGCTGTATACACGTTGTCGGGCAGGTAGCGCTTAGCCTGGCGCAGGTCCTTGATCTTCGAAATCTCACCTTCTATGCCCGTGCGGAAGATCGAATACATCACCATGTAAGGATTGGCGTCCGGTCCAACCGATCGCACCTCCACCCGCGAGCTCCGTTCGTTGCCCAGGGGTACCCGCACCATGGACCCGCGATCGATGGGCGACGCTTTGATCTGGTTAGGCGCTTCAAAGTGTGGATCGAGCCGGCGATAGGCGTTCACGCTGGCGTTCAGCAGCAGGCAAATATCGTTCGCGCTGGATAAAATGCGGTCGATAAACGACCACGCCAGCGGGCTGAGTTTCTCTTCTCCCGACGGGTCCCAGCAAAGGTTCTTGCCCTCCTTGCTGATCGAGACATTGGTATGCATCCCGTTGCCATTGACTCCGATGACCGGTTTGGGTAGAAAGGAGGCGGAGCAGCCCATGCCCGTGGCTACCTGGCGGCAGATGAGCTTGTAGAGCTGGATCTGGTCAGCCGCCGCAACAACCTCGCCGTAGCCGTAGTTAATCTCAAACTGCGAGGGCGCAACTTCGGGGTGGTCCTTTTCATTCTCGAAGCCCATGGCGCGCTGTACCTCCGCCGTGGTGTCGATGAACGTTCGCAGCGGGTCGCCCGGGAGCGAATGGTAGTAGCCGCCGGTATTGACATACTCGAACTTGCCCGTCTCCGGGTAGCGTCGCTCCGCGTCCACACCCTCAAAAAGGAAACCTTCGATTTCGTTGGCAGCGTTCAGCGTGTAGCCGTTCTTCTCGTGTTGTTCGGCAGCAAAGGCTTTGAGCACGCTGCGCATATCGGCGGGGTACACCGCTCCGCTCTTGTCGATCACCTCGCCGAAGACGATCACCTTGCCCGCGCCGAAGAAATCAGCAGGCACCCAGTAAAAGGCGCTCCAGTCAATTCCCAGCCGCAAGTCGCTCTCTCTCTGAGCGGAAAATCCACGGATGGAGGAGCCGTCAAAGGTGAGGTTGTCCCAGCTCTTGATGATGAATTTCTTGTCGTAATCGAGCATGTGCAGACGGCCTTCCAGGTCGCTGAAAAGGACGGTGACGGCCTTAATACGCTTCTCGTCGGTGAGGTACCGGAGCCGTTCTTCCCGGATATGATCCGGGGCAACCCGGTTCTTCCGCTGCTCTTTCGCCTTCAGGTTCAACTCTTCAAGCTCTTCATAGGAAAGCGTGAGAAAACTGCGCAAATCGTTCGACATGGATCTCCTTCAAAGTTGATATCGCGACGTTTGCCGCGCAAAACATGAACGGCGGATCAAATTCAGGATATCGCGTGCCTGCAGCATTTTCACTAGCCGGTTTGTCGTGGAAAGGCTGCCCGCCCCAATCGAATTCCAGATATGCTGGTTGCTGCGTCATTTACCAACGTAATCACAAGGAGCCATGACCATGCTTACCTCTGCATTAGGCAAAGGCAGTACGTTTCCCATGGGTTGGGCCATTTTGCTGATTGTTGTCGGGTTCTTCGCCTTGGCTTTGCCCTTCGAGGCCGGTATAGCGATTGCCATCGTCATCGCGGTGCTGGTCATTGTGGCCGGTATCGCCCATCTCGCGGGTACCTTTGCGGCGCGCACCACTGGAGGATTTTTCTGGCGGCTGTTGGTAGGCTGTGCCTATTTGATCGCCGGAGTCTATCTGCTGCTCAACCCCAAATTAAGCCTGGTCTCGCTTACCCTGGCCTTGGCTGTTCTATTCTTCGTGGAAGCAATCTTTCACATCGTGACCTACTTTCAGATCCGCAGCGCTCCGGGCTCCGGATGGCTTCTGTTCGACGGTATCGTGACCCTGATACTCGCGATCATGATCTGGCGGAGTTGGCCGGCGAGTGCAGTTTGGGCCCTGGGAACGATTGTCGGCATCAATCTTTTAATGAGTGGCTTTACCCGCCTGATGTACTCACGGGCGGTGCGTGCCAACGTTTAGGTGACTCGTATGACGCTCACAGATACTGAGAAGGCTGCTGCTGCGCGCAAGAGCCTGGAATACGTCAAGGATGGGATGGTAGTCGGGCTGGGCAGTGGTTCGACCGCAACCTTTGCCATCCAGTTTCTTGGCGAGCAGGTCCGCGACGGCTTGAAGGTTCGCGGTATTCCCACCTCGCGAGCGAGCGGCGAGCTGGCGCGTTCGCTGAAGATTCCACTCACCAGTTTCGATGAAGTGGAGTACACCGACGTCACCATCGACGGTGCCGACGAGGTGGCAGGCGGCCTGGCATTGATCAAGGGCGGCGGCGGTGCGTTGCTCCACGAAAAAATCGTAGCCGCCTCTTCGCGCCGCCTGGTGATCGTGGCCGACGAGCACAAGTTGGTCGAGCACCTGGGCCGCTTCCCGCTCCCAGTCGAAGTGATCCCGTTCGCAGCCTCACCGGTCAAAAAACAGTTGGAGAAGATAGGGGCGCACCCCGTACTGCGTTCCGGCCATGACGGATCGCCCTATATAACCGACGAAGGCAACTACATTTTCGATTGCCACTATGGCGAGATCCTGGATCCGGCCGCCGTAGCTCACACCATCAAGAGCATGACTGGAGTGGTCGAGCATGGGCTCTTCCTTGGCCTGGCCTCGGTAGCCGTGATCGCCGGTCCCAACGGTGCTCGAATCGTCAACCCATAGAGTTCAGCATCGCCGGACGAAACAACTGGTCAGGTCGGGTTCTTCATTTAGTCCCGCCTCGGGCGACAACCTTTCAGGCAGCCCCGAAAACGAGCTTTTCGCTTTGTATCAGGGCACGACTTTAGTCGTGCCGCCCCCGGGCCCAATGGTTAGGGCCTTAGCCCCTGCCACCGTAAAATCTGCGCGAAATTGCAATGGAAATGAGCGCAGGGGCTGAAGCCCCACTCTCTTTCGCGCCTTTACGGCACGATTAAAGTCGTGCCCTGATACAAAGCCAAGTCTGGCGTAATGGAGGGACCTGCTGTTTCTCTTTCTGCTGTCTCTCTACGGCGGGCTGGAAATACGCGCCGTATCATGGAACCGTTTGATGTCGATGCCCGCCATTCGGCCTTCCGGGTCATATATGAAAATATCGGTGAACTTCGCATCCCAGACAATCTCGTCGGCGCGATAAGACGTCCGCGCATTCACCGTCTGAGAAAAGGTCTCGTCGGTCCCGGTAAGCAAAATTAAAAACTCCGCCCCACTCGCGCACAACTCATCTTCCGTCACGCCGTTCAGCGGGCTGTCTTTATCGATGGTGTGAACGATCGTCCACGAGAGAGGAAAAAAGACGACGCTCTCCCGCTCCAGGCTAAGCGGATAATAACGGCGCACCATGATTCCGCTTGCATTGGGTTCAAAGCGCGACACTAGAACCCTCACATGCAGATCGATTATTTGATTGTTGCGCGTATTGATGATGCGGAATTCGAAAGCTCGTTGGTTGCCGATCCACGACATCACTGCGTTTTGACTAAAGAGAATGTCGGCGACCGGGCGGGAGAATCGCGCGAACACCAGCCCCGTAACTACCGCCAGCCCGAGCAAGCTAACCACGGACTCGAGCGCGACCAGCATGTTGGTGACCAGGCCCACCGGCACGGTGCTTCCATAGCCGATGGTCGCCGAGGTGTGAATACTGAAGAAGAAAGCCTTCAGGAAAGGCGTATTAATGCCGGTATCGAGGGTATTCACCAGGCCGCCCGGTCCGGCAGCGTCGTACAGCAAGGCGAAACAGCCATTGAGCGTAAGGTACACAACGGCCACGAACAGAAAGAACCGGGCCCAGCTGGTGCTGACCAGGTTGGAATAGGCCAGAAACGAATTCAGCCCACGCCCTCTTTTCTGCACGTTGAAGCTGCCGTCCCGGTTGAGCAGGCGTAGCTGCCGCTGCTCCGATACGACTCTGCCAAATCCCAGATCGCTCGATGGATCTTCGAGCGTCTTGCGAGGTATTTCCTTCAGGTCTTGATCGGTCACAGTGGCAATTTCCGGTGCAGCAGGGCCAGCGTCATATTCAGACAGAGCGCTGCTAATTCTGGATCATAGCGATAGCCTTCGTCGCGCATGAACGCGTGTGCGCCATTCACCTCCACCCATTGAAAATTCGCGCCCACCTCGTCGAGACGCGCCTTGATCAGGTTCCGTCCGGCGAGAGGAACGTGCGGATCCTGCCGGCCCCAGATATGCAGCAGCTCCCCTTTGATCTCGCCCGCGCGCTCAAGCGAATTATCCTGCTTGTCAAGTCCCAGACTGTGGCTGTGAATGTCCGTGGCATAAAAGCAAACGCTGGCCAGTACATCAGGGTTCATGGCCGCGCGAAAAGCCAGATGCCCGCCCATGCAGATGCCGATCGTTCCCAGTCGGCCAGTACAATCTTCAAGTCCCCGAAGGTAGTCCAGGACCGCCCGCGCATCGCTGTCGTAGGACGATACCGCTTTGCCGTATTTGTCAGCATTGCCTTGGTCGGAGCCGGCCTGATCGTAAGCCAGCACCGTTCCCGCGGGCTCGAGCTCGTGATACACCTCAGGAACTGCGACGATGTAACCATGGCCGGCGATAAAGGCGGCAAACCGGCGAATAGGGCCCGTAGCCTGGAAGATCTCAGAAAACAGCACCACGGCGGGATACTTGCCCTTGGCCACTGGCCGAAACATATAGGTGCGCATCGGGCCGGTAGGCGTGGAGAGATCGACGGCTGCCTCTTCTTGAAGGATCATAAAAGTCTCCCGGGTCAGGGTAACTGATAATGGCCCCGCGGCGGTAAGGGGATTCAATGGTGATTGGATGGTCGCAATCGGAACACGGAGGCAGTGATCGATCGCCGGCTGGCGCCTCAGCCTGGGCCCAGGTGGAAGCGGCGCAGCGGCAGCCGCGGGTGCCCTGCCTGTTGGTGCCCCAGCCGGCGCACGCCGTGCTGGCAGGGGAGCTCGCCGATGGGTTGACCTGCTTCGGAGAATTGCCCCCTGAGATCAGACGGGCCATTCAGATGCACGATACAGGTTGGGCCTCGAGCGACGCGCAGCAGATCCAACGCCTGCGCTCAGGAGGTTCGCACGCTGTCCATGCGGCCCCGGTTTCCTTCATCGCCATCCCGCCCGCGGAAGCAGAAGAGGCGTGGACGGCTTCCATCAATACGGTAGAAACGTTCTCCAGGCCGGGAGCGATTGTCGTCAGCCGGCACTTCACCCTGCTCGCCCAAAATGATCAGGCACATCATCACCGTTTTCTCCAGGCCGAGAAGGCGCGCCAGCAAAAGTTCCAGGGGATCGAGGAAGATTTGAACCGGTGGACCGCGGCGCTGGGCTTCTGCGACCTGGTGTCCCTCTACCTCTTGTGCGGGCTGAGCGGCCCAGTGGAGTTCCCCCTCGCTCATCCATCCTCACCTCAGGCAAACAACGCACCTCGGGTGAGTATGCAACCCATTGGCAAACACCTTCGCTTCACTCCCGAGACTGTTCGCCCCGGCAGTGCTTTATCGATCCAGGCGCTCAAGCATCCAGTACCTGCCCAGGGTCCGCGCGCCGAAACGCTCACCTGGGAGGTGCAATGAAGGACGTGGTCATTGTAGGTGCGGGCATAGCCGGACTCGCGGCCGCTCGAATCCTGGCGGAAGCAGGACGGAAGGTAGCGCTCATCGAAGCCCGAGACCGTGTAGGAGGACGGATTTACACCGTCCCGGCCGCGCGCGGCGAACTGCCCGTGGAACTGGGCGCGGAGTTCGTTCATGGCCTTCCCCCGGAGCTAATCGATCTGATCGATGAGGCGGGTCTCACCCGTTTTGAGTTGGAAGGCGACACTCGCTGCTTCCGCGAGGATCGTGGCCGCCTCGGGGAATGTGACGACCAGCGCGAGGTTAATCAACTCTTTGACGAGCTTGGTCACCTGGCGTCGCTCCCGGTCGATCTCAGCTTCAATGAATTCGTGGCCCAACGAGGGTATAAGCCAGAGACCGTTGCCTGGGCGACAAACTATGTCGAAGGCTTCAATGCGGCCGATGCGGATCGCATCAGCATCCTTTCGCTCGCGAGGCAGCAGGTCGCCGAAGATGCTATCTCCGGGGATCGTTTGTTTCGGGTGGTGGAAGGCTATGCGCGGGTACCAGAGTTTCTGCTCCGCAAATTCCTGGAGGCGGGCGGCGAATTGTTCGACTCCGCTCAGGTGCGAACCATCGCCTGGGAAGCGGGACGGGTGGAGGTCACAACCGTCGCGAATCGCGTCTTCCACGCCTCTGCGGCAATCGTCACCCTGCCTTTGGGCGTGCTGCAGGCGAGAAGCGTCGAGTTTACCCCTCAACCGGTAGAGATCTTCGATGCGGCAGACCGCCTCGCCATGGGATTCGCCGCGCGTGTGGCGTACGAGTTTGACCGCCGCTTCTGGCCGGGAGGAATCAGCTTTGTCTTCGCTCCCGATGCCACTCCACCTACCTGGTGGACCACCAACCCAAGGCCAAGCTCAATGCTGACCGGCTGGGTCGCCGGGCGCGACATAAGCAAGGCGAATCTTGCAGGGTTGCCGGAGACCGGCCTGGCCACACTCGCTGGCCTCTTCGGCGTTGGGGTGAGCGCCATGCGTCAACGCCTGCTGCGCTCGCACTATCACGATTGGCAGTCGGATACCTACAGCCTGGGGGCTTACACCTATGTCCCGCGAGGTTCCATCCACGCGTCCGATGAGCTATCGACGCCGGTCCAGGAAACGCTTTTCTTCGCTGGCGAGCATTCCGACACCACCGGTCACTGGGGCACAGTTCACGCCGCCCTCCGCTCCGGCTATCGTGCGGCGGAGCAATTGCTTCATCGCCGATCTGACACAAATACTGTGCCAGATCCCTGAGCTAAGGGCTTTGCGAAGAAGCGAGGAATGGCAGGACCAGAGGGACCTAAGGACGCTTTTAGACCAGGTCTCCTACTTTGTCTGCAATATTGCTGGCCGCGGAGCTGACGTTACTGGCAACCGAACTAACGCGCGAGGCTACATCGCCGGCCTTGTCCTTGGTCGTCTTATAGACACGGGTAGCATGCTTGCTCAGATCGTCGCTCGCGTCCTTGATGTAGTCGCTGGCATCCTCAATGTGGCGTTTCAGCTGTTTGCGGGTTTTTTCCCCGGTCTGCGGAGCATAAATGAGAGCCGCAGCCGCGCCGGCCGCCACCCCGAGAGAAAACACTGCCCAGTAACGAACTGCGTTCATTGACCATCCACCTTTCACGAATAGCAAGTAAGTCATCAAATTGGAGTGCGCTGAAACCGGATAGGTTGCAGTCGATAGTTGGCGAGGCTACGGGAAGTCACCACATAGCGCGAATTTGCTATTGATTTCTGGAGAAAAAATCCTTAAAATAAGAGCTTTGACATGTCCCGGCGGGCTCGACCGTTCGGAATTCCAATGCTGCCGGGCATTCTTTGTTGCTCATCTCCCTAGAGGATAACGGATCAAATGGCAAAACGACGTGGTAATCCTAACTGGGGCAAGCCGGAGCCGATAGGCCCGGTAGTCCCGACTGTCACTTCTTTCGAACAAGTAGTCAAGGAATTTAAACTGACCCCCGATCAGTATGTGCGTTCCACACGGTTGCGCGAATGGGCCCGGCGTAACAAGAATTCGAAGTATATCCCGGAAGCGCTCCTCGAGGCTTGGGGTTTTGAGATCGAATCCACGTTGTAACGAGAAGCTGTTTTGAGAAGAAAAAAACGCCGCCTTGGGCGGCGTTTTTGTGTCTGCAGCCGATGTGACAGCATCCTGTATCTGGCGGACAATAAAGTGATGCAGGCTAGGTTGCCGTTTACCGACGTACCCGGGGCTCTCGAGGAATTTAAGGCGGGGCGCATGATCGTCGTCGTGGACGACGAGGACCGCGAGAACGAGGGAGATCTGACACTCCCGGCGGAGTTCGTCACTCCTGAAGCAATCAACTTCATGTCGAAGTATGGGCGGGGGCTGATTTGCCTCAGTTTGACCGAAGAGCGAGCCGACTACCTTCGCCTCGGCCCAATGACGCAACAAAATTCGTCTCGTTTTGGTACAGCCTTCACGGAGAGCATTGAGGCCCGGGAAGGGGTCACCACGGGCATCTCAGCCCATGATCGCTCGCGTACCATTCAGGTCGCGATCGACCCCAGCATGACAGCGGCGGATCTGGCGCGGCCGGGCC
This sequence comes from Acidobacteriaceae bacterium, assembly GCA_049522955.1. Classification (GTDB taxonomy): domain Bacteria; phylum Acidobacteriota; class Terriglobia; order Terriglobales; family Acidobacteriaceae; genus PALSA-350. The sequence goes on from JBEKNJ010000071.1 coordinate 22,623, forward strand.
ACGTTTTTCCTCTGCGCGCCCGCCGCGGCGGAGTGCTGGTGCGAGCCGGCCAAACCGAAGCTTCGGTCGACCTGGCGCGGATGGCGGGGCTGATTCCCTCTGGAGTCATCTGCGAGATCATGAACGACGACGGCACCATGGCACGGGTTCCCGACCTGGTGGAGTTCTGTAAGCTGCACCAGTTGAAGATGCTGACCGTGGCGGAGTTGATCCGTTTCCGCCTGCAGAATGAACGCTATATCTTCCGTGTTGCGGAATCGGTGATGCCTACCCGTTTCGGCGACTTCCGCATGATCGCCTATGAGAGCGAGGTCGATGGGGGGGAGAGCCACCTGGCGTTGGTTCGCGGCGACGTGAGCTCGGAGACCAACCTGGAACCGGTTCTGGTGCGGGTACACTCTCACTGTCTGGCGGGGGATGTCTTCGGCACGACGCTGTGCGATTGTCATCAGGTAGTGCAGCGGTCGCTGGAAATGATTGCCCAGGCCGGACGGGGCGCCCTGATCTACCTGCACAATACCAGCAAAGGTTTCGAGATTGATCGCAGCGTTACCCCCCATCGGCTCTCTTTGCACCGCAGCGGCGACCATAGCGACGACCGGCATCAACGGATTCTGCGCCAGGTCGGCTTGGGTGGACAGATACTTTCCGACCTCAACATCCGAAAGATTCGCCTCCTCTCCAACACCCCCACGCATGTGCCGGCGCTGCAGGGTTTCAACCTGGAGATCATAGACCAGGTTGGCCTTACCCTCGCCAAGCCCGTGTGAGTCCTAGCCCGCGTGAGTCCCGAAGGGACGTCTGAAAGTAGCCCAGGACGCCAGTCCTGGAAGCCGGGGACGCGATGGGAATAGTCCCGTCAGGGACGGCTGAATCTCATGCACCGCCTCCGCCGTCCCTTCGGGACTACTCCAATTGGTCTAAACAACCCAGGACTGCGTCCTGGGCTACTTTCAGCGGTCCTTGCTTCTGTGTGAGTTTAGGAGACCGGCTCAAGCGGCGGTAGCGCGAATCCTCGCCGGCGCAAATCATTCTGCAGCTGTTCTACGTTTTCAAACAGCGCAGCCTGGAGCCCTACCGCCTCCGCACCCTCGACGTTCTTCTTCAGGTTGTCGATGAATAGCGCCTTGTCCGGGGAGACGCCCAACTTCTTAACCGTGTGCAAATAGATAGCGGGGTCGGGTTTGACCACGCCGAGCTCACAGGACCAGGTAAGGTGGTCGAATTGGGCCAGCCAGGGGAATCGGGGCCGCATATATCCAAGCACTCCATCTCCCATATTGGAAAGGATGCCGAGCCGAAAGCCGGCCTGCTTGATCTTGGGAATCCAGGCCAGCATCGCCGCATTGAGGTTCATCCACATGATGGCGTCCTGTTCCATCAGTTGGCCTATTTGCTCCGCCGTGAAGTGGACACCTGTGTCCCGGGCGATGATTTGCCAATAAGTCTGGCCGTTCAAGACGTCGGCATCGTAATCCAGACGGTGGGCCCAATAGGCCTTTTCGAAAGCCTCCTCCTGCACCCCGGCGATGGTCAGCAGATTGTGATGCGCCTGGGGGTCGGGCGGTCCACTGAGAACTTCCCCATAGTCGAAGATCACGGCTTTCAGATCCATGCGTTCAGGCTCCTGCGGCAGGCAAAATGAGATGATGCTACGGCTACACCATTGCTGTTTCTGCTCTATTACACCATGTAGCGGGGGAGGGAACTGGTGAGCGACGGTGGTGCAAAGGGATCCTTCTGGTCGCAACGGACCCAGTGGGACCTGGCGGAAACGCCCTGGGCGCAGCAACTTGCTCGATTGCGCGCAGCAGGCTCACCGCTTTGGGACCTGACCGCCTCCAATCCAACCCACTGCGGTTTTATTTACGATGCGGAGTCGATTCTGGCCCCCCTCAACGATCCGCTCGCGCTGCTTTACGAACCGGATCCGCGGGGTCTTCGCTCGGCGCGCGAGGCCGTCAGCCTGTATTACCGCGACCACGGAGCCGCGGTCGATTCGGACCAGATCCTTCTCACCACCAGCACCAGCGAGGCCTACAGCTTCCTCTTCCGCCTGCTCTGCGATCCTGGCGACGAGGTACTGATCGGCCAACCGGGCTACCCACTCTTCGATTTCCTGGCTCGGCTGGACGATGTGCGGCTGGTTCCCTATGAGCTTTTTTACGATCATGGCTGGCATCTGGACCTGGAGGCGCTGCGTCGCAGCGTGACCCCACGCACCCGGGCCATCGTGGTCGTCCACCCCAACAACCCCACTGGGCACTTTACCCGCCCAGCGGACCGAGCCGCGCTCGAAGAATTGTGCCGCGAACACCGCCTGGCTCTGATCGTGGACGAGGTCTTTCTCGACTACGGGGTCGCTGGACAACCGGGCGGTGAGAGTTTTGCCGTCGGAGAACATGCCGTGTCAACGTTCGTGCTCAGCGGCCTCAGCAAAGTGGCCGCGCTGCCCCAGATGAAAGCTGCATGGATCGCCTGCTTCGCCAGAGACGCAATCCAGGTAGAGGCCTTGCAGCGACTGGAAATGATCTCCGACACCTTTCTTTCCATGAGCGCTCCCATCCAATGCGCAATTCCCGCCTGGCTCCGCGGGCGCGCAAGCCTGCAACAGCAAATCAGGGAGCGCGTGCACAGGAACCTGGTAGCGCTTGATGCTGTCCTGGTCCGCCAGACGCTGATGACCCGGTTGGATGTGGAGGCAGGCTGGTACGCGGTCATGCGCGTTCCGGGGCTCAAACCCGAAGAGGAAACGGCGCTGGATCTTTTACTTGAGCACGCAGTGGCCATACATCCAGGCGGTTTCTTTGGTTTTCCGGGGCAGGGATGGCTGGTGGTGAGCTTGCTTGCCAGAGAAGAAGTATTTCAGGGCGGTGCGGAAGCACTTTCAAGGCATTTCAAGGGCCATTCATAGGATCGACCTGTGCAAGGGAGGACTCAAGTTTGCTACTAATACTTTCGTGTCATTCACTTAAAGCTTTATTAAGTGCCATGCAAATAGCACATTTTAAAGAAGTTTAAGATGGGTCAAATTTTTGCCCTTAGCTGTGTGTGACCCGTTTGGAAACATATTTGGGGCTCTTTATCGTGGTCTATCGTGACTGCTTAATGTGTCACATTCGGAATTCTGGCTGAAGAAATGGATTCGATTGTCTTTCCTCGCCAATCGTCGTTTCCGGTCCATGCCCCGGGACCACTCGCGTCGGATCCGGTAGTACAAGAAGGCGATCGCGCAGCGAGCGCAGAATCTGCCGTCCATCACCGCCAGGTAGATCGGTCCTGCCGATCGATCCGGCAAACAGCGTATCGCCGGCAAGCAGCAATTGCTGCTCCGGAAAGAGAAGACAAATGCTCCCCGGAGTGTGTCCTGGGGTGTGGATGACTTCGCCCGGCAGGGCGGCCAGGCCAACAGCCACACCGTCGTCGGCGCTGGCATCGGGCGGCGCGACTTCGGGCGTGGGTACTCCTAACCAGCCGGCTTGCATCTCCATCGCGCTCAGTAGGCCAAGATCCCGCTTGTTTAAAAACACGGGTGCTCCGGTCAGCTTCTTGAGCAAAGCCGCTCCGCCCACATGATCGATGTGCGCATGGGTGACGACAATCTGACGCAGGGTCAGGCCGTGCTTCTGCAGCCGGGAGAGAATCTCAGGGATATTTTCCCCGGGGTCGACCACAATGGCTTCGTGGGTGACCCCGTCGCCAAGAATGGTGCAGTTACAGCGCAGAGGACCGACGGGAAAGCTCTCAAAGATCATTGCTTCATTTTAGGGGATTCATCTCCAGTGGAAGGGACGCTGGTTACAATGCAGGCATGCGCATCTACGCGGCAGTGGGGGCATTGCTTGGCTGGTTCGCGCTGGCGCTGCAACTCTACCTGATGCTCATCCAATCGTCTCCCTCGGGCGCTGCGATGCTGGGGGCGGTCATCACCTTCATCAGCTTCTTCACCATCCTAACCAACCTGTTGGTGGCGCTGGTTTTTACCGCTATCGCGGTCCGTCCACAAACGGCCTGGGGGCAATGGTTGTACAGTCCGTCGGTGCAGGCCGGCACCGCGGTTTACATTGCCATTGTCGGCATCACCTACCAGCTATTGCTCCGCCAGCTCTGGAATCCGCAAGGCGCCCAATGGCTTGCCGATGTCCTTCTGCACAGCATCATCCCCGTGGGTTACGCCTTGTATTGGCTGCTGTTTGCGCCCCGGTCGGGACTGAACTGGAAGGATGCCGTCACGTGGCTGGTGTATCCCGGCGTCTACCTGGTGTACATCCTGGCCCGGGGCGCCGTGAGCCACATCTATCCTTATCCCTTTGTCGACGTCAACCAGCTCGGCTATAGCGGCGTCCTGATCCGGGCCGTGATGTTTCTGCTGGTCTTCCTGGGCATGGGCTTGCTGGTCGTGGCAGTCGGCCGACGGACCAGGCAACGCTCGACTCTCAAAGAAGCAAGTTAAACAGAGCGCAGTTCTGTAGCGTGGCGGAGGTCCTCGTGTTCATTCATCCGCTAGCGAATCTCTACTAACAACCCCACCCTCTCCTTTGTCATCCCGACCGAAGCGTAGCGGAGTGGAGGGATCTGTAGTGTGCCCTTCGGCCCTCCCGAATTCTCCGTATCAAACCCCAATCCCAAACAGGATCGTCATCCCGACCGGAGCATAGCGGAGGGACCTGCTGTTTCTTTTCGCTCTCACGCAGGCGCAAGCGCTACTTGGCGGGAGCTGGAGCTGGGGCTTTAGCTGGAGCCGGAGCGGTCGTCGTATGTCCGGCTTTGATGCCCGAAAGCACGGAGCGCGCGCCGCTGTTCCGTTGGATCAGGACCGTCAGTCCGATGGATGTAAACATGAATAGGATGGCCGCCCAGGTAGTCACCTTCGTCAGCAGGTTGGCTGCTCCCCGGGGACCGAACGCAGTCTGAGACCCCTGGCCGCCGAACGCGCCTGCGAGGTCAGCGCTCTTTCCTTGCTGGAGCAGAACAACTCCAATAAGGATGAGGCAAACAATAACGTGAATCGTACCCACAAACCAGATCATGAAAACCTCAATCGATGGTGCGGAAGGGGGGACTTGAACCCCCATGCCTCTCGGCGCCACCCCCTCAAGATGGTGTGTCTGCCAATTTCACCACTTCCGCGCTCAGAAGCTGCCCAGATTTCAATAACTTGCCTGGGAGTAACCCTGCGGACGGGTAGGAGACAATCCAGGGATACCCAGGCACAACGAATTGTTGGCGCAGCACCCTGGTTTCCGCTTGAGAAACGGCAAGCAAAGATGGCTCCTTTCGATACCCATAACGATCCCAGGCGTAAGAGATTTCCGGAGCTCTCCTGCTTCCGTGATCTGGGATCCTCCAGGCAGGTCGAGAGGGCGATCTCGTGGAGCCGGCGCGAATTCCTTCGCACAGCGACCGGAGCCACGGCCGCGACTGCTTTGTCGGCCTTCTCCCCCTTGCGCGCCATGGCCATGCGCACCGGGCAGAAGGCAGTCGTCGTTACGTTTGGAGGAGGCACTCGAGATGAAGAGACGTTCATGCCCGACGGGCAGGAAAACATTCCTCATCTTTTGCGTGAGTTCATTCCCCAGGGCACGTTCTTCACCCAGGTAGTCAATCGGGGGATCCTCGGTCATTATGTCGCGACCGCAAGCCTGGTAACCGGGGCCTACGAAACCTTCAACAACTTCGCCGCCGTCACGCCGGATAACCCAACGGTCTTCGAATATTTCCGCAAGGATCTGCATCGCCCCGCATCCGATACCTGGGTTGTCGCTCCCAGCAATGG